>CALLQB010000111.1 GCA_938015295.1 uncultured Acidimicrobiales bacterium
TGCGGGTAGGGCTCCTGGAGTCGGTCACCGCGCAAGTCTGCCAGAGCCCAGAGCGGAGCGCAGGTGCGTGTTCGAACAGTCGTCTACCCTTTGACGAGCGGACCGTTGGGAGCCCAGCGAGGGGAACATGAGTACATTTCGATTGGCCGAGGGGGTCGAGTTCGGTCCGAGCTGCATTGCTCGGCGATGGCGGTGTCGAGCCGACTCGGTCCCGCGAAAGCTACGAGAGTTTGGTTGCCAGCGATGAAGCATGAACCGTTTCTGTTAAGAGCGTGACCGACCCCGATCTCACTGCAGACGAACAAGCGCTGCTCGACGGAGCCAGCGGCCCCGGGGTCGCGGCGGCGATGCGACTTGTGGTCGGCCTGGCTCGAGCGATGGGTGCTCGGCATCTGCGGTCGATCAGTGGAGCGCACATCGATAGCTGCCTTTTCCACGGTCAGTCTGGTCTCGATTTCGTGCGCTTGCTAGCCGATGGCGGGGCGACGGTGGTTGTGCCAACCACGCTCAACGTGTCGAGTCTCGACCTGCTACATCCAGAGCTCTACCGGGGCGACGACGCGACTCGCCGTGATGCCTCTGCGCTGATGGACGCGTACGTGTCGTTGGGCTGTGAACCCACCTGGACTTGCGCCCCCTATCAACGAGAGGTCCGGCCTGCTTTTGGCGAACATCTTGCATGGGCCGAGTCGAACGCCATCGTGTTCGCCAACAGCGTTCTTGGTGCCCGAACCCACCGGTATGGCGACTTTATCGACATCGCTGCTGCGGTAACCGGCCGGGTTCCTGATGCCGGGCTGCATCTCGACGCGAACCGGTGGGCGACGACGGTGGTCGATGTCACCGGCCTGGCACCGGCATTGCTGCAGACCGACGCTGTGTTTCCGGTGATTGGGTATGTGATCGGCAGGGAGTGCGGGGCGGATATTCCAGCGATCGTTGGTCTGCCGGCGTCGGTGTCTGAAGACAACCTCAAGGCACTCGGCGCCGCCGCAGCATCGTCGGGAAGCCTGGCGATGTTTCACGCGATTGGGATTACACCTGAGGCGCCAACTCTCGATGCGGCCTGTGGCGGTGCCGATGGCCAACCTTCACTTGTGGTCACCGCCGATGCGTGTCGTGAGGCCAGAGATGCCCTGAGTAGAGCAACGGGCACCGCACTTTCGACGGTCAGTCTCGGCACCCCGCACTACTCGGTCGCCGAGATCGGCCGGTTGTACGACGCGCTGGACGGGCGTCGAGTTCACAGCCAGATCGATGTGTATGTGTCGACGGGTCGCGAAATGTTGACCGAAGCTCAACTGCGTGGCTGGGTCGCTCCGCTGGAACAGGCCGGGGTCACCTTTGTGACTGATACGTGTACCTACATCACCCCAATTCTGCGAGATACCCAGGGCACTGCGATGACCGATTCGGCGAAATGGGCCTACTACGCGCCCGGAAACATTGGTGTCGATGTCGTCTTCGCCAGCCTGAGCGAGTGCGTCGAATCGGCAGTGGCCGGAAAGGTCGTCCGAGACGTTGGGTTGTGGGGCGATGTCTGATGACGTTGGCATCCGAAAGGTTGCTGTGACGGCCACCGTACGTGGCTCGGCATCTGGCGTGGCGTTGGTACTCGACGAGCCGCTCAGTTTCTGGGGTGGCCTCCAGACCGAGACCGGTCTGATTATCGATCAACACCATCCACAACGGGGGGAGTGTGTAGCCGGTCGGGTTCTCGTCATGGATGGCGGGCGCGGGTCGAGTTCGGCATCGTCGGTGTTGGCCGAAGCTGTGCGGCTCGGTACTGCTCCTGCAGCGTTTGTGCTGCGACGCAGCGACGAGATCATCGCACTTGGCTGTCTGGTTGCCGAGGAACTCTACGGACTCGTCACGCCCGTGGTCGTGTGCGGCGAAGACATCGTGTCGGGTGACATCGTTGCGGGTGACATTGTTTCGGGTGACATCGTGTCGATCGACGCCGAGACGCTAACGATTGCCCGGTAGGGTCGCCACCGTCGACGAGTAGTCAGGATTCGCGGATGCCCAGAATGGATGAAGAGACCCTTGGTGAGTTTCTTGAACAACCCCACATCGGCGTGATTGCGTCGCTGCGTCGCAACGGCATGCCCTATTCCGTGCCGGTCTGGTGGTTGCACGATGATGGCGACTTCTGGATCAGCGGCACAACCAACCGGGTGTGGTGCAAGCAACTTCTCAACGATCCGCGATGTTCGTTGTGTATTGAAGCACTGTCGCCCGTCACCGGGTTTGCGTCAGTTGACGGTATTGCAGAAGCTCACCTTTTGCCCGACTTCGACATCTGGCCGATCTCGCGACGACTCGTCGACAAATACGTACGTCGCGGCAACCCAAAGAACGAGGCGGCGGCCGTCAGTTTCTTCGCCAACATGCAGACCGAGCCGAGGATGTTGTTCCGGGTACGGCCCGAGGTGCGTCGCGCTATCGACATGCGGGTGTATCAGGGCAAGCGTGCCGACCGAGAGTTCCAAGACAAGTCCTAGTCGGCTTTGGCCAATTGCGGGATGAACCGCCACGACCGCAGGTCGGACCCGACTCGAAACTGTTACGGCGCCGCGTCCTGAAGTACCGTGACCTGATGTTCGAACAACACCTGATGATCGAGTCAGACGAGGCTCGCAGCGGATCGGCTATGGAGACGTTTTCGGTGCGTCCCGATGGCGACGGACCGTTCCCGCTGGTCGTGTTTTTGATGGACGCCCCTGGCAAACGCGAAGAGCTGCACGACATGGCTCGGCGGATCGCGGCCGACGGCTACGCCGTTCTCCTGCCGAACCTGTACTACCGGACGGTCGACCACTTCGAGCTCGACTTCGCGAGCAAAGAATCGCTCAGCGAGATGTGGGATCTGATGGGGGCGCTAGGCAACAAGGCTGTGTCCCGCGACGTCGGCCGGCTGCTCGAACATGCAGCTACCGATACGGCAATCGACGAAAGTGCCGTTGGTGTCGTGGGCTACTGCATGAGCGGCCCCTTTGCCGTCTGGGCGGCGGCCGAGCACACAAACGTGGTGCGAGCAGCCGCATCTATCTACGGCGTGCGACTCATCGTCGACCAACCCGACAGTCCCCATTCTCGTCTCGGTGAGGTCACTGGCGAGTTGTACATTGCTCCGGCCGAACACGACGACTACATCACCTTTGCCGATATCGACCGGTTCGAGGCCGAGATGCAAAGTTCCGGCACCGCTGGAAGGGTCGAGCGCTACTGGGGCGTGCATCACGGCTTTGCGTTCCCCGGGCGTACCGTCTACGACGAGTCGGCTGCCGAGCGTCACTGGACCGCGCTGCTTGACCTCTTTGCCCGCAACCTTGACCCGGCTTCGACCTAAGCCTGGCTATTTCGACTTGTCGATCCGCTCGATGAACTCTTCGCTTGTGTTGACATGGGGGAACGGTCGGTCTGGCTCATCAACCCCGAGCGCCTTGCACAGCGGCCCCCAGCCGTCGCCGGGCTGGTACTCCACGAGTCGCTCTGGCGAGATCGTTGCTCGCACTGTCTCGTTGTGCGCTTCGTAGGCGGCCATCGCTGAGACCGGGTCATCCCACGGATCGGCAAACCGGGCGCAAAGCAGTTCGTTCAGGCGCCGCCAGTCCTGCGAATCGTCGGGTCCGATGCTGCGCATGACTTGCCAGACGGTGTGGTCGGCGCTTTTCCACCAGGTTTCGGCGTCGCTTCGGTGCGACAGCAGCACCATCGCGTCGGGGTAGCGTTCTGCTGCTTCTGCCCACATCGAAGACATGGGCCAGTCGATCGCACAGTCGTAGGACTCCAGAACCTCGTCAAGCAGGGAAATTTCGCCCTCAAGTACCCGCGACCACTTCGCCGCATCGTTGTCCTGCTTAAACACTTCAATCATGTGATAACACGCTCCGCCAGTAAGCGATTCGGCCGCAAACTTCAGCGACATCGTTCCGGTCCTGGGGAGCCCAGCGCCTATCAATCGAACAGTCATGGCTGAAGCTTAGGTGGTAGCCCGGTTTCACGTTTAAGCTGCTGTTCGTCTCGTTCTCAGCACTACCTACCCACACTCCAAAGCCCAGGGGGCATCGTGAAGCTCAATCTCAGCGCCGACGAAGTACTGACCTCAACCCGAGCGGTCCGTAAGCGTCTCGACTTCGACAAGCCAGTCGAACTAGAGGTGATCAAGGAATGCATGGAATACGCCGTGCAAGCGCCAACCGGCTCGAACATGCAGGGATGGCAGTGGTTGTTCGTGACCGACCAGGCCAAAAAGGACGCCATCGCCGACCTCTACCGCCAGGGGTGGGAGATGTACACCTCGATGGATCAGGCCGCCATGAACCTCGAGGTCGAGAACCAGGCGCAACAGGACCGTGTCGCCGACTCGGCTACCTACCTCGCCGAGAACTTCCACAAGGTGCCGGTCATGCTCATTCCTTGCATGCCTGGCCGGCTCGACGGTTTGCCCAACATGGCAGCCACGTCTACCTATGGCTCGATTCAACCTGGCGCGTGGAGCTTCATGCTTGCTGCTCGTGAGCGCGGCCTCGGCACCGCCTGGACCACCATCCACCTGATGTTTGAAGAGCAAGCTGCAGAGATTCTCGAGATCCCGTTTGCCGAGGTCACTCAAATCGCGCTCATCACCATTGGTTATAGCAAGGGCACCGATTTCAAGCCGGCCAAGCGTCCACCCGTTGAAACCGTGATGCATCTCGACAGCTGGGGCAACCGCCCGAGCTAGTTTCGCAAAGCGGCCATCGGCCGCCGCTGCGGTTAGCGATTCTCCGTAGCGGTGGCGTTGGCCTTGCCTGTGCACCCTTGCGCCACTTCTGGTGTGGGAAGCTGCGGCATGAACACACCCAACGCCGAGCCCCGCATAGCGGTGTACCTCGACTACGAGAACCTCGCTATTGGCGCCCGCGACAACCTTGGAAAACCTTTCGACTTTGCCCCGGTCGCCGATGCGCTCGCCGAACGAGGCCGGGTCATCGCCCGTCGGGCCTACGCCGACTGGTCGTACTTTGACGAAGACCGGCGAATGCTGACTCGGCATCAGGTTGAGCTGGTCGATATTCCTCAGAAGATGGGTGGTAGTCGCAAGAACGCTGCCGATATCAAGATGGCTATTGATGCCATCGAACTTGCCCTCGAGCGGGCCTACATTTCGACGTTTGTAATCTGTACCGGCGACAGCGACTTGAGCCCGTTGGTGCAGAAACTTCGCGAACTCGACCGCACCGTAATCGGTGTTGGCGTTCGCAACTCGACGTCGAATCTGCTTCCGCCGGCGTGCGACGAGTTCATGTTTTACGACAACCTCGTGTCGAGCTCCGACGACACTGAAGACAGCTCCGATGCCTCCACGGGTGCAACGCTGGTGTTGTCGACGTTGGCTGGTCTCGAATCGAACTCCGACTCGGTGCGGGCATCAACTCTCAAGCGCGCCGTGCTGCGGAAAGACCCGACGTTTAGCGAAGCTGATCTTGGTCATCGAACCTTTGGTTCGTTGCTCAAAGCAATGGCTGCTGATGACCTGGTGGCGTTAGAGGGTGGAAGCGATCCGCAGGTGTCACTTGGCGGTTCCGCCGCAGTGAACGCTGATGAACTCCTCGTACGAGTAGTGACAGAAGCCAAACAGGTCCAGCTCACCGGCCTCAAGGACGCCATGCGTAGGGCCGACCCCGAGTTCTCCGAGCGTCGCCTTGGGTACCGAAACTTCGGTAGCTTTGTACGCGCCGCCGAAGCACGCGGCTTGGTCCGGCTCACCGGCAAGGCCGACGCCCGAGTCGTGCAACCCCCAACCCGTCGAGGCAAATAACCAACGCCGCGAAAGTAAGAACGCGGGGTCTGGGTGACCCCAGCGTTCTTTCTTTTGTTGAGGTTGCTGAAGGACTTCGATTGAAATGACCGTGTTGCTACGCTCGTGGGGTGCACCGTTGGTGTTGCGAGGTCGAGCGAAAGGGCCCAGTTGAACTCTTCTCTGCACGGCTGCTGGTATGCGGTAGCGACGGTCGACGGGGTTGGCGGAGCCCCGGTTGCGGTTGAAGTGCTTGGCACTCCATACGTCATCTGGCGAACACCCGACCAGCGGCTTGCGGCGGTGAAGGATCAGTGCAGCCACCGAGAGGCTCGACTCTCCCTCGGTAGGGTCGAAGATGGTTGCCTTCGCTGCCCGTATCATGGCTGGGCGTTTGCTGAGGAGGGCCGTTGTGTCGAGGTGCCGTCGTCGGGGGTAGATGCCCCAATTCCTCCGGCTGCCCACCTCACGCCGGTGCTCCTCGAAGAACATCACGGATTGGTGTGGTTGTGCCCGGGCGAACCCACATCATCGGTACCGGTCATCGACGTCGACCACGATCCGGCATTCACCCGACTCAACACGGCAATGCAGATCTGGAACTGCTCGGCCACTCGCATGATCGACAACATGCTCGACGTCGCCCACTTTCCGTATACGCACGCGGGCACCTTTGGCCGCGAACAGGAGAAAGAGGTGCCAAAGTTCAGCCTCTCGCAACTCGACGACACCTTCTATGGCTACGAGTACTCGGTGGTCATCAACAACGAAGGCGAGGCGAAGACGATGTCGGGCGGCGGCGGCGACGTGATCGGGCTCGACATGTCAACGGGCTTCGCGTTGCCGTTCACGGTTCGCAGCACGATGTCCTATGAGAACGGCATCGAACAGGTGTTGTTCATGACTGCGACACCGATGAGCAGCGAACGGAGCATGTTTACCTTCGTGCTCTGGCGAAACGATGATGTGTCGGAGACCGGGCAGGGGATCGTCGACTTCGAATTGGCGGTAGCTCTTGAAGATCAACACATGCTCGAACGTGTTCCCGGTGAGTTGTCACTTGACCATGGTGCGCTTGTCGATACGGCGTCTGACAAGGCTTCGGTCGAGTGGCGCCGACGATTCAAAGCACTGCTTGATGAAGGTGCTGTGTAGGTCGAGCTAGGTCTTGTCGGAGGCGGCCTCGTAGCGCTCGACCAGCCAAGAGTTGAACTGGGGGAGCACGGCCTCTTGCCAGCCGTAGCGGCCACGAGGTGCGTAGCGCGACTGCATGCCGGCTTGGGTAGCCACGTTTGTCGGCATGTCCTGGCGGTTGAAGTTCGACACGCCCTCAATTGCGGCCTCGAGCGTCTCGGCGAAGTCGGGAAGTTCGATGGTCGAGGCAGGAAAGATGTAGGCCATGCTCAGCGCATGCGTGGTGGGCCCGGTCGGGTCGACGTAGAACCAGAAGGCCGAGTCTGACTGGAACCCCATGAGTAGTGATGGCGCCACGAGAGCAAACACCACACGCTGGCGTTCTTCCATGGTGGTGCCCGAAAGCGGCGGGAACAGCGCCTTGAACGTGGGGTTGAAGCCGCCGTCAGGCTCGAGTGTTTCGTTGAATCCGAACATCGCTGCATCGCCGGGTTCGTAGTCGGCGTACCAAGCGCCTGACGATGGGGCGAAGTCGTGGATTCCGTGATGGAGACGGCTGTTGTGGTACATCTCCATGAAGTTCTCGACCATGATCTTCCAGTTGAACGGGACATCGGGAATGGTCAGGGGGTCGACGGTAACAAGGGACTCGACGTCATAGTTGGTGAGCGCATCGTCGAGTTTGGCTAGCCGCGGTGCAAGTGGCGTTGCGTCGACGTCGAAGTTTGCGAAGATAAACCCTTGCCAAAGCTCTACAGCGAGCGCCGGTAGCTGCACGTCGGCCATCTCGAATCCGGTTGTTTTCGCCATCTCTGGAGCGCCAAGAAGTTGACCTTCGAGGTCATAGACCCAGAAGTGATACGGACAGCGAAACGTTCGTGTTGATCCCGACTCGAGGTCGGGCGGGTCGAGCATGTCGTCGTCGGTACGGTTGGTGTTGGCGGTAACGCACATCCCACGGTGCTGGCACACCGCAGACATGACATGGATCGACCCGTTGGACGTGCGCACGACGAGAAGCGGCTCTCCCACCCGCATGACCGACAGGTAGTCGCCAGCGTCGGGAATCTGCTCTTGACGGCCCACACAGAGCCACTCTGAACCAAACACCGCCTCCATCTCGAATGCATGGAAGTCGGCATCGGAGTACACCGATGGAGGGAGGCCAACAGCGTCAACAAACGTGCCGCTAGAGCGACGTAAACTCTCGAGCGGAATGGGGCTTTCGATCATGCCAGAGTCCTGGTATCCGAGTGGTATGACCATCAGACCACGGCTAGTGTCGGGTCGCAAACCGCTCCGAAGGGGACTCCATGCCACAGCCAAATGTTCTTGTTTTTGTCGACTTTCCCACTGACGATGTCAACGCCGCTCGGGCGTTTTATGCCGAGGTATTCAACTGGGAGGTGGAGGACCGCATCGCCGATACGTTCGCTCGCATCGTGCCCGGCGGACACTTCCTGAACGAAGACGGCACGCCGAGTGAGATCGGCAACCTGCACATGGGCATCTCCAACGCTGCGAACGTTCGGCCAGCGAAAGATCCCAACCCCACCGAACCAACGCACCTCAACCCGGGTGGGCGGGCAATCCGTGCTTGGATCTTGGTTAGCGATGACGACTCCTTCGAACGCATCCTTGAAGCAGCTGTGCGCCTTGGCGGTACCGAGCTTTGGCGCGACCACTTCTGGACCGAGTTTGGCGGCGCAAACGCCTCATTCCGCGATCCGTGGGGTAACCAGATCATGCTTTGGAGCCACCCAGAAGGTGTCGAGGTCGATCCCGACACCCACGAAGTCATCGGCGATGCCCCACTTCCCGAAGGCTGGACCATCGAGTAGCGCCCCAAAAGTAAGAACGCGGGGTCAGACCCCGCGTTCTTACTTTTTGTTGTTGGTTAACGGGGTTTTCTTGCCACGAACGTCTGCTGGAAACCAATGGGTTCGATAAGACGCGTCTGGCGAAATCCCGCGACGTAGAGCCACTCGGAGAACTGCTGATGGGTGAAGGTGAAGCCCTTCTCGGTGCTTGCCATCATCGTGGTGCCCATGATGACGGCGTGCGGGTTGAACTTTCGTTCCCTGTCGGGGAAGTAGTCGGCGAGTAGCAGACGGCCTTCTGGTTTGAGCGCATCGAAGGCACGAGCGATAAGCGACTGTGCGCCCTCCGCGCCTTCAGTGCGACAAATATGTCCGAGTACCACGATGTCGTAGCTCGCGGGCTCGATATCGATGGTGTGGAAGTTGCCAGGCCGCAACTCGCATCGGTCGGCGACACCATGTTCGGCCACCTTGCGGGCGGCGACGTCGATGACGCCTGGCAGATCGTTGATGACCGCCGTGCCAGCCGGGCAACCGTTCAGCATGGCGATTGCCCACGGCGCGCCGCCCGCTCCAAGGTCGAGGATCCGCGGCTCGCGCAAAGCGGAGTAACGAATCTTGAGATCAGCCCTGGTCGCGCACCTGAACATGGTGGTGAATGTGCCTTCGACCAGTGGCACATAGAAGGCAACGGGGTCGTCTTCGATTGGAGTTGCCGGCCGGCCATTGCGCACCGTGTCAGCTAGGCGCGTCCAGTTGGCGTGCGGCCCAGGTGCAACCGCAATGAGGTCGGCCATGGTGGCTGGCCCGTCAGACACCAGGTACCGCTTGGCCGTGTCGTTTAGCTCATAGATGTCGACGAACTGGTCGAGGAGCCCCTCGGCGACAACACCATCAAGCAGCGACCGAAGGTGATCAACCGGAAGATCCATGTGGTCGGCGAGATGTTCGACAGTGGCGGGGCCGGTTGCTTGGAGTGTGTCGAACACGTCGAGCTCGATCGCTGCGAGCAGAATGTAGTATCGGCCAAGCCCTTCGATGGCGGCCCAAACAGGAGCTGCCGGAGGCGGTTTGTAGTCGGTCCACGGGCGGCCCTTGTGGGCCATACTGTGGGTCTTCTTTAGTTCGGGATAGGGCGGATCGCGAGGTTCGTACATGGGTGCGACTCAGGGCTTCAGGATGATTTTGCCGAAGAAGTCGCTAGCCAGCATCTTGTTTTGGGCCTCGGCGGCATCGGCGAGGGCAAACTCTGAGTCGATAACCACTTCGAAGTCGCCGTTGCAGAAGGTGTCCCACACCGGGCCGAACTCTTCAGGACGGTATGGATCCGAGCCCATGATCTTGATGCCGGAGTGGAAGAGGTACCCCAGCGACGGGATGGTCGCCTCGTCGCCTGAAGAATTTCCGCAAGTCACCAGGCGTCCGCGGACACCGGTGCCAAAGAGCGATGCGCCAAACAGTGCGGTGCCAACGTGATCGAAGACCATGTTCACGCCGGCGCCCTGGGTGACCTCGCGGGCGAATGCCGTGACGTCGCCGGTTCTGTTGTTCAGGACATGATCGGCGCCGATGGTGAGCGCACGCTCACACTTTTCGTCGGTACCTGCGGTGGCAAGGACGGTGGCGCCGGCGCTTTTCGCAAGCTGGATAGCTGCGGTCGACACGCCAGACCCGGCGGCGTGAATCATCACCGTTTCGCCAGCTTCGAGTTCGCCCACGTCGAAGATCGCATGGGCGGCAGTGAGGTAGCAGGTCGGGAAAGTAGCGGCATGTTCGAAGGGCATGTCAGCCGGTAGTGCGTAGACGTGTGTGCCCGGCACCAGGCATTTCTCGGCGTAGCCACCGTGCACGGTGCCACCGATAATGCCGAGATCGCCGTACAGGTCACCTCGGCCGGCGAGCTTGGAAGAATCGGCGACGCCGGCGAGAGAGGGGTCGACGACAACACGGTCACCGACAGAAACTCCGGAGACCTCCGACCCAACAGCCGAGATGGTGCCAGCGACGTCCATGCCCGCAATATGGGGATAGTCGAAGCCGGGCATCTGAAACCAGCCGTTGCGTTGCACCACATCGAGCCGGTTGAGCGATGTCGCGGCAACATCAACGATGACGTCGCCCGGTCCGGGCTCAGGGTCGTCGACATCGATGTATTGCAGAACCTCGGGTCCGCCTGCCTCGTTGTACAGCATTGCTTTCATGGGTGCCTCCGTCGGCGTTCGGCTTGGTTACTGGTGAATTCTGGGGCGACCACCGAATGGTCGCCACCGCAGAAAGAATGTTGGTGCATGGTCCTGGCCGGTTACTTCAGTCCGCGCACAAATGGCTGAGCGAGCGCAGCCGGAGCGCGGACCCGGTGGGCGAAGATCGCCATACCGAGCAGCGTGACAATGAAGGGCAACGATTGCAACAACTCGCTATTGACCTCATAGCCAAGTCCCTGCACAGAGAGCCGGAACGACAATGCTCCGGCAAAGATGATGCAGCCCGCCAGTGTGCCTCGAAGCGTCCAGCCGCCAAAGATGACCGCAGCGATGGCGATGAAGCCACGACCGCCGATAACCGAATCTTCGAAGAGCCCGATCTGGCCAAAGATGAGGAACCAGCCGCCGAGCCCTGAGGTGAAGCCGGCGTAGTAGATGCTTTGGCGTCGACGCTTGTTGACATCGATTCCTGATACGTCGGCCGACTGGGGGTTCTCGCCCACCGAGCGCAATTCGAGCCCCCACCGGGTGCGGTACACCAGCCACCACGTGAACGGGATGAGCGGGTAGAGCACATAGAACGGCCAGCGTTGGCCAAACAGCGCCTGGCCGATGAGCGGTAGGTCGCTGAGTAGCGGCACGTCAAAGCTGCTGGCCAGTTTGGTGGCCGGTTGAATTTCGTTGTCGAGGAAGCCAGCGAGCCCAAGAACAAGGATGTTGAGGGTGAGACCCACGACGAATTGGTCGGCGGTTAATCGATGGCTCATCTCTGCCTGAACCCCGGCGATGATCAACCCACCGAGAACGCCGCAAAACAGTGCCAGGATCATCGACTCGGTGATGTTGTACCCCACTGCACTAGTAAAGGCTCCAGCCAACAGCATGCCCTCGACCGAAATGTTGAGTGTGCCAGCGCGCTCGGCGACCCATTCGCCGGTGGCGGCAAAGGCGAGGAACGCGGCAAACAGTGCACCGTTGAGGTATGTCGAGTTGCTTGATGCAATGTCCCAGAAGGCTTGAAAGAATCCGCCCATCTATACCCTTTCGGTTGCCGCGGCGCGGGCTCGTTGTCGTTCTCGCAAAAACATGACCGCTGGAGGAACTAGGAGCGCAAGCACAAGGAAACCCTGAATAACGTCGGTGATGCGACCCTCGACGCCGGTTGCCCCGACAAAGCTTGAGCCAGTACGAAGACTCGCAAAAACGAATGCCACCGGGATAGCCACGAGAGCCTTCTCTCGGGCTACGAGTGCAACCAGCAGACCCGTCCAGCCAATATTGGCGGAGAAGCCCGGCACGAGTTGATAGTTGCCGAATGCGAATCCGCCTCCGGCAAGCATTGCTGCGCCGGCCACACCGGCGAACGCGCCGCTCAACAGGAGAGCTGCTGCGCCGTAGCGGGTTTGTCCTACACCAGACCGCTGCGCCGCACGTGGGTTTCGGCCGAGCATTCGCAGCCTGAACCCCCAGGTGGTGCGGGCTAGTAGCACGCTGACGACCGCAGCGAGTGCGATTGCGATGAAGACGGCGGAGGGCACCTCGTTGCCGAAGATTTCGGGTCGGGGAAGCCGGTTGTCGTCGGCGAGCTGGGTACTTACTTGGTTTCGATTACCGCGATCGGCGAGGGGAGCGAGGAGTAACCAGGGCTGGCTAAGCCCGTAGGCGACCAGTTGCCCGCCAACGGTGACTAGCAGCAGTGTCGAGAGCACCTCAGGCACGTTTCGCCAGAACTTGAGGAGGGCCGCAACGCCAGCCCAAGCTGCGCCGCCAACGGCGCCAAAGATCAAGATGAGCACAACGTTGAGCGGGCCGGGACCGCCAAGAAGAAACCCGAAGTACGTCGCAAAGGCGGCACCTACAAAAAGTTGGCCTTCCTGACCAATGTTGATCAGTCCGGCCTTCGACGAAATGATCGTGCCAAGGGCCACCAGAAGCATCGGGGCCGCGGTGCCGAGTGTCTCGCCCCAGCGGCCGGGTCGACGAAGGCTGCCGTCGAGAAGTGCATTCATGACCGGCCGCCAGTCGCCTCCAGTCGCCTCGACAAGGATCGCCGAAAGCACGAGAGCGGCGATGATGCTGAGGATGTAGAAGAAGATCCACTCGCGAAGGCGCGAGTTCTGGCGGTGTGCGGTGCCCGCACTCATACGGTCGCGCCGCCCATCATCAGGCCCAGTCGCTCGAGGTCGACGTCGGCCCGTGGCATTTCGCCGACGAGGCGGCCTGCATGCATAACGACGATCCGGTGTGACATATCCAGGATCTCTTCGAGCTCGCTGGAAATAAGCAGCACGGCAACGCCATCGTCTGCGGCTGCTCGCAACCGGTCGCTCATGTATTCGATCGCGCCAACATCGAGCCCGCGGGTTGGTTGCGCTGCCACCAGGACTTTGGGTTGCTGCGACAGCTCACGAGCAAGCACAACGCGCTGCTGATTGCCGCCCGACAGCGACCACATTGGAGCGTGCGGGCCGCTGCACTGAATATCGAACTGTTCGATCATCGCATTGGCGTGCGCCTCAAGGGCTCCGTGGTCGATAAAACCTTTCGGCGCGACGGCGGATTGATCGACAAGGATCAGGTTCTCGGCCAACGACATGTCGAGCACGATGCCGCTGTCGTGGCGGTCTTCGGGGATAACCCCAACGCCGGCCCTCGCCATCGCCCCAGATCTGCCAGGTGTAATCTTGTGGCCGTCGACGACGACCGAGCCGGCATCGAGCGATATCAGGCTGGAAAGCAGATCGCCGAGTTCGCGTTGCCCGTTGCCTTCGACTCCAGCGATGCCGACGATCTCGCCAGCATGAAGTTTGAGCGAGAAGTTGTTGAGAACGGCCCTTCCGTCGGGTGCGTGGGCCGTCGCTCCGAGAATCTCGAGAACCGGCGTACCGTCGGGTTGCGCTAGCACGTGGTCGACCGGCGGGTCGTCGACAGCGAGCACCCCTAGTGCTGCCCGCTCGGAACGTAGCGAGACGTCTCGTCCAACCATTCCCCGGGCAAGCGTCGGAGCGTCGGCGTCGGCGGCGAGTAGACGATCGACGACCTTGCCCTGTCTCATGATGGTTATGTCGTCGGTGGCGTGCAGTACCTCGTCGAGCTTGTGGCTCACCAAAACCACGGCGCGGCCCTCGTCGGCCACGACCTGACGCAGCGATGCGAAAAGCTGCACGGATTCTTCCGGGGTAAGTACCGATGTTGGTTCGTCGAAGATGACGATGCTCGGATCGCGACGGAGACACTTGATGATCTCGACGCGCTGGCGCAGACCGGCGGTGAGATCGCCGACCCGGGCATCGGGCTCGATGCGTAGGCCGTACTGATCGGCAATATTGCCGATCCGGTTGCGAATGGCGTTGGGGTCGAGGCGGCCGGCGTCACCGAGGGCGACGTTCTCCCAAACGGTGAGCGGATCAACCAAGCTGAAGTGCTGATGCACCATCCCAATACCGAGTTCGGCAGCCGCGAGTGGGCTGTGGATCTGGGTTGCCTCACCATCGATCGTGATCGATCCCTCGTCGGGAAGCACGAGGCCGATGAGTATTTTCATCAACGTCGATTTACCGGCGCCGTTCTCGCCGAGGATGCCGTGGATGCGACCGCGCGTGAGGGCAAGGTCGATCTGGTCGCATGCGGTAACCGCGCCGAACCGTTTGGTGATGTTGCGTAGGTCGACCGCTGGGGCGGACTCCATAGAGGAGCCCGCCCCGGGAAGGTCAGTGGAACCCGAAACCATCAGCCGCCGTACGCAGCGCCCGAGATTGCTCCGAGGTCGCCGTAGAGGGCGTCATCGAACGAGGCGAGAAGTCCAAACGCTCCGTCGACTGCGCCTTGGGCATCGGCGGATGCGTCGCAAAGCACGGCGCCGTTGAGACCCGGTTCAGTTGGGAACTGGTAGGTCGAGCCTTCGGTGAGTTCGCCGTCGATGATCAAGCGAAGTGCCTGCGATGCATAGAGCCCGCCGTCGAAGACCACGCCTCCCGTCCACGGGATGTCGCGTTCGCAAACATCGGCTGGTCCGGCTGCGAATGCTGCCATGCCCTCGTCGGTTGCCAGTTGGCCAACGGGATCGAGTGCTCCACCGAGGTAGGCGTAGACGAGTGTTGCGCCGTTGGCCTGTGCGTTGGTGAGCGCTGCAGTGGCGTTCGCTGCGTTGTCGAAGTCGAACTCGAAGTCACCCGTGCCGACGTACTCCATAGTGAAGCTTTCGTCGACCGACTGGAGGCCGTACAACGTTGCGTCGTACGCCTCGACCTCGAAGTTGATGCCACAGCATCCGAGCCATACGGCGCTGGTGCTTCCCTGTTCTTGGAGCACGGCGCCCATTGCCACGCCTGCTGAGTAATGGATAGCTGCACCCCAGTCGGTTGCTTGCGCGAGGCCCGGAAGCTCAGCGAAACCCGCGCCGCAGTTGCAGTACCAGAAGATGTCGGGGAACTGCTCGGTGAGATCAGCCAACGGTTCGGCGATTTCGCTGGCGCCGACCATCAAGATGTCGACGTTTTGTTGCGCGAGGTCGCTGAGAGCCTGTGCGGCTTCGGCGGGGCCAATGTTGTCGCTGACGATTGGTGGAGCGAAGTTGTTCTCGGCAGAGAAGTCTTCGGCGAAGTTCACCAGCGACTGGTAGTAGCCGTTGTCGTCGCGTGGGCCCGCAGCTGCAACACCAATAGTGACGGTGCCGTCGCCGTTGGAGTCGAACTGTGCGACGAGTGCATCGACTTCGATCGGTTCGGTGGTAGCCGGCTCTGGGTCTTCCTCCATCGCCTCTTCGGGTGCTTCGGTAGCCGGAGCTGCCTCGGTCGTATCGGTTGCGACCTCGTCGGTCGTATCCTCCGGCGTTTCGCCGGCATCATCGGGATCGTCGCTACCGCATGCGGCAGCGATCATGGTTAGGGCTAGCAGTAACGCCAGCAGTTTCGTGAATTTGTTTGACATCGGGTTCCCCTCCGCGCGGTCAGTGCCGCGTTGTTTGTGTAATCGGTATTGCTGTTTCAGGCGAATTCATTCCATGGCGCTGCGATAGCGCTTTCATTTTGTTGCGCTGCGATAGCGCTTTGCCAGCCAACGATTGAACTGCACATGACTTTCTTCTTGCCACGAGTAACGGCCCCGAGGGGCGTACCGCGAGCGAAGACCTTTTTGAACCTTGGTTGTTGCATCCTGATCTTGTTCCACGAACACCTGCACCCCAGCGTCAGAGAGCGTTAACTTCTCGTTAAACAGCGGGTCGTCGAGTGCAGACGGATGAAAGATGTACCCGATCTCGACGTCGATCGTCTCGGGGCCGGTCGGCCGAATCAGAAAGAAGAAGCACTGGTCGGGTGCCGTGCCAAGGCACAACACCGGTGGAATGAGCGCGAACGTCGACCGCATGCGCTCTTCCTCGGTGAGGTCCGGGAAAACCTCCATGATGACGCGATGTGTGGCGTTGAAGCCGCCGTCGATGTGGGTGTACCCCGCGGTGCGGAACACGACGTTCGAGTCGTCGTCCCACGGCACCGGAAATCCCGACATGTCCGATGGGCAAAAGTCCTGCACGAACTGGTGGAGCCGGTTGGCGTGGTAACCGTCGTTGAAGTTTTCGAACATGACCTTCCAGTTCCACGGAAGGTTTTCGAGGGTGAACGTGCCAGGGCAGACAGCGTTGACCAGATCAAAGTTCGTCAGAAATGGCGTGTATCGCTCGAGCGTTGGGGCGAGGGGAGCGGCGTCGAGATCGAAGTTGACGAAGATGAAGCCTTGCCACTCTTCGACGGCGAGCGGCGGCAGACCAAAGTCGGCCTTGTCGAAGTCGTCGGTGCGTTCCATGGCGGGCGAGCCAAGTAGTCGGCCGTCCTGGCCGTAGATCCAGTGATGGTAGGGGCATTTGAACGTCGACGAGTTGCCTTCGCCTTCGCACACCTGCATCGCTCGGTGCTGACACACGGCCGACATCGACCGTACGACGCCCTCTTTGTCGCGCACAACGATGATTGGTTCTTCCATGATGTCGACGGTGAACCAGTCGCCAGCGTTCGGGATGCGTTCGGCACGGCCCACAGCCAGCCATTCGCGCATGAACAGCTGTTCCTTCTCGACCTGCAACACCTCGGGCGATACGTAGAGATCGGGGTGAAGCGTGCGAGCGTTGGCGACATCGGCAACCGAGTCATCGAGACTCGTGAGAAGGTCGTCGTTGAGCTTGGTCATAGAGTTTGCGCCTCGTTGGTTAGTACGGCATCTTTCAGAACGAATTTTCGGATCTTGCCAACACTGGTTCGGGGTAGCTCGTCGAGAAAGGTGACCGACCGGGGCTGTTTAGCTTTGCCCAAACGACCGTGACACCAGTCGAGCAACTCGGCCACCGTTGGCGGGTTCTCGGCGTTGCTGGCAACCACGTAGGCCACCGGTACCTCATCGCGCACCGGGTCGGGGGCGCCAACCACCGAGGCTTCAAGCACCTTCGGGTGCGCAGTGAGCACCGCTTCGACCTCGACCGTCGACACGTTTTCGCCGGCGACTTTGAGTACATCGGAGCGCCGACCATCGAAGAAGAATCGGCCGTCGGCGTCGCAGGAGGCGCGGTCGCCGGTGAGAAACCAGCCATCTCGGAAACTCGACGCCGTCGTTTCGGGATCGTCGAGGTAGGCGCTGAACAGTGTCAGCCCTGGTGTGCCGCCAACCACGACTTCGCCCACCTCGTCGGGGTCGGCTTTTGTGCCGTCGGCACGATGGATCTCTACCGCGCAGCCGGGGGTGATACTCCCCATGGAATCGGGGCGAGGATTGGTGGTCTCTTCGGACAGTACGGCCGGAATGGTTTCGGTCATGCCGTAGAGCTGGCGTGGCTGGCAGCCAAACCAGTCGGTGAGTGTCTCGAATTGATCGTCGGCGATGTTTTGTGCGAACCAGCAGTGTCGAAGGGCGACGCCTTCGGTTTTTTCGCCTCGGGCGAGGATCATCCGCAACGGTGCTGCGAACAGGCTGGCGCACGTTGCCTTGTGCCGGGCTGCCTGCGTGAGGAATCCGCTGGCTGAGAAGGTGTGCATGAGGGCGACCGATGCGCCTACCCAAATCGCTGAGGCGAACGAGTAGTACTGGGCGTTGGCGTGAAACAACGGCAGCACAACAATGTGGCGATCGTCGCTCGTGAGGTTGGCGGCCTCGGCCATAACCTTGCCCGCAAACGCGTAGTTGGCCTGGCTGATCTCGACGCCTTTGGGTCGTCCGGTCGTGCCGCTGGTGAACATGACTGCGGCTCGGTCACCTAACGAGGGCACCGGCCCGTCGGTGGACCCTTTCCCCGGAAGCACTGCCTCGGCGAATGGTGCGAAGGTCGCGTCGGCCTCGTCGATTGCGACCGCGACCATCGAGGCGGGTACAGCTTCGAGGTAGGCCTCGGACCGTGACGCTGCATAGAACCCGACGCCGGGCTTGGTTCGTTCGATCTGGTCGGCAAACTCGGGGGCACGTCCCAACGGGTCGCCGGGAACAATCCATGCGCCCAGTCGAACAGCTGCGAGCCACACGGCAATAAAGGTCGGACTGTTGGTCAACGCAAGATGCACCGATGAGCCCGACGCGATGCCCTGGCCTCTCAGAAATGCGGCGACTCGCTGCACCTGCGCATCGAACTGCGAGTATGTCCATTCGGTGGCTTGGGCGTCGGGTGCTTCGAAGACAAGGAAGGGCGCGTCTGGGTACTCCGAGACAGACCTCGCCCACACGTGGGCAAAGGTTGTTGGGGCATCCCAGGTCAGCATGGCTATTCAGGCGTGCCGTAGCCGCCGCCGCCAGGCAGATCGAGCCGCACAACGTCTTGTTTGCTCAGCGAGATACGGGCCTGGGTCTGTACAGCTTCGCCGTTGACACTGAAGCCGCCCGCAGCACCGGGCTTTCCGCCAAAGATTCCCTCGGGTGGGTGAGAAAGTCGGCTGGTTACCGCGTTGAGTTGCCAAGGCTTTTCGGTGTCGACCGAGAAGGCGATGGTCTGGCCGAGGCCACCAGTTTGTTGACCAGCGCCGCCCGAGCCTGATCGAAGCGACTTCTCGTGGAAACGAATAGGCGCCGAAGCCTCGACAACTTCGATCGGTACCGCCGAGACACCAGTCGGGTACGAACAGGCGCTGAGTCCGGGTTTGGTTGCTCGAGCGCCGACGCCTCCGGCGTAGGTGAACATGGCGGTGATGAACGGCGATCCGTCGTCGTGGTTGCCGTTGACCTGCATGGTCCACACGGCTCCAGAACCCTCAGCCATTGCCTCATTCGGCTTGATCTGCGCCAATGCCTTGAGCAGCGCGTTCGGCAGGAACATGCCAACAACATGGCGGGCGGTACCCGGTTGGGGCGCTATGGCGTTGACGATGGAACCTTCGGGGGCCACCACGTTGATGGGGGCGAGGCTGCCGTGATTATTCGGGATGTCGGGGTTGATGCAGGAACGAACCGTGAAGGTTGTGTAGGCGTGGGTGTAGTTCTTGACGACGTTGATACCCCAGGGACTCGCGTCGGAGGTGCCTTCGTAGTCGACGGTGATTTCGCCCAACACGTTGTCGACCTGCACCGAGCAGACGATGTCGATGAGGCTGCCGTCGGCAAGATCGAGAACAGCGCTTGCGTCGTACTTTCCAGCAGGTAGTTCTTTGAAGCTGGCTCGGGTGGCTGCTTCGGAGCGGTCGATGATTTCGTCGGCGAGGCCTTCGATGTCGTCAAGGTTGAACGAGTCACACAAGGTGGTAAGACGTTGCGCTCCAACCTGACCTGAAGCCATCTGAGCGTGAAGGTCGCCAGCCATATGGTCGGGCTGGCGCACGTTCGACAAGATGAAGCGCCACACATCGTCGTTGCGTTCGCCCCCTTTCATCAGCTTGCAGATGGGGATCCACAGTCCCTCTTCGAATACGTCGCGGCCGCCAGCACCGATGCCGTAACCGCCGACGTCGGTGTGGTGAATGGTCGAACCGAAGAAGGCGATTGGTTGTCCGTTGCGCCAGGCCGGAACGAGGACGGTTACATCGAGTAACTGGCCTGCGGTCTTATACGGATCGTTGGTGATGAGCACATCGCCCGGCTCGAGGGTGTCGACCGGAAACTCTTCGAGCATCTTGGCTGCGCCGATGGCGAGCGAGTTGATATGCCCCGGTGTGCCGGTGACAGCTTGAGCGACCATTCGGCCGCGTCGGTCGAAGACCGCGTTGGCGAGGTCGCCTGCTTCGCGCACGATCGGCGAGAACGCGGCGCGCTGAAGTGCGCGGGCCTGTTCGTTGACCGTCGAGATGAGCGACTGCCAGAGAATCTCGAGTTCAACGGGATCGAAGTCAGCGGCGACGGATTCAGTAACGGTCATGATGTCCCTCTTTTTACTTCGCGACGTGTAGCGATAAGTGATCCATCGGGAGCCACCTCGACGTCCCAACCGGGGCGAATGACCGAGGTGGTCTCTCGTTCTTCGACGATTGCTGGGCCTGGGAATGTTGCCCCAGCGCCGAGTTCGGAACGCTGATAGATAGGGGTGTCGATGGCGTCTTGGCCACGGCCGAATACTACTGGACGTTGTTTGGCCGGTTGGGGTGTGCCGGTGGATGCGGCAAGGGTGGTGTCGGGTTCGACTACCGAGGTCGCGGCCGAAGCGGCAAGGCGCCAGGTGACGACTTCGATCGGCACATCGGGAATCGCCATGCCGTAGATGCGCTGGTATTCCTCGACGAAGGCGTTGGTGACCTGGTCGGCGCTGGCTGGCCAGGAGTTGCCTTCGCCTACCCACACCGTAATTTCGTTGCCTTGGCCGGCGTACCGTGCATCGACGCCGTAGCGGAAGACAACGGCATCATCGGGCACGCCTGCGGCAAGCAGTACTCGTCGGCCTTCGCTGCGGAGGTCGTCGAGCAGCGAGTCTCGTTCGGCCGGTTCGACGTTGTCGATGAGGCGGGGGAGCGAGCGGGCAAGGTCGATGCGCACCGGCGAAACCAGGGTGCCGAACGCCGAGAGCACGCTCGCGTTGACCGGAAAGATCACTCGGTCGGATTCGAGCAGGTCGGCCACGCCACACGCATGAACGGGCCCGGCGCCGCCAAACGCGATGAGTGGTACACCACGAAGGTCGACGCCCATTTCGACACCGTGCATGCGGGCAGCGGCGGCCATGTTCTGGTTGACGACTTCGTGCACGCCGGCTGCGGTATCGATGGCGCTGAGCCCGAGGTCGTTCGCTACCGATGCCGTGGCTGATTCGGCAAGCGATTCGTCGAGCGGCATGTCGCCGCCGAGGAAACCTCCCGGATCGAGAAGGCCGAGCAGTACGTCGGTGTCGGTGACGGCAGGAATTGTGCCGCCGTTGCCATAACTGGCGGGGCCCGGGTCGGCGCCAGCCGAATCAGGACCAACCTTGAGTAGTCCAAACTGGTCGACGCGGGCGAGGCTTCCGCCACCGGCGCCGATTTCGACAAGGTCGACCGACGGTACCGAGACCGGGAAGCCCGACCCCTTCTTAAAGCGGTAGGCCCGGGCAACCTCGAAGGTGTTGGTGAGTTCGGGTTCGCCGTTTTCGATCAGGCACGCCTTGGCGGTGGTGCCACCCATGTCAAAGCACAGTAGACGGTCGATGCCGAGCCGGTTCGCGAACCAGGTGCCAGCGAGAGCGCCGGCTGCGGGACCCGACTCGACGAGGCGAATCGGGCCTGCCGCTGCGTCGTCTGCGGAGACGACACCGCCGTTGGAAAGCATCATGAGTACCGAGCCACCGAAGCCTTCGGCGGCTAGCCATTTCTGCAGCTCGGTGAGGTAGGGGCCGATGACCGGCATGGTTGAGGCGTTGCAGGCGGTGGTGACCATACGCGGATATTCGCGAATCTGCGGCGAGATCTCCGAAGAGATGCATACCGGCACGCCGAGTGCGCTGCGAAGGTGATCGGCAACAACTCGTTCGTTGGCGCCGTTGACATAGGAGTTGATGAGGCAGATCGCTACCGATTCAACCTCGGCGACCTTGAGCTTCTCGGCGAGTGCATCGAGGTCTCTCGGGGAGGGATTGGTGAGCACAACGCCTTCGGCGCCTGTGCGTTCGTCGAGTTCGAAGGTGAGGTCTCGGGGAATGGGTGGTGCCGGAAACTCGATCTGCAGGTCGTACATGTCGTAACGATGTTCGTCACGAATGAGAAGCGTGTCGCCAAATCCCTGTGTGGTGACGAGCCCGGCGCGACCGGTCTTGCCCTCGATTAGGGCATTGGTAATGAGCGTTGTTGCGTGCACGATGGGTGCGGTGATTTCGCCGGGAGACACGCCGGCCTTTGCGAGAAGCTGGGTGAGGCCGGTGCGTACGGCGTCGAGGGGTGCACTGGGTGTGGTGAGGGTCTTGTCGACCACCACCCGGCCCGACGCGGCATCGACGAGCACGACGTCGGTGAACGTGCCGCCGATGTCGACGGCGAGTCGCCAGTCAGGAGTGGTCATCTCAGCCTTCTTTCAGATCGTCGCGCGGTGGCGAGAACACATCGAGTATCCAGCATTCGTTGTATTCGTCGTCGCCGACGAACACGCTGTCTCCGTGCCAGATGCCCTTGGGTGCAAGATAGGCCTCGTTCTGGCCGATCACCGTGCGGTCTTCGTTGTCTTCGGCGCCGATGCGAAAGTCGAGCTTGCCTCGGGCGATGATGCCGAGCTGTTCGTGGTCGTCGTGTTTGTGCAGGAACGAGCCACTGGTGCCGCCGTCGATGCGCCAAAAGCACAGCTGGAGGTGTTCGCCGGTAATGACGCGTCGACGAAAGCCGGGGCGGTCGGTTTCGACAAAG
>CALLQB010000112.1 GCA_938015295.1 uncultured Acidimicrobiales bacterium
CCGAGGACGAGATTCTCTTTGAGGTGTCGACCGACAAGGTTGATTCTGAGGTTCCGTCGCCGGTCAGTGGTGTGCTGAGCGAGATTCTGGTTGCCGAAGGCGACACGGTCGACGTCGGCGTTGTTCTGGCCCGCATGGGCGGAGCCGCCTCAGGTGCAGCAGCTGCACCTGCCGCCGCGCCTGCGCC
This sequence comes from uncultured Acidimicrobiales bacterium, assembly GCA_938015295.1. Lineage (GTDB taxonomy): Bacteria > Actinomycetota > Acidimicrobiia > Acidimicrobiales > SHLQ01 > CALLQB01. Next base: position 188 of record CALLQB010000112.1, read on the forward strand.
TGCGGCTGCTGCTCCGGCAAAGCCCGCTCCCGCGGCGGCTGCTGCTGCGGCAGCTCCCGCTGCGGCCCCCGTGTCGACTGCGCCAGGCAAGCTGTTGTCGCCCGTCGTTCGTCGCCTCGTCGCCGAAAACAATATCGATGTCGACCTGCTGACCGGCACCGGTGTCGGCGGCCGAATCACTCGCAGCGATGTCGAAAAGGCCATCGCCGCAGGTCGCGGCTCAGCGCCAGCACCAGCTGCAACCCCGGCTCCGGCTCCCGCCGCAGCCACACAAGCAGCGCCGGCTCCGGCCCGTGCCGCAGCGGCTCCCGCTCCGTCCGCGGGTGCTGGCGAGGTACAAAAGTTCTCGAACATCCGTCGCCTCACCGGCGAACATATGGTGATGTCCAAGTCGACAGCACCGCATGTTCTCACTGCTATCGAGGTCGACTACGAAGGCGTCGACGTGGTGCGGCGGGCCCACAAAGCGGCGTTCAAAGCCGAGGAAGGCACCAGTCTCACCTACCTGCCCTTCATCGCTCGTGCGCTCACCGACGCACTTCGCGAATTCCCGCATCTCAACGCAAGCGTGGTCGACGGTGGCCTGGTCACGCACGACTCGGTCAACCTTGCCATCGCGGTCGACCTCGACTTCCAAGGGCTGCTCACCCCAGTGGTGCAGAACGCAGACGCCAAGCGACTTCGGGCAATCGCGGTCGAAATCGCCGACCTCGCCACCCGCGCCCGGTCGAAGAAGTTGTCGGCTGACGAAATCAGCGGGGGCACGTTCACCATTACTAACGCCGGCAGCTACGGCACGATGATGCAGTTCCCGGTCATCAGCCAGCCGCAGGTGGCCATCTTGTCCACCGACGGCATCAGCCGCAAGCCTGTCGTCGCCACCGACTCCTACGGCAACGAGTCAATCGTCATCCACTCGGTGGGAGTCCTGGCATTGGCCTGGGATCACCGAGCATTCGACGGTGCCTATGCCGCAGCGTTCCTCGCCCGCATTCGCGAGATTATTGAGACGAGAGATTGGTCGAGCGAGATCTAAAATCGGGACCTCTCCAGGTCCGCTGGTTAGGCCAGGTCGACTACGACGACGCGCTCGCGTTGCAACGCGGCTTCTTCGCCCATTCAACCGCCAATCACCTTCTGTTGCTCGAGCACTCCCACGTTTACACAATGGGCGTGCGAGCCGACCCCGCAAACATTTTGCCCGCAGCCGCAGGTGTTCCGGTTGTAGCCGCGTCACGCGGCGGCGACGTTACCTATCACGGGCCCGGACAGCTGGTCGGCTACCCAATCGTCACTGTCGCCGGAAAGCGCGGCGGAGGCATGGCCGACACCGTCGCCTACGTCACGTCGGTCGAAGAGCTTGTCATCGACTCGCTCGCAAAACTCGGACTCACCGACGTCGGACGCCTGGCAGGTTTCCCCGGCGTGTGGGTCGAACCCGACGGACCCAAGCCGCGAAAGATTGCCGCGGTGGGCGTACGTCTCTCGCGGGGCCGCTCGATGCACGGCTTCGCCATCAACGTCGACCCTGACCTGTCGTACTTCGACAACATCATTCCCTGCGGTATCGCCGACAAAGCAGTCACCTCGCTCGCCGCCGAAGGCATCGACACCGAGATGCGCACGGTCGTTGACACCTTGGCGGCGCTCGCCGACGAACTTTGGGGCGGCCCCGATGCGGTCGACCGGGCCGACGTTGTGTGGCGACACCGCCTCGAAGACCTCTCCCTGTTCTCACAAGGCGCGGGTCCTGGTGAGGCCTCAGGAACCGCAGCCAACCCCCATGTCGACACTGCTGTCGACGTTTCGCCGGCACCCACCGACGGAACATCGGTCCGCTTGCAGTCACGGCTCAACGAGGCCGGTGTAACCGAAGGGCTGCAGATTGCAAGCCGCAAGCCAGAGTGGATGCGTGTCAAAGCCGAGATGGGCGACGACTACCGGCGGCTCAAAGGTGTGATGCGCGACCTCAACCTGGTCACGGTTTGTGAAGAAGCCGGTTGCCCCAACATCTACGACTGCTGGTCTGACGGCACGGCGACGTTCATGATCAACGGCGAAAGGTGCACACGCGCCTGTGGGTTCTGTCTCGTCGACACCCGCAAGCCCGAAGCTCCCGACCCAGCCGAGCCGGCAAACGTCGCCGAGGCTGTCGAGCGAATGGCGTTGCAATTTGCCGTGCTCACCACCGTCGCCCGCGACGACCTGGCCGACGGCGGCGCTCAGGGTTTCGCCGACACCATCGACGCGATTCGCAAGCGCACACCCGGCGTCGGTGTCGAGGTGCTTATCTCCGACTGCAAGGGCGAGGCATCGTCGCTCGACATCATCTTCAACGCTCGGCCCGACGTGCTCAATCACAACATCGAGACCGTCGCCCGGCTGCAACGCATGGCACGGCCTTCGGCGTCGTACGCCCGTAGCCTTGCGGTCTTGGCCCGGGCAAAAGAAGCCGGCCTCACCACCAAATCTTCAATCATCGTCGGCATGGGCGAAACGTTCGAAGAGGTCTGTCAGACCATGGGCGACCTTGCGGGTGTTGGCATCGACATCGTCACCATCGGCCAATACCTCCGGCCCACCAGCCACCATGTGCCGGTTGCCCGCTGGGTTCCTCCCGACGAGTTCGAAGCACTGAAACAGTACGGCGAGGATCGACTGGGCATTAGCCACGTCGAGTCGAGCCCGCTCACGCGTTCGAGCTATCACGCCAAACAAGCAGCAGCTTCAGCCACGAACTAACCCAGCCATCGCTGCCTGTCCGACGAGGACCGGGGTGAACAAAAGGGGCCATTTTGCCCTTCCCGAGGCCCAACGGCGCCTTCTACTCTCGGCGGTATGTGGGTTGTCTTTTACGCCATTGGTCTTGTTGCAGGTATGTCTCGCCGTGCCGGATGGTTGGCGATTCCGGTCGCTGCAGCTCTTCCGTTTGGCCTTTGGTTCACCGGCCAAATCGATACTCTGGCGTCGTTCGACCAGGCGGCAGCCACGGGTCTCGCCTGGGCCGCGTCGGCTGGTGCGGGATGCTTGATCAGCCTGATGGTGCAGCAGTACATCGTCGACAATTGGACGAAGCGGACCTCAGGCCAGGCGTGATCTCAACGCCTCGAGACGCTGGAGTTCGCCTGCAAAACCGTGCTCGTGCGCTACCGCAGCGGCCTCGGCCAATGCGGGCGCGGCGTCGGTGAACGAGCCTTCAGCGATGAGAGCTTCGGTCAGCAGACGCCCGCTGTGCACCCCAAAGTAGGGCGAGCCGAACTGTTTGGCCTCACGAACGGCACCCGATAGCGCATCGATTGCCAAACCACGGTCGCCGGTTGCCAACGCCGACAAACCAACGGTGGTCGACACCAGTCCCCACACCAAGGTGCCCGACGCCACCACGCCCACGCGGCCGCGGTAGGGCTCCAGCGCCTCAAGGGTTTCTGCGCAGATATGCGGCCGGTTCAAGCGGTACCCGATCTCGGCGTACATCTGCATCGAGACCAGCCAGAAGAAGTCCATCACGTCGGGCGCACGGAGTTCATCGGCTACCTCGTTGGCTCGCTCGATGTCGCCGTTCTCATGTAACGCAATAACCAGCGCATACGACCAGATCCCCTGGGCCTTGCTTCGTTCGTAACTGGCCTCGAGTGAACCGGCCATCGAACCGAACCGGCCATCCTGCAGCGCAATCGTGGCGTGCTGCGCGGCCCACGTACCGGGCGCGTCTGCTTGCGTCTCGGCCGACCGTTCGAGCTGTTCGTCGATGACCGGCGCCATGTCGGGCTCTCGACGAGCAATGGAGATGCCGTTTGACATCCGTTCGACGAGGAAGTTGAACCAGAAGTTACGGGTCTCGGCGATCGGCCGTTCGAGTTTGCCCAAATGGGTGAGAGCCCCATCTGGATCTCCGCCCTCTAACGCACAACTTGCGTTGAAGAACCCTCCCAGAAACGCGAATTCGGCATCGCCCGTGCGGTGCGCAAGAGTAGTCAGTTCGTCAGCGATGCTGCACCGTTCGCCGTAGGTGCTGGGATCCCAGAGGGCAAGGAACGTCGCGATCAGCGCTGAGCTCAACAAATAGGGGTCGCCAATACTTCGAGCTACCTGCTGAGCCTCGGAAACCAGCTTCTCTCGACGAGGCCGGTCGGGATCGAACGCAAGCACCGTTGCCAAGGTTGCAAGAACCCGCACTCGCAGTGGATCGTGCGGATCGAGGTCATCGAGTGCTCCCTCGCACATACCGATCATGATGTCGTCGGTATCGCCAGCGTTGACGAACCACACCCCCGGCTTGAGGCAACCCACGGCAGCCCGAGCGAGCAGATCGGCACGGTCGGCGCGTCGGGCGAGCCGACCGGCCTTTTCCATCGTTGGTCGGTACTCGAGATCGCCACAGGCCCGCAGCGCCTCGCCAAGCGCCAACCATGTTTCGGCGAGGGTGACCGAGCCATCCAGAGCATTGTGCTCTTCGAGTAGGCCAATGATCTGTTGGTAACGCCCGATGGCGGCTTCCCACGCGAGAGCGGCGACATCGCGCTCGGCCGCCAAGCGTAGATAGTGGATTGCTTTGTCGTTGTCGACCGGGGTGACGGCGCTAAACCAGTGGTGGGCGAGTTCGTCGATCCGGTTTCCGGGCAGCTGTTCGAGCGCTTCCGCAATTCGCCGATGAGCGCGGGCTCGTCTGGTGTGGCTGATGTCGTCGAGCAGGGTCTGGCGAACGATTGCGTGCACAAACGAGTACCGGTTCGCTACACCAGCTTCTTGTACGAGCGTCGCTCGTTCGCCGAGTTCGACGAGGTCGATGACTTCATCGAGAGTGCTTCCCGAAACTTCGGCGAGCAGGTCGAGGTCGAACGAGAACCCAATGACTGCTGCGCTGGAAAGCACGTCGACGAGATCACCTCCCAGGCGTCCAAGGCGCTGACCGACGACGTCGCGCACCGACTCGGGAACTGGCAGATCTCCGGCCCCTTTCTGCACGCTCCAAACGCCATTGGTTTCGCTGAGGGTGCCGGTCGAAGCGAGGTGCCGAAGAAGCTCGCCGGTGAAGAACGGGCTGCCGTTCGTGTCAGAGTGCACCCTGCGGGCAAAGGCCAAAGCATCGGCGTCGAGCTCGCTGCCCGTGCGCGACTCGAGTAACGCAACCACGTCTTGCTCGGTCAGGGGGTCGAGCCGCAGCCGGTGGGTACGACGGTCGTTCGATAGGTCGCCGAGCAGGTCGTGCATCGGGTGGCTGCGGTCGACCTCGTCTGGCCGGTACGTGCCGACGATAAGGATCCGGTGATCGGGAGACTCGCGGACAAGATGGCGCAGCAGCAAGACCGTCGATCGTGTCGCCCAGTGCAGATCGTCGAGCACAAGCAACACCGGGCGCAGCGTCGCTAGGCGGCCGAGCGTGTCGGCCGCTGCCTCGAAAAGTGCTAGGCGATCGACCTCGCCGAGCTCTTCGACGCCTTCGCGGGTCGAATCCGGAAACAGGGGAGCGAGGGTTCCGGTGTGGTTCTTGAGTGTTTCGGCGAGAGCATTGTCCAACGTCTCTGCTCGCCGCAAGGCTGAGGCAAAAGGTCGGTACGGCACAAATAGTTCCGCGTCGCTCGACCCATACAGCACGATTGCGTCGGCGGCGTGCGCAGTTTTCGCGGCCTCGGCTACAAGGCGGCTCTTGCCGATACCCGGTTCGCCAGCGATTAAGAGGAGCCTGAGTTCGCCCCCCGAGCTCTGCTCCCAAACCGCAGAGAACATCGCCGACGCGTCGTCGCGTCCAACCAGAGGAAACGACTCGTCTCCCAGCAGCTCAGACGGCAGCGGCAAGGCCGCCGTGACCGACTCGCGGAACACACGGTGTACCCGAACCAGGTCGGGCAGTCCCTTGAGCGTGTGCTCGCCCATCTCCTCGAACACGGCATCGATAGACCGTTGCGTAAGGAGCTTCACGAGATCGGTCGTGAGAATCTCACCCGGTTGGGCCAGAGGTTCGAGGCGCGCCGCCTCGACCACGGGTTCGCCAAAATAGGCCCCGCCGTCCACAGAGATCTCGCCAGCCCCGATACCGATGCGGATCTCAAATGGGGCGACGGCATCAGAACGACGGGCATAGGCGCGTACGTCGCGTTGCATACACAACGCGGCTTCGACGGCCTCGGTGCAGGTGGGGAAGACCATCATGAGCCCGTCGCCGTTGGTGTCGACCACCTCACCTCCATGCGCGGCGGCACAGCTGCGGAGCAGCCCATCGTGGTCGTGGCGAAGCTCGATCGTGCGGTCGATACCCAAGCGCGCAAGAAGATCGGTTGAGCCCACCATGTCGGTGAACACGATGGTCGCCGTTCCGCTGGTACCCGTCACTGCCGACAAGTTATCTGCCGTCGCACAAGAGCGCCCGTTAAGTCGGCTGGCCGACACTTGCAAAAGCTTCGCTTCCGGCCCTCTTCTGCACCTCTTCCAGTGTGCTTTCGTTGTGCTCTTGGCGCAGCGTGAACGATGCGAGGTGTCACTGCTGTTGGCTGCGAATCATGCGCTGCTCAACCGGTATCCTCAGAACATGTTCGCGTCACGCATAGAACAAGCCCGAGCGCAGATGGCCAATGTCGGGGTCGATGTACTGCTACTTTCCGTCGGCGCCGACCTGCCGTATCTCACCGGCTACGAAGCAATGCCGCTCGAACGGCTGACGATGCTTGTGGTTCCGTCCGACGGTCCAGCCGAGTTGATCATTCCTGGGCTTGAGGCGCCGCGGGTCGACGCACACGACGATGTCTTTACCCTGGTTCCTTGGGGAGAGACCGACGATCCCATTCAGTTGGCAATCGACCGCATCGGGTCGCGTACCTCTGTCGCCATCGGCGAAAAGACGTGGGCAACCTTTCTGGTGCAGCTGGTGGCCCGTCTCGATGGCGTCACGTTTCGCGACGCAGGCGATGTCATGACCCCGCTCCGCTCAGTAAAAGATGCGGCCGAGATTGCAAACCTTCGCAGCGCCGCAGAAGCCGTCGACCGGATTGCGGCTCGTCTCCAGTCGGGCCAAATCGATCTTGTTGGCCGCACCGAAGCGCAGGTTTCGGCCGAGCTTGGTCGTCAGATCGTTGCTGAAGGGCACCACCGAGTGAACTTCGCCATCGTTGCCGCCGGCGAGAATGCCTCGAGCCCGCATCACGAGCCTGGCGAACGCGTCATTCAACCCAACGAAGTTGTGCTGTGTGACTTCGGCGGCACCATGATCAACGACGGCAACGTCGGCTGCTCTGACATCACGCGCTGTGTGTACACAGGCGAACCTCCGGCCGAGTTCGCCGAACTCTACGACGTGTTGTTCGCAGCCCAAGAAGCCTCGGTCGCCGCGGCGACTGTCGGCACCCCAGCGCAGGAAGTCGATCGAGCCGGCCGAGCGGTCATCGACGACGCCGGCTACGGCGAGTACTTCATCCATCGAACCGGTCATGGCATCGGTGTCGAGGCGCACGAGCATCCCTACATTGTCGAAGGCAACGCCGACCCGCTTGCTGTTGGGCATGCGTTCTCTGTCGAGCCGGGTATTTATGTGCCTGGCAAATGGGGCGCTCGCCTCGAAGACATTGTTGTCGCCGCCGCCGGCGGCCCCGATCCGCTCAACCGGGTCGACCATCATCTTGCCGTCATCTCCTAGCCGAATTCTGCTGCGTTTATGATCGACCTCGATCTGGCCACCGTGCTGCTCCAATGGGCGGTTGGTGGGCTGTTTTTTACTTGGGTTTCAACTCGCCATCGCGAAATCGGTCTCGGCTACGGCTGGCTGATGCGCGGCATCTATCTGTTGATGGCTCTCGGTTCGATCGCGGCAGGAGCCGCCTTCGAGGTTGTGCTCGTGCGAGAGATTGCAGCCGCGGGACTCTGCATTGCCGTGCTGGTCGCGCTGGTGGTGTCGGTTGTCCGGCGATCGGCTGGAGTGGCGGGACAACGCGAACGGGTCGAACGTCGCAGCCAGCGGGTAGCCGACATGACCGGCATCGACCGCGACGTGCAGACATTCGACAAGGACGCACCCGAGTTTCCGCCGATCCTCGACCTGATTGGGCCCGCTATCGGTCTTGTTGGTTTGGTTGCGGCGGCCTTTGCGGCAGGTGGGCCATGGGGGCTCGCTCTCGCACGCATCATCGTCGGAGCGTTCTTCCTAGGCGCGATCAGCGACGCCATGCTGCTCGGCCACTGGTACCTGGTACAGCCAGGGCTCGAACGGGGCCTGCTCCTCGAACTCGTCAAGCTCACCGCCGTCATGTGGCCCCTTGAGCTCTTGGTGATGCTGTGGCCAACCGGCATGATCTCGGTGCTCAACGGCTCGATCGAGGATGGCTACAACGGACTTCTTGGTTGGTTCTGGCTGGCTTCCACGGTTGCCACCATCATCTTGCTCGGCGTCACCCGGGCGGCGCTGCGCGAACGCGAATACAGCGCCGTGATGGCAGCAACAGGCTTGCTGTATCTCGCGATTCTCACGGCCTTCGGCATGGATCTGGTCGCCCGAGCCACACTCGCTTGAGCCCAAAACGGCCGTAGGGGCCTGACCCCTGTGCGGAGTCAGACCCCTACGGGACTGCAAGTGTGTCTGGCTAACTAGGTCTCGTTGCGGCGTGCGACGAATACGGCCGAGCCGCCGAGGATCATCAGGATCATTGCGCTAGCTGCCATCGTGTCGCTGTAGGCGCCGGTGATGGCAAGTGGTGGCGGATCTTGGTCGCCGCCACCCGGGGTCGGGTCAGGATCAGGATCGGGATCTGGCTCGGGGAGCAGGTCGCAGCCCTCGGCTGGGTCGGGCGTAGCCGGGTCATCGTCGCACGACGGCGTTGGGTCGGGGTCGGGACAGCCACCGGCTGGTTCTGGCGTTGCTGGGTCGTCGTCGCAGACGGGCTCAGGTTCGGGCTCGGGGTCTGGTTCGAGGTCGCAGCCACCGGCTGGTTCTGGTGTTGCTGGGTCGTCGTCGCAGACGGGCTCAGGTTCGGGCTCGGGGTCTGGAACGGGTGTTGGGGTGAAGGTCATGCAGACGCCAGTGACAACGACCGAGTTGATGGCTGCTGTGCCGCCAGCGTGCACGATCGAAACCGCATCGGCGCCACCTGGTAGGTCGACCAGGCCGAGGTTGTCGATCTCCCATGCGGAGACCGGCCCTTCCACCAGATCGGTAGTGAGTGCACTTGTGGCAACAACTGCACCGTCGAGTGAGAACTCGAACAGCACACGTTCGTTATCTTGGTCGAGGTTGGTGGCGCGGTCGATGTGGGCATCCCAGGTGATGACCTCGTCAATGGAGACGGTGCCCGACTCGAAGCTGACACCGGACATGAGTACCCGCGTTGGCAGGCCTCCGACGCCGTCGCCGATTTCTGGGCTCGAGGCGTTGTATCCGTCGCTGTTGATGATTGGCGCCGTGGTGAATACCGGTGTTGCACAACTGGGTGCTGGTGGTAACACCAGTTCTTCGCTAGAGCCGGCGCTTGCTGTTGCCGGGAAGGCAAACAGCACGAACGCAAATGCGGCAAGTAGAGAAAGAACTCTTCGAGGTTCTCTCATGGGGGTCTCCTTGGGGTGTCGGAATCACAGGGCAGATTCCAGATAGGGGAGAGCCTATTGCGCTGGGTTTGCTGTGTCGAGCTTTGCGAAACGCAGAGAGTGAAAAAGGTGCTTGTGGATCGTCTCTTAACGCAGGGATCGGGTGTTTTCTCGCGCGAAATACCTAAAACGGTGTTGCCGGAGTTGCCAGTGTGGACAGTTGGGGGTCGTGTTGCCTCCAGGGTGCAAAGCTGCGTGGCAAATGGAAACTGCCTGTAACAACATTGAAATGATTGAAACGACCCACCGAAGATCTCCCCCAACCCAACCCCAACCCCAACCCCCAAAACTCGTGACACCAGGCGACAATTCTTGTCGCCTGGTGTCACGAGATCCCGCCCAAAACGACAGGTGCCCGCCACCTTGCGGTGGCGGGCACATTTCCCTTCGCTGGGAATGTCGACGGACCGGTTTAGCTGGTCCGCACTCGAGTGACCGCTCGGGCGATTGCGCCATCAAACGCAACGCCGAGGATCATAAAGATGAGGCCGATGGTCAAGAGGCGGTCGGTGGTCGAACCGGTCACGGCGAGTTCTGGTTGCTGGTCGCCATCGCCGGCACCCGGATCTGGCGTTACAGGAGCCGGTGGCTGTGTGGCCGGGGGAGTGGACACTTCCTCATCGCAGCCTTCGGCGGGCTCGGGGGTGGTGTCGTCATCGTCGCAGACCGGGGTGGGGGTGCAGCCGCCGGCGGGCTCGGGCGTTGCTGGGTCATCGTCGCAAACCAGAGGGCCCTGGTCGCAGCCGGTTGCAGACGGATCTTCGTCGCACGTGGGAACGGGTTGAGCACAACCGTCGGCTGGTTCTGGCGTTTCAGTCTCGGGGTTGCAGTCGGTTTCTGGTGCAGGTGGGACTGTTTCTGGCGGTGCTGTTTCTGGCGGCGCTGTTTCTGGCGGAGCGGTTGCTGGCGGTGCAGCCGCTGTTGCTTCGAAGCAGGCTGCGGTGACGACAAGACTGTTTTCGGTCGTTGTCGGCGTGACCCAGTCGTAGTGGACGATTCGAACTTCATCGGCGCCGTTGGGCAGGTTGACCGATCCGAGATTCGTGACCGCATGTGCCGAAGCGACGCCGTCGGCAAGGTCGGCGGTGAAATCGGTGCTGGCTACGTGCGTGCCTTGGTTGAAGAACTCGAACCGCACGCGCTCGGCCGGCTGCACCTCGGTGTTTTCACGCCCGAGGTAGGCGTCCCAGGTCACGACCTGTGGAAGGGCAACCGAGCCAGCGGCGAAGGTGAGCTCGGGAATGGTGTAGAACCACTCGAGGTCGGGAGCCGTGCCGAAGCGAACCGGCGAGATGTTTCGGCCTGAGTCGTCGTCGATCGTGCCTGGCATCGAGATCAATGGCCCGTTGCAACCCGACGGGTTGGGGGCCATGTCGAGATTGACGGTTGCGCCCGTGTCGGTGGCGGGTGCTTCGGCGGCTGCAAGGGTTTGTTGGGCGTCAACGGTGCGTGCCTCAAAGAGCGACATGCGGCCGAGCAGAGCGAGGAGCAAAAGAATCAGTACTGGTTTGTACTTTTTCATGCGTGGCCTTGTGTTCGGGTGTGACATGGTGGGAATCCTCCAGCGAAGTCTGTGTCTCGGGGCGACACAGTGGGGTGTTTGGGTAGTCTCACGAACTTTCTTCAGAAACCCACCCAAAAATCCCGCTCCGAGTGGCCACTCGACCGCTAAATGGGGTATTCCGCCGACCACGGCGGGTGGTGGTGGGGTTGATGTTGTAGGAGGTGGCGTTGTGGAATCCTTGCGGCTTGCGGCCGCGGCACCCTTGGTCTTGTGGTGAGTCGGACACCCTCGGTGGGAATTCGACCTAAAAGTGACATCTGTCACAACTGCTAAAGTTTGGGTGCGATCTGCCGATAACGAGAAGCCCAGGCGGATTTGGCGCTGCATCCGACGCACGACCCACTAGATGACGCGAGGTCAACTACTGGTGTGATCGGCACCACAAACTGCATACTGGTTACATGCCACGCGCCATATGGAGTGGGTCGATCAGCTTCGGCCTCGTCAACATCCCGATCAAGTTGTTCAGTGCAGTGAGTCGCAAAACGGTTCGCTTTAACCAGATCGACAGCCAAACCGGAGCCCGCGTCAAGCAGAAGCGAGTTTCCGCGCTCGACGGCAGCGATGTCGACTACGACGACATCGTGAAGGGGTACGAGTTGCCCACTGGCGACTACGTGACCATCACCGAAGAAGAACTGGCATCGCTCGACCCTGAGGCCGTGCGAACCATCGACATCCTCGAGTTCATCGATCTCGCCGAGATCGACCCGATGTACTACGACTCGGCCTACCACCTGGTTCCCGACCCGGCCGCCGCAAAGCCCTACAAGCTGCTGTCCGACGCGATGGCATCAGCAAACAAGGTCGCAATCGCCCGATTCGTCATGCGAACCAAGCAGTACCTCGCAGCTATACGCCCACAAGAAGGAACCCTCGTCCTGTCGACAATGGTCTATGCCGACGAACTCGTTGCCCGCACCGACATCGGCGAGTTCGATGCCCTCGACGACGTCAAGGTCGAAAAGAAAGAGCTAGCGATGGCCGAGCAACTCATCGCTTCGCTCGACGCCGACTTCGATCCGGCCCGCCACACCGACACCTACCGCGAAGCAGTGCTCGAACTAATCGATCGCAAAATCGCTGGCGACACCGACCTTGTCGCTCCTGCGCTAGAAGAAACAGAGAACAAAGTCGTCGACCTGATGGCTGCGCTTGAAGCCAGCGTGGCCCAGGCGAAGGATGCCAAGAAGCGTCACCCCGCATCAAAGAAGAAGGCCACGGCCAAAGCGGCCAAAACGTCGAAAACAAAACGGGCACCAAAGAAGAAATCTGCCTAACGGCTAGGTTGACCCGATGGTCGAGCGTCAAACCGTGCAGATCGCGGGCCGCAAGCTCAAAGTGTCGAACCTCGACAAGGTGCTGTACCCGGTCGTCGGATTCACCAAGGGCCAAGTGATCGACTACTACGTGCGCGTCGCTCCCGTCATGCTGCCACATGTTGCCGGCCGGGCGATGACTCTGCGCCGATGGCCCAACGGCGTGAGCGAAACATCGTTCTTTGAAAAACGCTCGCCGAGCCACCGCCCCGAGTGGGTCGACACCATCGAAGGACCGGGCGACAAGGGCAAAGGAATTCAGTACACCGCCATTAGTGAACTAGCGACGTTTGCTTGGACCGCCAACCAGGCAGCACTCGAACTACATGCGCCGATGTCATTGGGCGCCGACATCGAAACCCCGACCATGGTGGTCTTCGACCTCGACCCTGGAGCGCCGGCGACAATCACCGAATGCTGCCAGGTAGCCCTAGCCATACGAGAGGTGCTCGAAATGCTCGAGCTCGAGGCGTTCCCAAAGACCAGCGGCTCAAAAGGCATGCAGTTGTATCTGCCGCTGAACTCGCCGCACACCCAATCGCACAGTTCGTCGTTTGCTCACGCCATCGCCCAGTTGCTCGAAAAACAGATGCCAAAGCAGGTGGTTAGCGCCATGACAAAAAGCGTCCGCAAGGGGAAAGTCTTCATCGACTGGAGCCAGAACTCGCGCCACAAAACCACCATTGCTCCCTACTCGATGCGGGCGATGGACCGGCCCACCGTTTCGACGCCGTTGACCTGGGACGAAGTGGCGAGCGGAGCCGACGGCGAACCGTTGGTGTTCGAGACCGCAGACGTACTCGACCGGATCGAAGAACATGGCGACCTGTTCGAACCCACCCTCACGCTTGTCCAGCAACTACCGTCGCCGAAGTGAGCAGCCCAAAGATCTACACCCGTACCGGCGACGATGGCACGACCGGACTCTTCTACGGCGGACGGGTGCCGAAAAACTCGGCCCTGCCCAATGCCTACGGTTCTGTCGACGAAGCACAAGCATTCCTTGGCATCGCTCGAGCAGGGTGCGCACAGAACGACGAACTCGGACCCGAACTCAACGAGGTACTCCTCGGTATTGGCCGCGACCTCTACGTGCTGATGGCCGAGCTAGCGACCGCTCCCGAAAACCACTCGAAGCTCGAAGACGGCATGTCTCGCGTGACCGCCGAAATGGCTGAAGCGCTCGAAACACAGATCGACGACTACAAATCGCGTTTCGAAGCGCCCTCGCAATTTGTGGTTCCCGGCGAAGATCCGCTGTCCGCCTCGCTCGACGTGGCACGCACCGTGATTCGGCGGGCTGAACGATGCAGCATCGAAGCCGCAGCCGAAGGCTCGCACGTGCTTGTGTATCTGAACCGACTTTCCGATTTGGTCTGGACGCTCGCCCGTTGGGTCGAAACCACCACCATGATCGCCAGCGATAGCTCTACCGACTAAGGATGTACCCATGGCTCTAACACTCACTACAGCAAAGTCGGTTCCGGCCGGCGCAAAGATCACCGCCGTCGGCGTCTACCACGAGGCGCTTCCCGACTACGTCGACGCTGACCTGATGGCAGCCAAAGGTTTCACCGGCGCCGCCGGCCAGTACCAGACCGTAGCTGGCCCCGATGGGCTTGTTGCAATGGTCGGCATGGGCAAAGCCGACGAACTAACCATCGACGGCGTGCGCGAAGCCGGCGCGAAAGTTGTGCGGTCTGGCAACAAACACAGCCACATCGCCGCCACGATCGTCGACGACCTTCCCGAAGGCGTCGATCAGGTAGAGGCAGCCCAGGCGTTCGCCGAGGGTGCCGTCATGGGCGCATATTCTTATACCGCACAAAAGAGCAAGCCCGAGAAGGACACGCTGGGCAAGGTCACCGTTGTCACCGCAGCCAGCAAGGTCGCCAAAGCGGTCACGCTCGGCGCAGCGGTAGCCGAAGGTGTGTCGCTGGCCCGCGACCTCGTCAACGAGCCGGGCGGCTCGCTGACCCCGCCGAAATTCGCCACCAAAGTCCAACGCATGGCGCGAAGTGTTGGCCTCAAAGTCAAAGTGATGGACAAGGCAGCTATCGAAAAGGCGAAGCTCGGCGGTCTGCTTGGGGTCAATCAAGGCTCTACCCACCCGGCACGGTTTGTCGAACTCACCTACGAGCCCGAGGTCAAAGCCAAAGGCACCATCGCATTCGTGGGCAAAGGCATCACCTTCGATGCAGGTGGCCTGTCGATCAAGACCGGCACAGGCATGATGACGATGAAATGCGACATGGGTGGCGCCGCAGCCGTGGTCGGCGCAATGTCGGTTCTGCCGGTTTCGAAGCCGCCGGTTCGGGTGCGGGCCTACCTGCCGATGACCGACAACATGCTGGGCGGCGACGCCATTCGACCCGGCGACGTTGTGACACTTCGCAACGGTAAAACGATGGAGATCCTCAACACCGACGCTGAGGGCAGGATCGTTCTCGCCGACGCGTTGTCGCTGGCCAGCGAGGCCAAACCCGATGCCATCGTCGACCTGGCCACATTGACAGGCGCCTGCATGGTCGCCCTCGGTCCAAAGATCGCCGGACGCATGGGCAACAACGACGACTGGATTACCCAAGTAGGCAACGCCGCCGAGAACTCGGGCGAACGAACCTGGCACCTGCCGCTACCTGCCGACTATCGCAAGATGGTCGAATCGAGTGTCGCCGACATCAAGAACATCGGCGGACCCTACGGCGGCTCGCTGACCGCTGGTCTCATCCTCGAAGAGTTTGTGGGCGAAGGCATCCCCTGGGTGCATCTCGACATTGCCGGCCCAGCGTTTAGCGATTCGTCAGACAAGCTGCACCCGAAGGGCGGAACCGGGTTTGGTGTACGCACCCTGGTGCGGCTCGCCCAAGACTTCAAGAAGGTGTCCTCGTGACATCGGAGATGGTCCCGGGTGCCTCGACACACCCTCCTGCCGACTACATCGAGGAAACCCGGTCGTTGTACTCGTCGTTGGGGTACGACGCATACCGGTGGGCCGAGCGTACCGAGACCGTACCGCTGACCCCGCTAGCCAAACCGCTATCTGCATGCAAGGTTGCCCTCGTAGGCTCTGGCGGGGTGTACCGCGCCGGACAGATCGCGTTTAGCACCCACGACGACACCTCGATCCGGGCGATTCCCAGCGACACTCCCGCCGCCGAGCTTCGCACTGCCCACTTCGCCTACGACCAGGCTGATGCGCGCAACGATCCCAACGTGATCTTCCCGCTGGACCGACTGGCCGAACTGGCCAACGAAGGGGTCATTGGTTCAGTCGCTGACAACGCCTATGCATTCATGGGCGGCATCTACTCAACCCGTCGTCTCGAAGCTGAATTGGTGCCAACACTGCTCGAGCAACTCAAGGCGGCCGAGGTCGATCTTGTGCTGTTGGTTCCTGTTTGACCGGTCTGTCATCAGTCGGTCGGACTGCTTGCTCGCCATATAGAAACAGCCGGTATACCCACCATCGGGTTTACCTCGGCGCGTACCATCACGGCGTCTGCCAACCCGCCTCGATCCGTTTTCGTCGACGCGCCGTTGGGCCACACCACTGGTGCGCCGCACGATGCTGAAGGTCAGCGTGCGCTGCTTACCGAGGGGCTCAACGCCGCAGCAGCGATAGCCGAGTCCGGAACGATCATCGATCTGCCGTACCGGTGGACCGATGACGACTGGCGCTCGAGTCCACTGTCGTGGAGTCGTCGACGCCAAGACAGCGGATCAAGCGGTTTGAATGCTGGCGACACCCGCACCGGAAGGTCGAAGGAACCGGTGTATCAAACAGAAGCCGATGCCGCGCTCGCGGCAGAACGCAGTTTCGACGAGCATTGCCTCACGTGTATTGGTTTGCCCGCAGAAACCTGAACCTTGCCACAGCGCTCCTAGCCTCGAGAGGCGAGCTGGCGGCACGCATCGGCTGTTTCGGTATTGAGCGGAAACCAACTTTCGATACGGAGCTCGTCGAGCGTGACGTTGTTCGGAGCGTTGAACGCAGTGATGGTGGTGAGAAACGACAGTGTCGTGTGTCCGACCCGAAGATCGAGCGTCAGATGCGGATCGTTCTGTGCTGCTGGGTCAGGCTGACGCCAGGCTTCGGGAACACCAGGCGCTGCAAGCAGCTCGGCGAGCAGTTCCTGCAGCCCATCATCTTGGGGGCGATGGAGTAGCTCGCGTTGTAGACGCCGGAGAGCGTCGCAAGCAACCTCATCCCACGTCGGCATGATTTCGCGCACCTCCGCGCCAAACATGACCCTCAGGAGATTGATGTCACCGTGGCCAAGATCGAGACCGCCGAGCTCAAGCAACAGACGTGCTGCACGGTTGGTTCGCACAATCTGGTAGAGCCGATCGACAACAATGAGCGGGAATGGCTCGTGGTGGTCGAGCATCGCTGTTAGAGCCACCCCCAGACTTCCATCGAGAGTTTCGTCGACCGTTTGTTCGGCGTACCGCCCCTCGAAACCAGCGGCCCGAAGGAGATCATTTCGCTCACGAAGAGGAACATCGAGCGTCTCGGCGAGGTAGAGGACCATCTCAACGCTCGGTTGTGATCGGCCGGTTTCGAGAAAACTGATGTGTCGGGCCGAGACGTCGGAAGAAACAGCAAGATCGAGCTGACTCATACCCCGCACGCCGCGCCAGTACTTGAGGTGCGCGGCGAAAACGCGATCGGACCGCGAGCGGTCTTGTCTTTGCTGCGGTGCTGCCACAGCCGAATCGTAGGGCCATGCCGCAGCGTCGACACCTACCCGACCAGGTAATCGTGGCCGCCGGTGCGCCGCCATACGTTCAGTTCATGACAACCAACACCTTCATCGACATCGGCCACACCAACGTGGCCTACGAATCCATCGGTAGCGGCCCAGATGTGTTGTTCATCCACGGTTGGCCGCTTCACCGAGAGAGCTGGCGCGAGGTGATCGCTGGTTTGGACGGCTATCGGTGTCACCTCATCGACCTTCCCGGTGCGGGACAGTCGCGCGCGACGCCAGAGACGCCCAGCAGTCTTTCCGGACACGCAGAGTCGGTGGTTCGCGTGATCGACCAACTTGGCCTCGACCAGCTCAGCTTGGTGGCCAACGACAGCGGTGGAATCTTTGCCCGGATGGCAGCTGCAGAGCGGCCCGAGCAAATCTCTTCTTTGGTGCTTTCCGGTACCGAAATTCCTCACCATCACTCCTGGCAGCTCGCCTTGTACTCGCTGCTCGCCAACCTTCCAGGCGAAGAAAACGCTCTCAATGTCATGTTGAGTGACAGCGTCCTCGCAGGCTCGCCAATCGCCCTGGGCGGCTCGTTCCACGACCCGTCGACTCTCAGCCCTCGATTCACGGCGATGCTGCTCGACCTCTTCACCGATCCCGAGCTGAACAAAAGCCAGATTGCCCTGATTCGCGACTTCGACACCGACGTGGTCGACCGCCTCGTCGAGGTACACGCGAAGCTAGCAATGCCGACCTTGCTGATATGGGGCGAAGACGATCCATTCTTTCCTGCCGAGAAAGCCCGGGAAATGGCAGCCCAGTTTGCCGGACCTGCCACGTTCGCAGCGGTGCCCAACGCCAAGCTGTTCGTGCACGAAGAACATCCGGTCCGGTTCGCCGAACTCACACGCGCCTTTCTCGACGAGGTGTCGCGTTGAGGTCGGTGTAGTACGAACTGCCGTCGATGAAACCAGGCGCCTCTGCCCGGCTCGGAAGTTTCGCCGAGTGCAACTACAGTGCGCTGCGGTGAATGAGGGACTTGCAGCAGCCGCGATGTTGGGCGTCGCCGCGTTACTTTCGGCGGTAGTGGTTGTCTTCGGGCTAACCGAGGAGGACCTGCCGCTCTTTGCCGCCAATGGCGAGACCGCGCTGGTTCAGGCGATCGACAACGCGTTTGCGCCCGTCGAGCAGACGATTGTCGCCGGCACCGAGATGGTTTGGCTCAACCGTGGCCGGAACGACCACAACATCGTTCCCGAAGACCGCGACCCCACATGGTTGTTTGAAGACGACGTGTTCGCTCCCGGCGACGAGGTGTCGTATGTCTTTCAAACGCCGGGGACCTACCGTTATTACTGCAGTATTCATGGCAACCTAACAACCGGTATGCCGGGCGTGGTTGTGGTGACTGCGCCATCTTGAGAGGGACGTTCATGTCAGAGTCAACCGCAGAAACATCTGCATCTTCACGGCGACTTCGTGCGTCGATGTTGGCCGTACTGGTCAGCTTTTCGTTGATCGCGGCTGCCTGCGGCGGCGGGTCGAGCGATGCGGACAGTGCAGTAACGGCCGACGACGAGACGTCAGAGGTTACCGACAGCGAAACCACTGAAGCCCCTGCCGGGACGGCGGCACCGAGCGGACCGGCAACTCACCTTGTCCCCGACGACTTTCCCACGATCCAAGCGGCGGTCGATGCGGCGGCCTCTGGCGATCTGATCCTGATCGCTCCGGGCACCTACAACGAGGCAGTCGACGTCGAGACCGACGACCTGGTCATCCGCGGCGTCGATCGCAACACCGTTATCCTCGATGGCCAGTTCGAACTTGAGAACGGCATCCGCATCCTTGGTGCCGACGGGGTGGCGGTCGAAAACATGACCGCGATGAACTACACAAAAAACGGTTTCTTCTGGACCTCCGACATCACCGGCTACCGCGGCTCCTACCTCACTGCTATCCGCAACGGTGACTACGGCGTCTATGCCTTCGGCGCACGCGACGGTCTGCTCGAGCACTCGTACGCATCGGGAAGCCCCGACGCTGGCTTCTATATCGGCCAGTGTTTTCCCTGCAATGCCGTGATCGACGATGTCATTAGCGAATACAACGGACTCGGCTACTCGGGCACGAACTCGGGCGGCGACCTCTACATCATCAACTCGACATGGCGTTTCAATCGGGCCGGCATCGTGCCGAACTCGGGAAGTTATGAGGGCTGTGCTCCAGAGCGCGAGACCACGATTGTCGGCAACCTCGTCTACGGCAACAGCAACCCGGAAACTGCAGCCATCGACGCAGCGCTACTAGCGATGGGTAACGGCATCGCAGTCATTGGCGGCATCGATAACGTCGTAGAGCGCAACCGAGTGTGGGATCATGATGTTGCCGGCATCGCTGTAGCTCCGTTCCCCGAAGACAACCCGATCAACAGGGTGCCCGATGAGTACCCGGTCGACTGTCTCGAGAACGCGATTCCAGCGCTTCCTGATGATGCTGCAAGTTTGCCCGGCACCTTGTTCTGGGAAGCGAAGACCAACGTCGTTCGTGGCAACGTCATCACCGACTCCCGGACAGCTGACCTCATCGTCGTGCAGTCGAAAGAGCACGGCAACCGGTTCTGCGACAACGACGTCAGCAGCACCTTGCCATCCGATCTGCAGACCCTTGCGCCGTGCGATGGCGAGTTGCTCGATCTTGGTGGCGAAGCGTTCGTCGTCTTCCTTCGCCTGATCGAGGAGACCCGACCACCGTCGGTCGATTACCAGGCGGTCGATCTGCCCGATCCTGGTCCTCAGCCCACAATGCCCGACGCCGAGTCGGCCGAGCCAGAACCGGCTCGCAAACCAGCATTTCCCGACACGACGTCGATAACGGTACCTGACGCCCCAGAATAGAACCATGGCGAGACAACGTCTGAACGTGCTGACGCTGCTGCTGGTAGTCGCGCTGGTGGCCTCATCATGTGGCGGCACCGGCTTGGGCGCCACCGACACCGATGCCGTAGCGGCTTCGGGCGACGACGAGCCCCAGGTGCTTGGTAGGCCGATCGACCCCGATGAGGTTTCGATAGATCTGCCAAGCGAAGGGCCTTATCAGGGAAGCTTTCAGACGTTTTGTGGCTACTCGCATTCGTTGCAGGATGACCCGATTGTTTCGCCTGGGGTGCCGGGCGTTTCACATTTGCACGACTTCTTCGGCAACGTCGGTATCGATGCGACGAGCGACTACGAGACAGCTCTTGCTGATGATTCGACGTGTGCAATCAAGCAGGACACCGCCTCGTATTGGACGCCGGCAGTCTTTCTCGATGGCGTGCCGATCGTACCTACCCAGTCACTGGCCTATTACCGGGTCGCGGATGGCGTAGCGCTGGAAGACGTCGTGCCGTTTCCGGCCGATCTTATGATGGTCGCCGGCAACCAGTCTTCGACCGAACCGCAGGACCCAACCCACGCCGGCTGGTCGTGTGGCAACAGCCCAAACATCACCGCCGAGCCAACCGAGTGCGCCGGCTCAAGTGTGCGGCTGCGGTTGGTGTTTCCCGACTGCTGGAACGGCGAAGATCTGCGGTCGCTCGACAACAGCCATGTGGCCAGGTCGGGAAGCAGTGGCTGCCCCGATACGCATCCGGTTGTGATGCCCGAACTCGAGTTCTCGGTGATGTATCCGCCGTTTGATCCCCGCGCCGAGATGCGTTTGGCGTCCGGCTCAGCGCTAACCGCCCACGGCGACTTCTGGAACGCCTGGAATCAAGACCGGTTGGCCAACGAGGTGGCCCGCTGCCTCCGCCGAAACGTCTACTGCTAGCCGTCCAACGCTCCCCCCAGGTCGTAATCTCGTGACACACGGCGACAATTCTTGTCGCCTGGTGTCACGAGTTTTCGTTTGTGTGGGGGGATTCGAGACCTTGGGGCTCGACGGCGACGACTTCGACCTCGTTGACAAAACCTTTGAGCACTCGTTGGCCCGCTGGTCGAAAAGCGAAAGCTAGGTTGTCGCCGACTGCATCTGCAGTGGCGCGATCGGTAAGGGTCTGTGCGCTGTCGGCCTCTGCCCCGAGGCGTGCTGCCAGATTCACCACCCGTCCGTAGTAGTCGCCGCCACGCGAGATGAGCTCGCCGTAGGCCACACCAGCGCGCGGCGTCGCATCGAATTCGCTGAACGCGAAGATGAGTTCCTCGGCGATCGCGAGCGCGTTGGCCGGGTCTGCGTCGATAAACATCACCTCGTCGCCGATGAGCTTCACCACCCGACCGCCACGGCCTCCAACGACCTGAAAGGCAGCTTGCTCGAACGCGCGGACGAAGTCGTCGAGTTCATTCGGGGCCATCGAGTCGGTTCGAGGCGTGAAACCTACGATGTCGACGAACCCCACCGCCATATTGAGATTCGACCGTTGTGCCCGGTCGCCGACGATCTGCCCCTCGTCGCTGCGGCGAACCGAATCGAGCAGCCTCCGCTTGAAGATCGCCCGCATCGGGACAAAAAGCTGATCGATGAGCTGCGCTGACTCGAAGTTCTTTCGGGCGAACTCGACTTCTGTCGCTCCGCGGGCGTTCATATCTGAAGCGACGTCAATTCGAAAGAGCGAAGTCGATGCATCGGCAACGTGGCTCATCGATGCCGAAAGTGACCGGGTGAAATACAAAAGTTCTTCGTCGCTGAAGAAGTCTCGGGCCAGATTGAACGACGAGAAACTGGCAATGTCGAGTTCGGTGTATTCATCGTCAGCGCCGTAGCCAGATGCGTCGCGAAGATCGTTGAAATCGTCTTCGCTAAGACCCAGGCGCTCGCGTGCGTCCGCAGCGCTGATCCGCTCGCCGGGAGACAGAATGCGTTCGTTGATGCCTCGAATAACGTTGTCGTCGTTTAGGCCAGCGTGCTGCTCGGCGTGGATACCCACCGATTCGTAGAACGCGAAGACCTCGAGCGTCGCTTCGGCGTTGCCAGCGGCTGGGTCAAACAGGCCAGCATCGGTCCACCGTTTCGCAAGCGCTTCCAACTCGTCGTCTTGATCGGGCGCCATGGCTGACAGCGTAGTCAGTCTTGCTCGTCAGGTGATCGAGAATGGATCCTTGCCCATTTGATCTCGCACGCTGACCACCGGGGGATTGGCAAGGGTGCGCCGTTGCCAGTTTGCTCCGTCGACCACCAGAGTGTGCCCAGTGATGAACCGAGCGTAGGGCGATGCCAGAAACGTTGCCGCCCATCCGAGTTCCTGTCGTTTACCCACCCGCAACGCCGGTTGGCTCGCGTCTTTGTCGTGGAAACGTTCGAGGTTGCCCTGAATATCAGCGGTCATGTCCTCATGCGGCATGAGCCCGGGCACAAGACAATTGACCTGGATGCCGTAAGGCCCCCACTCGACAGCGAGCGACTCGGTGAGGTTCTTCACGCCAGCTTTGGCAGCCGACGAGTGAGCAAAACCGGGGCCGCCAGTCCAAGCATAGGAGGCGCCGATGTTAATAATCGACGCCGGTGAACCGGCGTCGAGGTGGCGGCGGCCGAACTCGCGTGCGCAGAAGAAGGTACCGTTGAGGGTGATGTCGACCACGGTGCGCCAGGCGTTGGGCGACATGTCTTCAGCCGGCACCGGAAAGTTCGCCGCAGCGTTGTTCACCAGCACCTGCGGCATTCCGAAGGCTTCGGTTGCTGCGTCAAAGGCGGCAGCGATTGCGTCTGGTTCGCGAATATCGCACTCGACGGCGAGCACCTCGGCGCCCAATTCTTGCATCGCCGTAGCCCCCGCCTCGAGGTGCTTTGACTTACGGCTGGCGATGACTACCGGAGCCCCGAGTCGGGCGAACTCGCTCGCAATTGCTTTGCCGAGGCCGGTTCCTCCGCCGGTGATGAACACCGGCACGCCGTCGAAGGTGCCCGGCTTTAGGGCAGTCTCACCGGTAGGTGGCGGAGCGGGGATGCCCCGGGGCTGTGTGGCCATGTCAGCTTCCTCGGTAGTTCGGTTGGCGATCCTCAGCCCGGGCCGCTCGGAACTCGGCATAGTCGTCGCTCTTATTGAGGAACGTTTGGTAAATCAACTCGTCGTCCATCGAGGTGCGAATCTGGGGACGGCTGAGATGGCTAATGACTTTGCGGGCGAGCTTCACGGCAACCGCTGGTGACTCGGCGACCTTTTCGGCCATGTCCCGAGCGGTGCTTCGCAGAGCATCTGGCTCGACGATCCTCGACACGATGCCGTGCGTAAGTGCTTCGTCGGCGGTGAGTCGGCGTCCGGTGAGCACCATATCGCTGACGAGGCCATGGCCGCACATTTCGTACAGCACTCCCATTCCACCGGTGTCGGGGATTACGCCGTGGCCCACCTCGGGAAGCATGAACTTCGCGTCGGGCGTGGCGATACGTACGTCGCACATCAGCGCCCGTTGAAACGATCCACCGATTGCCCACCCTTGGATGGCGACGAGTATTGGCGCCTCGATGTCCCAGATCTGTTGGATGCCCCGGTGGCCCCGACTCATCAGTTCGTGATGGGTGAGCTCGGTTGTACCTGCGCCGATCGAACCAACATCGCGGCCCGACGACCACGACTTTCCTTCGCCCTGCCAAATAACAGCGCGAAGCCCTGGCAGTGCTTTGAGCTCGCCGAGCGCCGCAAACAGTTCGGCGTCCATGTCGTCGTCGAATGCGTTGTGTTTGTCGACATTGTCGTTGGTAAGAGTCGCGATCGGTCCGTCGATCTCCAAATGCACATGACCAGCCATCCCAAGAACGTAGCCCCCAGCTACCCCCAACCTCGGAATCTCGTGACACCAGGCGACAAAACCCGTCGCCTGGTGTCACGAGTTTTTGGGTCTGCCAGGATGTATGGGTGTCCTGGGTCCTTAACCACTGTTTTATCGACGCGCCTTGCAGCCAACGGTCGTCCACGGTTCTCTATCTTGTGGGCACCGACTCACGAATGCGACGTGCATTGCAGCGTTGGAGAAGACCTCGGCACAAGGAGTGCAAAAAGGACTTGGGGCTTGGCATTGGTGAAGCTGTGCGCCGACAGGTTGAAAGCCTGCTTGTCGAACGGGGATTCCCGTCTGGCGCAGTCGGTGGCGAGAGTCCTTGGCTGTGGTGCCTTGGCGGCGAGGAGGTCTACCGAATTCCCTTGAGTGAGGATGATGTCAACCTCGACCCAATGAGCTGCGTTGACCTCCATCTGTATGTCTGCGAAACACACCAAACGATCAGTGCCGAGGTTGGCTTGTTCGATCTGGTCCCCGAAGGGGGCGGCAGCAATTCCGACGATCCGCGTCGAAGCACGCCGATCGATCTCGGCGACACGAGCGAAGTGGTCGCAAACGCGGTGATGCAGCTCGCCAGCTGGCTCGACGAAACCGTCGTAGCGCCCAATCCCGGAATCTCGTGACATAGGGCGACAAGTTTTGTCGTCTGGGGTCACGAGTTTTGGGGGTTGTGGTGGTGGTTGTGCCAGGCGGTGGTTGCTGCGGTGTCGGCTGTGTGGTTGTCGAAGTTCCAATGTTGGAGTTGGGTGCGGGTGGTTTCGAGGTCGTCGCCGTGGGTGATGAGGCCGGAGGCGAGGGTGACGGCTCGGCTGAGTTGTTGGTCGTGTTGGGGCGTTCGGTTGAGCTTTTGTTGCGTGAGTTGTTGGTGTGCGGCTTGGGTTCTGGTGGGGAGTTTGCGGAGTTGGCCTTGGGTGACGGGCGGGAGTTTTCGTCGAATTGCGAGTGTTTGGTGGTCCATGACGCGAGCGAGTCCGAATTGGCAGGTTCTGCCGAGGGCTCGCATGAAGGGGGAGTGTTTGCCGCCGTTGTTTCGTAGGCCGATGGCGGTTGCGGTGTCGGCAAGGTCGAGCTGGTAGCCGTCGGGTTGGGTGTCGAGTTCGGCGACCATGTGGCGGATGAGCCACACCGTTGAGGGTCCGAGCACGCCGAGCCAGAATTTCTCTACGTAGGAGCTTCTGGGGTCAAAGCCCAGCTGGTCGACGATGTCGTCGGCCCAAGGTTCGATGTTGAGGATGTTTTCGGTAAAAGAAGGTCGTGTAGTGGTCATAGCGATGGCTGCTCCGTGTGGTATCCCGGCGAGATGTCGGGAGGTGGTGCAAAATGGCGGGGAAGCCGACTCGCTACGAAGGAAAATCCCTTCGTGTCGTTTCAATGTATTTCAATATATTTGAAACTATTCAAATATAGGGTGTAGTCGTTCGTCAAATTGAGCGTTCGCCTGCCATGGGGCCGCGGTGTCGGCTGGGTCGTCGCCTACGGTGTGGAGATGACGTCGAGCCTTGAATCCTCCATCGCAGCGGCCGCCACGCTTATCGATGAAGCGTCCGCAATAACAATTCTGACGGGAGCCGGCATCTCTACCGATAGTGGTATCCCGGACTTTCGGGGGCCGAATGGGCTTTGGACCAAAAATCCCGAGGCCGAGAAGGCTTCGAACATCCAGTACTACATGGCCGACCCCGAGTTGCGGGCGAAGAACTGGGCACTGCGGGCCGAAGGGGCGCTGTGGGCGAATGTCGAACCGAACACCGGTCATCGCTCATTGGTTCGACTTGAGGAGCGTGGCAAGTTGCACACGCTCATCACGCAGAACGTCGACGAGTTGCATCAACGGGCAGGCACAAGCGAGGGAAAGGTGGTCGAGATTCACGGCACCACCCGCAAGGTCGGCTGCCTTGAGTGCGACTACGCAGCCGATATGGAGGTTGCGCTCGACCGAGTGCGTGCGGGTGAGCCTGACCCGTCATGTCCTGCGTGCGGCGGCATCTTAAAGTCGAAGACGATCTCGTTTGGACAGAACCTTGTCGAGGGCGATTTGCTCCGTGCCGAGACGGCCGCACTTGAGTGTGACCTGATGCTTGCGATCGGCACGAGCCTCGCTGTTTCGCCGATTAACCGGGTGGTTCCGGTAGCCGCACAGCAGGGGGCGAAGGTGGTGATCG
This sequence comes from uncultured Acidimicrobiales bacterium, assembly GCA_938015295.1. GTDB lineage: Bacteria > Actinomycetota > Acidimicrobiia > Acidimicrobiales > SHLQ01 > CALLQB01. The sequence goes on from CALLQB010000112.1 coordinate 26,255, forward strand.
TCAACGGCGAACCGACCGGTTTCGACGGCCTGGCTGCGGTGGTGATCAACGACTCGATTAGCGACGTACTGCCGAAGATCGTCGGCTAGAAGGTGGGGCCGAAGATCGTCGGCTAGGGGGTGGGGTCGAAGATCGTGGGCTGAGACGCCGGGGCGCCAGCGCGGTCCGGCGATAAACCGGTAGACCGCGCTGGCAGTTGACTCGTCCAGCTACTTTGCCCAGGCGTTGAGTTTGGCGAGCAGGTTGTCGCGTTGCACGAACAGGTCGTGCTCGATGTGGCTGTCCGGCGCAGCGCCGATAGCGGGCTGCGGTGCCTTGAAGTAGAAGCTCAACCACTCCTGCACGCCGCTTTCGCCAGCGCGGGCTGCGAGGTCCATGAAGAGGGCCAAGTCGAGCACGATGGGGGCGGCAAGGATGCTGTCGCGGCAGAGGAAGTTGACCTTGATCTGCATCGGGTAACCCATCCAGCCGAAGATGTCGATGTTATCCCAGCCCTCTTTTTCATCGCCGCGGGGTGGGTAGTAGTTGATGCGGACTTCGTGGTCCATGTTGCCGTAGAGGTCGGGGTGCTGGTCGGGGCCAAGAATGTCGTGCAGAACGCCGAGCTTCGACACCTCTTTACTCTTGAAACTTTCGGGGTCGTCGAGCACGAGGCCATCGCGGTTGCCGAGAATGTTGGTGCTGAACCAGCCGCGGACGCCGAGCATGCGGGCACGCAGGGCAGGGGCGATGGTGGTTTTGAGAAGGGTTTGACCCGTCTTGAAATCCTTGCCGCAGATGGGCACATTTCGCTCGAGTGACAACTGCTCGATGAACCCTGCGTCGCAGGTGACGTTGGGCGAGCCGTTTGCGTATGGCGTGTGCGTCATCATCGCTGCGTAGGCGTAGATTTGGCTCGGGGCAATACCCGGGTCATTGTCCTTGAGCCCTTGTTCGAACGATTCGACCGTTGCGTGCACATCGCCAGCGGGGCGGTACACCTCGGTGGATCCACACCACACCATCACGAGTCGGTCGCACTGTTTTTCGGAACGGAACCGTTCGATGTCGTCGATGAGCTCAAGCGCCGCATCCCATTTGCTGCTGACTTCTTTGATGCGCACCGGGTCGAGGTTGCGGACCCAGTCTTGGTCGAACACCGCCGGCATCGTCACGACACCTTCAAGTTCGCCCGAAACGGGGGCAAGATCGCGATGGTCGAGTACGCCCGCAGTTTCGGCAGCCTCAAGTGCGTTGGCCGAGATGGGGTCCCAGCCGCCAAAGACGATGTCGTCGAGGCCAGCAAGGCCGCAGGCCTCGCTGATGGCGGGGCCGACGGCGTCGTGGTCGTCGGGGTTTGGGAGGAATTCGAGCTGGCTGAGTGAGCCAACTGGGGTGGCGCCGCCAGTGCGGGCTGCCATGACTCCAGCGATGAGCGTTGAAGAGACGGCGCCGACGCCGGGAAGGAGTACGCCGAGTTTGCCGGTGGCAGGCGACGGCTTCGAGGGGGAGCTGTCTGGAGCAGTGTCTGAAGAAAGGTTGTTTGAAGACATGCGGTAACCATAAGTGACCCTAAACAAAAGAATCTGATCGTTCAGATATACTGAACTCTTCTGAAGTGTCTCTACAGATGGGAATTTCGCGGTGGCTGCAGTCCTGCCCAAGGTGACCATTCAACAACTCGAGTATCTCGATGCTGTTCTGGCAGCCCCGACATGGAACGCGGCCGCCACGGAACTCGGCGTTAGCCCGTCGGCTCTTTCACAGGGCCTAGCCGAACTTGAAAAACGCATCGGCGTTCCGCTGTTCACTTGGCGCGGAAGGCAACGAGTCATCGCCGATGATGTGCAGCCGGTGGTCGACTACACGCGCCGAGTGCTCGCGGACTCGCGCGACCTCAGCGACTGGATCGAACGCCGACGCTCGGGGAAGGCCGGCCTGCTTCGAGTTGGCATGATCGATGTAGGCGCTGTCCACCACTATCCCGATCACCTCGCTGCATTCAGGTCGGCGCACCCCGATGTCGAGCTTCGGCTGATGGTCTCGGCGTCACAAACCCTGCTCAACCGTCTGGCTGCAGGCGAGCTTGATCTTGCCGTCTGTGTCGCCCCGGAAGGTCCATCGGCCGACCGCAGCGACGGGCTGGTTGTTACTCATCTGCTCGATGAACCGTTAGCGGTCTATGCGCCCGGTCGGCAAAAAATTGGCAAACCCGACACCTGGGGGCCGTGGATAACCTTCCCGGCCGAGTCGCTGACACGAAAGACCGTCGCCGCGGCACTTCGGAAACTTGGGGCACCATTCGACGTGGTGGCCGAGTCGCATCAGCCCGATGTCATCCGCGAAATGGTCAATCTTTCGCTCGGTTGGACGGTACTTCCGAGGGTGCAAGCCGAGCGTGGCGACCGGCCGTTGCGCAGAGCAGTCAAGGCCGACCTCACCACACGGCAACTTGTTGCAGCGCGACGCGAATCGGCTACCAATCCGCTCATCGACGAGCTCCTCGGCAGGCTTTCGGGCGTGGTTCGTTCCACGACGACATAACCGGCGTTGTCCGGGCAGCGAGATAACTGGCGTTGCCGAACCGGGCGCGGCCCGTGAAATTGTTCGTTAGGTCAACGCCCACAACGGTCGATCTGAGCGTATGGACGCGCGTCTGATTGTTCATGCATCCCAGATTGCAGGTGTGGTGTATCTCGTTTGGCGCGCCGGCTGGACTCGTGACGGCACGATGCTTCCGCTCTTTGTGGTCCTGCTCCTTATCGACCTCGTAGTCGTCGGTCGACACCTGCTGCGAACGATGCGCCCAATCGAGCGAAACGACGCACTCGACACCGTTGCCAACAGCGCGGCGACACCACCAACAGCAACAGTGATCGTCGACGTCGGACAAGAACCACTTGTCGAAGTGCGCGTTTCGATCCGGGCCTGCCTGGAAATTCAAGGCGTCACCTCGATTACCGTCATCGATCGACTTGGCAGATCAGATGTCGAAGAGCAGTGCCGAAGGTTTCGGGTTGATCGTTTCGTGCCGACCGCAGGACGCCGCGAGTCGGCCGTGGCAAGTGCAGTCGCTCTCAACTCCGACAACCCGCTCGTACTCGTTGTGCCCGCCTCGCAATGGCCGGCCTCCGATCTCATCGAACAGTCCGCACCACATTTCGTCGACCCCAAGGTGGCGGCGGTCAGCCTGCCGGCAGAATCGCTCGGCGGCAGCGACACCCTGGGCAGCTCGGGTTATCCGCTGTTCCCCACCTCGCCATCGATGGCAAGCGACAACACATCTGTTGCCAAACGTTGGCTTGTTGGCGCATCGACCGAGTGCGTGGTGTTTCGAAGAGACGCTTTGCGGCAGACCGGTGGCTTTTTGTCGGGCAACGGAAGTTTCGTCGCTCGAACCCTCGACGCTTTGCGGCGGCGGCCAGAAACTGTCATCACGGCGGGCCCGCCCGTCGCCACCCGACCAGCGCCGTGGGACGAAGATTTGGCCCTTCGGCGTCGCCTTGTCGAAATCTCGAGCCAGCAGACGGCCGCAGACCCGCTCCGGCTTCTCGAGTCGTGGTCGGTGGTGCCTCGCGTTGCAGCGCTACTTCTTCCCGTGCTCGTCGCTCTCACTGGCTGGTTGCCCATCAATCCAAGCGTTCGCGGAACGGCTCTGTTCATGGTGCCCTGGTTCGTTCTCGCTGCAATGGCCAGAAAGCAGACTCGGGAAGGCAGCTCTGCCTACTGGAGCGACCTTCGGGTTGGAGCCCGAACAATCACCGCCGACTTTCTTGGCTTGGCACGCGGTTCTTCGCTCGGTATTGCTCCCGGCGAAATCGCCGTTCGTCACCTTCGCGTCATGATGGCGGGCGCAGCGTTAGCAATCGTCGGCTGCTTCGTGCAGCTCACGCCGCTGCATCTCAACAAACTTTCCAACGCCGCCGCTGCCATTGTCATCGTGCTCTGCGTGGGTGTGCTTCTGTTGGTCCGCGACTCGGTTTGGGCGCAGAGCGACCGTCAGAAACGTATTCTTCCGAGAGCAGTGGCAGGACACACTGCTGGACAATCGACAGCGATATCGCCGTTCGGTGCCGACATCTTGCAAAAGCTTGAGCCAGGCGACGAGGTCGCCCTCACACTTTCGTTGCCGCAACCCCGCCGCAATAACTGGCAACGCAACGTCATCGGGGTAGTGCACAAGACAGGCGAGCAGCCCGAAACCGGTCTCACGACCTCCTATGTGCAATTCGATCTCGACTCAGAACTGCTCGACGCCTTGCTGTACTTCTGCGGGGTTACCGCACCAACGCTTCGACGGCTGGGCGAGTCCGTGCCGAGCGCTGTGATGTCGGTTCGCAAGACCGGGCGCAGCCGAAACATCGAGCCACACAGCCTCAATGTTGCTGTCACTCGTTCCCGAGGTGCGTTTCTCGCCACGGAGCACGACAAGGAGATCGTGTGAGCCTGCTGTTTCATCGACTCCCGGCTCTGACACGGCCTAAGAACTACGACGAGTTAGCGTCGTCAACTGTGCACGGACCCACCACCACCGACGTTCTTCGTCAGCGCCTTGCCGCTGGATCACTACCCGGCGAGCGCACCGACGGCCACCGGGTAGCTCTTGCTGTAGAGGGCGGGGGAATGCGGGCCGTTGTTTCATCCGGCATGCTTCTCGCCCTTGAGCAACTAGGTTTCGGTGACGCCTTCGACATGGTGGTCGGTACCTCGGCCGGAACGCTTGCGTCAGCGTTCTTCGTTGCCAAACAGGCGACTGAAGGAAGTGTGCTCTTCTATACCGACCTGACCAGCGCTCCTTTCCTCGACAAACGCAACGCCATCAAACGACGTAAAGCCATCGATCTCGACTATCTGGTCGACACCGCCAGCCGGCGACGAGGCCTCGAATACGAACACCTTCGCCAAGCCAAAACCGAGCTGTGGGCAACGATCTGCCCGGTCGAAGAAAACAACCCCATTACGCGGGTTCGGGTCGACGGCGACAATGACCGCATCGGCGCAATCCTCAAGGCGTCAGCTGCGCTGCCCGTGCTTGGCGGCGGAAACCGGTTCGTCGACGGCGAAGAATATGTCGACGGCGGGCTCAGCGAGCAGATTCCTTGGCGCAGCGCCATGGACCTTGGTGCAACGCACATCCTTGTCTTGCCGTCGCGGGCCGTTGAAGAAGTCGAAGAGGCGTCGCGTATGAGCTTCGTCGAGAAATTCGCGACCACTCGAATCGTCGGATCTCTCCACGGCGAGCGGGTCGCCGACCTTGTTGGCCATCTGCCCGAGTCCGCAACCAATCAGGCGCTGTCGCTGTTGTCGATCGCCGGCGGCTCGGGCTCGCCGCTTGACACGTCCGGATCGTTATGGCCGGGACACCTCGAACTCGTGCACATCGACGCATCGGTTCCGGTGCCCGCTCGTCTCGAAACCAAACGCCCGGTGCTGGTCGACGGGCTGATCGGCGGTGCGCAGTCGCTGCTCGATCACTTCGGTCTCGGGTCGGTGTCGGTTGAGCAACGCGTCGTGCTGCAACACCCTGACGTGAGCGTGCACGCATTGCGGAGCGAACAGCTCAGGTCGGTTATCCGCCGAACCCTCTAGGGCTGCGGGTGCGGGATGCCCCGGTGACCTGGCTCGGTGGTTACTGGAGGCGGGAGTAACGGATCGCGATCTGGTCCTGGCAAAGGACTCGAAGAGCATTCGGGGAGAGTTCGGTACCGTTGTCGCAACCAAGGCACCAAAATCAGGCGGGGGCTGGGCGCGCAACTCTCGCGGACTCGCCCCCGAGAACAGATTCTCCGGCCCAGACCGCTCACACGAAACGGGTGAACTCCAACTCCAGTCAGCTTGTGAGGAGGTTTTGCGGAGGCAGGTTGGGCACCGTTGTGGCATATTGCGGTTATGACTCCACGTGAGGCGGCCGTCGAAGCGAAGATTCAGTGCGGAAAAAGATCGTCGGGGGAATTCAGCCGCTCGGTGCTGGATCCAACCGCGGCCGACATCTCATCGCTCCTTGACGAGCTGGCTTCATACAAGGTGGGATTCATGACGGTCACCAAACTTGACGTCCCGCCCTCTGGCAACTGGGCGCAAGTGGGCAGGTATCGGCCTCGCTTTTTCGTGGTAGAGAAGGGTAAGTCCTTACCGTCATGGCCGTGGCGCCTATCACGAAGCGACGGGCCGGAGGGTTACCAATTTTCCGTTGACTTCAACTCTCTACAGAGCATCGCCACGCTGCTCATTGAGTGGACCTTTGATGACGGACCAAAGACGGCCAACCTTGGCGGCGTCGAGTGGGCCGCTGGACCGGAGATCGCCGCTGGCATGGATGCACTCGAGGAGTTCAATCAAAGACCGCCCGACCCGCTTGACGGCATCGTCGCGCCGACGGCAACTTCGGCTCCGCAGTTTGTGGATGTAGCGGTCCTGCAAACCCTCCTCGAGGAGGCATTGACAGCGTCGTGGGGAAAGGCCGCGTCAACTTGGGCGCTGCCAGACATCTACGGCTTTGGGCTTGACTCGGCGGGAGACCCATTTCTGCTCCCGGTTGCGTTCGTTGACTCTGACCCGCCTCAAGCTTATGACCAGCGCTGGGTGCCAGCTGAATCACCAGGGCACCTTATTGGTGTGGAATTCTTCGACGAAGTGAACGACCTAATCGGCCAATCGATGGAGGCGTTTGTCGAGTGGGCAGACATGCTCGAAGGCGACGACGTGGATGAGATGAAGGTCGAAGCCGATATGCGCGTGGCCATCTTCAACGCCGGGGTAGCCGCCTTGAGCGAACTTCGCAGCGAAGGTCTCTTCGCAGGTGCTCCGCAGCTTGTTGTGAACCTCTGGCACATGGACCTCGAACCGACCCCCGACGATCTCG
>CALLQB010000113.1 GCA_938015295.1 uncultured Acidimicrobiales bacterium
GCACCTAAAGTGCCTGACCCCTAATTGACTTTGGGGTGGGGTGGTTGGCTAGCGTTCGCCCATGGGGACTGAGCTGTTAGCTGACCGGGTAGCGATTGTTTCTGGTGTCGGGCCGGGGCTTGGGCGCGATATTGCGCTGGCCTTAGCTGACGCCGGTGCCAAGGTTGCGTTGGCGGCCCGCAACATCGAACGACTCACTGACGTGAAGGCCGAGATAGAAGCGCTCGGTGGCACCGCCATCGCCGTGGCGACCGACATTACCGATCCTGCCCAGTGCAAAAACTTGGTCGATACCACCATCGCCGAGTTCGGTGCACTCCACACGCTGGTCAACTCGGCGTTTCAACAGCCCCCGTTTCACACGCTCGAAGAAGCCGATGAAGATGAGTTTCGACAAGCCTTCGAGGTCAACTTCTTCGGCGGCGCATGGCTCACCAAAGCGGCCATTCCTCATCTTCGTGACGCATCGCCTGCATCGATCGTGTTCATCAACACCATGTCAGTGCGACGGATCCGCGAAAACTTCGGCCTCTACACCTCTTCGAAGATGGCCTTGCTCGGGATGGCCAAAGCGCTCGCCGTTGAGCTCGGCAAAGACCGGATCCGTGTCAACTCGATTCACCCCGGCTACATCTGGGGGCCATCGGTGAAGTGGTTCTTCAACCACCGAGCCGAAACCGAAGGCCGCACCTTCGACGACGTCTATGAAGAAGTCGCCAGCGACACCGCCCTGCATCACCTGCCGGGGTCTGACGAAATCGCTCAATCCGTCGTGTTCTTTGCGTGCGAAAAAATGTCGAGCTCGATCACCGGCGAATCGATCGACGTCAACGCTGGTCAGTTCATCCGATGAGCAGCGAAACTCAACTCGACGGTTCGACGGCTCTGGTTACCGGTGCCGCCAGCGGCATCGGCCGCGGCGGTGCGCTGTCCTTTGCTGGCCTCGGAGCGAGGGTCATGGTTGCCGACATTAACCTTGACGGTGCCCAAGAGACCGCCGACATGATCGTCGCCCAGGGTGGAACAGCCACAGCCGTTACCTGCGATGTCACCGACGAAGATTCAGTGCAGGCAATGATCGCTGCCACTATCGAAACATTCGGGAGTCTCGATCATGCCTTTAACAACGCCGGCAACGCCATGGGTCAGTATGCAATCCACGAGATGCCACTCGACTACTGGCGTCAGTCGATCGAGGTGAACCTCACCGGAACGTTTCTGTGCCTCAAACACGAGATCGTGCACATGACGGCCAACGGTGGCGGCAACATCGTCAACACCTCTTCGGGGGCGGCCAAAATTCCGGCACCCGGCCGCGCACCATACAGCGCTGCGAAACGCGGCGTCGTCGCACTCACCGCCCACGTCGCTAAGGATTACGGCTCGCAAGGCCTGCGAGTCAACGCGGTACTACCAGGGCTGATCGACACCCCTGGGGTTCGACGCAACTACCAAGAAGGCGAACTTGAAAAGATCGCCAAGTTTGTGCCGGGCGGACGGTTGGGAGAACCCGCCGACATCGGTGATGTGGCGGCATGGCTCTGCACCGACGCTGCGCGGTTTATGAACGGCCAGGCGCTAGTAGTCGACGGCGGGGGCATCCTGGCTTGAGGTGCCAGCTGCGCCGCCAAGGCCAAACCTCTCAGCGACCGCACTAAATCCGGAAGACACAATAATTTTGTCGGCGGCCGCGGTGATCATCCGAAACCCCTGCTCAAGTCGACGTTCGACCAGGTCGGTCGTTGTGTGGCACCCTGCCACGACGCCGGCGTTGTCGCACGCCGCGACGATACGGGCCATCGCTTCGTCGAAAGCAGGTTCACCATCGTTGTTTCTGGGGGGTAGCCCAAGGGTGAGCGAAAGGTCAGCCGGGCCGACGTACACGGCATCGATGCCCGGTGTCAGAAGGATGTCGTCGATCGCCTCGACAGCCTGCGCTGTTTCGATCATCGGGATGCAAGCAACAGCAGCGTTCGACGCCGCTGGGGTGAAGTTCGGTACCCCAATCGATACCCGGGTCGGCCCATAACTGCGGCTCCCCTCAGGGGCGTAGCGACATGCTGCCACCGCCGCCTGCGCTTCGCTCACCGAGTTCACCATCGGCACGACCACTCCTCGCGCTCCAGCGTCGAGCACCTTGCCGATCGCGTCGGCAGCGTTGTATTGCACACGAACCAACGGTGTTGTGTTGCCGAGCTCAATGGCCTGCAACATTGTCGCCGCTACCTGGTAATCGATCACGCCGTGTTGTGCGTCGATGCACACGTAGTCGAACCCGGCTCGACCAGCGACCTCTGCGGTGAGCGAGCTCGGAATCGACAACCAGGCGCCAATGGTGTGACCACCCTCGCGCCACGTGTCTTTCATAGCGTTATCCACAACAACTCTCCCCGTCGCTTACCGGCCTGAACAAGACTACTTGTCGGCCCACGCAGCTACTTCAGCAGCGACGTCGGCCGGTGCAGCGGAGTCGCCACCGCTTGTCGCCCCTGCTGCGAAGGCCGGGGCGAGCGTGCGCACGATGTCTGCGGCCGATGCGAGGAGCAAGACCGGAACCGGCATCTCCGCGGCGGCCCTGTGCGCGAGGTCGGCATCGCTGTGCGGGTATGGCGGAGCTCCGTGCAAAGAATCGCTTGTTGCGGCAGCCATCCGCATTCGGGCGAAACGGCGGTCGAGAATCTCCTCGACCGAAAGAAATGGGTCGCCCAAACCGTTTACTAACACCAGCCTGTCGCATCGACCAGCGAGCGCAAAAAGTTGTGCCGACCAGCCGCTGATGCCAATGCCGACAATGGTGTTGACCTGTTCGACCGGCGCAGTTGCAAAGAGTTTCGCCGCCACAAACGCCGCGTCGGTGGCCTCAAGAGTGCCACCCAGCGGGTCGGGGGCGTCGCCGTGGCCCGGAAGGTCGGGGGCAAAAATCTGCGAGTAGCCAGCCTCACCGAAAGCTGTTCGCCATGGCGCTCCGCCAGCTGTGTCTGCGACGTCGTGCAAAATCAGAATCGAGCCTGTGGTAGTCATCTGGCCAGCTCACCCTGATCGCGGAGGAAGTCGGTGATGTGCCCAAAGACAACATCTGGTTCTTCGAGGTGCAGGTAATGTCCACCACCGGCTACCGCAACATGGCGAGAGTGCGCCAGCCATCCAAGGCGCTCTTCGATCTGTTCAGCCGGCATGTCCGACCACATGTCATCTTCGGCGCCCGTCAAGACAAGAATGGGTCTGGTCATTCGTCGAAACTCGCCCGAGATGACCTCGAGCCGGAATCCGTCGGGCATATTGACGTTGAAGGTGGGATCCCATTTCCACGACCATCCGTCGCCGTTCGGGATCGAACCAAACTCGACCAGATGGCTGAGCCAACGAGCGGGCACTCGCCTGTTGATCGCTCCTCGCTGCTCGGCCATAGCTTCCTTCGAAGGAAACACACGAAGGTCGCGACCGAAAGACTTCACCGCATAGTCGACCATGTTTGTCGCCGTCTCACGGATTGGGACGGCAGCGAATATCTCGTTTGGCGGGCCGAGACCGTCAAGACTCACGACCCACCGGAACCGTTCAGGCCATACCGCCGCGGCCCCTATCGACATCTTCGAACCCATCGAGTGTCCGAGTAGGCCAACTGGCTGACCGGCAAGTTCGGCCAGGCAACCAAGATCGACAACCGACTGGCGAAAGATCTGACCGGTCTCAACACGGCCACTATCGCCATGCCCACGTTGGTCGATAGCCCACACCCGAAATCCAAGCGCTGCAACCCGCGGCGCCAGCTCATCCCACATGCGGCCGTGGTCGAATGCTCCGTGCACGGCGAGCACGGGCAGGCCGGCAGGGTCGCCCCATTCCCACACGCGCAAAGTGGTGCCGTTTACATCGGCAAAGAAGGCAGTGGTTGGTTCGTCGAGCCTTGGTTCAGAAGACACGCAACCACGCTACCGGCGCGACGGCCAGGCGTCAGTTCTGGCAGGCGTCGAATAGTCGTTGTTTGAAACGCGCTTCGTCGACCGCCCACACCACTCGACAGTTGGCCGAAGGCGCTGCGTTGCGCCGGTCGACAATCACCGCACCTCGCGTGGGTTCGTCGAGACCGACGATCATCCATTCGTCGGTCGACTCGGTGATCAAGGTCTCGTCGAGGGCAACCGCCATCGTGACCGGATCGGGGAGGTCGTAGCCATCGAGGCCGCTTACCTCGCGGCAAAAGATGTCGACGTCGACGTTGATGTCGGCCACAAATTTCCCTAACGGCCCGATCATTCGGAGCTTCTCGTTTTCGTCAGGACGGATCACCGTGAAGAGCCGTGAGATGTTCCATCCGACCATGGTCTTGTTGCCATCGGCGGCCAACACAATTGTTGCTGCCTCGGGGTCAGCCCACACGTTGAATTCGCCTGCGGTGTTCACGTTGCCCACCCCATCGGGCGAACCAGCCATCATGAACGTATGCGCGAATTTGGTAAGGAAAGCCGGGTCGCGATTGAGAGCATCGGCGATGTTGGTGAGCGGACCCAGCGTGACGAGAGTGTGTCGACCGGGTTCGGCGTTCGCTATGCGCAGCAGGGCGTCGACGCCATGCTCGGTCTCGGCAGCTTTGCTCGGCTCGGGTAGCAACGCACCGCCCATGCCGTCGGCGCCATGCACGTTTTGCGCGGTCTCGAGAGGTCGTGAAAGCGGCTGTGTGTGTCCGACAAACACCGGCACCTCTGACCCGCCAGCGATATCGAGCGTCACGAGAGCATTGCGAGTAGCAAGGTCCATCGGAACGTTGCCAGCGACCATGGTCACCGCCACGATCTCGACGGCCGGATCCTTCACAGCAAGAAGCAACGCCACGGCATCGTCGGACGCAGTATCGGTATCGACAACAAGACTCAGGGGCGCAGACATCACGCAAGCTTAAGTCTGACGAAAGGTGAACGGCATTCACCTTTTTCGCTCACTTGGGCTTAGTCAGAACGGTTCTGAAACCGGTTCGCATCTTCAAAAACCCGAAAGATCGCTTCGGCTCCCGCGGCAAACGCACTCGCCTGGTCGGCCGACAGAACCTCGACCATGGGAACCATGAGTTCATCGGTGAGGTCGTCGGCCACCACCAGCGAACTGCGGTCGCTTTCGGAGATGTCAGGTGCGGGATCCCAACCAAAAGCCGCAGTGTCGTTTGGACGGCGGATCGCGTGAGCAACCGCCGGCGAGAGACCCGATGCCACAATCGACAGCAGGTGCACACCGCCTCGAAGTTCACGCAACGCCATCACGTTTCGATAGGCACGAGCTGCGGCATTGTCGGGCAGAGGCTCGCTCATCAACCCGGCGAAAAGCGCATAGGTCGAAAGGTCGACGCCAGCCGCAATCGCCTCCGCAGCATCATTGAACGCTTCAAGCTCGTCAACGTCGCTGAGATACTTGCGGCCAATGTTTTCGGCGCACGTCAGGTACTCGCGTGAGGCCGCACGTGGCGACATCGTTTCTCGGGCGGAGTTCCAAACCTTCGACACCACCGCAGGGTGAAAGTAGCCAAACGCCGAAGTGACGACCGAAGCTTCGACATCACCGAGAACACCACCGCGACCAAGGAAGTAGAAGCGGAACCCATCGAGTCCGACTTCTTTGCCCCTCGCCAGAGTGTCGGCATGAAAGAAGTGAGCAGCGCCAGCGACGTTGATTTGCGGCGAGGTCGTTTCGACCAGTGCGAGTGAGGCAGAAGAGGACATGGGTGCTGTTTAACCTGCGCGGCCGACCACCCGCAATCTGCTGCCTAGCCTCAGGCCGCACTCGGGCGCTTCAGGACTTGAAGAACTCGCGGATCTCGCTGCGGAGTTCGGAGATGCCCGTGCCCTTCTCGGCACTCACCCATCGCACCTCCGATTTCTTCACACCCAACTTCTTCGTAAGCTCGTTGCGGCGAGCTGCGCTCTTTGACGGTCGCACTTTGTCGGCTTTCGTCGCCACAAAGTTGTAGGGCAGATCAACGGTCTGCAACCACTGCACCGTTTGTAGGTCGAGGGCTGTCGGTCCGACCGCACCGTCGATGAGGACCAGCACACCGGCGAGTGTTCCGCGTTGAGTCAGATACGCCTCGATCATGTTCTTCCACCGCGTTTGCTCATTCGCAGACGCTTTGGCATAGCCATAACCAGGAAGGTCAACCAGCCAGTGGCCAGAGCCTGCTGGCTGCAGTTCGAAGATGTTGATGAGCTTGGTCGCGCCGGGGGTTTTCGAGGTCCGGGCAAGTTTCTTGCGGTTGGCGAGCGCGTTGATAAGCGATGACTTGCCCACGTTCGATCGACCGATTACCGCGAGTTCGATCTGCCCCTCGGGGAGTTGCTCGGACTTTGCCGCGGATTGCACAAACTCAAGGTGTAGAGGTGAAGACACAGCCAAAGGGTACCGGCGAAGTCACCGAAGATTCCTACAGTGCCTGTACAGCCTTGCGGATGCGCTTTTCGCTGACGGTTCCTTTCGTTCCGACCTGTTGGGCGAAGCTACTGACCCGAAACTCTTCGAGCATCCACATGATCTCTTCTGTCGCCTCGGACGGCGCCACAGCATCGAGGGTGCGGTACACCTCGTTCTCCAACTGGACGCACCGACGCAGATGTTCAGAATCGGTGCCGATACGGCCCGGAAGTTTCTCAAGTCGATGGTCGATCGCCATCACGTACCGCAGCACGTCGTCGATGCGATGCGCCCCAACGCCTTGCACGAACCCGTCGTAGACGAGTCGGTCGAGATGATGTGTGGCGTCGGTGACGCTGGTGAGCATCGCCGGGTTCCCGAGTTCACCTAGGCGCGCTCGACAGTCGGCGTTGGTGACCAGAATTTCGGCTGATGCCCGGCCGATTGCGAGAACACGGTCGGTGATCGTGCCGCGGCCAAGGTTCTCAATCTTCTCCCATTGTTCGGTTGCCCAGGCAACGCCACCGGCATCGCGCAGAACCCCATCAGCGGCGGCCGCCAACACGTCGTTGTACCAATCGACCGACGAGGCATACGGTCCGGACATGAGGGCGAGGTTCGTTGCGTTGGTGAGCAACTCGCGAAAGACCTTCGCCTGTCCCGGTAACCGCAACTGCAGGAGCCGTCGGTTGCCCGACCACATCGACGCCCATTGCTCAGCCTCAGTCGGTTGCAGCACCAGGCCGACCGATTGCCCTTCGTCAACAAGCGACGGATACACCTGCACAGAGCCCCCCGCAGCCGACGTGGATGTGGTTCGAGGAATCGTGCCGAATTGCCAGCTGGTAGCGCCGGTTTGTTCGAGTTCGTGGGTGGCGGCTTCGAGGTCACTCTTCACGTAACCGCTCACCTCGTTCGCGACGACCGCAAGGTCGCGTCCTTCGGCCACGGTCTCATCGTTTTCATCAAAAACTCGAAAGGTCGGCCGGAGGTGGCCGGGCAACTTGGGGAGATCGAATGCTTCGGGGCCAATCTGTACACCGGAATACGCGGCAAGCGTTCGCCGAATTTCTTCAACGAGACCGCGGTTGGGGTCAAGGTCGTGCACGATCGCTGCAACCGTGTCGGGTACCGGCACAAATTCCTTGCGAAGGGATTTGGGGAGCGTGCGGATGACTTCGGTGACCAGTTCAGTTCTCACGCCGGGAACGTTCCATTCAAACTGCGATGGTTCGACGCGGTGCAGGTCGGCGACGGGAATGTTGATGACCAAACCATCTCGAGGATTGCCCGGTTCAAACTCGTAGCCGAGCGGCAGGTTCAGCTCGCCGACACGCCAGAACTCTGGATACTCCTCGACATCGACGCCGACCTCTTCGTCGACCAGGTCGGCGACGGCCAAGTCGAGAAGTGCGGCGTCCTTCTTCCGTTTTTCTTTCCACCACCGGCTGAACGAACTCGCCGAGGTAACCGAGTCGCCGACGCGTTCGTTGTAGAACGCGAACAGCCGGTCGTAGTCGAGCGTCGCATCAGCAGCGCGCCGTCGGGCCGCGAGGTCGCGGACCTCCTCGAGCACCGCGGCATTGTTTTCGATGAACCCATAGGAACCCTCCCAGTCGCCTTCGACGAGAGCGTGGTGAAGAAACCATTCGCGGGCCAAGGCCGGGTCGACTCGCCCCACTTGCAAGCGCCGCTGATTGACGATCGGCAGGCCATACAACGTGACCTTCTCGTGGGCGAGCGCGGCACCCTGCTGCACATCCCACCAGGGCTCGCTGTAGGTGCGTCGCACAAGGTGTTCGGCGGCTTGTTCGACCCATTCAGGACGGATCCGAGCCACCCGGCGGGCCCACATACGGTTAGTTTCGACCAACTCGCCAGCCATCACCCATCGTGCTCCGCTGCCAGCCATCACCGAGTCGCGCGCAATCACGAACCGCGAATTGCGGGCGCCTACGTATTCAGGGTTGCGCGGTTTCGCTCCGGGCTTTGCCTTTGCGCCCTTAGCTGGTTTGGCTACTTTGCCCTTCTTGTCGAGCAACTGTGTGCCAAGGTGCGACAGCAAACCCGAGAGCAATGCCTGATGAATTGCGTCGGGCTCGGCGGCCACCGAATTGACGGGCAGGTCAAGATCTTTGGCTACGCGTTCGAGTTGACGCTGAATGTCCTGCCACTCGCGAATGCGATTGAAGTTGAGAAATTCCCGCCGACACATCTTTCGAAACTGCCCACCCGAAAGGTTCGATCGCTGTTCGCCGAGGTAGTTCCAAAGTTCAACGAGGCTGAGAAAATCCGAACCTTCTACCTCGAAGCGTTTGTGCAGCTCGTCGGCCGCCTGCTGTTTTTCTTTCGGGCGTTCGCGTACGTCGATCACCGACATGCCCGAAGTGATGATCATCACTTCGCGTACGCAGCCATAGTCGGTGGCCTCCAGCACCATGCGTCCAAATCGAGGATCAACGGGAAGTCTCGAAAGTTGGCGACCGAGCGGTGTCAACCACTTGGGGGTGCCTTCGTGGTCGGGATGTACTGCGTCGAGCTCCTCGAGCAGGAGAACGCCGTCGCGGATGCTGCGCAGCTCAGGCGGATCGACAAACGGAAAGTCCTCTGGTTTGCCGAGGCCGAGCGACGCCATCTGCAAGATGACCGACGCCAGGTTGGTGCGCTGTATTTCGGGCTCGGTAAACTCGGGTCTGCTGTCGTAGTCGTCCTCGGCATACAACCGAATCGCCACGCCTGGCCCGACCCGACCGCATCGACCGGAGCGCTGGTTTGCCGACGCCTTCGACACCGCCTCAATTGGCAGGCGCTGCACCTTGGTCCGGTTGTTGAAACGACTGATGCGAGCAGTGCCGGTGTCGATCACGTAACGCACACCCGGAACGGTGAGCGATGTCTCGGCGACGTTGGTGGCCAACACAATCCGGCGACCCTTGTGGTCGGAAAACACTCGGTGCTGCTCGGCCGCCGAAAGCCGGCCATACAAGGGAAGGATCTCGGTGTCGCGAAACTTCATACCGGTGAGGGCGTCTGCGGCTTCGCGAATATCGCGTTCGCCACTTAAGAAGGTGAGGATGTCGCCGGAGCCCTCGCGCATCAGCTCCTTGACCGCTTCGCCGATCGCTTCGTTTTGGTCGCGTGGCTCACGAAGGCGACCTTTGGCGTCGGTGTCGCCGTCTTCGCCGAGGGGGCGGTAGCGCACATCAACAGGAAACGTTCGACCTGATACTTCGATAATCGGTGCATCGTTGAAGTGCTGCGAGAACTTGTCGGTGTCGATAGTTGCCGAGGTGATGATGACCTTGAGGTCGGGCCGTTTTTCGAGCAACTGGCGCAAGTACCCGAGCAGGAAGTCGATGTTGAGGCTTCGTTCGTGCGCCTCGTCGATGATGATCGTGTCGTACCGACTCAACTGACGATCTCGTTGGAGTTCGGCCAACAAGATGCCGTCGGTCATCAGCTTGATGAGCGTGCTTGGCCCGACCTGGTCGGTGAAACGAACGGTGTACCCAACCAGCTCACCGACTGTCGTGTCGAGTTCTTCGGCGACACGTTCGGCGACACTGCGCGCTGCCAAACGACGAGGCTGGGTGTGGCCAATAAATCCGGCCGCGCCACGGCCGAGTTCTAGGCAGAGTTTTGGGAGCTGCGTGCTCTTACCTGAGCCGGTCTCGCCGGCAACAACAACTACCTGGTTTGCTTCGATCGTCTCCAGCAGATCCTGCCGTCGTTCGGTGATCGGAAGGTCGGGATACGTCACGCGCGGCATCGACGCCTTTCGGCGCTCTACTTGCTCAGGGGTGAACCGTTTAGCCACAGCGTCCAAGTATGGCCGCGCGTTGGTCCAATTGACGCACGGGTGGCTGCTGGCCGAGTCTCTTGGAAGATCTCTTTGGAGGGCAATCATGGGTCAACTGGAAAACCGTGTCGCAATCATCACTGGCGCCGGCGATGGCATCGGACGTGGGGTGGCAGCCCGTTTTGTCGCCGAGGGCGCAAAGGTCCTGATCGCCGAGCGCAACGAATCGGCAGGTCGACGTGTTGCCGACGACCTAGGCGACAACGCTCGCTTTTGTCATACCGACGTTGCTGACAAAAAGCAGGTGGAAGCAATGGTCGCTTCGGCCGTCGACCACTGGGGCAAGCTCGACATCTTGGTGAACAACGCGTGGGGCGGCGGCGAGATCAGCCGAGTCGAACACAAGACACCCGAGTTGATGGAGAAGGGCATGGCGGTTGGTTTGTACGGGCCTCTTTGGGCGATGTTGGCTGCTCATCCAATCATGAAGGCCAACGGCTATGGCCGCATAGTCAACATGGCATCGCTCAACGGGGTGAACGCACACATGGGAACCCTCGAGTACAACACCGCGAAGGAGGCCCTTCGGGGAGCGACTCGCACCGCCGCACGCGAATGGGCGGCAACCGGGATTACCGCAAACATTATTTGTCCTGCAGCGAAGTCAGCGGCGTTCCGTCGCGTCATGAGCGAACATCCCGAACTGGAAGCCGCAGCGGATGCCTCGAACCCCATGGGCCGCATTGGCGACGCCGAGGAAGATATTGCGCCGGTGGCGGTGTTTCTGGCCAGCGAGGGCTCGCGCTACATGACGGGCAACACCTTGTTTGTTGACGGCGGATCGCACATCAACGGATCGAGTTGGGCACCCGATTTAGGCGAGTAGAACCGTCGTCCTTATAGAGTGACGTAGGTCACTCACCAACTGGTTCGTGACTTCGGCGAAAACGCCAGCGTTGACTGGCGAGAAAAGGACAGCATCATGCGCATGCGTTTCGGCACCTTCATGGCCCCGTTCCATCCACCCGAACACAACCCGACCCTCTCCCTCGAATCCGATCTTGACCTTCTAGTACACATGGACAAGCTGGGTTTCGACGAGGCTTGGATCGGCGAACATCACTCGGCGGGCAGCGAAATCATCGCTTCCCCCGAGATCTTCATCATGGCCGCGGCCGAGCGAACCAAAAACATCAAGCTGGGCACCGGCGTGGTGTCGCTCCCCTACCACAACCCCCTTTGGGTGGCCGAGCGTATGGTGCTGCTCGATCACCTCACCCGCGGACGTGTCATGTTCGGTATGGGACCGGGAGCCCTGCCCACCGACGCTGCGATGCTTGGCCTAGAACCGTCCGAAATGCGGCCCTTGCTTGAGGAGTACATCGAAATCGTGATGCACCTCCTGACCTCTGATGAACCAATCAGCTATCAAAACGAGCGCCTCACCCTAGAAAACGCACGGCTTCACCTTCGGCCCTATTCCGAGCCCCTGTTTGACATCGCTATTGCGGCAGTCGCCTCCCCCTCGGGAGCAAAGCTTGCTGGCAAGTACGGCGGCGGCGTGTTGTCGCTTGGCGCCACCGTGGCGGTGGGCATGGATGTTCTTGCGCATCATTGGACAATCCAAGAAGAAACTGCGGCGGCACATGGCAAGGTCGCCGATCGCGAGAAGTGGCGTTTGGTCGGTCTCATGCACCTAGCAGAGACCGAGGAGCAGGCCCGCAAGGATGTCGAGTACGGCATGGGTCAGTGGTTCCATTACTTCCAAGACGTCGCCGCCTTCCCGCAGATGGCTGTCGATGGCACCAACCTCACCGAACAGATCGATTTCGTAAACGGCGGCCTCGGTGTGGTCGGTACACCCGACATGGCGATCGCCCAGATCGAAGATCTTCTCAAACAGTCAAACGGTGGCTTCGGCGCCTATCTGACACTGGCGCACAACTGGGCCAACAACGAGGCAACAAAGAAGAGCTACGAACTCTTCGCGCGGCACGTGATGCCACGGTTCCAGGGTCAGGTCGACTCGCTGCTCGGCGCTACCGATCGGGCACAGGTCAGCCGACCCGGCCTAGCCGACAAACAGTTGGTAGCTGTTGAAGAGGCCACCGAGCGCTACGAAAGCGAACGCGGCGTCATCGCTCTCGACTGACAGCGCAATCCTCAACCCAAAACGCCGATCTCCGTGCGCCACCACCAGGCGACGCACGGAGATCGGTACAACTTCTTCAACGGTAGTTTCAACGGTAGGACTGAACGATATTGCTACACGGTGCGACCCAGGAATGCTGCGAGCTGGTCGGCCGCACAGGCATCTTCGGCGCATTCCTGCTGAGCGCCGAAAGGTGCGCCTTCAGGTCCACGGAAGTTCTCTTGAATCATCTGCTTGCTTTGCGCAAGAAGAGCCGTCGCCAACTCTGGCGCTAGGTCGGTGCTCTGGCCGGTTGCCTTGGCAAGGTCCCAGGCGTGCTGGAAGCTATCGGTCATGGCGAGTCCCATGAGCCCGGCGCCCGGCATATCGCCGAACGGAAGACTTACCGTCTTCTGCATCGCACCCTCGACCTGGAACGCAGCCAGAGTCTGTGCGCCTGCGGCGTCGAACGCGGCGACGAAATCGCCCTCGGACCAGTTGGTGTCGTCCTCAGCTGGTGGGGTTCCTTCCATGCCGGCCCGAAAAAAGTTCTGACCGCCGACCATGTGGTTGATGACGCCAGCAACGTCCCAAGATGCACAAGGCGATGGGTTCTGGAGTTGGTCGGCAGTAACTCCGGCCATGGTCTGGCGGCAAACCTCGAGGACCTGTTCGAATGGTTGCGTACTCATGGGGATGATTCCTTCACTGGTGGGGGGTAAACGGTATGTGCCGGGCGAAAGTAGCAGGTGGGCAGGCCTAGCGCGCCGCGGAGTACGCCAACCGGGCGGCGGCAAGGTCTTCAAGAGCAAATCCCGCCGACTTGAACAGTGTGATTTCGTCAGCACCAGTCCGGCCTGCATGCGCACCGGTCGCCAACGCCTGCAGGTCGACCCGTAAATCGGCCTCAGTGATAACGCCGTCGGCTAGAGGTGATGCGAGGTCACCGGCAAGAACGGCGCCCTCGTAGGTGTCGACAAACACTGTCGCACGGCGAACACACTCGTCGTCGCTCTCTCGCATATCGGCTTTAAAGCTCCCGACAAGGTCCACATGACAGCCAGGCGAAAGTAGTTCGCCGCGAATCAACGGGCTTGAAGCACTGGTCACCGACGAGATGATGTCGGCGGTGGCCACGCTGGCATCGAGGTCGGTGGATACCGTTGCCTCGATGCCGAGTGCAGACACGGCTGCCACAACGGCAGCGGCCTTGTCGGGGTCACGCCCCCACACCTCGACGTTTGAGAGGTTTCGGCCGGTGTTATGTGCTGCCACGGCATGCGGCGAGAGTTGTCCGGTGCCAACAACCAAAAGACGCGACGCATCGGGGCGAGCCAACGACCGCGCTGCCAGAGCAGACGCGGCCATAGTTCGACGAGAGCCCAACTCCTCGCCGTCCATCACCGCCACCGGCGCACCTGTCTCGCCATCGAAGAGCAGGTACGTGGCGTTGATGTTGGGCAGCGACCTTGCGGTGTTGCTGCCAAAGAAGGTCACCGCCTTTATCCCGAGCAGCTGACCCGGAATCCAGGCTGGCTTTAGAAGCAGCATGTCTTCGTCGGCGGTGACGTGGCCTGCGGCGTCGGGGGCCGAAACGTCGTGCACGTGGCGGGCCGGCGAAGCGGCATGCGGTTCGTGCAGAATTTCGCCGATGGCATCGATAAGTTCAGGCCAGGCAAGCAGGTCCCGCAGTCGCGCAGCATCGAAGAGTTCCATCCGCCGAGCATACCGGTAGCCAAAACGGCGAAACCCCTCGCCAAAGCGAGGGGAATCGGTACCTAGCGCGCTCGCAGGGACTCGAACCCCGAACCTTCTGATCCGTAATCATGAGCCATCTGTTCGGACCGTCAACCAATGATCTGGCGAAGCGGGCAACTCAAAGGCGTTCGGTCAACTACCGATCATGCTGATGGAAAGTACCAGGTAGGTTGCCATGAGCGTCCCTTGGTCTCTTCGTTGGTCCCCGAAGGGATCAGCCGTCCCACTGCGCTGTGAATGCCAATCCACACGTAGACCGGCGAAGTTGATGGCGAACTTCATTGCCGATGTCGGTCAAAAGGACCTCGATGGTTTGCGGTGCCCCTTCGGGACATGGCACCGGCTGATTCACAAACCGAATCGTCATCACGGTGTCGCCGGACGGGAGCACTCGCGGCAAAGGCCCTGCCGGGTCGAAAGCTGAATCGACGTGTTCCAACCGGAGTAGGTAACCGGCGTCCGTGCTCACGTACACCGCCAGCCCGGCGTCTACATCGCAGCCAGTGCCACATTTGAACTGGCAGCGCTTAGCCTCTCTTGGGCCATCAAGTTCAAAGGTGTCGTTGTCACTAACCCTCGACACGTCCTGCACAAGGCAGGATGGCTCACAACGCATACCCCGCCGGTTCCCTACGCAATCATCAATGCCCCGACCGCCATCGATTCGCCCCGGTCGCTGCCCTGCATGGATGAAGTCATTTCCGCGACCGCCAAACAACCGGTCACGTCCAGGCCCACCAAAGAGCTGATCGTTTCCTCTTCCGCCTCGCACTCGGTCGTCACCGGCGCCCGCTTGGATGATGTCGTCCCCGCCGCCGCCGCAGATCACGTCGTTGCCGTTAGTGCCAAAGATTTCATCGTCGCCCGTGGTGCCGAGGATGACCTCGCCAAACTGATCCGACGGCTCATCACCGTTCGCCAACGACACCGTTACCGTAAGCCCGAAACACTCTTGTCCGGCGGCACCCGATGCGGTTGCCGAAACCATCAATGCGGCAACAGCCGCCAAGACACCGGCCACCAATAGAAGCCATAAGGACCGAACGTTGGTCATTGCCGCCATAGACCTCAGGTTACAGCGTGACCGGCAGAGGCACTTAGCAGCAGGTCAGCCCAGAATTAGGAGACTGGCACGCCGGGGTTGTCCCCCGGCTCACCAGTATCTGTATAGCGCGCTCGCAGGGACTCGAACCCCGAACCTTCTGATCCGTAAGCAGCCGAAACGCACCTTAGTGCCCAATAGTTACTGTGCTGGACAGAGACTTGTCGAAAGTGACCCGAAGTCGCTAAATCAGAAGGTCATGACTCGATGCCGCGCACCGGTCGAAGACAGCAGCGCCCGAAGCTCAGTGCGCAGGTGTCCCCTAAGCAGTGTATTGTCGGGTGTGAGCTCACAAATGACATCAATGTGGTTTGCGAAG
>CALLQB010000114.1 GCA_938015295.1 uncultured Acidimicrobiales bacterium
TACCGTGGTGCTCGCGTTTGTGTCGTCGTAGGAGGCGACCGACTTCGTCAGGTCGAGCGACGGTTCTGGTGTGATTAGACCGAACGTCGGATCATCCGGACCCGTGCCGTCGTTGCCTGCAGGCGTGTCCGAACCCGAGTCGGAGTCATCGGTGACACTGCCGCCGACCGCCGGAGGGGCGTCACCTTCCGCGGTGGCCGTGTTCTCGAAACCGCCGGCGTCTACGTCGCCCTGGCTGAGGGTGTAGGTCGCCGTACAGGTGACGGCATCGCCGGGAGCCATAGACGCAAGGGCGGCGTCGGAGCCGAGAGCTCCGTTACTGCCGTCGCTGTTACACACGAGGTTCGGTGCGGTGGTGTTGATCAGCGCATCGACGATGTCGACGTCGAACAGGGTGAGCGTTCCGACGTTCTGCACCGTGAAGTCGTAGGTAAACGTATCGCCGGCATCGGTCATGCCGTTGGTGTTTACGTCGGTGACCGTGGTGAGCGTCTTGGTGAGCTCGATCTTCGGGATCGGCGGCGTGAGCTGGATGAAGGTCGGGTCATCGGGGTTGCCATCGAGGTCGGGGTCGACGTTCGCTGCTTCGGTCGGATCGTCCGACACGTCGGTGGCTGCGTTGCCGTCGGGGTCGTCGCCCGACACGAGGGCGGTGTTGGTGACACCGGTCGCGTCGACGTCGTCCTGGGTGATCGTGTAGGTCACCACCGCCGAGCACGTCACCGACTCGCCGGCAGCGATCGATGCGAGCGCCGCTACGTCGCCGCTGTCGCAGACCACGTTGGGTGCGACCGGGTTGAGCTTCGGGTCGGTGATCAACACGTCGGTGAGTGTCACGTTGCCGGTGTTGGTCACGACGAACGAGTACTGGATGGTGTCGCCGGCGTCAGGCAGACCCGAGCCGTTCGTGTCGAAGTACACGCCCTGCTTGTTGAGGCTGATGTCGGTTGCGGGTGCGATCACTAGCCGCGTGGGATCATCATCGGTGAGTCCGGTCTCGACCGGGTCGCCGTTGGCGTCCACAACCGGGTTGCCGGCGCCATCGGTCGAACCCGTGTCAGTCGGGTTGCCCGAGTCGGAGATGTCGGTCACCTCGGTGCCGTTGGGGTCGTCGCCGGTCGCCGTCGCGGTGTTGTCGACAAATCCAGCATCGGCGTCGGCCTGAGTGATCGTGTGCGTCGCCGTGAAGGTCGACGAATCGGTGGCACCCGGCGCAAGGCTTGCGATCGGACCGCCCGACACAGTGGTGAGGTTGTCGGCGATCGTCACATCGCTGAGCGTGACGTTGCCGGTATTCGTGACAGTGAAGGTGTAGGTGACCTCGTCGTCGGGGCCGATCAGGCCGTCGCCGTTGGTGTCGGAGGCTCCAACCAATGTCTTGGTTAGCTCGATGGAGGGATCGGGCGTGACGGTGAAGAAGGTGGGGTCGTCGGTTCCGGATCCGTCGTTGCCCGGAGGCGCATCGGTGCCGGTGTCGGAAGTGTCGACGACCGGTCCGCCGTCGGGATCGTCGCCCTCAGCGTTCGCGGTGTTCTCAACACCGCCGGAGTCGACGTCGGCTTGGGTAAGCACGTAGCTCGCCACAGCAGTACAGGTCACCGTGTCGCCGGGCGCCATGTTGGCCAGACCGGCTTCGTCGGTGCCGTCGCACACGACGTGAGGCGCCGTGGGCTCGAGCAGTACGTCGGTGATCACCACGTCGGTCAAGGTGACGTTGCCGGTGTTCTCCACGATGAAGGTGTAGGTGACGGTGTCGCCAGCATCGACAGCTGTACTCGCGTTGGTGTCGTCGTAGCTCGCCACCGATTTGGTGAGATCGAGCGACGGAACCGGGGGAATCAGCTCGAAGGTCGGATCATCCGGACCCGAACCGTCGTTGCCTGCAGGTGTGTCTGATCCGGAGTCGGAGATGTCATCGGCCGGGTTGCCTGAGGGGTCGTCGCCCTCGGCGGTTGCGGTGTTCTCAACCCCACCGGCGTCCACGTCGGCTTGGGTGAGGGTGTAGGTGGCAGTACACGTCACCGAATCGGAGGGATTCATGCTCGCGAGTGCGGCGTCGGCCGACAACGCATCGGCACCGTCCTGGTTGCACACGACGGTGCCGATCCCGAATACATCGTCAACGATGTCGACGTCGGTAAGCGTGACGTTGCCAGTGTTGGTCACTGTGAACGAGTAGTCGAAGGTGTCGCCAGCGTCGGTGACGCCATTGGTGTTGATGTCGTTGACTGTGGTCACGGTCTTGACGAGTTCGAGTTCGGGAGCGACCACGATCTCGAAGAAGGTGGGGTCGTTCGGGCCTGAACCGTCGTTGCCGGGAGGCGTATCGCCGCCTGAGTCCGAGATGTCCTCGACGGGCGTGCCCGAGGGATCGTCGCCGCCGGCACTCGCGGAGTTCTGCACGCCACCGTTGTTGATGTCGTCGACGCTTAACACATAGTCGGCGGTGCAGGTGACCGAATCGCCGGGCGCGAGACTCGCGAGTGCGGCGTCGGCCGACAAAGCGCCGGTGCCGTCCTGGTTACACACGATGGTGCCTGCTCCGAAGATGTCGTCGGTGATGTCGACATCGGTCAGGGTGACGTTGCCGGTGTTCTCCACCGTGAACATGTAGGTGAGCGTGTCACCGGCATCGATGCCACCGTTGAGGTTGGTGTCGGCGTGGGTCGCCGATTTGGTGAGGTCGAGCTCGGGGTCGGGCGTGATGAGCAGTCGGGTCGGGTCGTCGTCGGTCGGACCGGTCTCGACAGGATCACCATTCGCATCGACCACGGGGTTGCCCGAGCCGTCGGTCGAACCCGTGTCGGCCGGGTTCGTTGAGTCCGAGATGTCCGAGACAGTTGTGCCGCCCGGATCGTCGCCGGTCGCGATCGCCGTGTTGTCGACGTACCCGGCATCGATGTCGGCCTGCGTGAGCACGTAGGTGGCGGTGAAGGTTGTCGAGTCGTCTGCGTTCGGGGCGAGCGATGCGATGGGTCCGCCCGACACCGAGGTGAGGTTGTCGGTGACCGTGATATCGGTGAGGGTCACGTTGCCGGTGTTCGTGACCGTAAAACTGTAGGTCACGGTGTCGCCAGCGTTGGTGAGGCCGTCGGCGTTGGTGTCGGCTATTCCGACGATGCCCTTGGTGATTTCGATTGTTGGCTCGAAGGGAATCGAGAGGAAGGTCGGGTCGTCGGGGCCGGAACCGTCGTTGCCGTCGGGCGTGTCGGAGCCGGAGTCGGAGTCGTCGGCGACCTCCGTGCCTGTGGGGTCGTCACCGGCCGCAGTGGCGGTGTTCTCGACGCCGCCGGCGTCGAGGTCGGCTTGGGTCAGTGAGTATGTGGCCTGGCAGGTGACCGTCGCCGCGGGGGCCATCGAGGCCAGCGCGGCATCGGCCGACAAGGCACCGGTGCCGTCCTGGTTGCACACGATGGTGCCGGCGCCGAACAGGTCGTCAGTGATGTCGACGTCGGTGAGCACGACGTTGCCGGTGTTCTCCACCGTGAAGTCGTAGGTGATCGTGTCGCCGGACGCGGGCGGGTTCGACAGCGACGTCGCCGTGACTGCCTTGGTGAGCTCGAGGGCGGGGTTCGGAACGAACGTGTTGTCGATAGTGCAGGTGATGTTGGAGTCCGGTCCGACGAAAACTCCGTTCGAGGCGGTGACCGTCACGGCATCGCCTGCGCCGTCGACGCATGTCCACGTTCCCTCTGCGTAGTCCGGGTCGGTGTTGCTCTCTGCCAGGGTGTAGTTCACGTCGGCTGCTACGGTGTAGCTGACGCCGCTGACTGCGTCGGCCACGAGACCCTCGGAGTCGGTGTAGCTGAGCGCAAAGTCCGCCACGGCCGCTGGAGTCGGGTCATAGGTGGTGTCGAGATCTTTGATCAGCGTGAGCTGGCCGGGGTTGATCGAGTTGTCGATCACACACACGACGCGTTCCATCGGACGCACGAGCGCGATGTCGTTGGTGGTCGTGCCGTCGGGATACGTGCACAACGTTTGTTCGTGCGTGGCGCCCGCGGGCGGAGCCTCGATGATCTCGTACCCGCCGGCAGTGGGATACGGCGTTCGGGGCGGAACCTTCACCCAGATCTCGCCTTCGCCACCGTTGAGCGAGTAGTTCAGCGAACCTGCCGCCGCTGGGTCATCGTCGTCATACCAGACGTAGTCGGCCGGATCGATGTTGACCACCTGGCACGACATGTCGGCGTCGCACACGTACTCCTGCTCGGGCGTGTGACCGGTGAAGCCGTCTGATTGGCCGCCCACGGTCGCAGGGAAGGCAGGGTCGACCGTGTACGTGAAGGGAATCGGGAAGTCCTTGGGGCAGTCCGAGTAGGTATCGCACATGCCGTTGAAAGTGCGCTTCTGTATTTCGATCGAACCGCAAGGAACGATGTCGACGGTGCCCGCACTGAGATCGTTGGGCGATGCACCGATCGCCGTACCCGAGCTGGTGACCGTCGAGATGCCGCCGAAGCCGCCGTCGCAACCGGTGAACATACCGATGTCGGTGAGGTTCAGGCAGGCCTCGGAGTGATATGCACCGGCCTGCTTGTCGTTGTCGTCGACGATGTAGCCGTTGGCGAACACGAGCGACGAGTTGTCTTGCACCCAGTCGGTTCCGTCCCAGAATAGTGCTTCGACGTCCCACTTGCCCGGGTTGTTGTGCTTGACGATGTGCAGCAGTAGATCGCCGGGCGTCAGGCCGAACGGATCCTGAAGGAACTCGATGTAGCCGTGGGCGGGGTTGTCGCCGCCAGCGGACTGGAAGACCGTGGCGGCACACATCCACACGTCGCCGTCAACGGCATCCCACCAGGTTCCCCAGTAGGTCTGGCAGACGTCTGCTGCCGCCGGTACGGCCACGGCCTTTGGTGTCCACGGTCGAATCGTGTCGTTCAGCACGTCGACGTGGATAGCGGTGTCGACGCCGGTCTCGTTGCCGCCGGCGCTGCAGTTCGGCATGTTGGCGCCGGTGATGCACTCCACCTGTCCGCCGGCCGAGGAGTTGGTGTCGTCGATGACCGCCATGTCGAGCAGGCCGTCCTGCTCGGGCGTTACCTCGGTGCCGTTGAGGTCGCTCCAGGCGCCCTCCCAGTCGTCGTTGCCGCAGAAGTCGCCGTCGACCGCGATTGGCGGGGACGTGAGCGCCGCCGCCGGAGGTGTGCCCGGAACGAACGAGGTGGCTAGCGCCGTTCCGACGAGTGCGAGGACAATGAAAACGGCGAGCGCGCGGAAACGTACCTGACAAATCGACTTCTCCATAGGAGGCTAGTCGGCCGAAATATAACGACCGTGAGTGTCGCTGACGCCAGCTTGCGAATGATGAACGCAGTTCAGCGCGACGCAGCACGACGCAGCACGACCGCCCGATCGGCTGGTTCGGCCGCCATACTTGGCGCTGAAGCATCAGGGAATGACCGTGAATGAACAGGGTGAGTTTTGACGTCAGTGAATTTTGACAAGGACGCGCTTCGCGCCAAATACCTGGAAGAGCGCAACAAGCGACTCCGGGCTGACGGCAACGAACAGTATGTGGAGCCGGTCGGGAAATTCGCCCGCTACCTCGAGGATCCCTATGTGACTCCCGAACCGCGCGAGCCGCTCACCGATGAGGTCACGGTTGCGTTCATCGGCGGCGGGTTCGCCGGCTTGGTCACCGGGGCCCGCCTCAAGGAGGCGGGCATCGACGATGTGCGCCTGATTGAAAAGGGCGGCGACTTCGGCGGCACCTGGTACTGGAACCGCTACCCCGGCGCGCAGTGCGACACCGCGTCGTTCATCTACATGCCGCTGCTTGAAGAGACCGGCCATATGCCGTCGGAGAAGTACGCGCACGCGCCCGAGATCCTTGAGCACTGCAAGCGCATCGCCAATCACTACGGCCTCTACGACAATGCTCTGTTGTCTACTGAGGTCACCGACCTGCGCTGGGACGATGAGCTCTCCCGGTGGATTGTTGCGACCAACCGGGGCGACGAGATGCGAGCCAAGTTTGTGGCCATGGGTACCGGGCCTTTGCATCGCCCCAAGCTTCCGGGAATCCCTGGCATCGAGAGCTACGAAGGCCACAGCTTTCACACCAGCCGGTGGGACTACGAGTACACGGGAGGAAACCCGGCGGGAGCGCCGTTGGACAAGCTAGCTGACAAGCGCGTGGGCATCATCGGCACCGGCGCCACCTCGGTACAGTGTGTGCCGCATCTGGCGAAGTCTGCGGGCGAGCTGTTTGTGTTTCAGCGCACGCCCAGCAGTATCGACACTCGCAACAACCACGACATCGATCCCGACTGGTTCGCCACCTTGAAGCCGGGTTGGCAGCAGCGGTGGCTCGACAACTTCACCCTGCTGCAGACCGGTGGCTTCGCCGACGAGGATCTGGTGATGGATGGTTGGACCGATATCTCCCAGCGCATCCGCGACAAGGTTGTCGAGTTGGGCGACGTCAGTCCCGAAGGCATGTTGCGGGCGTATCACGACAGCGACGACGAAAAGATGACCGAGATCCGCCTGCGGGTCGACCAGATCGTCGAGGACGAGATCACGGCCGAGAAGCTGAAGCCGTGGTATCGCCAGCTGTGTAAGCGGCCGTGCTTTCACGACGCCTACTTGCAGGCGTTCAATGAGCCGGGCACGAAGTTGGTCGACACCGACGGCAAGGGTGTGCGCCAGATCGACGCCACGGGGGTTTGGGTGGGCGACACGCATTACGAACTCGACTTGTTGATCTACGCATCGGGTTTCGAAGTGGGTACGCCGTACGAGCGCCGGTCGGGATTCGACACCGTGGGCCGAGAAGGTCAGAAGCTGTCGGAGAAGTGGGCTGAGGGCATGGTCACGCTGCACGGCACACATGTGCATGGTTTCCCGAACATGTTCATCGTTGGCCCATCCCAGGCGGCCAACCTGATTTCGAACGTGCCACACAACCTGGTCGAACGGGGTCGCACCATCGCCGCAATTGTGAGCCACGCCGAGTCCAGCGGTGCAGAACAGGTTGAGACAACACGCGAGGCCGAACGGGCGTGGGTGGAGTTGCTCGAGGCCGGTGGCCGGGGCTTCGGAGGCGACCAAACCTGCACCCCCGGCTACTACAACAACGAAGGGGTCGACCCCGAAGACGGCGCACGGGTATCTGTGCTCGGGTATCCCGACGGGCCGGTCGCCTACTTCAACTACATCGCCGATTGGCGCTCTACCGGCGACTTCGCCGGGCTCGACTTCCGCTCGTAGAAACTCAGTACAGGGAATCAGCCACTCAGTCGTCGAACTCGCGAAATGCGGCGGGCGCTGAGCGCTCCTCCAACTCCTCCAATAACTCCAACAACGCCAACAACGCCAACAAGAAGGGGAGCCGTTCGCGTTCCCCAGCGCATCGCCGTCAGAACGCGCCGCGTCTCTTTCGTATCGTTCACGTGGGGAAAGGGCTGGTCGGGCACCGGAACGCCGAGAAATTCACACAGCGGACCCCACCCATCGGCCACCTCGAACACGAGGAGTCGCTCGGACGGGCAACTTGAGCGAACGTGGTCGACATGACGGTTGAAGACCTCGATGGCGAAGTCGCGATCGGTGAACCGTTGGTCGAACAATCCCTCCCACACGAGTCGTTCGACCATTTCGACAAAGCGCCCTGCGGGTGGGACGGCTCGCTGGAACCAGGTCGGGAACGCCGAACGAAACCCGTAGATCGTCGAATGGGTGCTCTCCCACCAGCGCCCGGGATCGCGGACGGTCAAAATGATCTTGGCGTCGGGGTAGTGGGTCGCCAGCTCTTCCCAAACACAGCTCACCGGATAGTCGACACCCGAGCCGAACTCGGCGAACAGCCCATCCCAGTCGGCGTGTCCCGTTTCTGCGTACTCGAGCCACTGACGAACGTGTGCGGGACGCCGACCCGCTTCTTGCATGTGGTAGGTCGGGCCGAACCCGAGTTCCTCGAGGGCGTGTTTGAGTGAGAGTGTGCCTGTCCGGCCGAACCCGGCTCCGATGACCTGCATCAGCGCACAAACGACAACGCGATGGTCTGCAGACCGCAAGAACCAAAGTGCCGATGCTCCACTACCAGGACAGTAGCGTGGCCGTAAGCACGCGAGGGCCGCAATTTTTTGGAAGTCACGCGAGCCAGTACTCGACTAGGCCGCCAGCCCGTGTGAATCACCGTGGCAGTGGTCGTGGCAGTGGTCGTGGCGGTGTCGGGCTCGGTGGCAGGGTTTGCAGCGGGGTTTGAGTTCGGTGGTGATGGTGTGGCCGCTTTGTTCATAGGGCGGGTTGTGGTCGTATTCGAGCAGATCGGTGCTGCCGCAGTCGACGCATTGGTGGTGGTGTTGTGCGTCGACGAGGCGAGCTTGGCGGGTGGTTGGGTGGCGTCGTTTGTTGGTGGCGTCGATGGGGTGGCCTTGGGCGTCATGGATGAGTAGACGGATGTAGGTGTGGTCGAGTTGGCGGGCGATGGCGTTGTTCGTGATGGGTGTGCCGTCGTTGAAGGTGTTGCCGTCGCCGCGTATGTGGATGACGACTTCGGTAGTGAGGTCGATATCGATGCCGAGAAACAGAGCCATGAAGGCGTCGGCTCGTTGTTGCCAGAGTCCCGGGAGATAGCAGTCGTTGCCTTCTACTGTGGGTTGCCAGCGTCGCCGCAACTGCTGAAGGGTCGTTGGGAAGGACTTGCTGCGGGTGGGAGTAGGCGCTTCCGCGGGAGCGTTTTGGCCACTCTGAGTAGTTGGTTCGGCGACAGATTCAGCGGCGGCATCTTCGGCAGGAGTGCTGGCGATCTGGTCGACGAGTTTGTCGATGGCGGCGAGGATGGGTTTGGCGTTGGACGGTGGGAGAACGATTCGGATAACGGTCATGCCGTCGCCGTCGGTGTAGCTGGTGAAGCTCCGACAGTCGTGGTGATGTTGATCGCGCTGTTCGTCGCTGTCAGGGCTGTCGTGGTCGAGCACTTTGGCAATGGCCACCGTGAGTCGCTCGGCGGAGTGATGGTGAGCCAGGTCGAGCAGCTGTTGTTCGTTTTCTTCGTCGGCCCACCGGGTGAGGGTTCGGGTTTTGGCGTAGGAGATTTCGTTGGCGGCGAAGGCGGCGTCGATTATGGGGAGGCAGCGCAAAGAGTGGCCGACTCGAATCCACTCGCGGGCGGTGGTGGAGTGGATTTGTAGCTCACGGGAAATGCCGAAGGCGGCACTTTTGAGCCCTTGGAAAAACCATTCGGCTTCGTCGTCGTACTTGGCGGCGAGGTGGACGGCTTTGTACTGGTTGGCGTTGATCTGCCAGCCAAGCGCAACGAGTTGTTCGAACGCCGACGGCGGAACGTCGGGAAGGGAGTCAGTGATGGTCATGGTCGTTCCTCTACAACAAGAGAGTTGGTGAGAGGACGGCCAGAGGTGTTGTTGGACGAGGCAGTCGAGCATCCGCCGAGCGCAACACCAAACGTTACGACCGGCCAACAACCAAAGTACTAGCGGCCACTGACAGTCTCGGCTAGGCCAGCGAGGCGCAACAACGAGCGATACCCGCCATCTCTGACTCGACGGGGCGGCGCTTATTGCTTCAGATGGGTGGCCAACGCCTTGGCGATTGTTGCGGCGGTCTCGTCGTTGTTGCGGTAAGCAGCGTGCCAGGAGATCGGGAGCCCTTCGGCCCCGCATTGAGCGGTGGCGATGCGGCCTGACTCGACGAGAGGGAGAGTGGCCCACTTGCTGAGGATCGAGACGCCGACGTCGGCTGCGACCATCTCGATAATTGCGCTTGTCTGGCGAACAACCCTGACGATGCGTGGCGGTCCACCCGCCGGTCGGATGAATCGGTCGTATTCGAAGCCTGGGCTGGGGAGCGCGTTGTAAGTGAGGTAGGTCTCGTCGGCAAGATCGGCGACCTCTACCGTGTCCTGGTTCGCAAGTGCATTACTTGGTGCGCAGGCGAAGACCAGTTCGTCTTCAAGGACGGGAACGAGCATGTGGTCGCCCGACGGTTCTCCCGGAGCAAGGACGAGGTCGACGGACCGGTCGGCGAGGGACGGTCCTGGGTCGTCGCCCACCGCGAGCAGGTCCAGTTCGACTGTTGGATGATCGCGCTCCGCTAGGCGGAGGAAGCTCGGGTACCAGTGGAACGCTTCGTACCCGCCGACACCGATGCGCACGGTTGCGTGGACCGCTGAGTTGGCGGCGGCCAGTGTTTCCTCGAGTCGGCCGAGGTCGGCGAGCGCTCGGGCCGCCGCCTGCGAGAAAGCGACACCGTTGTTCGTAGGGGACAAGCGTCGGTCAGCGCCTCGGGTGAACAGCGTGACTCCGAGCCGACGCTCCGCCTCTGCCAGGCGGTGGCTCATGGCCGACTGAGAGATTGAGGTCTGGCGCGCCGCTTCGGTCATCGATCCGAACTCGACGATGGCCACGACCGTCTCGTAGTGCCGGATGTCGAGGCGGAGCGGTTGGATCATCGCCCAACCATACATGAACAGTTTCGATAAGAAGTCATGTTCACAATCTGTTGGACGCGTCTGTCAGGTTCCTGTTGAGTGGCTACAGGCAAGAGATGAGAGAGATGAAAGAGGGACACCTTGGCGTCACGACCGCAGGACAACGCAGTACGACTAGCCGATCCGGAGATCGGGGGACTCGACGACATCATCGATCTCGACCGGTTCGGTCTCGACCGACAGGCGTCGAGCTGGGCCGAACTCGGCCGTTCGATGGCGGGCGCGCTCGACAGCGATGGAATTTCGTCAGTGCCCGGCCTTCTGAAACCCGATGCTGTACGCGCTATCGGTCGGGAGTTCGATGCATTGCTATCGCATGTCGACATCGGTCATGATCGCCGATCGGCGTACGGCCGCGAGGTCGATGGTCTGGCCGATCACCCGGCGGTGGCCGCCACCTCGGACTGGATCGCCGGTCACATCACCCGCGACATGATTCCAGCCCACTCGCCGGCCCATCGTCTGTACGTCTCGCCGTTGTTCAAGACGCTCATTGCGTCGTGTCTCGGCATGGATCGAGTGTTCGAATACGCGGATCCACTCGCTGGCCTCGTCGCCACCGTCATCCCTCCGGGCGGCTGCTACGGCTGGCACTACGACACCAATGAGTACGTCGTGACCGTCGGCATTCGCCAGGCCGAGTCCGGGGGCGAGTTCGAGTTCCATCGCAACCTGCGATCGATTGGCGACGAGAACCTCGACGGTCTCGCTGAGGTGCTCGATGGCGGCGGTCGGGCGACCCGCCGATCGGCGATGTCTGGCCCCGGCGATCTCCAGGTGTTCCGGGGCCGCTATTCGCTGCATCGGGTGACGGAAGTGCGAGGAGCCGAACATCGCCTGACGCTCGTGTTGTCATATGCCGAGCGACCGGGCGTCATCGGGCCGCTCGACCGCACGCGCCGAGTGTACGGACGTGTGACCGAAGCCCATCTGGTCGCCGATGCTGGAGCGCAGGGCGCCGACGGGCTGATCCTATGATCGCTAAAGCCCCCAGCGATCTGTCGTCGGCACTGCTTGCTCAGCGGCGATCCCGACTGAACCGCGTGTTGCAGGAACTGGACGTACCCGCGTTGCTGACGGCCGATCCGTTCTCCATCCGTTACATCACCGGCACCCGCAACATGCTCGTGCATAATCTGACCGGACCCGACCGTCTCGCGTTGGCGTTCGTCGACGGCCCGACTGTTTTGTGGGAGTTCGCCGGGTGCGAGCACTTGTGGGGCGGCCACGGCGGCATCGATGAGATCCGCGAAGCCCCGGGTCTCAATGCGAAGAAGACGCCGAACTTTCGGGCCGAAGCGGCGGCGTTCGCCCGCGAGATTTCAAACCGGTGCGCAGAGCAGTTGGGCGACGATCGCCGCCTGGCCGTCGAGGCGCTCGACGCACCCGTCACCGACGCGCTCCGAACCAACGGTCTCGAGATTGGTGATGCCACGTGGCCGATGCAGACGGCGATGGCGATCAAGCAGCCCGCCGAGGTCGAGGCCATGCGCCAGGCCATGGACATCACCGAGGCAGCGACGACGCAACTGCATTCGGCGATCGAGCCCGGCCGGACTGAACAAGAGGTATGGGCCGAATTCCATCGGGCCCTGATCGCGGGAGGTGGCGAGCTGGTAGTCACGCGGCTGCTACAGGCGGGCGTTCGGACCTTTCCTTACTTCCAGGAGGCGTCGGATCATCGTCTCGCTGCTGGTGATCTTGTGTGCTTCGACACCGACGCTGTTGCGTTGCACGGCTACTCGGTCGACTTCTCTCGAACGTTCCTCTGCGGCGAGGTCGAGCCAACCGAGCGACAACGCTTCCTTCATCACCTCGCCATCGAGCAGCTCGAACACAATGCAGCCAACCTCAGGCCCGGCCGCAGCTTCGAACGCTTCGCTCACTTGGCATTCGAGGTACCTGACCCTCACCGAGAGCACGGTTACTACCAACTCGCCCATGGTCTCGGCCTGGCCGGTGGCCATCCGAACATTCCCCGGGCCGGCGACGGGAGCTACCCGCTCGCAGGCGGATTCGAGCCGGGAATGGTGATATGCGTGGAGAGCTACGTGGGTGACCCCGAGACGGGCCAGGGGGTGAAACTCGAGGATCAGTTCCTGATCACCGACGACGGCGCCGAGGCCATGAGTACCTACCCGTTCGATCCGTCGCTGAGCCGGTCCCGACACCGGTGGAGCTCACCAAAGTAAGAACGGCGCCCACGACCGGGCCTGGTTCGGGGCGGAGCATCATCCAGCTCGCTGTTGCGACTAGTGGGAAAGACGCTAGGTGCTCTTCGAAATTCAGGACTTGCCGAGGGCTGAGACCGGGTCGCCGACAGCCAGTTTGCCGGGGGTGTCGATGGTTCCGCCGACACCGAGGTTGCCGTCGAGTTCGTTGTTGACCGTTTTGAGGACGCTGAGGTCCCGTTCGACGCCGTTGGGCTGCGGGCGTGTGACCACGACGCATCGGTCGACGTTCTTGATCATATCGATCACACAATCGCCGATCTGGACCCTTTTCTCATGGAGGTCCCGTTCTGCCCCGATAGCGCCGTCGGTGATGAGGTTGAGCCGAAAGCGTCGGCGGTCCCAATCGCGCAGCGACGCCTCAGCGACGAGTGTGAGTCGTCGATTGCCGGAGTCATGGAACGACCCCGCGCCTCCCTGCCACTTCACCCAATCGGATTGTTCATCTTCGGCGAGCGATATCTCGAACGTGCCTTGATCATCGGGCCCAGCCTTGCGCAGCGCAACGTCGGCTTCGAGCCAGCTCGACAATGCGGCGTCGTCATCGGTTTCGGAGCCATCAGGGAGCGTGAGAACTACCGATCCTTCCACCACCTTGGCTGATGCAAACAAGAGGCGCGGTTCGCGCCGAGCGGTAAGGGTGAGGCCGGTTTCGAGGTTGATGATTCCCCAGCCACGGTCGCCCTCGATGCCCACTGGTCCGACCGTCGCTTCGTCAAGGGTTTCGCCCCCAACCGATTTCACCGGGAACCGCCAGATCTCGCGCAAGTTGGTCATCCGGCGAGCCTACTGTTGCTGAGTCACCCGACGTGGTGCTAGCTGGTTGCGGGCGTTGTTTTGCCGCTGATCGCTGCAGCGGTCTCGCGAAGGGAAAGAACCACAAAGAACTGCAGAACGCTGAAGCCAGCGATCGTCGCGCCGCCTGCGGTTCCGTGATGGAAGCTCACGGTGAGGCCAGCGACGACTGCTACTGAGCCCAAGAGAATAGATAGCGCAGTGATGGTGGGCACCCGGTGTACGAGCAGTGACGCCGTCGCCGGCGGTCCAACGAGCAATCCGAACACCAACAGCGTGCCGATGGCTTGAAAGCTTGCGACGATACTCAGGGCCAAGATGGCGAGAAGCGCTGCTTGCGCAAGCGCCGGGCGCATCCCGAGCGCTTGCGCTTTTGACCGGTTGAACGTCAATGCCAAGAACGGTCGGTAGAGCACCACGGTGACGACGGCGACGATGCCCGTGGCAATCAGCTGGGTGCGGATGTCACCCACGGTTACCCCGAGCACATCGCCAAACAGTAGAGCGGTGACTTCGGTTGCGAACGATTGCGCTCTCGACACGATGACGATGCCCAACGACAGCATGCCGACGAATAGCAGGCCAATGGCGGTGTCTTCGCGGACCACGGTCCGGTTTGCGACCACGCTCACCAGTCCGCTCATGATGAGGGCCGCCACGAATGCGCCGATTACCGGGCTAAATCCCCAGAGAACAGCAAGCGCAATGCCAGGGATGACACCGTGGGCCAGCGCATCGCCGAGAAATGCGAGACCGCGTAGGACTACCCAGGTGCCCACAAGTGAGGTCGCAACAACGGCGATGAGGCTGCCGATGAGGGCGCGTTGCATGAACGCTGGCTCAAAGGCGTCGAGAAATACGTCCATGGTTACTTCGTCTCCCTTTCTGTGGTCTGCGCACGTGTACTTGGGTGCAGCTGCTACCCGGCTAGGGCTTCGACGATGCGGGACGCATTGCTGCGAACCATGTCGATATAGGTCGCGCCGTCTGAATCGTCGGCGCCAAGCGACTCGGAGAATAGCTCGATAACGGCAACGTCCCCCACCTCGTCGGCCAACGTGGCGGCGATGTCGCTCGACGATGATATGTCAGCGAAGATCGCCGGCACCCCGGCGGCTTCGATCGTTGCCGCAAGTTCGGCCAGTGTTTGTGCACTCGCAGCATCGACCGTGGTGCCGCTGGGGATCACCGTACCGATGATGTCGAAGTCGTAGCGCTCGGCGAAATAGCCGAACACGTCGTGGTTCGTGACCAGTATTCGGCGATCCTCGGGAAGTTGTTCCAACTCGGCTTCGATTTCTTCGTCGAGTGTTTCGAGTTGTGAGACATATCGCTGGGTGTTGGTCTGAAGCGTTTCCACATCGATGCCCTCGACGTTCGCCGCGAGAAAGTCGGCGATGCTTGCTGCCGCAACGGCCATGCGTGCTGGATCGGTGAAGAAATGTGGGTCGACACCTTCGTGGCCATGCTCGTCATGCTCGTCGTCGTCATGGTCTTCTTCGTCGTCATGGTCTTCTTCGTCGCCGTCGAGGGCTGCGATGGCAGTGACCGCTTCAAACACGGGGGCACCGTCTTGTTCGGCCGATTCGATGACATCGACAAGGCCTTCCTCGAAACCCGCACCGTTCGCTACGACAGCTCCTGCGTCGCCGATTTGAGCCACCTGTTTTGCCGATGCCTGAAACTCATGAGGATCGGTGCCCACATCCATGATCACGACGACTGTCACGTCGTCACCCACAAGATTCTCGACGACGTCACCAAGAATGTTGGTGGTGACAACAACGGTGGGTTGTGTCGAATCGTTCGCTGTGTCGTCAGTTCCGCAGCTCGCAAGCGCGAGGAGGGCAACCAGTAGAGGCGCCAACCGCCGCTTTGCTGTGGCCATTCGACAACCGCGAGCAATAGTGAGAATCAGTATCATTTGCGAGAACCTAGGCTGCTGGTCTCGGACTCACAAGTTGGAATGGTTATCAGTTTCACCTCGAATGGCTCTAGTCTGCGTGGGTGAGTCCCGCCATCCGTGCCACCAAACTCGAAGTCCGCTACGGCGAAAGCTTGGCGATATCGAGCGTCGACCTCGACATTCCCACTGGATCTTCGCTTGCGGTTATTGGTCCAAACGGTTCTGGCAAGTCGACGCTGCTTGGGGTGCTCGCCGGCACAATCGAACCCACCTCTGGGTCCTTTCAGGTCTCGGCCGCGCCGCCAGCACTGGTACTGCAATCAACCGAGGTCGACAAGAGCTTGCCCATAACGGTGCGAGACACCGTGGCGTTGGCCCGGTATCCCAGTCTCGGCCTTTTCCGGCGCTTTGCTGCAGTCGACCATGAAGCCGTCGACGACGCCATGAAGCGCATGGTCATCGAGGATCTTGCGGGTCGTCAACTTCATGACCTCTCCGGCGGCCAACGACAACGAGTACTTGTGGCACAAGGACTCGCTCAAGATGCCGATGTCCTTCTGCTCGACGAGCCAGTGAATGGTCTCGATGTGACTTCGCAAGCCGTCATACTCGGCATCGTCGATCATGAGATGCAGGCGGGCAGAACCGTTGTGCTGACCACGCACAGCCTCGACGATGCTCGACGTTGCGACCGCGTGTTGCTTCTCAACACCGAGCCCATCGCGCTCGGAACACCAGCCGAGGTATTGACCGAAGAGCACTTGCGCGCCGCATTTGGGGGTCACTTCATTCGTGTCGGCGACGAACTTATTCTCGATGACCATCACCACCACTAGCCCCGAAGCGGCCGAAAGACCGAAGGACTTGAAACCCCGATGAGCTTGAACGATCTCGACGATGAAGTGGCGGCGCTACTGGATGACGCCGACCAGCGCTATACCTCGAGCCGACGTCGCCTTATTTCGGCGCTTCAAGCTGGCGATGGGCCGCTCACGATCACCCAAATCGTGGCTACCGATGCTTCGCTACCGCAGTCGACCGTGTACCGAAATCTTACGATTCTTGAAGAAGCGGGCGTGGTAACGCGCATCGTCACCAGCGACGACTTCGCCCGCTACGAACTCGCCGAGAAGCTCACTGGGCATCACCATCATCTCATCTGCACCGCGTGCGGCGATGTTGTCGATTTCTCGCTCGATGCCGCAGTCGAAGCGACCCTCGACAAGGCGCTCGACGGTGCGGCCGTCAGCGCTGGTTTCACCGCCGACAGCCATCGGCTCGATTTGCTCGGTACCTGTCGCGACTGCGCGAAGGCATGAAGCGAGGTGCCGAGCACGGGTGTGGGGCGCGATCGCCGTTCAGAAATGGGCGGGTGACGAGTGGGTCACCCCAGGTGTCGCTACCCTTTCCCAGGATGTCCTTTCTCCGTCGTTTGTTGGTCTTTCTGGGTTTCCTCGCCGGTCTGTTGGGGCTCGCGAGTTGCGGTTCGGACAGTGACGTGACGTCCGGGTCGAGTGCTTCCACCGACAGTGAAGAGGTCACGGGCGATCACGACGAGGATCATGATGAGCCCGACGAAGACGATGACCATGACGAAGACGACGATCATGACGAAGACGTGTCCGGTGGTCTCGATGCGCATGTCCACGGCGCGGCCGAACTTTTTGTTGCCGTAAGCGGCAGCGACATTGTGATCGACCTGGTCAGTCCGGCCATCAACATCTTTGGGTTCGAGTACGAACCCGAAACCGCCGAAGATCAGGCCTTCGCTGCAGAACGTCTCGACGCGCTTTCCGCCCCAGACCTCATTGGGTTGAACGTCGAAGCCGAGTGCGAACTGGCCGGCGACATCGAACCCGACGTGGTGTTTGAAGAGAGCCACGCCGAGATCACCACGGCGTGGCAATTCGTCTGCGCCGAACCCGGCGACATCAAAGACCTCGATCTCTCCAACCTGTTCGCTGAGTTCTCTGGCATGGTCGATATCGATGCTCAGTGGGTGTCTGAGGACACACAATCGGCAGCTGAGCTCACACCCTCATCGGCTGTACTTCGGTTCGACTAGATGCCCGCATCTGCCCCGCCGGTCGTCGAACTGGACCGGGTCACGTTTCGATGGCCGGGCCAGTCTTCCGACACCGTCGCCATCGAGGAGCTGCGCATCGGCCGAGGTGAACACCTTTTCGTCCGGGGCGCGAGCGGAAGTGGCAAGACGACCCTCCTCAACCTCCTCGCCGGGATCCATCTGCCAACAACCGGGAACATCTCGCTTCTCGGAACCGACCTCGCCGAGTTGTCGCCGAGCCGACGCGACCGGTTTCGAGCCGACCATATCGGTGTCATCTTTCAACAGTTCAACCTCTTGCCGTACCTCACGATGTTGGAGAACGTGACGGTCTCAAGTGCGTTCGCAAGACGCACACGGCAGAACACGCGTGAGCTTCACGAAAACGCCCAACGACTCTTGACCTCACTGAATTTGTCCGATGATCTTCATGCTTCGCCCGTGGGAGAACTGAGCGTCGGACAGCAACAACGAGTCGCTGTAGCGAGAGCCCTCGTCGCTGGCCCCGAAATTCTTATTGCGGACGAACCCACCTCAGCGCTCGACGCCGACAACCGCGATCGCTTTCTCGATCTTCTCTTTCGAGAAACCGAGTCCCAGAACTGCACCCTGGTCTTTGTAAGCCACGATCCGCAGTTGGTGAGCCGCTTCGACCACGTCATCGAGCTCGCCGGTCGCGGAGACCTCGTATGACGCTGCTTCGCTTAGCACTCAAGAGCGCTCGGTTCCGCCGCACCAGCCTGGTCTTGACCGTGCTGTCGATCGCGATCAGCGTGACACTTCTGCTGGGTGTCGACGTGGTTCGCAAGGAGGGAAAGCGGAGCTTTCTGAGCACGATCTCCCAAACCGACCTCATCGTCGGGGCACGAAGTGGTCCGACGAACCTTCTTCTCTACAGTGTCTTTCACATCGGAGATGCCACGAACAACGTGAGCTGGGGCTCCTATGAGACCATCGCTGCACGCGACGACGTTGCCTGGACAGTTCCTATTTCGTTAGGTGACTCCCACCGCGGCTTTCGCGTGATGGGCACCACACCGGACTATTTCGAGTTCTACGGGTATGGCAACAACAAACGGTTGGCCTTCGCTACGGGCGAGGCGTTCGACCAGGTGTACGACACGGTGCTGGGAGCCGACGTTGCCCGAGACCTTGGCTACGAGATCGGCGATGAGATCATCGTCTCCCACGGACTTGTCTCGACCGATTTCTCCTCTCACGACAACAAACCGTTTACCGTCACGGGAATCCTCGACAAGACCGCAACTCCGGTCGATCGCACGGTACTTGTGAGTTTGGCGGGCATCGAGGCGGTGCATCTCGATTGGCAGGGCGGAATCCGTGAGGGTTTAGATCTCGATGCTGATGAAGCCTTGCAGTTCGACCTCACCCCTACGTCGATCACCGCATTCATGGTGGGTCTCGACAACAAGGCGCTTACGTTTCGGGCGCAACGTGACATCAACGAGTTCGAGAACGAGCCGCTTTCGGCCATCCTGCCAGGTTCAACGCTCGCCGAGTTCTGGCGCACCATTTCGACGGTCGAGCAGTTGCTCTTTGTGTTGTCGGTCTTTGTGTTGATTGCTGGCTTGATCGGCATGTTGACGACCATCTTGTCGACGCTGAACGAGCGCCGACGCGAGATAGCCGTGCTGCGGGCAATTGGTGCTCGACCTCAAAGCATCGTGATGCTGATCGTTTTGGAGACCCTTTTTGTGGTGGTGATGGGGTGTGTTGTTGGCGTCGCTCTGTTGTACGGCCTCTTGGCACTTGCCGGACCCTTTGCCGCGCGGCGTTTTGGCGTCGACATTGGCTTACCATGGCTTGACGCAACCCAGGGCCTCATCATGGTTTCGGTGATCGCCGGCGCTACCCTCTTATCTTTGATTCCAGGTTTCGTCGCCTACCGTCGATCACTACAAGACGGTCTCTCGATAAAGGTCTAGTTGTATGGAAACTCGCAAAGAGTCGCCGAAACAGGTGGCACGTGCCTCATCGTTCTTCTCTCGACTAGCGGTCCTCGCAATACTCGCGCTTGTTGCCGTTGGGTGTGGAGCGAATTCGACCAACCTTGTTGCGGAGAGCCCTCCACCGAGTATCGACGTGGAGTACGGCGCAACTCTCGATGAGTGGGCTACCGCTGCGGGCGCATCGAACGCGACCGAGGACGCAGGTGCTGAACTTGTCGAAGAGGTGGGGCAAGAGCCGCGCCGGTCTTCGACCGATCCGGCATACACCGACGTCGACTGGGAAGACCTGATACCAGCAGGGTTCTCCAGCAACGAGGTTTGGGAAAAATATCTCGCCGAGTTTGATGAGGTGGAGTACGGCTCTCCGGAGGAACAGGCGCTCTACGACAAGGTGCAAGCCGAGATCGATCCGGACATCATCGACCCAGCGCTCGATGGTCAGAAGATCCGGATGAACGGGTTTGTCGCACCGCTCACCTACGACGAAGACGTCGTTACCGAGTTTCTTCTGGTGCCGTATTTTGGCGCCTGCATTCATGTACCGGCTCCTCCCGCGAACCAAACGGTGTTGGTAAAGGTCGACAAGGACAACGGCCTGACTACTGATGAAGCCTGGGGTGCCGTTTGGGTTGAAGGCACAATGAACATCGAGCCAGCCACAACCGACATCGGGTCGGCAAGTTACGCCATCACGGGTGGCAAGAGCGGCGTCTACGAAGAGTTCTGAGTCGACAACGAGGCGCGCGAATTGGCCGAAGCTAGTGGGTCGGCTGCGTAGGACTCCTGTGGTCTAGATAGGACTGACACGCGCCGATGGCGTCGGCAACCCAGGCTGGAAACTCTGCGTAGTCAGGGACTTCGGGTCGGCTGGCAAGCCAACCAACGAGCATGAGACATCGCATGGTGACAAACATGTCGAGGTGTGTTTCTTGGCTTGGGCTTAGCTGCCGGTTCTTTCGATACCCGGCAAGGAGCGCTGCGCGCGCGTCGGCATAGAACGGCTCATTGAGTACCGGCTGCAGCGCCACGGCAAGTTCGTGCACGAACCAGCCGTAGCCTGCGTCGTCGAAATCGATCACTGTCAGGTCCTGGCCGTCGGCCATCAAATTTCCGAGATGCATATCGGCATGGATCAGTCCGTAGTGCGCTCGGTCCATCGGCAGCGAAGCAAGATCTGAACGAAGAGCATCTCGACATTCGGTGAAGAGTGAGCGTGCGTGATCGGTCAGCGACGAGATTTCCCAGAAGCG
This sequence comes from uncultured Acidimicrobiales bacterium, assembly GCA_938015295.1. Classification (GTDB taxonomy): domain Bacteria; phylum Actinomycetota; class Acidimicrobiia; order Acidimicrobiales; family SHLQ01; genus CALLQB01. The sequence continues at coordinate 20,677 of CALLQB010000114.1, forward strand.
ACCCCACAGCGGCGCTTCGCCAACCAGGCCAGACGTATCCCAGGCCCGACGTGTGAACTGTTGAGGTTGCACCCACTGGTCATGATGCGCATGGATGATTGCGGCGAGTTCTCCAATACGTTCGTAGTGATCGACGACTTCGACGCGGGTAGCTTCGTCGACGCCGGTCGCCCGACCAAGTGGTTGCCCGTTCACCCAATCGACGACACCGACATATCTCGTTTCATCACCGACCGTGACGTTCACATAGTGCTCGCCCTCGTCGGTAGGTAGAGCCGTCGGCACAGGAACGCCAGCCTCCGCCAATGACTTCACCCAGGTGACCTCTGAATTCAGCTCCGCGAGGGTGTTGTACCCAGGGCGATGCAGACGCAACACACGCCGATCGCCCGAGGCGACGTCTACTCGATACACCACGTTCTCGGTGTGCGACAGCAGGGTGATATCGGTGGGGTCTAAACCAAAGGCAGGCGCAGTCGACCACGCCGCCTCAAGGAACTGGCTATCGGTGGGCATCGGCGACCACTTGGGAGAAGGCTTCCATGAACACGTCTGCGTGTTCCTGCTCAAACACTAGAGGTGGCCGTATCTTGAGAACGTTGCCGTGCTGTCCGTCTTTGCCAAGCAGCATGCCTCTGCTTTTGAGCGCCTCGACCATAACCCCCGCGCCATCAGCGTCAGGGTCAGTCGTTTCTGGGTGTACCCAGTCGATGCCAATGAAAAGGCCGTGACCACGAACGTCGCCTATGCGCGGGTGTTGTGGCATGAGTGCCTGCAACTCCTGTCGAAGCGATGCCCCGACCCGGTCGACGCTCTGTACCAGCTGCCGGTCGGTTATCTCATCGATCACGGCCATGCCGGCAGCCGCCTGCATGGGAGTCGATGCGAAGGTGTTGAAGTACTGGTGTTCATGCCGAAAGGCGCTGATCATGTCGTTGTTCGCAGCCACCCCCGACAACGGGAGCCCGTTTCCCATCGGCTTACCCATACAGACCACATCAGGAACGAACTCGCTGGTGTCGTATCCCCACCACTTGCCGCTTCTCGCGAACCCTGCCTGAACCTCATCGGCAATAACGATGCCGCCAGCTGCACGCACCATGTCGCTCGCCCGTTGGAACCAGTCGCCAGGAACGTCGGGTACTCCCTCGTTGGCCAGGATCGAGCACAACATGATGGCTGCGACGCCGCTGCCGTCGGCGTTGAAATCCTGGATCGTCGACTCGAGCTGATCGAGGTAGCGCTGGCATAAGTCTTGCTCGGACAGGCCCGGTTCGATCGGCCGGAACGTTTGCGGCGTCGATACCGATCTCACGCCGTCGCGCTCGGTTCCGACCGGAAGCGAAGTGAGCTTCGACACCAAGGAGGTGTTGCCGTGGTACGTCGCGTCGGTGCAGATGATTCCCTGATTGCCAGTGACGGTACGAGCCATCGTGAGCGCAAGTTCGGTTGCTTCGCTGCCGCTACAGGCCAACACAACCGACTCGATGTCGTCGTGGTGTAGTCCGACGAGCCGTTCGCTGTAGTCGAGCACACTCTCGTGTAAATAGCGGCTGTGAACGTTGAGCGTTGACGCCTGTTTGTGCATTGCGGCCACTACCCGAGGGTTGGCATGTCCAACACAGGGAACGTTGTTGTAAAGGTCGAGGTACCGCTTGCCATCGGCGTCGGTCAGCCAGACGCCCTCGCCGCTCACAAGCTGCACCGGTTGTTCGTAAAACAGCGGTGCCTCATGGCCCAACGCTTGGCGATGTCGTTCGATCAGATTGCTCACCGCCCTAGCTTTGCATGGACAAGATGAAGGGTGAGTAGTTTGCGCTGGGCTCCGAGGCTTGGCGAGGTGCGGACTGGCTGGCGGGCCAATCGCTAGGCGCAACAGCCGGCATCTGGATTGCCGGCTATCTCACCGATATTCGGTGGTACCGCTGTCACGTGTTTTGAGGTAGACAACCATTGCGATATCGACTGGGTGACGAGGTCGGGTTGATCGTGATGCGGCCAATGGCCGGCGCCAGGGATAGTCACCAGGGTCCACGTGTTCGCGAGGTACTGCCACGTGTTGTTCAGGCTCGCGGCCAACAGGACCGGATCGTCGAGGCCGTGCAGTTGTAATACCGGCACGTCAACCGGGACTGTTGGCGTTTGCTGCAACCGTGACTCGGCGGGATTTTGTCGGTAGTAATTCATCATCGCTTCAAAGCTCGACCGGTTAAACGCCTCGGTGTACAGCCGTTGCGATTCCTCGTCTCGAGCAACAAAGGAGGCCAACGACTCTGCGTCGAGCGCGGCTTCAGAATTCGCGGCTCGAAAGTCAGCGGCGTAGCCAAAGGCGGCGGGCTGCGAACTGCCTGGCCGCTGCATCTCGGCGGCCATCGCTGCGGGGTGGGGCACGTTGACCACCACCAACGCGGTGATTTGTTCAGGATGAGCCTGCGCGAACGCCCATGCGGTTGCGCCACCCCAGTCGTGGCCGACGATCACCGCTTGGTTCTCATCTTCTGCTGCGATCACCGCCGCGACGTCAGAGACGAGATGGTCGAGGCTGTACGCTTCGACCTCCGCAGGCGCATCGCTCAGATTGAAACCTCGAGTATCCATAGCTACGACCCGGTAGTCGCCGACGAGGCCGTCGATCTGATGACGCCACGAGTACCAAAAGTCGGGAAACCCGTGCACGAAGAGCACGAGCGGGCCCGATCCGCCGGCCATGTAGTGGATCTTCACGCCATCGTTTTCGGTGTAGCGGTCTTCAAGGTCGAGGTGGGTGGTCATCGGGAGATGCCTTCTGTTGTCGTCGTCGATTGTGGTTTGGGGGTCGTGTGAGCGGCAGATGTGCGTCGGCTCTGTAGCGCTCGAACCATGAGAACGAGCAGCGGAAGCTCGATCACTGGACCGATGACTACGGTGAGTGCCACCAGCGGACTGGCGAAGGCGGTCGCTGCGATCGCCAACGACGCTTCGGAGTTGCGCGATGTTGCGGTGAATGTCAGCAACGCGGTTTGGTCATAGGGCAGGTCGGCAAGGTGACCCACGGCCAAAGCCACAACAAAGGCCAGACCGAAGAAGGCGAGCATCGGCGGAACCAGCTCCAGCACTACTCGTGGATTGTCGAGTAGCGCATCGGCCTGTGACGCAAACATGGCGATGATCACTAGGGCCAACATCATCGTCTTCAGATGGACCTTGTCGATAGTCGACCGCACGTCGTTTACGTCAGTGCTTGTGCGTCGCAGCGCCCACGATGTTGCCCATGCGCCGGCCGCCGGAGCGACAAGATAGGCCGCAACGCTGCCAACAATGCCGGCGAGGTCGATCGCCACCGAAGAGCCGGCGAACCACCACAGGTAGAGAGGCAGGAGCAAAACCTGCAGCGTGAGGTTCACGCCCAGCAAACTCACCCCCAGGCCGACGTCGCCGCCCGCTAGTTCGGTGAAGAGCAGATACCAGCCAATGCATGGAGTGACAAGGAACAAGATCAAGCCAACGCGAAGTTCAGGATGGCCGCTGAGAAAGAGGTCGGCCAGTCCCCATGCGAGCAGCGGATTGATCACGAAGTTCACAACAACGGCGACGGTGAGGAAACGCCGTTCGGCAAACGCCCCTGTCACCTTGTGAAGGTCAAGCCCAAGCATGGCGATATAGATCAGCCCGATTACCCCGATCGACACGATGAAATCGAGCGAATGGGCAACGTCTGGTGCGACCCTGGCCACCGCTAGTCCCAACAGGATTGACCCGATCAGGAGTAGCGGTTGCAGCCGGTCGGCGTTGCTCAAGGGGTCGAATCGGCTGGTGTCGAAGCAACTGGTGACGCATCGATGCATCCGCCAGCGGCAGCCCAGCTTTCAATGCCTCCGGGGAATCGGCCGACGTTGGTGTAGCCGGCATCCACCAGTTGGGTGCCGATGAACTCGGCGCCGAGGCAATCGGCGTCGGTGCAATAAAGAATCACCCGCTGGTCTTTCGTCGAGATCGCTGCTGCAGCCTGCGTTTCAACATCGGTCAGGCCAAAGTTCAGGGCACCGGCGATATGTTGTTTCTCGAATCCGCCGTCGCCCTGGGCATCGATTACCACAGTGGTCGTGTCGCTGAGCGCTGTGCGAAGCTCGTCGCCGGTGACCGGCGGCAACAACAGGTCTAGAGGCGTGTTGCCACGTGGGCTCGCTCCAAAGTTCGGGGTGTGCTCGGTAACCGTGTAGATCTCCCAGGACACGCCATCTGCGTCTTGGGTCCAAGCCTTCTCTTGGGTTGCGAAGCAGCATGTGTGCGGATCGTCGACCTCGACTGGTAGGCCAGCAGCGGCAACCCGCTCGGTCTCGGTGGCCACTTGGTCGCCGGTCTCATGCTCGATTCCGACATGGTTGATCGAACCCGGCGTGCCTTCGTTCTCGATCACGATCAGCTTCATCGGCGGATCCTCGACGACGAAGTTGGCGTAGCCAGCGCGGTGTTTCGCTGGCTCGACCCCAAACAACTTCGTATAAAATTCGACCGAGGCGTCGACGTCGTCGACGTTTAGTGAGAGCTGAAACCTAGACATACTGTGTCCTATTGAGTAGAAAGAATAGTAGAAGTAAAGTACTACACAACATAGTGTAATAGTTTG
>CALLQB010000115.1 GCA_938015295.1 uncultured Acidimicrobiales bacterium
CGGCAATATGCGATGCCGGTTCCATAACGGCCTCAAAGGCCGCCGATCAGTCGAACCAATAATCAACCCCAACACGCAAACCCTGTCGTTCCACGCACCCGCCCCCAAACCCACACCAGTCGCCAAACGGGCCGCCACACCGGCACGACCCGCCGCAACCACCGGCCAGGCGCCGACAGTCGAACATCGACAACGGCGCACACCGCCACGAAACAGCACACAAACCACCAACCACAACAGCGACGACGACCCCGACGAACCCACCGACTCCTACTACTTCTAGAGTCGGCAAATCGCGGTGACGATGGTCGTTACTATGTCGCGATGAGCGACGAACTTCGAATTGGCAACATCGTTGGCGGAGCAACCGCAGGCGGTCTCTTCGACGTGCCCTGGGCAGCCCCCGGCGAAGTGGGCGACGCTGACGTTGTGGTGATGGGCGCGCGAACGGCCACGCCTTATCCGTCGGTCGGCCCCTATTGTGCCGATGGCCCCGATGCCATCCGGGCTGCAGTCGGCTGGCCCGGCATGGGCGAGCATTACGACTTCGATCTAGGTGGCACACTTCTCGGCGGCCGCTCAGCAGTCGATTGGGGCAACCTCGAATGCTCCGACGACGACTTTGCTGCCAACCGAGAAGAGATTCGACAGCGGGTGGCCCAAGTGCTCGACGCTGGGGGCGCGCCGCTGGTGTTGGGCGGCGACGATTCGATTCCTATTCCGATCCTGCAAGCGTACGAGCACCACGGTCCCATCACCATCTTGCAACTCGATGCGCACATCGATTGGCGTGACGAACTGCAGGGCGAGCGGAACGGCCTGTCCAGCAACATGCGACGGGCATCAGAGATGCCGTGGGTCGAACGAATTGTGCAAATTGGGGCACGAGGATCAGGCAGCGCTCGACCCAACGATGTGGCCGATGCCCTCGCCTGGGGAGTACGGCTGTTGCCGATGACCGACCTTCGGCGAACAGGCCTGCACCAGGTTGTGGAGGCATTGCGGGCCGACGCCCGGGTGTACATCGCTCTCGACATCGACGCCATGGACCCCTCGGTCGTGCCCGGGGTGATTGGCCCCGCCCCAGGTGGGTTTCAGTACGGCGAAGTGCTCGACCTCTTCACGGCCGTCGCGGCAAAGTGTTCCTTGGTGGGAGCAAACCTCGCCGAGTTCGCTCCAGGAGCCGATGTTGGTGGGCGCGGAGCTTTGGCTTCCGCCAGACTCGCTGCGTCGCTGATGGGACTCCTTGCGCGTTCCGCGGCCTAAGCCAGCGCAACATCACCCTTTGGCTTCTGACCACCGTTGGATCACGCTGATATCGGCAAGGAAGCGGACCTCGGGGGTCGGCGACCAGTAGTGGGCGGCCTCGCCGATCGCGTCGCCAACCACCGCACTCACCTCGTCGGCGTTCGAGGCCGGAGCGTGCACGAGTAACTCGTCGTGCAGGCACAGCACCACGCTGGCTCCGAAAGCCCTCGCTCGAGACCGCACGAGAATCGCCCACACCTTGAAGAACTCAGCGGCGGCCCCTTGGATTACCGCGTTTCGGGCGTACCTCGACCGGGAGGCTGCGGCGGTGCGGGCGGCATCGATGTCGCCATCGGTCGATGTCCCGCCCGACATGCGCACCAAGCGTCCACCTACGGTGAGGATGTCTTGTTTGGCGGAACCCGATGCGGCGGCCTCTTCCAGAAAACCCATCGCGACCGGATACGACTGTTGCAGGCCTCGGAGCGCATGCGCAGACTCACCGGTGGTGGCGCCGTACATGGCACCGAGCACCGCCAACTTCGCTACTTCTCGCGACACTTTCAGTCGGTCGGCCACCGGTTGATAGAGATCATCGTGATGTGTTGCGGCGATAAAGGCCGGGTCACCCGACACAGCGGCCAGCACCCTCGGTTCGATCTGGCCGAGGTCGGCCCGGACAAACACATAGTCGGGGTCTGCGGCAATGGTCGGGCGCATCACTGATGGCAGGTTGTGGAGTCCTGCCGAGGCGGTCATACGGCCGGCTGAACCATCCGAACTCGACCAAGCGCCGCGGAGCCTTCCGTCGCTCACATGTTCCTCGAGCCACCGGTAGCCGTAGGTAGTGGCAATGCGTTCCGACTTCCGCCACACGAGAAGTGCATCGATAATCGGGTGGAGGTCGCGGGCCTGTTCGAGCCGCCAAGCGCGAGTATCGGGTAGATCGATACCGAGACGTCGGAGCAGATCCTTCACCTCGGTGGGGTTGCGGAGGTTCACGGGCTGCAGCGGAGCGATTGCCGCAAAGACTAAGGCGTCGCGAACAGCGCGTTGCTCGTCTTCCTCTTCATACGACGAGGTCGGAGGTCCCGCCGCTTCACCGATAATTCGTCGGGCTTCGATTTCGTCAAAGGGGAGGCCGTCGCGTTCGAGTTCGACGCAGAGCAGTTCGGCCGCCGACTCGGAGTGTGCCGTCGACAAGGCACGCTCGGGCATTGGCCGTTGCCTAAGGAGCGATGCCTGCGCCTCGGCAGCCTGGTGGGTGACCGCAGCCCACGCTGCGAGGCGATCGGCGCTGTTTCGCCATGCGGGCTCGAGCCATTCGGGTTTGATGTGCCCGTCGGGACGAACAGGGTCTTCGAGGTCGGAGCCCTCATCGGCGGGGGCGCCGAGCAGGTCGAGCTGTCCAAGAGTTGGTGCAGTGTCTGCGTCGAGTCCACGAACGGCCGACCACGCGATGGGAATCGAGGTTCGCCAGCCGCCGTGCAGAAGCCGGTGCACAACCAACACGTCCCAGCAGCGGTCGATGACGAGCCCGCGAGTGACCAACACGCGAGCATCAGCAGCACTCCACCAGACCCAGCGAGGCCCAACGTTCTCGTTGATTGCCGCGATGAACCCGAAGGCGTCGGTGGTTGCGACCGCGACCGCACCTGCGGAGGTGGCGAGACCTAAGCCCGCTGCAGCGTCGACAGCGAGACCTACACGGTCGCCTCGCTTCACGCCGCGAGCGCGAAGCCAGGCCAGCACTTCGTCGACGGTCATGGCGGTGAGCCTAGGAGTTTCTGGCTAGTTCGCCGAGGCGAAGTGCGGCATGACCTGTTCGCTGAAGGCCTCGACGCTTTCAAGGGTCTCGGTTGCGTCGCCGCCGAAGTTGATGTTGAGAATCATGCGGTCGATGCCGAGTTCGGCGTACTCGCCCAGCTGATCGATCATCTCTTCGGCGCCGCAAATGAGCAGCGACTTCGCGAGTTCGTCAATCGACTGCTCGCGTGGCAGCTGGCGAATCATGCCGTTGTCGACGATGCCGGGCCCGGTGAAGACATTGTCGAATCGCCCGTAGTAACTGTGCGCTGTCTCGGTCTTGGCCTTGGTGTCGGCGTCGTTCTGGGTAAGAAATGCGACCCTCGACAGGCTGATGGTGAGGTGATCGCCCTCGCCGGACATGTCGTCCTTGGCCCGATTGAAGGCTCCTACCTGATCGAGCAGCAGCTGATGGTTTCCGGCAAGCGGGGTGGTCTGGATGTGTAGGCCACGTTTGGTGCAGGCGTGAATGCCGTCGGGGTTGAGCACCGCAATCATGAGCTGCACCGGGCGCACCGGTCGAGGCATGATCGTGAGCGGCTCGAACTGGTAATACTCGCCGTCCCACGAAACCTCTTCTTGCGTGAGGAGTGCTTGCAGCACGTCGAGAGATTCGTCAAACCGGGAGCGGGTTTCGTTCATCGGCACACCAAGACGACCCATTTCATAGGCGAAGGCCCCTCGGCCAACGCCCAACCGGAGCCGGCCGTCGGTGAAGATGTCGGTGGCGACGATCTCGCCAGCAAAGACGCGCATGTCGTGCAGGGGTAGAACGACCACGTTGGTCATCACCTTGATCTGCTCGGTGTGGGCGGCGATCTTCACGGCGAACTGCAGGGGGGCTGGCATCATCAGACAGTTGATGAGGTGATGCTCGGTTATCGATACCGCATCGAATCCAAGCCGATCGGCGAGTACGGCCTGATCGAGCATGTCGCCGTAGACCCGGTCGCCGCCGTAGGATTTGTCGGGGTAGTCGGCAGAGAGCTGAATACTGAACTTCACTCGCTTTTTACCCACTTGGAAGATTCCGACACATCGTCGATTTCGGCGTCTGCTTCAACCCAACTAGTGAACCCGTCCTGCAAATGCGCGACGTTGGTGTATCCGAGTTCGCCTATAACTTTGGCGGCAAGCGCCGATCGCCAACCGCTGGCGCAGTGAAAGACGTACCGGTTCTCTGGCTGATACCGGTCTTGGTGATACGGGCTCTCGGGGTCAAACCAGAACTCCAACATGCCGCGTGGCGCGGAGACCGAGCCGGGGATAACGCCCTTCTCGATGCGTTCGCGGAAATCACGAATGTCGACCACCATCGTGTCGCCTGCCGCCATCTCGGCCTGCAACTCGGCCACCGAGAGCTCTTCGATTTCGCTTCGCGCTTCGGCCACCATGTCGTGAACGGATCTACGTGTCATAGCGCGATGTTACTCCTCGCTTCGGTCACCGAGTTGTTCGCCAGCGAGCCAGACCTGCTCGACGGTCAGGTCAGGTAGATCGTCGGTATCGACGGCAACAGGGTCGCGGTCGACCACCACAAAATCGGCTAACTTGCCGGCTTCAATAGAACCAACATCGTGCTCGCGGTGCATCGCTTTGGCAGCGTTGATGGTGTAGCCGCGCAGTGCTGTCTCGACATCGAGCGCACAATCAGGCCCAAGGACGCGGCCCGAACTCGTGCGTCGGGTCACGGCGGTCCACAAGGCCAGGAAGACGTCGGGCATCGTCACCGGAGCATCTGACGAAACAACGACGTCCATGCCGGCGTTGTCGAACAGACCCAACGGGTACATCCGTTCGGCGATGTCGCCGTACTCACGTAGCGCGCCATCGCCGTACTGGTGTACCTGGGTCGATTGCGGTACCGCGATGACGCCGAGGCGAACCATGCGGTCGATGTCGTCGTCGGTGGGGAAGCCACAGTGTTCGATGCGGTGGCGCACGTCGTCGCGTGGTTGTTGGGCCTGTGCAGCTTCGACCGCGTCGAGCACCATGGCTATTGGCTCGGGTCCCTGTGCATGTGTGCCGGTTTGAAGCCCGAGACGGTGGGCTCGAATGACAAGCGCTCGGTACTCGTCCTCGTCGTGGAAGAGGTAGCCAGCGCGGTGGTTGACCGGACAGCCACACGGCACATACGCCGTGCCGCCGGTGAGCGCCCCGTCGGCGTACAGCTTGACGCCGCCTAGTTGCAACCACTCGTCGCCGAGCGTCGAGGACATGCCCAGCGCTTCGAGGTGATCCAGATGGCTCGACAGCACCATCATCGAGGCCCGCAGCTTCAAGCGCCCTTGGTCTCGGGCCCGCAGCCAAGCGGTCATCTCGCGACTGGTTACCTGGCAGTCACACGTTGAGGTGATCCCTGCGGCGCTGATGGTGCGCATGCCGAGGTCGAGCATCGCATCGAGCGTTGCCACGGTTTCGGGCAGGTGCAGGTTTGGTCCGTGGTTGGTGATCTTGACCCCGTTGGGTCCGGTGAGGAGATCGCATGCGGCGTCGAATATTACGCCTGTCGGGTTGCCTGTTTCGTCGCGGTCGATCCGACCGCCCGGGGGAGTAGCGGTGGTGTTGTCGATGCCGGCGGCGGCCAGCGATGCAGAGTTGACGACGTAGCCGTGGCCGCTCGCATGCATGATCTCGACCGGGCGGTCTGTGGAGACCTGGTCAAGTTGGGCTGCGGTTGGATGGTCGTCGCCGTCGAACCGGTGGTGGTCGTAGCCAAACCCGCGGATCGGGCCAGTTCCGGTCGAGCCTTGGTCGTGTTCGGTCAGGAGTTTGACGAGGTCATCGGCCGACGATGCTTGGGTGAGGTCGGCCCACGACATGCATTGGCCCAACATCAATGGATGTGTGTGGGCGTCAACAAATCCCGGCAGCATCGTGGCGCCAGCAAGGTCTACCTGGCGCGCCCCACGAGGAGCAGCAGCCAAGCAGTCGGCGAGCGAGCCAACCGCCACAATCCGGTCGCCAACCACAGCAACCGCCTCAGCAGTCCCCGCTGCCCCTGCCCCTGCCGCAGCCCCTGTCCCTGCCGCTGCCGCAGCCTCAGCCTGTGCCAGGGTGCGGATAGTCCCCCCAGAAAAAACCACCGCCCCTCCCCGAAATTTTCCTCCAACCCGACGGTTTTGTGTCACTTTGCGTTAACAGAACGGTTTTGGGCGGCGAATTTTTCGAAGGCATCGTGCATTTCGACTGACGATCGGCGTGCGCCGGTCTGGAGATACTCCATGGCCTTAAGCGATGCATCGTGTGCGGCGGTGCTCGACCCGGCGACCACATCCTCGACGACTCGGCAGAAGTAGTCGTGCTGATGCGCATCGACGAACGTGTAGTGCACACAAACATCGGTGTGGCCGCCGATGAGGATAAGTGTGTCGGCGCCAAGCCCCTTGAGAAGGATCTCGAGTTCGGTGCCAAAGAAACACGAGTAGCGACGTTTACGGATGAAGTAGTCATCGGGCCGCATATCGACCGCAGGCGAAACATCGGTCCCAGGGTCGCCTTCGAGAAGATGCACACCTTCGGCGCCGTCGAGTTCTCGACCGAAGTCAACGAGGTCACGCCGATGCGCTTCTTGGAAGAACACGATGGGAACATCGCAGGCTCGGGCCTTAGCGATGAGCGCCGGAGCGTTATCCATCGCTGCCTGGTAGCCGGACATAAACGGAATAGCCGACTCTTCGCCGTCGGTAGATTCTCCGCCCTGAATGTCGACAACGATGAGGACGGGTTGACCCTCGATGATGCTTCGCGTAGGCATGGTGTCCATTGGCCAACTGTAGAGCTTCGCCGCTTGGGTGTGGATGGTTCGGGCCGATGGTGGTGCTGCGCGCTCCAGCGTACGATGGCGCCAAGATGTGAAAGACAGCACCTAAGTACTCGGGGGAAACAATGGGCGAACTGAACTTTGGTCGGCTGGTACGACGGGGTCTGACCTTCGGCGACCAACCGGCGATCAAGGACCTCGGCAACGGGCACGAAGCCACCTACGCCGAGCATTTCGACCGTGTCGGGCGCTTGTGCAACGCCATCGCTGGTTTGGGTGTTCGGTCATCCGAGAGTGTGGCTGTGCTGGCTGGAGCGAGCCACGTGTACGTCGAGCTTTGGCGGGCGTGCTGCGCAGGCGCTGCGGTGATTAACCCAATCAACAACCGGCTGGCCCCCGACGAACTCGCCTACATCCTCGGCGACGCTGGCTCGAAGGTGATCTTCGTCGATGCTGCCCACGCGAAGGTCATCGCTGCGATCCGCGAGCAGGTTCCCAGCCTTGAACAGGTTGTGCTGATCGGCGACGCGGTATCGGGCGACGTGCGAGAGTCAGCGTCGATTCCGTGCGACCATCTTCTCGACGACTTGATGGCAGCGGCAGTACCCGATCTGCCTCCCGAGCCATCGCCCGACTCGACGGCAGTGTTGATGTACACCGGAGGAACTACCGGCCTCCCCAAAGGCGTAGTGATTAGTCAACGGGCCATCACGCTAAGCATCTACCGCATGCAGAGCGCCGTCGATGTTGGTAAGACAGGAGCGACGCCGAATTATCTGGCGTTTATGCCCATGTTCCATATCGGGGGCGTCGCCTGCTGGGGTCTGTATCTGCCTTTGGGGGGACGATCGATCGTCCTGCCAGCGTTCGATCCGGGGGCGGTGAACCAAGCGATTCGCGACGAACAGATCACGGCGATCGGTGCGGTGCCGACCATGTTGGCGATGATGCTCGACCACCCCGATTTCGAGCCGGCGATGCTCGAGTCGCTCGAGTTGGTGATGTACGGAGCAGCCCCCATGCCGCCGACGTTGCTCGCCCGGATGATGACGCTTTACCCGAACCTGGGTTTCCATCAGGCCTACGGCATGACCGAGATATGTGCCATTGCTACGGGGCTGACTCGGGCCGATCATCTGCGCGGCGGCGACATTCTGCGGTCGGTGGGCCGTCCATCGCTTGGTATCGAACTCGAACTGCGCGACCCCGAGTCCGGAGCCCCGACCCCCCGAGGAGAAGTCGGCGAGATCTGGCTGCGGTCTGACTCGGTCATGACCGAGTACTGGAACAAACCCGAACAAACAGCTTCGTCGCTGGTCGATGGCTGGTATCGGTCAGGTGACGCTGCTCGTCTTGACGACGACGGCTATGTGTTCATGGCCGACCGGGTCAAAGACATGATCGTCAGTGGCGGCGAGAACGTCTACTCCCTCGAGGTCGAGAACGCGCTCAGCGACCATCCACAAGTGCGACAAGTCGCAGTGGTTGGACTTCCCGACGACACGTGGGGCGAGCGAGTGCATGCAGTGGTGGTCTGTGACCCGGCAACGGTGACCGAGGCCGAGCTCGACGAGCTAGCTCGTGGTCGAATAGCGGGGTTCAAAGTACCGAAATCGTGGTCTCTGCAAAACGATCCGCTGCCGTTGTCGGCCGCAGGCAAAGTGCTCAAACGAGATCTGCGCGACCGGTTCACCGCGCCCTAGATTGAGGCGATGACCTCTCTTTCCCCAGAAAACTTGTCTGCTGCCTACCAGGCGTCACGCACCCGCTTCACGGCCATCGCCGAAGCGATGTCGGATGCCGACGCACAGCTCAACGTGCCTACATGCCCCGAGTGGAGTGTGCGAGACCTTGTTGCGCACAATGTTGGGCTCGCCTCCGCATTGGCGGCAGGAAACGGACCGGCAGGCGACACGCAAGCGTGGATCGACGAGATCGTGGCCGGGCACAGCGGGTCGTCGGTTGCCGACTTGTTGGCCGAGTGGGCCGAGAGCGGGCCGGCATTCGAGACAGTGTTACGCAAAGCGCCGCAAATGGCTGCCCTGGTGTTCGATGTGGTGACCCACGAACACGACTTGGCCGGAGCCCTGGGTACGGTGGCCGACCGAACCGCTCAAGAGATTGCGTTGACGTTCGACATCATCGGCCCGACGATCACCAAAGACTTGGTCGAACACGGCCTTGCCGCAGTGCGCCTGACCGGCGGCGACCACACGTGGCAACTCGGCGAGGGAGAGGTCGAGGTAGAAATTCGAGGCAGCCTCTGGGAGGTTTTCCGCCTTACCGGAGGCCGTCGCAGCATGGCGCAGATGCTGGCGTGCGATCACGATGGCGACCTCGAGCGGTATGTGCCGGGGCTCCTGCACAACCCTTTGCCCGAGGTCGACATCATCGAATAGTTGCCGGTCAGCCGATCGCGGCAGATGCAACCTCGCCAAGTAGACCAATGCGGTCGGTCTTGTGGCCATTGCCGGGAAGGTTGATCGTCATGCCATCGATGCCCGTGGCCATAAGCTCCTGGAGCTTCTCGCCAACGGTGTCGGGGTCGCCGTAGATCAAAATAGCTTTGACCATGTCCATAACATCGTTGTTCCAGCCCTTGGCCTCGGCAACTTCTTTGAGATCGGCCTCGACTTGCTCCATCGTGGGGGCCACCATGACCATCGTGAGTTTGGTGACCTTGATCTCCGAACGGTCACGGCCAAGACGCTCGCAGTGGGCCGCAAGAGCATCGAGTTTGCGTGGGATCTCGTCGGCGGCGCCGCTTGAAAGGTTCGATTCATCGGCGTATTGAGCGACCATACGCAGGGTCTTCTTTTCGCCCGACCCGCCGATCATCACCGGAATACGCGACACCGGGGCAGGGGAGTTGACTGCGTCGGTGACCTGGTAATGCTTGCCGTCGAGTGAGACGGTTTCGCCACGGAGCATGGGAATGATGATCTGCAACGCTTCTTCGAGCTTTTCGAACCGGTCGGTAAAGGTGCCGAACTCGTACCCGAGCGAGTTGTGTTCGTGCTCGAACCAGCCGCAGCCAATACCGAGCGTCGCGCGGCCGTTCGACACATGGTCGAGTGCCGTGATCGTTTTGGCCAGCAGCGTTGGGTGGCGGTAGGTGTTGCCGGTGACGAGTGCCGACAAGCGAACGGTTTCGGTGTGTTGCGCCAGTGCCGACAGCATGCTGTAGCACTCAAACATTGGTTCTTCCGGCGCGCCGATGCCTGGTAGTTGGTAGAAGTGGTCCATCACGAAAACCCGGTCGAAGCCGGCAGCCTCGGCTGCTTTGGCCTGGGCGACGACGTTCGTGAAAATTTCGGCGCCGGTGATGCCCGGGTAGGTGAAGTTGGGAATTTGATAGCCGAGTCGCGTCATTGGGTCTCCTAGTGGGCGCTGACACAATCGGTCGATTGTGTCAGGACGCAACCTGACACATTGGCGAAGATGTGTCAAGCTTTGTGCAATGGCACCGCAGGCCGAACAGGCCACCGAAAAGTCGGAAACGAAACGCGCAGTGATCCACCGGGCGGCGGTGGCTGAGTTCTCTGCGCGGGGGTTCGCTGGTACGTCGATGGCCAACATCGCTGATGCAGCGGGAATGTCGCGCCCGGCGCTTTACCAGTACTTTCGCAACAAGACCGATATCTTCTCGTCGGCATTCGTCGGGCTGCTCAGCGATCACGCCGACGAGGCATTGCGGGCCCTTTGCTCGCCCGGGACAGTGGCCGAACAACTCGATGGGTTTCTGCAGCGGTTCGATGGCGACCTGTTCGAACACATGTCGGCTTCGCCTTTCGCCGATGAGGTGATGCGGGCCAAGAGCGATCTATCCGACGGTGTCGATCCCATCATCGATCGCTTGTGGGATGGTTGTGGTGCGTACTTGGCCGAAACGGTTCCGGGTCGAAGTGCCGTTGTTGTGGCCCGCAGGGAAGGCTGGATCGAGGTCCTGCGCTTCTCCCGCCTGGGGTTCAAAGTCGACCAGCCAACAGTCGCAGTATTCCGGCGCCGCCTCTCGGCCCTCGCACAAACCGTCGCAGCCGACATCGCCACAACGTAGAGCGATAGGGGTCAGGCACTTAAAGTGCCTGACCCCTATCATGCAAAGCATGAGTCGGCTTCTGCTAGCTGTTGTTGTACTTCTTGTTGTTTCAACATCGTGTTCGAACAGTTCGCCGGAGTCTGCGGCTTTGAGCGATGTGCCGACCACTACGAGTAACTCTTCTCTGCCGGTCGCTACCTTTCTTGGCGACCAGTGCGTGGGGTCGTGCGATTTGAGCGACGCACGACACGTCACCTTTGACGGGAACAACTATGTTGCCGACCGCAAGATCGGTTACGGGAAACTCGGTGACGTCATCGCTAGCGCTGAAGGCAGCGCCGTCGCACGGGTTGAGGTTCGCCAGATTGAGGGCACCGATCCAGAGATTGCGTTCGCCGTCACCGGTGATGGGTTGAACGCGGTGCGCTATCACCAGGTCCAGCGATTTGAGCGATCTGGTCCGGCCATTGTCCGGCTCAGCCCCGAAGATATCGACATTCACAAGACGACGGGGCCGATGATGGCGTTCAACGGAACGGTGATCATCGAGGACGAGTGTCTCTATGTCATCGTTGATACTTGGAGTTGGATCGACGAGTCACCGTTGCGGGCTCTCATGGTCTGGCCTGAGGGCAGTAGCTGGGACGATTCGCGTCGGCAACTCGAACTGCACGACGGCACGGCGGTTCGGGGCGGCTCGGAGGTTCTCGGAGCCTCCTTTGGAACCGCAACGATGTTGCCTGCAGCTGTTCTGGATGGCTGCTCCGACTACGGAGAACGGGTACTCACGTTCCGGTTTGTCGAGGAACAGAAATAGGGGTCAGGCACTTTCGGTGCCTGACCCCTCTTCTGCCAGCCGGACCTTCGCCGTCCTGAGGGGACGGCGTTTGGGACTACTTCTGGTGTCCCTTACCCTTTGACGTGCGCCCTTTGGCAAAGTCGTTGTTCGAACTCTTGGCCCGTGAGTTCAGCACGAACATGCCTTCCTCCGAGCTGGTGACGATGACTTTGCCGTCGCCGAAGAACGGGTAGGTGCCCCAAGCGCCGAAGAAGTCGGTGCGGTCGTCAGCCGGGAACGTATCGAAGTACGCCCGCTCGGTCAGACGTCCCTTGTCGGCTTTCCACGCGTCGTAGATGTTGAGACCGTCGGTGTAGTTGGCCTGATACAGCAAGCCTTCGTGCACGAACATGTTGTGATCGATCGACGTCGAGCCATCGGAGAAGTCCTTCACCAACTCCGGACTGTCGAGATCGGTCATGTCCCAGATGTAGGTCGTGCGGTCGAAGCCTTGCTGGCCCTCGTCAAGCTCATCGCCGAGGAAGAAGAACTCGTGGTCTTCGCTAAACCAGCCCTGATGGGCGTAGAACGCCGGTGCTCCTGGAAAGCCAGGATTTTCTGGCTCTGACCAAAAGTCGACGTCTTGGTAATAGAGGGTGTCGAGAATCTTGACGTTGTTGATGTCGGTCGCGTCATAGATACGCATCGAGTCCTCGTTGGCGCCAACACAGATCTCGCGACCTCGGTAGTCGGCATCGGGGCCGCGGTAGACCACACACTGCAAGTCGTGGTTGTAGGCGGTTCGATCGAGACAGCCGATGAACCGTGGGTTGAGGGGATCCTGTCGAAGGTCATAGACAATCGAACCGCCGCTGCCAAACGGCCCCTCATCTGCACAAGGTGTGCCCGTGACCGCGGCGCCAGCAACATACAGTCGACCGGTTTCAACAGTGATCGACACGTTGTGCGATTGGGTGATGTCGGTGAGTCGGTTGGTCTCACTGATGTCGAATTTCGCAGTCTTGCCACGGAACTGGGTGAGATCGACAACCTGCACGCCGAACCCGACAAGTTGCCCGCTGCCAAACAACGCGTCGATGTCAAGCGCTTCGGAGCCGATATAGGCGGTGTTTCGGTACACCCGAATGTCGCCCCAAAGGTTGCCGAAGTTGCCGTCGACGACCGCTGGGGTGGGCAAAAGGCCCAGATAGACCGGGTTCTTGCCGTCGGTTACGTCGACAAACACGGTGCCTTCGATGACCCCAGCAATAGCCAACTGCATGCCCGTCGCCGGGTCTTCCCAGCCCCAAACATCGTTCATGAACGTGGCGTCAAGATCGGTAAGCGGCAAAAAGGCATCGAGGTCGACCTTGTGGCAGGGGAAAAGATTGGCGGCCTTTCCGCCCTGACATTTGGCGTCTCGAATAGCGTCGAGTGGCACGCCACCCACGCTGGGGTCGAGCACATGGCCGTCGTAGGCCCGACCCTTCAACCGTTCGTTAACCGAGGTGTCATGAGCGCTAACCGCTGGTGCGACAAGGGCCAGAGTCAACATGCTCACCCCCAGCAGCAGTAGTGATGCGCGCAAAGACTGTCGTTTCATTGTGTTCCTCTTTCGTTGCGTGAACTAGAGGTCACCCCGCCGGGCGACAAAGAGCACAGCGTGCTCTCTATGTCTTTCATCGTTTATCACGCACCAAATCCGTCGCGCAAGAGAAAAGATGCTCCGGCCTGCGCCTTCAAGTGGTGAGCAGGATTGGGGTGAGCAGGATTGTGGTGATACTTCCGGCTAGGAGTCCCCGGCCTCAAGCTTTGCGGCGTACTCGTCGGCGGTAATCGTGCCGCCGTGGAGGTCGGCTTTGCCCTGGTCCTTGGTCGGAAGCGCAGGTTGGATGGCGTCGATTCGCTTCCAAGCGGGGAACGGTTGCTCGCCGTCGGCGTTGGGCACGTAGTCCGATGAGCTGACTCGCTGGTGCGGATGGATGTACCGGGCACAGTTGACAAAAACCTGGTCGACAGTGGCGCGGACGATCATGGTTGCCCCCGGGTAGCTGGCCAGCAAGGCATCGTCTCGGTGCAGCGATGCGGTTGCCTGCACCCGTACACGGTTCGGTGTTTCGAAGTCGATGAACAACAGGCCGATCTTGCCGGTCTCGTCGATATTGCCCAACGAAAGCATCATGCCGTTGCCGTCGTAGGCGGGAAAGGCGAGGGTGGTGTTGTCGACGACGGTGACAGTGCCGACGCCGCCTCCCTTGTACGACACGGTGGGTTCGCCAGCGGCGGTGACGGTCGACAGGAAGAAAAAGTCACGTGAAGCAATGAACTCGCGGTGCCTGTCGTCGAGTTCGGTGCCGACAATCGCGAATTCGAGGGTGTCGGCAAGCGGGCGGCTGCCAAACTCGTCCTGAAGGTTACGTTGAGCTTCGGTGTAAAAGGCCATGGGTCTTCTTTAGCAGCTACTGCGCGACTGCGGCGGTTAGCCGGGCACCGGTGTGTGATTGAACCGCAGAGCGTTGGCTATCGCGGCCTCGCCGCCCAGCTGTTCGACCAACGCCTCTTGGCTGGCGAAGGCGGCGGCACTGGTTGCATCGGGGTCACAAATCTTTCGTAACTCGCCGTGGAGCCACGCCTGCGGGTCGGCGTGGTTTGGCGAACCGGCAAGATCTTCGAGTTCGTCGGGGTCGGCATGAAGATCGAAGAGCTGTGGTGGTTGGCCGGCGTAGTACACGTACTTCCAGCGGCCAGATCTGACCATAAAGAAGCCGGTGGTGCAGCCGCCATCGTGATACTCCGAGAACGTCACCCGGTCTGGGTCCGGCGTCGCCGCGATATCGAGCAGCGATTCGGCGGCCGGATCGATGCCAATGAGTTGCAGCACCGTCGGGTGAACATCGACCAGGCCGACTGGCGTGCCGAGGACTTGGCCGGCGTCGATGCCAGGTCCGGCGACAATCATTGGCACCCCGGCGGAGTCCTCGTACATGTAGCTCTTCGCCCACAACCCGCGATTTCCGGCCATATCTCCGTGATCGGAGGTGTAGAGGACCGTCGTGTCGTCGGCGGCTCCCGCTGTGTCGAGCGCCGAAAGCACCGCACCGACCTGGTCGTCGAGAAACGAACACAGGCCGAAATAGGCGCGGCGCCCGTCGTTGACCAGCTGGGGCGTGAAGTGCCGGTGGTAACCGAAGAAGTCGGCGACATCACGAACCGCTGGGTGATCGATATCGACCGCCTCGACTTCAGGCGGGAGATCGCCGGGGTACATCTCCCAGTACTGCTCGGGCACCGTTAGCGGGTAGTGCGGTGACACAAACGAAACAAACAGCACCCACGGAGCTTCATCGTTCGCGTGTTCGGCGATCCATGCGACAGCTTCACGGGCGATGGCCCGGTCGTAGGCGACATAGGAAGATTCGCCTACTCCCACACTCGCCGCGAGCTCGGCTGCCTCGGGGTACTCGGTTGCTGGGTTTCTCAGCAGACCCTGCACCCAGCCGACGCCGTTCGCCACGTACATCGGCACGATCTCTTCGGCGAAGCCGTGATCTTCGGCCGCTTCGCCGAAATGCAGCTTGCCAATCGACGTGGTGGTGTAGCCGGCTGCCCGAGCTACATGCGCCCAACTCGCAACCTCGCCTCGGTAGGGCTGGGCACTGTCCCAGTTGCCGAGCTGATGCACCCAACGGCCGGTCGCCAGCGATGCTCGAGCGGGGACACAAATCGGCGACGGCGTGTAGGCGTTGGTAAACCGCATGCCTCTGGCGGTAAGCGCGTCGAGGTTCGGGGTCTGCACCACCGGGTGGCCGGAAGCCCCCAGAAAGCGGGGGGAGTGCTCATCGGCCAGAATCACCAGAACGTTGTTCACCCGGCCACCCTAGTGACTTGCCATGCCGCCAGGTCGCTGCCAAACCACTGGGGGAACTTTTGGTTCCTGCGATACGTTTCATTGGTACGAACAAAGCTTTCTGAAGGAGCAAATCATGTTCTCCCGCTTTCGCACCCCTGCCGGCATCCCGGCCCCCGAAGACTGCCTCCCCGGTCGTGACGAAGCCATCATGACCCCCGGCGACCATTACGTGAACGGCAATCCCATCGCTGGCCCGTATCCCGAAGGCACCGACACCCTCGTGGTGGGCATGGGTTGTTTCTGGGGCGCCGAACGGTTCTTCTGGCAGATGGACGGCGTGTGGGTCACCGCAGCCGGGTATGCCGGCGGCACCACGCCGAACCCGACCTACCAGGAAACTTGCACCGCTATGACTGGCCACACCGAGGCTGTGCTGATCGCGTTCGACCCCCAAAAGGTCAGCCTCGACGACCTGTTCAAGGTGTTCTGGGAAAACCACGACCCAACGCAGCTGATGGGTCAGGGCAACGACCGAGGCAGCCAATACCGCACGGCGATCTACACCAACTCCGACGAGCAGCTAGCGGCGGCCGAGGCAAGCGCTGCGGCCTATCAAGCCAAACTCACTGCGGGCGGTTTCGGCGAGATCACCACCGAGATTGCGCCGATGACCGAGTGGTACTTTGCCGAGGAATACCACCAGCAGTACCTCGCCAAGAACCCCGGCGGCTACTGCAACCACGGCTTCTGTCAGGTTGCGTACTAACCGCAGTGACAGGGGTCAGGCACTTAAAGTGCCTGACCCCTTGATTTTGGTGGTGCGAGTGCCGGCGAACGTGCCGTCGTCTCGCCAGCGTTCGAGATAGGCGGCGTAGTCGAGAAGACTGCCGACATAGACCAGATTCCGTGCGGCCTTGTCGCTGTAGTTCTGCTCGCTGTTGTAGTAACCGGGCGTACAGGTCGCCGAGTACTCGCCGACGCCGGCAGCCACGCTGTACAACACGCCGAGCCACTCTTCCTCGGCCTCTGGCGTCGCCTCGATGGTGGCGATGTCGCGCTTTTGGCATTCGGCGATGAGCCAGGCAGTGTGTTCGGCCGACTTCGAGAGGAAGTGCAAGAAGTTGGTGCCAAAACCGGCTTGCACCAGGCTGATCATCATCATGTTGGGAAACTCGGCCGACAGCACGCCGTGCAAAGTGTGTGCACCATCGTGCCAGCGTTCGCTTAGCGCGACACCGTTGCGTCCCCGCGGATCGAAACCGAGTCGCTGGTCGAGATCGGTGGTTACTTCGAACCCTGAAGCAAAGATCAACAAATCGAGCTCGTACTCCACCCCGTCGACCACGACACCGGCTGCGGTGATCTGCTCGACGCCCTGACCATTGGTATCGACCAGGTGCACGTTGGCCGCATTGAATGACGGAAGATACTCATCGTGAAAGCACACTCTCTTGCAGTGTTTGCCGTACCAGGCTTTCAGGTTGTCGGCGGTCTGTGGGTCGTCGATGATCTGGTCGACCCGCTGCCGCAATGCTTCCATCGTGGCGAAATCGGCTGCCTCGAGGCGTTCGGCTTCGGTTGGAGATTCGGGCACCCGTTGCGTGTTCTCCCACATCACCGATGTCCACCCATCGTCGACCAGGTCGCGGTCGGGTTTGGTACCAGTAACCGCTTGGGTGAAGTTGCGAATACGTTCAGCCTGCCACCCGGGTTCGAGGCTGTTCCACCAGTCGACGTCGGTAGGGCCGTTGTTTCGCACCCCAACCGCAGAGGGCGTGCGCTGAAACACAAACAATTCCTGGGCCGTTTCGGCTAGACGCGGCACGGCCTGCACGGCGGTGGCTCCCGTACCAATGATGCCGACGCGCTTGTTGCGAAGGTTCTCCATTGGTTCACGAGAGCTGCCGCCGGTGTAGCTGAAGTCCCACCGACTGGTGTGGAATGCCCGGCCGGCAAAGTCGTTGATGCCGGGAATTCCCGGAAGCTTTGCCTTGTGCAGGATGCCGCCTGCGGTAACAAAAAACTTCGATGAAAGCTTGTCACCGCGCGTGGTGGTGACCAACCAACGGCCAGCTGGCTCGTCCCATTCGGCGGTGTCGATTTCGGTTTGAAAGAGCGCATGCGGATAGAGGTCGAAGTGGCGGCCGAGCTGCTGGGCATACGCAAAGATTTCGGGAGCGCTCGCGTACTTCTCGGTGGGCATGTAGCCGGTCTCTTCAAGCATCGGCATGTAGGTGTACGACTCGACGTCGCACATACATCCCGGGTACCGATTCCAGTACCAGGTGCCGCCAAAGTCGCCGGCTTTTTCGACCATGCGAAAGTTTCGTACGCCCTGCTTGGTGAGGTTGATCGCGGTGAGCATGCCAGCGAACCCGCCGCCGACGATGACTGCGTCGGTCTCCTCGACAATCGCTTCGCGGGCAAAGCCCGGTTCGACGTAGGGGTCGATGTCGAAGTCGGCGTAGTCGCCCTTTAGCTCGTTGAACTGCGCCATGCCCTCAGGGCGCAGGCGTTTCTCGCGTTCGATGCGGTAGCGCTCGCGGGCTTCGTCGATCGATGACGAGTTGTCGGCAGTGCTGGAAGTCATGTCCGAAGGACCCTCTCAGGGTGCGGGGTTCGGTAAGACGTTAGCTGTACTCGCCTTTGAGCAGAATGTCGTACTGGCTTATCTCGTAGGTCTGCACTTGCGCCTGCGCCGCTGCCAACCTGATCACCTTGGGGACCGTAGCCATTTGGGCAGCGTGGGTAGCCATAGCGACCCCGCCGACGTGATGGGCTCGCATCAGTTCGAGCCACCGGCGACCCCGTTTGCGGCGGCGAAGTGTCGACAACTCGCTGAGCTCTTCGGGGGTTGCGTAACCCGGCATCATGGCGAGTGGCATGCCCGCTCCGTCGCCAGCGCCCATCCACCCCATCACCATGGTGGGAGGCAGCGTCGAGGCGTTCCAGTCGGTAAGCCAGGCCCTCATTTGGCCGACTTCCATCGCCTGGTTTTGCAACACCTCGGCGGCGGCTGCCTGCACCGACCCGCCGGTATTGCGGCCCAGTACTCGCTGACACATCGCTAGCGCCTGCACATGGTGCACCGACATGTCGGCACAAAAGCCAATATCTGCGTCGGTTGGTTCGTCGTTGCTCGACGACGCACCGGCGACAGCTGAGGGCAAGCCGAGGGTCAAACCTGCAGCGGCTACCGGTCCCATCAGTAACGTCCGGCGTGGGAACCCGGCGAACGACGATGTGAGCTGTTTCGACATAACAACAGTATGAGCCCAAAGGTTGTGAAGAACCTGAGAGCGATTTCTCAGGCTCCTCACAGAATGATCAGAGAGGGTCAAAGCATGCACAACAGAGCAGAACCTTTCGATGCCCCAACCAGCAACGTCGACTCGACCAGAAGGCGGGCGGTCTTCGTAGCGCTGGCAGCTGCAGCTGCAGCTGTGGGTGCAATGCTTGCGCTCGTCATGGTGAATACGGCAACCGCACAGTCGATAGCGACTAGTTGCGGTGAGGCGCCCGCTGGAATGAACGTCATCGAAGCCAACACTCGTTTTATCCTCGGCACCGGCGGGGATGACTTTATTTGTGGTGGCGACGCCAACAGCGTGATTCGCGGCTTTGGCGGCGACGACATTATTTACGGCGGCGCAGGCAACGACCGGCTGCAAGGCGGCGCAGGCAACGACCAGTTGATGGGCGGCGGAGGTCGCGACAAGATCTCGGGAGCTGCTGGCAACGATACGCTGGCCGGTGGCGACGGGCCTGACGTGCTCAAGGGCGGCCGGGGTAAGGACGTCCTGGCGGGTGAAGCCGGCGACGACCGACTCTTCGGCGGAATCGGCGACGACACACTCGACGGCGGCGAGGGCGCCGACGTGCTTAAAGGGGGCGCGGGAAACAACACGATTCTTCCGCTCGTCGATCCTGAGGAGCCGGTCGCTAGCCAGACGTGCGACGACGTTGCAGCCCTCTTCGTTACCAAGGGCTCGGCAAACGCCAACCTCGTCGACCCAGAAGTCGCAGCAACGTGCAACGGTGACAGCATCGTGGTGACCTCGAACGGCATTCCCGACTACACCTACATCGAAACCTCGCCCGGAGCGCCGCGTCCGGCCGACCACTCCTTCACGTTGCCGGCGTCGCCCACCATTGCAGTCAGCACGACCAATGTGGCCAGGCTCGGACCCGTTGCCATCGCGATCAACGGCGTGCCGATCTACGGCCCGACCGAGGGGCAGGGCGGCGACGTGCTCTCGCTCGGGGGCGGGCTGAGTGAATGCGGCAGTCACAACGGCCCAACTGGGTTTCATATGCACCTCTTTGGCACCAGCGACACCACCGATTGTCTGTACACACCCGCCGAGGCAGCGGCCGCTCCGCAGCTGTTCGGGTATGCGTTCGACGGCTACCCAATCTTCACCGGCAACGACCAGTACACGTCGTCGTGGGTGCTGACGAACGCGAGCGTGTTCTCAACCGACACGTGGGCAGCGCACACCTATGTTGCCGGATCGGGTGACCTCGACGAATGCAACGGACGCACCGATGCACAGGGCAACTACGCCTACTACACGACCGACGCGTTCCCGTATGTCCTCGGTTGCTACAGCGGCGTGGTCACCCTCGCCGGCGGTCGCTGAGGTTGGCGTTACGCAAAGAACGCTAGCCACTGCTCTTTGAGTTCTGGTGAGGCAAAACTTGCCGAAATCGAGTTCTGGGCGAGCTTGGCGATGCCCTCGACGTCGAGCCCGCACCAGGCCCAGGCTCGTGCATACTCAGCCATCAGCGTGGTCTGAAACATGGGCGGGTCGTCGGTGCCTAGCGTGACAAAGATGCCTGCCGCGACCATCGCAGCGAGGGGATGCGCTTCGGCTGACTCCACGGCTTTTAGGGCGATATTCGAACCCGGACACACATCGCAAGGAACCTGGCCATCGACCAGCATGGCGACAACCTCAGGGTCGCTCATCGCGCCAATGCCGTGCTGAATACGGCGTGCCTCGAAATGCTCTACGGCAAAACGAACCTCGTCGGGTCCACCGTGTTCGCCGGCGTGTGACACGCCCGGGATGCCGAGCGAGCGGGCCTTGGCAAAGATCGGTGCGAAATCGTCGGTAGTCCACGTGTCGGCGGGGCCGCCCATACCAATAGCGACAATACCGCTGAGGTCATGGTCGAACACTTCATCCATGGCTCTTGCGCAATCGGCGGCCGGCAGATGTGGCGAGATATCGGGTATGAGGCCCCACGAGATGCCGGTTGCATCGGCGGCCCGTTCGCACCCGGCGACAATGCCGTCGTAGATAGGCGCCCAGCGTTTGCCATTTTCGAGAATGTGGCCCGTAGCTGAGACATGAAACTCGACGTGGACAACGCCTTGTTCGGATGCCTGCGTCAAGTAGTTGGTGGCGATTAGCGCGAAATCTTGTGGGTCGCGCAACAAACCAAGAACAGCAAAATACCTCTCGAGAAACATCGGAAAGCCGTCGAACTTGTACCACTCGTCGATGCCGGCGACATCGTGAGCGGGAGGAGTTTCGTCATGCCGGTCGGCGAGGGCGAGGACCGTCGTAGCATCAACGGTGCCTTCGAGATGCACGTGAAGTTCGGCCTTGGGCATTGCCCGAACTGCTGCAGCAGGAAATTCAGGAACGTCGGCAGTGGCGGGAAAATCAGAAGCGGAGGTCGGTGTCACGTGCCGAGTGTAGGCAGCACCCCAAAGCGTTGCATTCGCGCTACATGCCGAAGGTGCCGTCGGTGCGTACCTTCCAAGCCGAGGCAGCGATCGTTCCGCCATCGACGGGAATCGTTGAACCGGTGACAAAGCTGGCCATGTCCGACGCGAGAAAACAGATCACTGCAGCGCACTCTTCGGGTGCTCCGTGGCGGCGAAGTGGCGTCGGCTCGAGTCCCGGAATCAACGCTCCCGAATCTTCGGCCAAGCCCTGATCACCCGGTGTGGGTGTTTGGTCCGGAGCGATGGCGTTGACTCGGATACCGCGACCCCCCAATTCCAGAGCCATCGTCTGGGTGAACTGTTGCACTGCAGCCTTCATGGCGGAGTAGACCGCAAATCCGGGAGCAGCGTGATATGCCTCGACCGAGGTGACGTTGACGATCGATGCGCCATCGTTCATTCGTTCGACGCCGTGGCGAATGCAGTTGGTGACCGTGCCGAAGTTTTCGGCGATCAGTGTCTGCTCGCCCTTGGCCGAGACGCTGCCGAAGTCGGCCCAGAATCCGCCGCCAGCGTTGTTTACCAAAATGTCGATCGCTCCGAGCTGGGCATGGGTGTCGCCAAGGAAAGCATCGACCGCCTCGGCGTCGCGCACATCGAGCTCGGCGGACAAGCATCGCCTCCCCGTGGCTTCGATCGCGGCGACTACCGCAGGTAGTTTTTCGCCCTGCATATCGCAGATGGCAACATCGGCGCCGAAAGTCGCAAGCGCGACAGCGGTGGCTGCACCGATTCCTTGCGCCGCGCCGGTGACTACGGCAACGCGATCGGTAAGGAGAATGCGGTCGGGGGTGAGGTCGACGTCTGGGACAGGCATACCTGCACTGTAGATCTGGACGCGGCGGTGGACGCGAACATCGCGAGGGGAGCGGCTCGTTGGCGTTAGCCTGACGCATGCGCGATGGACAGAGCCCGGTTCCGCTGTACTTTGCGACGTTTTTTGTCGTTGGAATATCTTTGAGCATCCTCGGCCCAGCGTTGTCTGAACTGCGCGATCGCACAGGTGCCGGCATCGACGATATTGGGGTGTTGTTTGTTGGGCTGAGCGGCGGCTATCTGGTCGGTTCGGTTGTCGGAGGCCGGGCCTTTGACAAGGTCGACGGCCACCGCCTGTTTGCTGCGGCGTTGGTGACTATGGGCAGCGCTTTCTTTCCCATTTCGGTCGTCACCAATCTGCTCGGGCTGTTCTTGCTCTTTACGATTGTCGGTGTCGGCGCCGGTGTCGCTGACGTGGGCGCGAACACCATGCTTATGTGGCGACTCGGCAGCAACGTCGGACGGTCGATGAACGCGCTTCACCTCTCCTTTGCTGTCGGAGCGTTGCTGGCCCCGTTGCTGGTGTATGTCGGGCTCCGAACGACCTTGCGGTTGGCCCCGGCCGTTGGGATAGCTCTCGCGGTTTGGGCGGTGACGCTGCGTTCGCCTCAGGCCGGCGACAGCGACGGTGCTACCTCGCACACGGTGGACGCCGGGAACGTGGTTGCCGACGTGCGACCCAATTCGATGGCTGCGCTAACCGCAGGCGCCAGTTTTTTCGCGTTGTACGTGGGTGTCGAGGTGGCGTTTTCGGGTTGGATTTACACCTATGGCGAGGAGATTGGTTTCAGTGATCTGGGCGCGACGTGGTTGACCTCGATCTTCTGGATTGGCTTCACCGCTGGTCGGGTGGTGTCGGTGGCAAGCGGCCGCCGGTATTTGCCGAAGAACTTGCTTATCGCCGGGTGTGTTTCGACCGTCGTCGCCGCCATGCTTCTGGTGGCCGGCAACGGTGCGACGTGGGCTGTGTGGGTCGGCACCGGGTTGATGGGCCTCGCGTCGGCGCCGCAGTACCCGGTGATGTTGACGTTTCTCGAGCGGCGAATCGCCATTACGGGCCGCGCTACGGCGTGGTTCATCGGGGGCGGGGGAGTTGGCTCGTTGATCTTTCCGTGGCTTGTTGGCCGGTGGTTCGGGGCCACCGGAGCCACGGCGCTGCCCTGGGCCGTCCTGCTCCTCGGCGGGGCGATGACGGCGTCGTTGGCACTCACTGCTCGCGTGGTTGGCCCACCGAGGCCTGTTGCGTAGCCCCCGATAATTTTGCTCTCCAGCGCCGCGAGGGTGGTGGTTAGGCTACGCGTATGGATGAAGCAGACTTCAGGAAACAGGCCACAGATGGCGGGTATGGCGAACCGCGCCCATTGCTCTTTTCCCCCAACGTTTCACCCCAACTGCACGCGCATGAATTTTCGGTGTTTCTCCTGGTTACCCGAGGCGAGCTGACCCTGAAATTTAGCGAGGGTGAAGAAACGTTCGCTGTGGGCGACTGCTGTGCGCTGCCCGCAGGCACGTTGCACGATGAATACACCGGTCCTGGTGGCGCCGACGTGCTGATCGCAACCAAGACGTAGGCGTCCGAAACAAGCACGTCCTGCGCTTCTTGAACGGTCGTTCAGGAGTGAGTACTGTCGCCGCGATGACGAGCGACGGCCCCGACGAGCGAGACATATCGGCGGGCTATGACCCCGACCCCTCGGCATCGATGTCGCTGCTTGCCGAGGCGTACACCGAGCAAAAATGGTTCGAAGTCGAGCGGGCCGAGATATTCCGTCGCACCTGGCAGTGGGTTTGTCATCAAGAGAAGCTCGCCGACCCTGGCTCCTACGTGGCGGCCGAGATCGCTGGGCAGCCCATCGCCGTTGTGCGCGATGGCGATGGCACGCTTCGGGCGTTCTACAACGTCTGCAAACATCGTGCGCACGAACTTCTGCAGGGCGAGGGCACCACAGCAAACATCGTTTGCCCTTACCACGCGTGGAGCTATGACCTTTCGGGGCAGCTGACCGCCGCTCGTCATACGAAGAATCTGGTCGCGTTTGCGGTCGGCGATATCTGTCTCGATCAGGTGCAAGTCGAAACATTCGGCGGGTTCGTGTACGTAAACCTCGACCCAGCAGCGGCGTCGCTTCGTGAGGAATCCGGCGGTCTCGGTGAGGAGATAGCAAGGTGGGCGCCCGACGTCGAAGGCCTCACGTTCGCTCACCGGCTGAGCTACGAAATCGACTCGAACTGGAAGAACGTGGTCGACAACTTTCTCGAGTGCTACCACTGCCACGTAGCCCATGAGGACTTTGTGTCGCTTGTCGACATGGCTACCTACAAGGTCACAACGCACGGCATCTATTCGAGTCACATGGCCGAGGCCGGCCGTGCGGAGAACTCGGCCTATGACGTCAGCGAGGCGACGGTTACCGACCATGCAGTCTGGTGGCTGTGGCCCAACACGTGCCTCATGAGGTATCCGGGCCGTGGCAACTTCATCGTGCTGAATATCATCGCGGTGTCGGCTACCAAGACGCTCGAGACCTACGACTTCTTCCTCGAAACCGCCGACCCGAACGAAGCCGAACTCGAGTCGATCCGGTACCTCGACGAGGTGCTGCAGGTTGAAGACATCGCTTTGGTTGAAAGTGTGCAACGAGGCATGAGTACGCCCGCGTTTTCCCAGGGTCGGATTGTCAACGACCCCTCGGGTTCAGGTTTGTCAGAGCATGCACTGCATCACTTCCACGGTCTTGTGCTGAGCGCGTACAAGAACCGGGCCAATCACCCCAGCTCAGGAGAACCGTCATGACCGCTGCCGATCAAACATGGAAAGCAAGTGGCATGCTCGATGGCCGCGTCGCACTGGTCACCGGTGGGCGAGGCGGAGCTGGACGCGCCATTTGTGAGCGCTTCGTCGCCGAAGGGGCCGAGGTGTACGCGGCCGATCTCACGGGCGAGGGCAGCATTGGTTCTGTTGGGGCGCCAGGTACCTTTCTTCGTCTTGATGTCACGTCGGAAGACGAGGTTCGCTCAGCGATGGCGACCGTCGAGGCTGCTCACGGAAAACTTGACATTCTCGTCAACGCAGCGGGCATCGAGATGGAGCTGACCATCGAAGAGACGAGTCTTGAGCAGTGGAACCGGATCATGGCAATCAACGTCACCGGCACGTTCCTGCCCTCGAAGTATGCGCTGCCGCTCTTGCGGCGGTCGAGCCACGCGTCGATCATCAACTTTGGCTCATACGACGGCTTCATTGCCGATCCGAAGCTCGCGGCCTACTGCGCGACCAAAGGGGCGGTGCACGCTCTTACCAAAGCGATGGCGTGCGATCACGGTCCCGAGGGCATTCGGGTCAACGCCATCTGCCCGGGCTATATCGATACGCCGATGCTCGAACAGTTTTTGCCCGAGGGGGTCGACTCGGCGGCTGGTCGAGCCGAGGCGGAGTACGTCCACCCGCTGCGCACCATTGGTACGCCGACCGACATGGCGAACCTGGTCAATTGGTTGGCGTCCGATGAGGCACGCTACGCGACGGGTCAGCTCTGGGTACTCGACGGAGGGCTCTCGGCACAGATCCAGCAGATGCGGTTTCCCTAACAACCACTGCCGCACGTGATCATCAGGTGGCGAGAACCGGTCGGCCATTTGTATTGCACCTGTATCTTACTTGTATTGCAGTTGTAGTGCTGTGTACGGTGGAAGCATGGACCTGGTGATCATCGGCGGAACCGCACTTGCCACTGGCGTGCTGAGTTCGGTAGCCGGGTTGGGAGGTGGCCTGATCCTGCTGGTGGTTCTTGCCCAGTTCCTGGCACCCACGGTCGCCATCCCGGTGCAGGGCGGCATCCAGTTTGTGTCCAACGGTTCACGGTTGCTCCTGCTCAAGGACCATGTGTCGTGGTCGGCCGCCGGGTGGGCATCGATTCTGCTCTTTCCGGCCAGCATGGTCGGTGTAGCGGTGGCAACCTCGATGCCTGAGGACGCAACTCGTCTTGTGCTTGGCGTCTTCGTACTGATCGTCGCCTGGCGTCCGCAGTTGCTGAAATGGCGAGGCGGCAAACCACTTCCGGAGAAGGCGTTGCTAGGCGTGGGGGCGCTCTCAGGATTTCTCAACACAACCGTCGGGGCGAGCGGTCCGGTGACCTCACCGTTCTTCAAAGCAGTCACCACAAGCCACATGGCCTTTGTTGCCACCGCCGCTGCGTCGCAGGTCCTAGCACATACGGCAAAGCTGATCGCCTACATGCTCGATGGATTCGATCTCGCCGAACATGGCGACACCATCGCGGTTGGCGCCGTCGGCGTCATTATCGGCACCTTCATCGGCACCCGACTGCTGGGCCGCATTGACGAACCCCTGTTAAACCGCATCTTCAAAACGGTGCTGACCCTTCTGGCGCTTCGCCTCATTGTTCGTGGACTGCTGTAACGCTCGAACACGATGGTGAATAGAGCTGACGGTCAGGCGAGGGAAACGGGCACCCGCCGGACACAGCAAGGGACACAGCAAGGGAGAGCACGGGCCAGCACGGGACAGGTAGCGACACAGGAAGCGACACAGAAAAGAATGTGGGTCTTTCCGTTTTGCCGCTCTAGCTTTGGATGATGGTTCGCCACATTCAAAAGTCGCACAAGCTCGACGACGTCCTCTACGACATCCGAGGGCCGATCCTCGACGAAGCCAACCGGCTTGAACATGAGGGGCACCGAATCTTTAAGCTCAATATCGGCAATCCGGCGCCGTTTGGGTTCGAGGCTCCCGAAGAAGTGCTGGTCGATATGGTGCGTAACCTGCCGACTTCACAGGGTTACTGCGATTCGCAAGGTTTGTATTCGGCTCGCAAAGCGGTGATGCAATACAACCAACGGATGGGCATCGCCGGGGTCGAAATCGACGACATTTTTGTCGGCAATGGCGTATCTGAACTGATCAGCATGGCCCTGCAAAGCCTGCTTAACGTTGGCGACGAGGTCCTCATACCCAGCCCCGACTACCCGTTATGGACTGCAGCAACCACGCTGTCGGGCGGCACAGCGGTGCACTACCGCTGCGATGAAGACAACGAGTGGATGCCTGATATCGCCGACATGCGGGCAAAGATTACCGACCGCACCAAAGCAGTAGTCGTCATCAACCCGAACAACCCGACAGGCGCCGTGTATTCGCGCGAGATTCTGCAACAAATCGTCGACCTTGCCGCCGAACACGACCTAGTAGTGATGGCCGACGAGATCTACGACAAAATTCTCTACGACCATGCCCAACACACGTCGATCGCCTCCTTGTCGAACGATCTGGTGTTCCTCACCTTGAACGGACTATCCAAGACCTACCGTGTGGCAGGGTTCCGGTCGGGCTGGATGACGGTCAGCGGCGCCAAACATCGGGCTACCAGCTACATCGAGGGCCTCCGCATGATCGCTTCGATGCGGTTGTGTGCCAACGTGCCTGCGCAGCACGCGATTCAGTCGTCACTTGGCGGCTACCAAAGCATTAGTGAGTTCATCACGCCGGGTGGTCGACTCTACGAGCAGCGCGCTGTCGCTCACGAAATGATCAACGCCATCGATGGTCTGTCATGCACCCTGCCACCGGGCGCTCTCTATATGTTCGTCAAGATCGAAGCCGACCGGTTCAACATCACCGACGACGAGAAGTTCGTGCTCGACTTCTTGCGGGCCGAACACATTTTGCTGGTGCAGGGCACGGGGTTCAACTGGCCGACACCCGACCACTTCCGGTTGGTGTTTCTTCCCCGGGTCGACGAGCTCAAATGGGCCCTTGGCCGCCTCGAGAAGTTCTTGGCCAGCTACACCCAGGCCTAGAGCGTCACTCGGACCAGCCTTGACGCCACCCGACTCGCTGCTTCGTCTTTGGCTGGATGTGTAGTCGCAATTTCGGGGAGTGCGATACACAGTGGTAAACAGCGCCCATGTTTCACCGCCTCCGCCTGCAGTTTCTCGTTGTCGCGCTCGTTGTCGTTCTCTGGGGTTGTGGCGGGTCCGACAATCCTGACGATGCAACGGGCGAGACCTCGGCACCCACAACCAGGCAGCCCGAATTGGGCGAACCAGACACCGAGGTCGATGCTGCCCCGACGACCACGCTGGCGGCTGCCTCAACCACCGTCGCCTCAGCGCCCACAACTAGCGAGGCACCGCAGGGCAAACAGGTGCCTGCATTGGTAACCGTGCCCGAAGTCAGCGCAGCAGCTGGTGGGGTAGGCATTGCCGCGACGCTCTCAAGCGCACCCACCCCCGGTGGCTGGATAGAAGAAGAGTTTCTGTTTGGGGGAGAGGCGACGAGCTACGTCGCCGACGGCGATCTTGATCCTTCGGGTGAGTGGTCTGCTGTTGCCGGTGAAACAGCGCCCTATCAGACACGGATGATCGTTCGCCGACCGCCTTCGGAAAACTTCAGCGGCACCGTGCTTGTCGAATGGTTCAACGTGACTGCGGGTACCGATACCAGCCCCGACTGGGGCTACTTGGCCGAAGAGATCGAGCGGGCTGGCCACGCCTACGTTGGGGTTTCGGTGCAGGCCGTTGGCGTGAATGGCGTCGAAAGTAGCCGCCTTGAGGGCGGCTTGGTCGATGTGCGCGGACTCAAGGTTCGCGATCCGGAGCGGTACGGCACGCTCGAACATCCGGGCGATGCGTTTGCGTTCGACATCATGACCCAGGCCGGTGCTGCGGTGTCGTCACCCGACAGCAACGATCTTCTCGGCGGTCTTGTGCCCACCCATGTTCTCGCGCTGGGCGAATCACAGTCTGCGATATTTATGACTACCTATGTCAACGCGGTGCATCCGCTGGTGGGACTCTACGACGGCTTTCTCATTCATAGCCGGGGGAGTGGGGCGCCATCGCCCGAGGGTGACCGCAACGGCAGCGACGGTGTCCTGATTCGTACCGATCTGCAGACGCCGGTGTTCCAGTATGAAGCCGAAACCGATCTCACCGCTCTCAACTTTGCCGCCGTACGCCAGCCCGACAGCGACTTCGTGCACACCTGGGAGGTCGCCGGAACCGCACACGCCGACGCGTACTCGCTCTCGGTGTCGGTAGGTACCGCACGCGATGCATCGCTCGGCAACATCATTGGGTGCGAGACCGGCGTCAACGACGGTCCACACCACGAGACACTGCAGGCGGCGCTCAGCCATCTTGTCGACTGGGTTGTCGATGGGCAGCGCCCACCGGTATCACCTCGTATCGAAACCACCGGAGAACCGGGCTCCTTTGCGGTGGCACGTGACGACCTTGGTATCGCTCTTGGCGGTATCCGGACGCCTCCTGTCGATGTACCCCTGCGGGTCCTGTCGGGCGACCCGAGCGGCGAATCGGGCGGCTTCTGCTTCCTCTTTGGCAAGACGCTGCCGTTCGAGGGCGACGAACTAGCCACGCTCTACGCCGACCTCGACGACTTTCTCGCACAGCTGGAAGCCTCAGCCACAGCAGCGGTCGACCAGGGGTGGCTGCTTCCCGACGACGCGGCAACGATCATCGCCGAAGAAACAGCCCGCGCCGAAGAACTAGGCCTCAACTAAGAACGCGGAACTAAGAACGCGGGGTCTGGGTTGGTTCAAGTGCTGACGGCTTCACTTGGGGTTGTGGGTTCCACTGGTTGGTTTGCGATACGGGCATAAGTTGTCCGTTGTTCACACACAACGCCAACCAGTGGAGTTTCCAGCATGCC
>CALLQB010000116.1 GCA_938015295.1 uncultured Acidimicrobiales bacterium
GTCCTCGACCAGAATCTGAAGATTGATGCCTCGACCGTAGGGCTGTTCAAACGGGCCTGATTCCCACGTTCCGTCCTGGTCCCAGTTACCAATCATGAGTTGGCTCTCGCCGAGCGTCAGATAAGCGTGCTTGTCTTCTCCGCGGCGCTGGCCGACGGAGAAGCCGCAGACATCCACATAAAACCGCAGGCTGGCGTCGAAGTCCGAGCACCACAGCTCCGGCACCAGTGAGTTAATTCGGTCCATGTGCGACGATAACAGTGCCGGGATTCCTTGCCGGAAAATGCGAAAACCGGCCGCATCCAGGGGTGACCCTCGCTACGACCGTTAGGAGAGGGGCGAACGGGACGAAGTCCGAACCCGTCTTTCCCGTGACCGTATGTGCATCTGGACAAAGTGCGTCCGCGGGCGCATTTCCGTCACGTCGGGTGGTTGGGCTACTGCTGCGAGCGGGCGTCGCAAGCCCGCACTCCGATGCAAGAGGCGGAAGCGTAAACTCGCTGCGTGACCGAGGGCCGCATCATCGTTATCAGCGGATTGCCAGGTGCTGGCAAGACAACCACGGCTCGACTCCTCGCTGAGACCTTGCCACGAGCGGCTCACGTCGAGGCCGACGAAATGCACAAGCTCATTCGGTCTGGTGGGTTGTGGCCCGAGGCCCGCGATATGAGTGGAGAGGCCGCCCGCCAGCTCCGGCTCCGGCTGCACAACGCTTGTCTACTGGGGCGATCCTTCGCGGCGGCGGGCTTTGACGCAACGATTGACGACATACTGATCGGCGATCGCATCGATCATCTTCGCGAGGAGATGGGTGGCCGCCCATTCCATTTGGTTACGTTGTTGCCGTCGTTCGAGACGGTTGTAGAGCGGTGGAAGGCAATCGGTAGCCCGTACGTCGAGGCCTGGTCATGGATGGATGCGGAGATTCGGGAGCGAACCGAGCGGGTTGGGTTGTGGCTTGATACGACGTCGATGACGCCCCGAGAAGTGGTTGCCGAAATCATCAAGCATCTCGATGATTCCAAGGTGCGTCTCTAATCTGGGCACTCGACGATCGACTTCGATTCCAGGTCCGTACCGCCGGCGGTCGTAACTGGCAGATTTTTTGCACCCCGCCGAGCGCTAGATCTGCCAAAGGCGAAAACGGAAACCGGCCGCCTCCAGGGGACCCTGGCGGCGCCCGAAACCGGAGCGGGGCTGACGGGACGATGTTCGAACCTTTCCGAGTCGATCCGCAGTTCGTAGCGGGCTTGATGCGCAGCTCGGCGATGCCCGGTCAAGGTTGACATTCTCTCCGCGTTCCGAAATACTTCCGAAATGGAAGCAGTGGAAGCATTGAAGTTGGCCAACGCAGAGTTCGAGACGAGGCTTCGTCGGGTCGAGCATGAGCAATGGGCTCTACCAACGCCTTGCCCGGACTGGAACGTTCGAGCATTGACAAATCACGTGCTGCTCGGAACTCGAATGTCGATCCACGTGCTGTCGGGCATGCCCCGTGACGAAGTTATTTCGTATCTCGATGACGACATGATGGCTTCGACCGACGACCCGATCTCATGTTTCATCGACTTGGCTGACGAGATGACCGCCAGCTTCTCCGGCCCCGAGGGGCTGGTGGGGATCGTCGAGCACCCGGCGGGCGATTTCCCCCGTGGAATGTTCTGCGGTTTTCGGGTTGCCGATGGTGCCTGTCACGCGTGGGACCTCGCCCGAGCGATCGGCGCCGATGAAACCTTGAACGCTGAGCTCGTGCAGTTCGCTTGGGATGACGCTCAGCCCCAACGAGAGATGCTCGCCGCAACCGGCATGTTTGGCGACAGCTCGTCAGGAGCAGTGCAAGACGATGCCCCACTCCAAACCCGCTACCTCGACCTCATGGGACGGCGACCGTAGACGGCGATGGAAATCCCTGACTCGCACGCCCATTGCCCAGTCGGTCATGCCACAGCGCTCCTTGGTGACAGGTGGTCAATTCTGATCATCCGCGAAGCACTCTCCGGCGT
This sequence comes from uncultured Acidimicrobiales bacterium, assembly GCA_938015295.1. GTDB lineage: Bacteria > Actinomycetota > Acidimicrobiia > Acidimicrobiales > SHLQ01 > CALLQB01. The sequence continues at coordinate 2,004 of CALLQB010000116.1, forward strand.
GGATCGATACCGCGACTTCCGCGCGGTGCTCGGCATGTCAGACAACACCCTCTCCCGCCGGCTCGCCCACCTTCAAGACATCGGCGTACTGGTGCGCGACGACGCAGCCCCGGCCCTGTATCAGCTGACCGAAGCGGGTCGAGGGCTTGCACCGGTCCTGGCAGTTCTCGGTGAATGGGCACTGCGGTGGCTTCCCGTCGATCAGCCAATACGAGTACCACCAGCAGCCGTCCTCGAAGCGGCCGAACAACTAAACCTCGACACCACAAACCTCTAGGCCGACCTCAGTACCGAGCGGTCCTGCTGGGACAACGTCCACACCAACCGAAACCGCCGCGGTCCTAATGGGACAAGGTCCACACAACCGAAGGAACACTGGGTGTTTAATAGGTCTTGAATTATATAAGCATGAACAGATATATTGACCTGTATGAAGAACATCGATCCCATCGCTATCGCTGGTCTCGTTACCCGTGAGGTCCGCACCGCCGAACGCGACGGCACCCCGACCAAAGTGGTGACTGCACGACGCAGCTATTCCACCGACCAGGATGACCTCTGGGACTGCCTCACCAACCCCGCACGAATTTCTCGTTGGTTCTCCCCGGTTAGCGGCAACCTCCAGCTAGGCGGCGAGTACCAAATCGAAGGAAACGCAGGTGGCGTGATCGAAACTTGTGTCGAGCCCGAAACATTCTCTCTGACTTGGGTGTATGGCGGCGGCACTTCCTGGGTCACGGTGAACCTCTCCGCCGACGACGGCGGCACAACGCTCGAACTCATTCACGAGGCACCCATTTGGAAGGCGTTCTGGGATCAGTACGGCCCGGGAGCCACCGGTGTCGGTTGGGCTTTGGCTCTTTTGGCTTTGCACCAACATGTTGCCAGCGGTGATTCGTGGGGTACTGAGGATGAGGCGACCTTCTTGCTCTCGAGCGAAGGACAGCAGTTCTTGCGAGCGACCGCGGACGGTTGGGGCGAAGCTGCCATCGCCGATGGCGACGATGCCGATGCTGCGAAGGCCGCGGCCGATGAGTGTGTGGCCTTCTACACGCCTGCGTCCGACGACGAGTAGTGGATGCTGCATTCGCCGCGCTCGGCGAACCTAGACGACGCGAGATTCTTACGATCCTGTCGGGCTGCGAACTGGCTGCAGGGGCCATCGTCGAAGCGATGCAGGCCATCGAGTCGATCTCGCAACCGGCCGTGTCGCAGCACCTGAAGGTTTTGCGCGAAGCAGGACTGATCAGTATGCGCGCCGCGGGTACTCGTCGGCTTTACGCCGTCGATCACGATGGCATCGATGCTGTCGTGAAGTGGTTGGCCACGATCGGCGATCCGCTCGGTGCCTTCGCGCAGCCGCTAGACGCTCTCGCTACCGAGGTCGCCCGTGGCAAGCGCCAACTGTCGCCGAAGCGTGAGTCCCGTGATAGCCGTTCGGCGTAGGCGATCAGGGTCGCTTTGTGCATCGGGGTACCGCAAACGCGGAAACCGGCCGCCTCCAGGGGTGACCCTGGCGACGACCGATTAGGAGCGGGGCTGCTGGGACAACGTCCACACCAACCGAAACCCTGCTGAACAGGAGTTGCGAAGCAACTCGGTAAGGGCTTCGGGCGCCCAGCGCCCGAAACCGCCGCGGGGCTAACGGGACGAAGTTCGAACCATGAGTGAGCGGATTCAGAACTTTCCCTGATTGACGAGGTCGTCACCCCTCGGCAGCGGCTCCATGGCATCCCAATGCTCAACGATGAAGCCATCAGCGAGTCGAAAGAGGTCGAACACAGCGACGTCTTCCTCGCCGATCTGAGCGAGGGAATAGGCGACTGCGAAGTTTCCCTGAGCGAGCACCTTGTAGCTGTACTTGTAGACCATCGAGGTGCCAGCGGCAGCTAGTTCAGCAACGAAGTCGCCAAATCCCTCGAGACCATCTGCGACCTGTGGATTGTGCTGAATGTAGGTCTCCGTCGAGATGAAGTCGGTGAAGTTCTGGCCTCCGCCGATCAGTATCTCGTTGACAAATCGGTTCACCACCGACCTGTTCTGTTCGGTCTTGTCGAGGTCCTCAACGTCGGTTGGGCCATCGATTTGGGAGTGGCCCGAAACGGTCTCGTCAACCCATTCGGTGATGACGTCCCAATGCTCGACGATCAAGTCATCCTCGGAGGTGTCGAACATATCCATGGTGATCCACTTCGCTTCGCCTCCGTTGAGCGATTGCGACACATGGACGAAGACGAAGTTGCCATCCTCGATTGCGCGCACGACTCGAATTTCGCGGTCGGGATTGTTCGCCAAGAACGGTTCGAAGAACTCGACGAAACCATCGACTCCGTCGCGAACGCCAGTCGAGTGTTGGGTATACCGGTCGCCGGTGTACTTGGTCACCGCTTCGCGGGCGTTTCCATCGCGGATGCCTTCCATGTAGAGCGCGATTGCGTTGTCGATTTTTCTGGTCATTTCAAGACTCCTCTGGATTGCGATCAACTGCCGGCTACTCCAAGTCTCACGGCGGGAATGCCGGAAAGCCCTATTATTGAAACAGTTCACTAGTCTGAGCGGAATGCCGGATTCAGACCATTGACTTACCAAAACGCGACAGGCGGTGACTCGGACTTCGTTCCGGTGCCGTACGCGCCTCCCGCTACTGGTCTTCCGCTGGAAACCTTCACGCTCTCCAGTCTCGTGCAACGGGTAGGCCAGGCCGAGCTGCGTCTTCACCAACGACCCGAGTTCGAGCTCCTCATTTGCTGCACGAGCGGGTCGGGCTTCCACGACGTCGACTTCGAGCGCGTCCGCGTTGCCCCGGGGCGAATCGTGCACGTCCGTCCGGGACAGGTACACAGGTGGCTGCTTGACCACTCGTATGAAGCTCGGCTGATTCTCATGCGAGCGCTCTCCGACCGGACCGACTGGAGCGCTGGAGCCCACATCATCGACACCGATGGCGAATTGGATCGCGATCTCGAGGGAGTCCTCGCTCTTGCCGACCACAAACATCGGTCCGAAGCGCTGTCGATTCCTGCGCTCGAGGCAGTCCGAGATCTCCTCGTTGCTTTGCTCGGACTTCGGCAAACACCCCATGTTCACACCACCCATCGCAACGCGGTCTTTCGCGACTTCGAACGTCTTCTCGCAAACGTGACGCCACCCCCACGGACCGTCAAGGACAGCGCCGACATTCTCGGATGCTCCACTCGGACCCTCGCTCGCGCGTGTTTGTCCACAGTCGGCACCCCACCGAAGGAGATGATCGATCAGGCCGTCGCTCGGGAAGGACAGCGGATGCTGAGCGAGTCGGGTTCAACCGCGGCATCGGTGGCAATCGCACTCGGCTTCGCCGAACCGTCCCATTTCACCCGCTTCTTCAAACGCATCACGGGTGAGACGCCGTCTACGTTTGCAGCCAACCTGGCTACGCTCGCCTCGTGACGGCGGGATATGCCTGGCTTACGCCCTGTTACGCGGAAACCGGCCGCCACCAGGGTTGATCCTGGCGACGACCGGTAGGAGCGGAAGGTATGGGATTTGAACCCATGGTGACCCTAAAGCCACAACAGTTTTCGAGACTGCCCCATTCGTCCGCTCTGGCAACCTTCCGTCGTAGAGCGTAGCCACCTGACCACAGAGCCCCAACAGCGGGCTTGTGCTCAACGCCAATTCTTTCGCCTCGATTCGACGCCGACTCCTGTTGGAGGGCACTGTTGGACCGATGTCATCTCGGTTCGAGCGGTTCGATCGGGGCCGCTGGGCCGATCTACGTCAATCCACCCCCCTTACGTTGAACGAGCGGGATCTTCGCCAACTCCGAGGTATCAACGAACATCTCGACCTAGCGGAGGTCGAAAGTATCTATCTGCCACTGTCGAGACTGCTCAATCTGCACGTCACAGCAACCCATCAACTCGTTGAAGTCACCGACACCTTCCTCGGTTCTGAGCCCGACCGGATTCCCTACGTCATAGGACTCGCAGGCAGCGTTGCGGTCGGTAAAAGTACGGCCGCTCGCGTTCTCCAGTCGCTGCTCGGCGCTTGGCCCCAGCACCCCGACGTAGCGCTCATCACCACCGACGGATTCCTCTTCCCCAACGCCATTCTTGATGAGCGCGGACTAATGGGGGAGAAGGGGTTTCCCGAGAGTTACGACACCGGAGCCTTGGTCAGCTTTCTTGCAGCGATCAAGTCGGGCGAGCGTGACGTGCGGGCACCCGTGTATTCACACCTCAGCTACGACATCGTGCCCGGCGAATTCGTGGTTGTCGATCAGCCCGACATCTTGATCGTCGAAGGGCTCAACGTCTTGCAGTCAGGCCGTGGAGGGCCCGTGGCATCTGACTTCTTTGACTTCTCGATCTACGTCGACGCCGATGAGCAGGAGATTGAAGCCTGGTACGTCGACCGGTTCCTCACGTTGCGCGAGTCGGTTTTCACCAACCCCGATTCGTACTTTCAACACTTCGCCGAGCTCGACGAGACGACAGCAATATCTGTCGCAAAGGGTATTTGGGCCGACATCAATGCTCGCAACCTGCGCGAGAACATCGAGCCAACACGCGAGCGAGCCGACCTAATCCTGCGGAAGGGTCCCGATCACGCGACCGAGTCGGTCCTTCTCCGCAAGAGCTAGGCCGGCACGCCTGGACCGTTAGGCAGCGTGGCTTTGGCGAGCCCGCAGGTCGCGAACATTTGAGCGCCGCTTCCACTCTTTGGTACGCCAGTGTTTGTTCTTGTTCTTGGCTCGCTTATCGAGATCGAACGACTTGTGAGGGGTCTTCCACGAGCGGCCAGGTTCGGGCAAGTCATCGAGATCGACACCGACCTCGCCACGAAGGCTGCTGAGCGAACTTCGTACACGGGATTTTTCTGCGTGTTTGTGAGCCCGAATTTCCAGGCGGGTCATTGGTTCTGCTGATCGATGCGGCATAGCTGGACCTCTGGTTGTGTGACTGTTGCCATAGGTATCGGTCGAATGGCCCAGAACCTTGAGCACATTGACCTAGAAACCCTACGAAGCGAGCGGCAGACTTGCGGTAGAGAACGGATCGTCGATCAGCTTCTCGACCCACAGCCCAAACGCCGTCGCAGGCATTGGTCGGGCGAAGTAGAAGCCCTGAAGATACTGAATGCCCATCGCCTCGAGGCAGTCAGCTTGCTCGATGGTCTCGACTCCTTCAGCCACGACGGCGAGCTCAAGGACCGCGGACAATGTCGCAACGAGTTCGACGATCTTTGCGTTCGCGTCGACCACCGGCAGCCCTTGCACAAAGGTCCGGTCGATCTTCACCGTGTCGATTGGAAGCTGCTGCAGATACGACAAACTCGAGTAGCCGGTGCCGAAGTCATCAAGCGAAATCTTGATGCCCATTTCGTGAAGCTCTTCAAGAACTTCGACAGTTCGTGCGATATCAGCGACCGCACAACTCTCGGTCACCTCGACCACCAACTGGGCCGGCGAGATGCCGTGCTCAGTACAGGCGTTGCGGACCGTAGTCACTAGGTCGCCATCGGTGAAGTGCTGGCCCGAGACGTTGATCGCGATACGAAGACGCCCCGCAGGATGGCCGATGCGCTGCCATGCAGAAATCTGTCGTGCAACCTCGTTAATCATCCACTGGTCGATCGCAACGATCATCCCTGACTCTTCGGCAACCGGAATGAAGATACCCGGCGAAACCTGCGTGCCGTCTGGCAACGTCCACCGCATCAGTGCCTCAGCCGACGCAGGTCGACCATTGCCGGGGTGCACGAGAGGCTGGAGATACAGCTCCATCTCGCCTCGTGTCCAAGATCCTCGAAGGTTCTCTTCGAGCTTCAGGTTTTCGACGGCAGCGGCCAGCAGTGCATCGTCAGAGAAGACCACCTGGGCGGTGCGATTGCGTTTCGCCTCATACGCGGCGAGGTCTGCAGAGCGCAAAATGTCGGCAACCGTTTGACCGTTGATCCGGTCTTGAGAGATACCAATGCTGGCGGAAATACGGAGAATGCGACCGTCGATCGAGAACTGGTCGTCGAGGTCGGTGGCAATACGGTTCGCGAGCTCAACCGCTTCTTCCGGCGTTTTGAGGTCGCTCGCGACGAGAAGAAACTCGTCGCCACCGAGGCGCGCAAGCGTGCGGTCGCCGCCGGCTGATTGCTGCAAACGGAAGCCAGCTGCGGTGAGCAGAGCGTCGCCGATGTGGTGTCCGAACGTATCGTTGATCCGCTTAAAGCGGTCCAAGTCGATGAACATCGTCGTGATCAGCGTGTCGCTCGACCCCTTGGAAAGCAGGGTCTCTAGCTCGTCACAGGCTCCGGCGCGGTTCGTAAGGCCGGTCAAGGCGTCATGGTTTGCTTCGTGACGCAGCCGCTCGGCCATGTTCTCAACGCGCTGGAGCGAGTTTCTGAGCGACTCGCCGAGATGTCCGGGAACGGGAAGCAGCGCAACGGAGCACTCTTGGCCCGTTGCGATTGCCGTAGCGTGGGCGTCCACAGCCTTCAACGTTTCGGTCATCGCGGTAAACGCTCGAGCGGTATCGACGACCTCTCGTGGCCCCTTTGTTGGCAGGTTGTCGGTGTCGAACTCGCCGGTTTGTAGCAGCTCGGCTGCATGGCCAAGCTGACGCATCGACCTAGCAAGGTGCCGGGCGACGATCAACGCAAGTGCGAGGGTGAGCAGAAGAAGGCTAGCCCCAAGAATCAGGACTCTCTTCATGTTGTCGTTCGCCTCAGCTTCGGCGAACGCCGCTTGGGCGATGAGTTGGTCGCCGGTGAGCCGCTGAAATTCTGCAAGCGCTTGCAGCCGGTCAACCAGGTGGCTCAAGTCGCCGCCGATGACTAAGAGGGTCTCGATATCGATGGGTTCGCCTGGTTCGTTGGCTCGCAGCCCCGAAATGATTCGGTTTCGTGCGTCGTCTCCTGCGGCGGAGGTTTCGAGGAAGTTGGTCCATTGCTCTCGGAGCGGATCTGGCAACTGTCGGTCGATATCGAGCGTTACCTGGCCGGTAATCGCGCTTCGCCCTACAAGTTGGTCGAGCTGCAAAATGTTCGGGGCAACACGTGACGTGAGTATCGGCACAAAGACGCGCAACTCTTGCTCCGCAAGCATGTTCAACGTCTGCAATTGATCGATTGTGTCGAGCAGCATGCGGGTTTCGCCGAGCGACAACGTGTTGCGGTTGAGTCGTTCCTCAACCCCGCCGATCCAGAGGTCGACCGATTCGACGACGTCGTTGTAGCCGATGACGGCCGAAGCAGCTGTAGCTCCGACGCCTACTTGCCGGCGAACCTGAGCGAGATGCACGATGTCATCTTTGGCCTGCTGACAGAAAGATTCAGCCAGACACTCCGAAGGAAGGTCGGCAGCCAGTGTGTCGACCAGACCTCGGGTTTGGGTCATCGAGGTCTGCATGTCGAGGCCGCCGATAATAGAGCCAGCCAAACCTTCGTCGTTGGCGAGATCGAGTCCCATCTCGGTTTCGACATCGGAAATCGCGAGCACGCCGGACGTGACGGTCCGCTCGATGGCGATCTGCGTACGCAGGCCCGAGAGTCGGGCGAGTAGTTCGGCGTCTTCGCTGACCGAGCTGAGCGTGTCCGCTTCGGATCGCAGGTCGAACGCAAATAATGAAGAGAAGACGCTCATCGCGAGGATAGGCAACACGAGCAGGCCGACGAGGCGAGTCGAGATGCGATCGATGAACGATTTGAATTTACCCACTCAACTCCCTTCAGAACTCGTGACGGCTACCGCCCTTTGGGTTTCGGCATCGCTGACGGCAAGCTTTAGGTCAGCAGAGGTAATGAATATCGCTCGTTTGGCGGCCGGCCGGCACCGACTCTTTGGGCGGTGAAGTACTCACCGAGTAAGCATGTGCTGGGAAATAGTTCGATCTGCTGTTTTGCAGCGCCTGAAGGAGACTTCTTATGACAGAGATCAGCGGAGCGGCCATGCTGCCAGATGGCTTGGTGGCAGTGGTCAAACGCGATTGCGAGACCTGTGTGACTGTGTCGCCCGTGCTCGAAGCGTTGGCCAAGACTGCAGAGCTCACCGTGTTCACCCAAGACGATGCAACCTTTCCCGTCGACGCAGACTGGGTGATCGATGACACCGATCTCTCTGTTTCGTGGCACAACGATATCGAAACCGTGCCCACGCTCATTCGGGTCAATGACGGCGTTGAGGTCGAACGAATTGTCGGGTGGTCTGTCGACCAGTGGCGGACGTTCACCGGCGATGGGTCGCTCGGCGAAGGCTTGCCCGAATTCCGACCGGGCTGCGGATCGCTAAGTGTCGATCCCACGATTGCTCCCGGTCTTGCGATTGCGTTTGGTGGCACCTCGCTCACTGCCCGCCGGGTTGAGTTCGCGTCGCTCGAAGATGACCTTGAAGCAATGTATGATCGGGGCTGGACCGATGGCTTGCCAGTTGTTCCTCCCACCGAAGAGCGGGTGATGCGGATGCTCGAGGGCACCACGCGTGAAGCCGGCGACATCGTCACCATCGTGCCGCCCAATCTGCACGAGGTAACGGTCGAGAAAGTAGCGATCAACGCGGTAATGGCCGGGTGTAAACCCGAGTATTTCCCGGTTGTGCTCGCGGCACTCGAAGCGGTCTGCACCGACGAGTTCAACATGCACGGCGTACTGGCCACAACAATGGCGGTGGGGCCGGTGTTTGTGGTGAACGGGCCCATTCGCAAAGAACTCGCCATGAACTCGGGTATCAATGCCCTCGGGCACGGCACCCGGGCCAACGCCACCATCCCTCGGGCAGTGCAGCTGATCGTGCGCAACGTTGGCGGTGGGTACCCCGGGGGTGTCGACCGCTCGACCCAAGGCAATCCGTCGAAGCTGGGCTTGATGATTGCCGAGGACGAGGAAGGATCGCCGTGGACCTCCTACAGCGAAGACCGTGGGTTTGATGCTGGGGTTTCGACGGTGACCGCGTTTTGTAGCGAAGGCCCGCACACAATTGTCGATCAGATTTCTCGCACTCCCGAGTCTTTGGCAAAAAGCCTTGCCGCATCGTTGCTCAGCTCGAACTCGCCCCGCATGGTCATGGGTATGGATGCGATGCTTGTTCTCTCGCCTGAGCACATCGCACGTTTCGCTGACGCTGGCTGGACAAAGGCCCGCTTTCGGGAAGAACTCGACAGCCTGCTCGCCGTCGAAGCCGACACAATTATCCGGGGCGCCGACGGTATCGAGGAGGGTATGCCCGAAGCCTTCGCCGGTCACACGTTGCCGAAATTCCGCCCCGGCGGACTCCAAATCGTGCACGCCGGGGGTCCTGCCGGACTATTTTCTTCCATTCTTTCTGGCTGGCTGACCGGCGAAATGGGTAGCGTTCCAGTAACGCGAGAAATCACGGCCTAAGGGGAAACCAGTGACTACAGTTCTCGACCCAACCAGCGAAGCGAAGCCAGCTGACCGCGAGAAGACCACTCGACCCGAGTCGCTAGCCGGGCTCACCGTTGGTCTGCTCGACATCAAAAAGCCTCGAGGTGACGTTTTTCTCGATCACATCGAGGGCCGTCTGACGGCTCTCGGCGCAAAGGTGAACAGGTACGCGAAGCCTACGTTTGCGAAACCGGCCCCGGTCGATTTGCGCCACGAGATTGCTGCGTCATGTGATGCGGTGATCGAAGCCTTAGCTGATTGAGGAAGTTGCACGTCGTGCAGTGTGCACGACATCGACGACCTTGAACGCCGCGGCATCCCGTCGGTTTTTGTAGCTAGCGAACCGTTTCGATCCGGTGCTCAGCTGCAGGCTGATGCTCTTGGCCTCGACGTGGCGCGGGTGTTTGTTGAACATCCCATTCAAGACCGCACCGATGATGAAATGAGGTCGATTGCCGATCAGGCATTCGACGCCCTCATGGCCGAGATAACCGGCCCGAACTAGCAGCGGTCGCCAGCCGACGAGCCAGCTACTCTTCGAAGCCCAGCGCTTCGTACGCAGTTTTCTTAGCCCACTTGTAGTCGCTCTTGCCGTTTGTGCTTCGAGCGAAGTGATCGACCCGCACGAGGTGCTTCGGCGCCTTGTAGCGGGCGATCGTGTTTTTGACGTGTTCGATGATCGTCGCGTCGTCCGCTGAGGGTCCGTCGGTCATCTGGACGACCGCAACCACCGCTTGCCCCCACTTTTCGTCGGGCACTCCAACGGCGTTGCAGTCGAGAATATCGGGATGCGTCTTTACGGCTTCTTCGACCTCCTCGGGGTAGATCTTCTCGCCACCCGAGTTGATCGAAACCGACCCTCGACCGAGCAGGTTGATGGTGCCGTCGGCCTCGATGGTCGCGTAGTCGCCAGGAATCGACCACCGTTTGCCGAAGTGTTCTGGGAAGGTCTCGTCGGTCTTTTTCTGATCTTTGTAATAGCCGAGTGGTATCGAACCGGTTAGCGCAAGTTTGCCGATCTCGCCCGAACCGGGTTCGACCCGCGTGCCTGCGTCGGTGATGACGATGGTGTTCTCGCCAGCCGAAAATTTGGCTGTTTGTAGTTCGGCGGCGGCTTCCTTTTTTGTGATGTTGCTGGCGAAGCCGACGCCTTCGCTCGACCCGAGAGAGTCGATCAGCGTGCAGTCGCGATACTCAAGCATTCGTTGTTTGAGTTCGGTGCTCCAGATAACCCCCGACGACATCACCTGATAGAGCGACGAGAGTTCGTACGGAGTGCCAGCCGCTGCAGCCCGGTCGAGTGCTTCGAGCATCGGCCGGCAAAACGCATCGCCGACGATGGTGAGAAAGGTGAGCCGTCGCTCCTGCACATGCGACCAGAGCTCATCGGCATCAAAGTTCCGTTCGCCGAGGCAGTCGATGTAGCCGCCGAGTGCCAGCGTGTGTAGGCCGGTGATGCCCGAGGTTCCGTGCATAAGCGGCGCTGCCGCAAGCATGCGTTGCGTGCGGTTGCGGCTTTGGTTTGTTCGAACCGCGACCATCGCTTCTTCGACCGTCTGGGGCATGGGGAGCTTCAGCGCCGCATAGTAGGTATTCATCGCTGCGACCATGCCGCTATGGGGCCACATGACCGCTTTGGGGTTACCGGTGGTTCCGCCGGTGTACAAGAACCACAAGTCGTCGGCAGCCCGAGCGATTGGTTCTGCGGGTTCGTTGTTGGCGATGAGTTGTTCGAACTCCAGAACGCCTGCAGCCTGCGCCTCGGGTGTGAGCTCGCCGCCGACTTGAATGAGTGTCGTGAGATCCGTGCACTGAGGGGCTGCCTCGAGCACACGTTCGATCAAGGTCGAATCAAAAAAAATCGCCTTCGCATCGGCGTTGGTGAGGAGATAGGTGAGCTCGTTGACGAGATAGCGGTAGTTGACGTTGCAAGGAACGGCGCGGTTCTTGAACGCGGCGTACTGGGCTTCGAGATATTCGTTGCCGTTGTACAGATACAACGCGACCTTGTCGTCGTGGCCGATTCCGGCGGCGCCGAGCGCCGAAGCCATGCGGGCGGCTCGATCGTCAAACTCGGCCCACGACCGGATGTGCGAGGCGTCTCCCACGGCGTCGGCGTCGGGGTATTCCCGCGCAATTTGTTCCCAGAGGTCGGCGAGGTTAAACACCGACACAACCTAGTGGCGCGTTACTGCCGGGCGGAAAACGATGCTGTCCTAGCCGAGGTGCCCGATCAGGAGCGGGGCAGACCCAGGTGTGCGGTGGCGATGAGGTTTCTGGTGATTTCGCTAGTGCCGCCATAGATCGTGGTGACCGGAGCGTGCCGAAAGTGTTCTTCGATGTGGCCGCCCGCGGGCGCTCCAGGTGTATCGAGGGCAAGCAGACCCTCGGTTCCGAGCATGTCGAGGAACCAGTGGGTGTGCTTTTTGTACGACTCAGAAACAAACAGCTTCGTCATCGATCCGTCGACGCCAAACATGACGCCTTCGCTTGCGAGGAAGGCTGTTCTGTAGGTGAATCCGCGGGCCACCTCAAGGTCGATCATTGCCCGAACCAACTGTTCACGAACCTTGGGGTCGTCGATAGCGGTGGTGCCGTCTGGGCGCATCGATGTCTCGGCCGCAGAGATCGACGCGTCGATGAGCGTTGCGCTGGGGAACTGCCCGCCGGCAATGCCTCGCTCAAACTTGAGTCCGGCTTTCATGACTTCCCATCCGCCGTCGACTTCGCCGATTCGCCACTCGTCGCCGATGCGCACGTTGTCGTAGAACGTCGCATTGGATCGTTCGGTGCCCATGGTGTGTACGGGCTGGATTTCGATGCCCGGGGTATCGAGCGGAACGATAAAGAACGTGAGGCCTTTGTGTTTGGGCACATCGGGATTGGTGCGGGTGAGTAGCAAGACGTAGTCGGCCACGTGAGCCATCGTGGTCCACATCTTCTGACCGTTGATGACCCAGTCGTCGCCGTCGCGAACAGCGGCGGTGGTGGCCGCGGCCACGTCGGAACCGGAGTCGGGTTCGCTGTAGCCGAATGAGCAAAGCGCATCGCCGTCGATGATTGGCGGCACAACGGTTGTCTTGAGGTGGTCGTTGCCGAGTTCGAGAACGATGGCTGCGACGATGACCGCAACGCCCATGCCATCAATCGGGGCGCCAGCTAGCTGTAGCTCTTCGATGAGTACCAACATTTCGAGCGGGTCGCGACCGCCGCCACCGAGCTCGGCAGGGACAGCACCGTTGAGCCACCCGCGTTCGGCCATCTTCTTGTGAAAGGTCTGATTGTGAAGGGTGCCTTCGCGTGTGCTCTCGAACACGTCGGGGGTGAGGTGCTCGGCGATGAAGGCTTTCAC
>CALLQB010000117.1 GCA_938015295.1 uncultured Acidimicrobiales bacterium
AAAACGACGACTTCCCGTTCGGCACGGGCCAGCACATCAGCGTGGCCGGACACGACGTGTTGGCACTACGCCTCAGCTATGTGGGCGAGCTGGGCTGGGAGCTGTATTTACCGAACGAGTCTGCAGTCGAGGTGTTCGATGGGCTGGTCGAGGCGGGAGAACCACACGGTTTGGCGTTGGCGGGTTATCACGCAATGAACACGCTGAGAGTCGAGGCTGGCTACCGGCATTGGGGCGACGACATCACCGACGAGGACACGCCACTCGAGGCAGGCCTCGGATTCGTCATTGCCTGGGATAAGCCGGCCTTTATTGGCCGCGACGCGCTGCTTGCCCAAAAGGAGCAGCCACGGACGAAGCGGCTCATCCAATTCCGACTCGGCGACCCCGACAAGCTGATGTACCACGATGAACCCATCTATCGCGACGGCACCATGGTTGGTCGAACAGCCTCAGCGATGTGGAGTTACACCGAGGGCGCTTCGTTGGCCATGGGATATCTCGAACATTCCGAGGCGATCACCAAGGACTGGCTCGAGGCCGGCAGGTTCGAGATCGAGGTTGCAGGCGAGTTGTATCCTGCCACTACCTCGATCCGTTCGTTCTACGACCCAAAGAACGAACGAGTTCGGCTGTAGAGGCCAAGCGTTCGTTCAGCGGTGCTTGCCGGGTTCCCAGCCTTTGTCGCCTAGGTGCTCGGCGGCGAATGCTAGAGGCTCGTCTTCGAGTGCGGTCGCCATGGTGTCGTTCCACCGGTTCAGATAGCCGAACAGGCTAATGGTTGCCACGATCTGCACGATTTGTTCTTCGGTGTAGTGCGCTGCGAGGTCGTCAAAGTGTTGGTCGGTGACGGCGTTGGGTACCTGTGCTGCGTCGCGGGCGACCCGAAGGGCGGCCCGTTCTGCCGCAGAGAATTGGTCGTTCGTTTCGAATTCCCACACGTTCGCAACTTTGTCGGGGTCGACGCCGGCCTGGGCGGCGTGGGTGGCGGTGTGGGCTTGGCAATAGCGGCAACCCGCCGAATGGCTTGCCACGTTCGAGATCATTTGGCTGAGGCCGGGTTCGAGATGCCCCATGAAAGAAATGGTGCCGGCAAGGCCCATGAACGCTTCGAGCAGGCCTGGTGCCTTTGCCATTGTCGGCATGCTTGATGGGACAAAGCCCATGGCCCCCTCGACGAGGGCGAACATTGCTTCGTGTTCGGGGAGGTCTTCGCGGGCGAGAGGTTCAATGCGTGCCATTGCGACAGCCTAAATCTCCCTCGCCCGCTATTCATAAAGAGCTCCCACCAGACCTCCCCAAACCTCCACCCCGAAATTTTGCTACAGGGTTACCGTCCGCTGTCGTTACGCAACAACAGAAAGGCGGAGGTTGAGGGCGTCTCTTGCGAGAGCGACAACTTCTGACTGCGCATCGATGTACATCTGCCAGGTCACTTCGTGGATGATCCAACCTTCGTTTCGGGCTCGATTGCGCTTGCGTCGGTCGTGTTCGAAGGACTTCCGATTGAAGTGATAGCGAAGGCTGTCGAGTTCAAGTGCGACCTTGTGTTTCGGCCATGCGAGATCGAGTACTGCGTATGTGTGGCCGCGACGGTCTACAAGTGGATGTTCAAGAACCGGCTTCGGGAGACCTCTCGAAGTGACGAGCCGAGCAACTAACGTGCTCCATTCACTCAAGGGAATGTGATCGTCGCCGTATCGGGCGTCGAGCAGGGTTCGCAACTTTCCGCACCCATCTCGGCCTTTGCGCGAGTGGTCATTGAGGCAGCTGAGAAGCTCGGGCCAGGAGACCAACTTTTGCCGAAGTGCTGACTCGGTCGCTAGTTCGAGGCGCTGGTAGGAAATGACGGCTCCGAGATCGAGGATGGTTCGAGCGGCGCCAGTACACGAAATAGAGCGAATGGTCTGCCGGTCGATTCTGTCCCACTGTTTCGTTCGATGAATTCGGTGACTGGCGTTTCGGTACCCGCTTCCGAAAGGCACGAGAATCTCAGATGGTGGTGTTGAGAATCCATCGATCCTCCAAAGCGCTGCGGCGCATCGTGCGCCGGCGACGCCGCCCGATTGCAGGCAGGCGGCGAGCACCCTCGACTCCCACGATGGGCTGACGGCGGCGAGCTGGAACACATCGGGTTCGACGCGTATCCAGTCGCTGGTGGTGACGCGTCGTCTGATTCGTCGATTGTTTAGACCGTGGAACTGGGCCTGTTCACGGGTGATGAGGCCGTGCTGCTCACGGAGCAGCGGAGAAATTGCCGGCGGATGGTAGGTCATTGGAGCGTCCTTCAGGGGCTTCTGTTGTTCCAGCGCGACACTGGGTGTCGCACTGGGTCAAAATTTCGTGAAGGGGGAAGTTCTTGGTGACGATCGTAGGAGGCGGGTGTGACGCTTTCTGGCTCACGGGCGCGGCCACTAGGGTGCAGCGGCATGAGCGAAAGCGAAGCACTCTCTGCTGAAAGCGACGGTCTCGGCGGGTGGCCGGTAGCCGATCATCTGCTTGATCCGGTCAAGCTTGCGTCGTGGATGGATGTCCGCGACTTGGGCCACGGCGAACCGCTCACCGATGCCCGCCTGCTGCTCGGCGGTACACAAAACTTTCTCATCCGGTTTTGTCGTGGAGAGAACGTCTATGTGCTTCGTCGGCCGCCCGAACACAAACGCAAAAACAGTGATGAGACGATGCGTCGCGAGGCGCGGGTGTTGGCGGCGCTAGCCGGGTCAGATGTCCCGCACCCCACCTTCATCGCTGGCGAATCAGACGAAACGCTCATGGGTGCCACCTTCTATTTGATGAGCGAGATCGAGGGTTTCCATGCCCCCGACGGTCTGCCCGCACCGGTCGGCAGCGACGAGTCGATGCAGCACCGGATGGGACTGGCGATGGCGGAGGCCATTGCTGCGCTTGGAGCGCTCGACCATCGAGCGGTTGGTCTCGGGGATTTTGGAAAGCCGGGATATCTCGAGCGGCAGGTGCCACGGTGGCGCGGCCAGCTCGAATCCTACGCGGCGTTCGAGGGCTACGGTGGCGTCGATCTTCCCGCTGCCGACGAGCTCGGCGACTGGTTGGAAGCCCACCGGCCGACGCAGTGGCAACCCGGCATCATTCACGGCGATTTCCATATAGCGAACGTGCTGTTCCAGCCCCAGTCGGGCGATCTGGCTGCAGTAGTCGACTGGGAGTTGGCCACGATTGGTGATCCGTTGATCGACCTTGGGCAGCTACGAGCGCTCTGGCCGTCGGACGACAATCCTGCCCAGCTTCACGAAGTGCGCCCCCCCGGTTTCGCTACGGCCGATGAGCTGGTCGACCGCTACAGCGACAACACCACACGAGATCTGTCGAATATCGACTGGTACACGGCGCTGGCTGCATACCGTCTGGGAAGCATTCTCGAAGGCAGCAATGCTCGGGCTGACGCAGGCCTAGCGCCACGCGAAATCGGCGATCAGCTCCACGGCTCGGCAGTAGCGTTATTTCAGCGCGCCGCAACAATCGCCAACCTGTAACCAATCTGATGTTGCAGGGTGACCGTGACGGTCACCCTGGGTGAAAATTTCGGGGTTGGGTGCGGTTCTGTTGTTGTGGGATGACCGTCAGTGGTCGCTTTGGGTGAAAATTTCGGGGTTTTGGGTTAGGAGCGCTTTGGTACGTTTACTCGGTCGAAGTCTTTGACTGCTATGACGTTGTCGAACTCGAGGTTGGCTTCGGCGACGAACGGTTCGGTGGTGGGGTAGCGGGCAGAAAAGTGCGTGAGCACGAGGAGCTTGGCGCCGGCTTCTCGAGCGATGCGGCCCGCCTGGCGAGCGGTGAGATGTGCGTACTGCTCGGCAAGATGTGCCTCGGATTCGAGAAAGGTCGACTCGCACACGAGCATGTCGACGCCTTCGGCCAAGGCCAGAGCGCCTTCGCACCAGCGCGTGTCCATCACCAGCGCCATCGATTGTCCGGCGACCGGTCGACTGACCTGCTCGATAGTGATGGTGTGTCCGTCGATGACGATCTGTCCCGCCTGTTGCAGCACCCCAACGTCGGGCCCCGAAACGCCGGCCGCTTCGAGAGCATCGGCGTCGAACCCGACACGGTCGGGCTCCTGTACCCGGTAGCCATAGGTGGTGATGCGGTGATCGAGTTGCTGGGCGATCAGCACCGAGGCGCCGAGTGGCCCTGCCTCGCCATTAGACGACAGCGGCTTGTGCACAAAGGGCGTCACCGCCTCGTACGCACTTGCGAACTGCAGTCGCTCGAGAAAGTGGGCGCCATCGGCGGGATGATAAATCGGCACCTCTCGGGTCACCTTGTCGCCGCTTAGTCGCTGGACAATGCCAGGTAGTCCGAGGCAGTGGTCGCCATGAAAGTGCGTAATGCAAATATCGGTAACCCGGGCTGCAGCAACACCCGCATGGGTGAATTGCCGCTGGGTGCCTTCGCCAGGGTCGAAAAGCAACAGCCGATCGTCCCACCGAAGCGCGTAGCCGTTGTGGTTCCGCTTGCGGGTCGGCGCCTGCGAAGCAGTGCCGAGCGCGATGAGTTGTCGATTCGTCACGCCCTTAGTGTCGCACGCTCGAACCGCACCCCGGCGATGTGACGGTAGTCACTTGTAGTGTACCTTTGCGGTTTCTGGAGAGTACGTCTTCAGAATGTCGAGGTCTGAGGAGCAGTGCCGCGTGGTTGATGCATGGTTGGTCGAAACCAAAAGCAGTGAGAAGTTTCCGTTCTATACCCGTGCCAACGTCGGTGAGGTTTTCCCCGACCCGGTTGCCCCACTCACCTTCAGTTTCGGTTTCCAAGATGGGGCAAAGCTCGGAGCATCCGAGCAGGGCTTTCGCGACGCGTACGTGAAGATCGGTGCGTTCACCCACGATGAGTTTCCTGCTGACGAATGCCTGTTCCTCGGTGTGAAAGGCGGCTACGCCTATCTCAACGCGTCGGCCCTCCGATTGCTCGGCCACCGCGCACCCGACATGACCTACAAAGACATCGACGATTCGTTCTTTGGCGATGCGCCAGGCGTGCCCGAATTCGTGGTGCGCGACGGTTACGACAACGAGGCCTGCACGGCAAAGATCGGCGAAACCTTCGGCTGGATCCTCACCACCGAAGGACTCGACGAAGTCGAGGCCGAAGAGATGATGGTCAATCAACTTCGCATCGACCGGCCAGATCTTGAGTCGATGACCGACGAGCAGTTGCAGGTCTACATCTGGCATCTCCTCGACGATGTGTTTCCGGCACTGTTCGCTCAGCACATCTACATCACCTTTTGTGCAACGCTGCCCATCGGCATCATTACCGGTGTCGCTGCCGCTCTGGGCGAACCGGAAGCGACGCTCCGACTGATAGCCGGACTCGGCGACGTCGAGTCAGCCGCACCGTCGATGGCCATGTGGGACCTCGGCCGAGCCGCCGCGACGTCGCCAACGCTCTCCGACCTTTTCAGCGCCGGCCTTGACGGGCTCAATAGTCGCATCCGGGCGGCAGACGGCGATGACGTTGCTTCGTTTGTCGCATCGTTCGATGACTTCCTGATGAGCTACGGCGCGCGTGGCCCCAACGAATGGGAGGTGCGTTCGCCGACATGGGAGACCGATCCGAACCTTGCCTTGGCCGCGATCGATCGCATGCGGGTAAGCGACGAAAAAGCGGCGCCTAAAGGCCACAATGCAGAGCTGGCCGCAGACCGGGAGGCCATCGGCGCCCGAATGCTCGAAGCGCTGGCGGCCGACCCCGAGACGCAGGGCAAGTTCGCCATGGCGCTTAGCTCTGCGCAGCTCTTCATGCCCGGCCGCGAACGCACCAAAACCAATTGCGTAAAACTCATCCAGGAAGTCCGGATGGCGTGGCGTACGTGGGAAGCCCGACACCTCGCTGCGGGCACCATCCCGAACATCGGCAGTTTGAGTCTGCTCGTTCGGTCAGAGCAGGACGAGTTTCTTGCAGATCCGACTGGCTGGTACGACGTGCTTGTCGAGCGCGAAGCGCTGCTCGAAGAGGTAAAGGCGATTCAGGAGCCGTTTCTGTTCGTCGGCGAACCTGAGCCAATGTCGACCTGGCCACAGAAGGGTGCCGACCCGGTAGCGACGCTGCAGGTGGGCGACACGTTGCAAGGCATACCCGGCTGCCCCGGTAAATCACAGGGCATCGCGCGGGTCCTTCTCGACTCGCACGACCCAACCCGTCTCGAACCGGGAGACGTGCTTGTGGCGCCGATAACCGATCCGTCGTGGACGCCGCTGTTCGTGCCGGCCGCTGCGGTGGTCGTTGATGTCGGGGCGCCGCTGAGCCATGCGATCATCGTGAGTCGCGAGCTCGGCATTCCGTGTGTGGTGTCGGCCACCAATGCCACCAAGTGTTTGGCCGATGGCACGCGTGTTGAGGTCGACGGCGATACAGGCATCATCACCGTCATTGAACTGCCCTAGCAGCCGCAGCCATACCTAGCCAGGCTTGGCTGACCTAGGATTGCGCGGTGCAACTGCATCTTTTCGAACAGGTTGGCGAGGTCGTCCGGGCTATGGCGCCCGACGGGCTCGGCGTCTACCGCCATAAGGCACACCGCCGCGGGGTAAAGGTCTGGTACGGCCCCGACAAGGCCCGCCGCGATCATTTCGAGGCGCAGATTCTTCCGTCACGCCATCTGGGTAAAGAGCAGCAGGCCTTACAAACTGACGACACCTTCGCGATTGAAATCGGCTTCCACGCCGAGTTCGCAGACGAGGCCGCGAACCAAGCTGCGCTAGATGCGGTATTGGCCAGGAGAAAGGTGTGGTCGAAGGTGCTCGGTGACGATGCAGAGGCTGGCCCGTTCCTCGGCAACGATTCTTGGCGGCGTCTTAGTGAGGTGTGGCTGGGTGTCGACGTCGAGGATCCAGACCTCGCCTTCGAAGTGGCCAGTCGTCTCGTTGATTACATCGAGTCAGTGCAGCCGGTTCTCGACTCCTAAACGCTTGAACCACTCAAGCGTTCTGCGGTCCGCGAATCAATCCTCCGGGAAGTTCGCCGGTGAACTCGCCGTCTTGGCTGACGATTTGGCCGTTGCAGATGGTGGCGTTGTAGCCGACTGCCTTTTGGACGTAGCGCTTGGCCCCGGTGGGGAAGTCGCCCACCATGTGTGGAGCCTCCACCGTGAGGGCGTCGTAGTCGATGACGTTGATGTCGGCCCGGTAGCCCGCGGCCAGCACGCCACGGTCGTGAAGGTCGTAGTGCTGAGCGGTTTCGCTGGTCTGGCGCTTCACGACGAGTTCAAGCGGTAGACGCCCGCCTCGGCTGCGGTCGCGGCTCCAGTAGCTGAGCATGAAGCTCGGCATGCCGCCGTCGCAAATGGTTGCGCAGTGAGCGCCAGAATCGGCGAGGCCCATCTTCACCGACTGGTTCTGGTGGATCTCGTACAGCGGGTCGAGGTTGTGGCCGGTGTAGTTGAACAGCGGGAAGTACAAGATGCCGTGGCCGCCGTTGCTGAGTAGCTGGTCGTACGCCAGCTCGATCGGGTCG
>CALLQB010000118.1 GCA_938015295.1 uncultured Acidimicrobiales bacterium
GATCCCAAGACTTGAACCAGTTATCTTCTGGCGGGCAAATCATCGCCGTGTCATCGAGGGCCACTATCGCCCGACCGAGAAACCAAAAGTGGCCGCTGGTCAGGTACCACTCACGTAGCTCGTCGGTGAATGTGAGCTGCATAGTGTCTTCGGCGTGGGCGATTTGGGCTGGCGTGGCTGGCTCGAGAATCGGGGGTTCAACGGTGACTCCTGGCGGGGCGTGCGTCTGCGCGGCGTCATAGAACTCGGTGATTAGTTCACGAAACACGGTCTTGGTGTACCCCACAAATTCTCAGAGAATCCGCTTCGCGCAGGTCATCACGAATCTCCTCATCGCTCGATCTAAGCAATTCTAGAACGTCCATGTAGAACGAATTCTCCAACCCGTCTGAGGAAACGATCAGCGACATCCCGCCGCTGCTGTTGGCGTTGTTCATCGCTGAGGCGCAGCAGTGCCGAGGCTTGCTGCCCAGGCCGATCTCGGTATCTCCGTCGGCACCGGTACTGGCACTGATGTGGCGATAGAAGCGTCTGATTGCGGTCAGCGTTCGAAGCCGAGCGTTTCTTGTTGGCTGCGGAGGTAGGCGATGACGAGTTCGATCTGTTCGTCGGTGATGTCTTCGACGGCGGGCATGTTGCCGAAGCCCCAGTGGTGTTGGGCGACGCCGTTGCGGATGGCTGATCGGTAGGAGTCGTCGCCGTGGTGGTTGGGCTCGTAGACGATCGAGAGCTGGGAGGGGCCTTTGTCGGTGCCTCGGAGGTCTTCGCCGTGACAGGACGCGCAGCGGGCTTGGTAGACGGTTGCGCCGTCTGCTCCGGCGGGGATCGGCTCGGGCGTTGCCGTGGTGGTGTCGCTGCCGCAGGCGACGAGCGCGAGCGCAAGACCGAGGACGAGGGCAAGTGAGACGAGTGTGTGATTCATGTGGAGGATGCTGCGATGAGGAAGGCGGTGATGATGGCGACGGCGACGAGTGCGGCTGCTTCGAGGGTGACGACGGTGCGGAAACGGTCGATCGTTGTGTGATCGTCGGGAGTCTGGTTGAGGGCGGGGACGATGACGAGGTGGTTGTAGGCGCCTCCGGCAGCGGCGACCGCAACTACGGCGATTTTTGCGATGAGGAGTTGGCCCCATGGGGTTGACCAGAGGTCGGCGACTGCGTCGATCACAATGATCGAGAGTGCGGTGCCGGCGACGCCTGCGGCGACCAGCGCTGCGGTGGCGATCACGGAGAATCGCATGGCCAGTTGGAGGGCCTGGGTCGGGCGGTTGTCGCGTCGACGTCGGTGGATGACATCAGAGGGTCCACGCTGGCTGCAGCAGCGATGACGGGGTCACAGCCGGTCGAAGACGACGTCGCCATCAGCGGGCGACGATGACTCGAAACCGGTGTGCGCCGCCGGCGGGGCTCGCGGCGAACACGAAGACAGCGGACACCACGGCAATGGAGGCCAACAAGGCAGTGGCGACGCTCTTTCTCCGTGTCGTCATGCGCATCCTCCTAAATTACTACGACAAGTAGTAGTTCGGTCGGCAGGTGCAGAATCGTGAGTTGCGCTCGACTTCCCGTTCTCACGAGGCCGCGGTATCGGGCTCAACTTGGTACAGCATTGCCATGCCGTATTCGGCGTGGATCTGGATGTGGCAATGCATCAGCCAGTTGCCAACGTCGGATGGGGCGACGACGATCTCGACAGTCTGGAATGCAGTGAGGAGAACGGTGTCGCGGTAGTGGCGCTCGTTCACGGGTTCGTCGTTGCGGCTGATGAGTTGAAAGAACTGGCCATGCAGGTGCATGGGATGCATCTGCCCGGACTCGTTGACGATCCGGATCTTCTGCAGTTCACCTTCAGTCGCGGTCAGGGTTTCGGCGTCGGGCCAGACCCGTCCGTTCAGGGTCCAGAGGAACTCGCCGAACTGTTCCCCGGCCAGCATCTCGTCCTGCTCCTCGGATGTGGCTTCGGCAAACTCGCTGAAGAACGAAATGGTGACGGTGTGATCTGGTTGGTCGTCGATGAGGCCCGACCAGTCCGCCACATCGCCCACAGGTGTCGGAAATTCAGGCGTGTCGACCGAGTCACCGGCGACGGATATTCGTGCGAACTCGATCGGCTCGCTGCCGGTGTAGCGATCTCCGACGACGAAGTCGCCTTGAGCGTCGGTGGGGATGGTGAGGTCGACGTCCATCCGATTGCCGGGCGCCAGGTCGATGTCGACCGCTGGGAAGTTCTCGCCAACGGGGAGACCGTCCATGGCGATGACGACCGGGTCGAGGCTCCCGAAGTCGGGGCGGATGACGCGAGCGTTGGCGGTGTTGACGATGCGGAGTCGGATGCGCTGCCCGGGCGCTGCCTCCAACGTGGTGCCGGTGGTGCCGTTGACGGTGAGTAGCTCGCCCCACCGTCCCGAATGGTGCAGGTCCTCGTAGGAGTCGAAGTCGGGATCGAGCTGGCCTGAATCGTCGACTAGCCAGTCGTCGACGAGCCACACAGCGTCCACCGGATAGTCGGGCTCGGCCGGGTCCTCGACGACGATGGCACCGTAGAGGCCGCGGGCGATCTGCTCGTTCCCCCGTTGGTGGGAGTGATACCAGAAAGTGCCGGCATCGGGCGGAGTGAATTCGTAGACGAAGGTTTCGCCGGGCTCGACTGGTGGTTGGGTCAGCCCGGGAACGCCGTCCATCGCGTGCGGTACCCGGATGCCGTGCCAGTGGATCGAGGTGGCTTCGGGCAGGTTGTTCTCGAGAATCACTCGGATGGTGTCGCCGTGGGTGATTCTGATCTCGGGACCCGGGGTGCTGCCGTTGTAGGTCCACAGATCGGTCTCTGTTCCCTCGACGAGCGCCCCCGACGTTGGTGCTGCGACGAGCCGATACTCGTGCACCTCACCGGTGGGAGTGACTGGCTCGATGTAGCTGGGTGCGGCGAGCGCAGAGTCACCGCTGCGCACGATCGTAAACACGGCGACCATCGCCAAGATCGCGGCCAGAGCGACAACCGCAGTAGCGGCGCGTTTCGGTGTGGTCGGAATATGCACCCTTCCATACTACGACGGCGTGTAGTAGAAGGGGTCTCGAGGGATGCGGTCACGAGGTGCTGTTGCACAGGTGATCGATCAGCTCACCGAAGTGGTGTATCAGTCGTCGCAGTGTTTACTTCCCCTTGTTTCCCTTGGCTTTGCCCTTGTTCTTGCCCCAGGTGTTATCGGACTTGCCGGGTGCGTCGTCGGCTGGAGTCTCCTGTTCAACCGGAGCTTCATCGACGGGCGGTTCGACAACTCTCCCCGCGGAGCTTTCTTCGGTGGGCTCCTCCTCAGCGGACTCGGCCTCGGGGACCTCGATGACGAGCGCAGCCTCTTCCTCGGTATGTTCACCCTCGGCGGTATCGTCCACGCTGGTGTCCTCTTCTGCCGCCGCTTCTTCAGCAGCAGCATCCACTTGACGCGGGGTGGGCACCGGTGATGCCGAGGTGCCGCCGAGCGGACAGCCCAAGTCGTTGTTGAACTCGAGCACATCCTTCGCGTAGCCACCGGCGAGAATGGTGCCGGAATCGAGTTGATAGTCGACTCCTCCCGTGAACGCGTTCAGCAGACCAGCAGCCGCATGGCGGGCGAGCGCTTTCCCGCCGCCGCCCATGAGCTGGATCGCCTCGATCAACGAGTAGTTGTACACGGCTTCGAATTGGGCGTCGTAGTGACTCCAGTTCGCCGGCCACCGGTCGAAGTGATTCTTCCAGTAGCCCGGCGTACAGCCCTGGCCAGCCGGCGGAGGTGGCACGTAAGTATTTACGATCGTGATTACATTCGGACCGGCCGCTGTGACCGTGATGGTCTGTGACGGCGAGTAGCTCACCGTCCAGTTGGCAGGGATATTGCTCTCGGTCGCGGTACAGCTCCAACCGACGAGCACATCGTTGATCGCAGCGATATCGCCGTCGCCCACCGTGACGCTCCCGGACGCCACGATGTCGGTTCCGTCGTCACAGGTGAAGGAGATGTTGAAGGTGGCCCCGTCAAATGGTGCATCGGCATCGACTTCCATGTTTAATGCGACTCTCCGAGTCGCGCTATAGGTGTTCTTTATTGTGAACTCGTTGGGACCTGCGGCTGTGACTGTTAGGTCGTCGGGCAATTCGACTGACCAATCAACGCCGGGGTTGATTTGGGTAGCGGTACACACAGCGCCGACTGCGACATCGGACGCTATCGCCGTGTCGCCGTTGCCGGCCGAGGGGTTCGTTGCTGATGAGCCGTCGTCACAGGTGAAGGAGATGTTGAAGGTGGCCCCGTCAAATGGTGCATCGACTTCCATGTTTAATGTGACTGTCCGAGTCGCGTCATTGTCGGAGGCCTCGCCGATTTGGTAATCGAGATGCTCAGCAAGCGCCGGCGGCGGCACCACTCCCATCACACCGAACACCAACGCAAATACCAAAGACACAACCGTACGACGCGGCTTGCGTCCTCCCGCAACACGTGTACTTTCCCTCATGAATGCACCTCCAACTGGTGTAGGGCAGCCCAGCTTCATGAGCTCGCAAGCACCAACACTCCTAGTGCCTCAATCCGCCAAAGGCCACCGTCATCGCCGCATATCAACATTCAGATGATTGATACGTGCAGTTAGTCAAGCATGGAGGGACCGAAAAGACAACAACTCTGATAAATCTCGGGCCATTCCACTCATTGTGCCGACCATGTACTTAGAGATGCAGCCTGCGGGTTTCGGCGCCGGCCGCTGCTCCTAACGCCGACTGCTCCTAAACGATGATCGCTCTTATTGTATGACCGATGGCGAGGGTGAAGGTGGTGAGGGTGTGTTTCATGTCGAGGAGGATGCGATCAGGAAGGCGGTGATGACGGCGACGGCAATCAAGGCGGCTGCTTCGAGCGTCACGACTGTGCGGAAGCGGTTGATCGTGGCGTGATTGTCGTGGGTCTGGTTGAGGGCCGGAACGATGATGCGGTGGTTGTAGGCGCCCCCGGCGCCGGCGACCGCGACAGCTGCGACTTTCGCAATGAGAAGCCGGCCCCACGGTGTCGACCAGAGGTCGGAGATCGAATCGAGCACGATGACCGACAACGCAATGCCAGCCACCCCTGCAAAGGTGAGCGCAGCGGTGGCGACCACAGAGAATCGCATGGCAAGTTGAAGGGCTTGGCTCGGTTGGTTGGTATGTCGTCGACGCTGGATGGTGAGTGCGAGCATGGCGACGCCTCCTGCCCAGATCGTTGCTGTCGTTACGTGCGCGAGGTTCACGGCGGCGTGCAGCCATCGCGGCCCCTCTGATGTGGTGTGGCCATCGAACATGAACGACACCGCAACCAGGGCGACACCGAGCAGGGCGCCGAGTGCGAGGCGGTAATCCCACACGTGGTCGTCGGCGTAGACGAATGGCTCGTCGGCCTCCCGTTCGGCGGGTGGGGGCACGCTGTGGCCGCCACCGATGGTCGCAAGGTGGCGGGCAGCGATGACCGGATCGCCAACGGCCGTCGCAGCAGCGGTGTGCATAGTGGTTTGCGACACGGCCAGGAACCCTCCGATGGCTCGAAGCGCTAGGGCGAGGCCGGTGGATGACCAGAGTGCGTTGCGCAGATCGCCGTATGAGGTGAGCGCCGACCACTGTCCTGCCAGGGTGGCGGTGGTCGTCGCTGCTTCAACAAAAGCACCTATGACGAGCACGGCGCCTCCACGGCGCACCCAGTTGAGCACCGCACGGACATCGCTCGGGTCGCCTCGTAACCCGAACGCCGCGAACGCGGCGCCACCGATAACGAGCACCGAGCCGAGCACGCTCAGGATTCGTGCTACCGCAGCCACAGCTTTTAGTGCGGCGGGTTCGGCGTCGTTGGTGTCGAGAAATGACTCGAGATCGGCCGGCTCGTCGACAGCTTCGTCTGTGATGGTTTCGCCAGTGTCCTGGGGCTCATCAGCTTCTGCTGTGGTGTCCTCGGTCGGGACGGGCGCGGTGACGGTGAAGCTAAAGCTGCCGTCAATCGGGTGGGCATCGGGCGCCGCGACCATCCATCGCACGCCGACATCGCCTCCCGCAAGGGGTTCGTCGAAGCGGAGGATCCAGATTAGGTTGTCGGCGGTGGTGATCTCGTCGGGCTCGCGGACCGTGCCAGTTGGGTCGAGTACGACGAATCCTTCACCGGAGGGTGTGGCTTCACCCGAGAACGTCAACGCGATCTCGCTGACTGGCTCGTCGACGACATCACCGTCGTTAGGCGATGAGGATTCGAAACCGGTGTGTGCACCGGCTGGGCTCGCTCCGAATGTGAGAGCAAACATAGCCAACAAGACAGCGACGCAGCTCTTGGTTGCGGCTCTCATGCAGCAGAGACTGTTTTCTCTGGAATTTCTTGGAGGGCTCAGAGGCCAGGTGCTGAAGCGGTTGATGTTTGCATGACTCGCAACGATAGTTCGATAGATAATGAACTAGCTACATGGCGTTTTGTGGGAGTGCAGCCGCATCGGCGGTCATACCCTCGACTGAGGAGGCGTTCGCATCTAGAAGAGTTCGGCCTCGACGATCCGACCGCTGAGGTCGAGAAGTAGCCGCTCGTCGGGGTTGTCCATGTCGATGGGCAGCAGTTGGATCAAGGATTTGGCTCGGCTCGGGGGGTGCCTAGGCAGGCGTGGCTGGAACGTCACCGTAGGACGGCTCTTCGTTCGACAGGAGCGGGAACAGCACTGCTAGGGCAGCGAGATCGAACACCATGACGGCAGAACCAAGAATGAAGGTTGCCGTGTCGTCGGTAACGAGTCCGCCGATGATGTCGCCGACTTCGACAAAGGCTCGGGCAACCATTGCGGCGAAGTAGGCCGCCGGGGTTTTACGAGCGAATGCGAACACTGCGAGGCCGACGAAACCCGGTGACGCATTGCGCATCGCCTCAGACCAGCCTTTCGCGTCAATATCAGGAATCGAAGCAACGATCGCGATAACCCCGATGAGGACGGTGTAGATCACTACCCATTTTGGAACTCTGCCCATTTGTTTTCTCTCCGTACTTGGCCCGAACTGATTTCGGTACTTCAAGTCCGTTAGAGTACAATATGTTTCGGAAAGGGCAAATAGTGGCTAGAGATAGATCGGCCCACTGCAGCCCCCGGACACCATGAGCAGCGCAACAGTTTCAACAGGAGCAAACGACGGCGGGGGACTGCCGGCTGAGCCCAACGCTTCTCGTCGTGCGCTCTCCAGCGGGGGAGCTGATGGGCATTCGGTGCTCTGGCAATCATCGATGCCCGTCGAGGTCGTAGAGCGATCCGATGTGCTTCGTCGAAGCGTCGGGTCTCAGATGCGCAGACCGATGTTTCATCAGCTTGTTGTCTGCTGGCGAGGGAGCGGAGTTCACGAGATCGACTTTGAGTCGCTGGACGTCTGCCGTGGAACGGTGATTCGCGTGCACCCAGGTCAGGCGCAACGGTTTATTCGACAAAAGCGCTTCGATGCCTCGATGGTCATCTGGCCGGAGGAGTCCATGAGTGAACAGCGCACCCAGACGACTTGGTATCCCGGGAGCGAACGGCCGACGCGTTGGCACCTTGACGGCGCAGGGCTTGAACGGGTGCGCAGTGGAGTCGAGGAGCTTCGTCGAGTGCAGGAAGACTCACGCGATCCACTCCGCCGTGATCGGCTTCTCCGTACCCTTCTCGAAGCTCTTCTTCTTCGACTGGAGATCGAGGTAAGTGAAGACTCGCCGGAAGTGACGGCTGTCGCGCTCCCGGTGGCCTATGTGGAGTTCCGGGAAATGCTTGAAGAACGCCTTCACGAACGATTGTCCGTGCGAGCAATCGCCGCTGAGCTTGGCTACAGCGTTCGAACGCTCGACCGGTCATGCGTGTCTGCGACTGCTCAAACTGCGAAGGAGATTCTTGACAAGCGGATGATCTTGGAGGTTCGTCGACGACTCTTGCGAACCAATCTGCCGGTGTCACAGATTGGGATCGAGCTCGGCTTCGGTGCCCCATCGAACTTCACGAGTTACGTCAAGCGTCATCTCGGAACCTCACCCGGCGAATTCCGACGTCGAGCTCTCCTTGGTTCGGGATGACAGTGCTCGGCGGTTCATTCGGCGACACCGCAGCCAGGATTGGCAATTGTTAGACAGTTCTTTGCAGGGAATGGACAGAAACGTGTTCTGATAATCCGGGATACACCGAGTCGAATTACCGTGCCCACCGAATTCCAGTAGCAAAATCTTGAAAGGATTTTCGGTATGGTACGAAATTGGAGACATGCAGGGGTACGGAGTCTCGGCGCGGTTTTGGCGGTATTCGCGCTGATCGTCGCTGGTCTCTTCGCAACAACAGGCGCCGAGGCGGACGCTGCCGGTAAGAAGAGCCGCAACAACCAGCAGGTGAAAGACCTTGCGACGGGATGTTTCGCGGCGAGCATCGACCAAGTCGGTCGAGGCAACCTCGACACTGGTGTCGCAATGTTCGACGACTGCCTGTCGGACGACTACGTGTTCGAGTTCCAAGCCTTTCCCGGCGGACCGGTCCTGGTCTGCCCCGGTGAAGGTTGCCCAGTGCAGGAATACTCAAGCCTCGGCGAGATGCGGGCACTCTTCGCGCATAACTTCTTCGTCGCAGCCGGTTATCAGGCCACCCAGCATCAGATTCTGAACATCGAGGTCGATCGCCACAAGAAGACGGCAACCGCAAGCTCCTACATCCAGGCGAACCACTTCCTGCCCGACAACTCCGTCGACATTGCCTGGAACGACTACTTCTTCGACGCCGTTCGCGAGGGCGGAACGTGGAAGATGTCGAAAGAGACGATCGTCGGAACATCGTTCCTCAACTTCCAGGGCCGCGTTGTCGGTGGCGGCGACGACGGTGACGATGGTGACGATGGTGACAAAGACGGACCACTCACGGTCATGACCGACGTCGGCATGCGCAACACGCTGCAGGATGCAGGCGAACCTGAGGTCGCCTACCCAGCGCTCTTTGGTCTTGCCGACGATGCCTTCGATCAGTTCGCATGGATCAGCAACGAAGATTCAGAGTTTCCGAACGCACTGGGCGTAAAGGACACCCCGGTTGGTGACATCAATGGCCTGTACGACATCGACCTCACCGAGGACAGCATCAACTTCGAGGTCATTGCCGCTCCGGACGATCCGTTCTGGAAAGACGTCTTCGGACTCTTCCCTGAGGGCAAGTTCGACCGTTACTACTTCACCTTCGAGGTCCCCCACAACGTGACGGGCTTTACCTCGGATAACCCGAACCTGAACGTTCGAATCGACTCCGAGAACGTCCTGGTTGTCGAGTTGTCCGGGGGCTACGACCTGCAGTCCGGCGTGTCGTTCTCGGTGAACCTGGAGTCGTAGACACCAAAGGCTCCACGACCAAGCAATGCATCAGGTTTGGCCGTCGCCCTCCGGGGCGGCGGCCAAACGTTTCTTAGTCATAGGCCTTGCGGCCCGATTCGTAGCAAACCCGTATGCGCGCTGCGTGTACCAGAAAGAGAACTCATGAAACTCGTAAAAACCCTTCTACTGACGCTTACATCACTACTTGTGCTTGCCGCCTGCGGCGATGGCGACAGCGCTCTACTGCCCGTGGGGGCTGACGTGACCTTGAGAAATACCTTGCAGGATCCCGGAGAACCCGAGACTGCATTCCCAGCGCTCTTTGGCGCACCCGAGGATGCCTTCGATGAGAACGGCACCGTGTCGACGAGCAACGCCGAGTTCCCGACCGCTCTTGCTCAGCCCGATACACCGATGGGAGATATTAGCGGCCTGTACGAGATCGACATGACCGAGAACAGCATCGAGTTCACGCTTCTTCCGGCCGCTGATGACCCGTTCTGGGTGAACGTTTTCGGTGTCTTCCCCGACGGCAAGTTCGATCGTTACTACTTCACCTTTTCGGAACCACACAACATCGAAGGATCCTCATCTGACAACGACTCGGTCAGCCTTCGAGTCGACTCGCCGACCGTGGCTGTCGTCGAGATCGGTGCGGACTACGACATGAACGCTGGAGCCGGGTTCACGATCGAATTGGAGTAGGCCCTCCCGAGAGCAGCGTCCCCGGCCGGCGAAAGAATCTCGCCAGCGAGATGCTTCGCCTGGTTGGCTGAGCTACGAATTGAAGCTTAAGCTCCTATACGTATCGAAGACTATTGTGGAAAGTAATCAAAATGGATGAAGAGAGCCAAGCAACACTGGATGTGGTCCTGGCCTTGATGGGCGCAATGGGCAGCGGTGACATGGATGCAATGGACAGCCTGATGGCAGACGACATGGTCTGGCAGAACGAGGGCGATCCGAATGTGCCCTGGATCGGGCCGTGGGAAGGCAAGGAAGCCATCTTCGGGTTCTTGGAGGTGTTCTCGACCAATTTCGAAACAACACTCTGGGAGAACGAGGACCTTTTCGCGAGTGGCGACACCGCTGCGGTTTTCGGAACGATGAATGCCCACATGACGAGGTCTGGCAAAGATACCGGACCGTTCACGTTTGCGCTTCGGGCAAAGGTGCGCAACGGGCAGATCGTTCTGTGGAACTGGTTTGAAGATAGCTACGCGATTGGCCGGGCATACGCCGAGTAGGCACCAACGACGCTATTTCGTGGCGGCCCGGTCTCTAGCGTCAGATCGAGCGATGTACTATCGGGAAAATGTGGAGTTGTGGAAGTTTGAGGCCCGGCTTCGTTTCGGGTCGATACGATCGACCGGCGAACCCGTCTGAGTTGATCGCTTTGGTGCGTCGTTATGGACGCTAGTTCCACGGCCGATCGAGAGAATCCACGAACTCGACGGGTCCGCAAGGTTGTTCTTGCGGCGGCCACGGATGTGCTGCTCGAAAGCGGTGCGCAACAGGTAACTGCGGCGACTGTTGCTGAGCGGGCCGACGTCGCTCGCACAACCATCTACCGTCACTGGCCTGATCAACGGAGCTTGCTTCTCGACACGATCCATCATCTGACCAGTCCGTCGTTTCCGTCGGAGCTGATGCCGGGCGAACCAGCGGCGGATGGCGTGCACCGAGTCCTGCGACAGCTTCGGACCCGCCTAGAGACCCGGCAGGTTCGAGAAGTGTTTGGTGCCCTTGCCGGTTTTGCCGCTCAAGACGAATCCTTTGCCGACGCTCAGCGCTTGTTCGTAGAACAGCTCGTCCAACCAACGGTGCTCCTCCTCGACGCGGCGAAAGACCGAGGGGAGCTGAGGCCAAGCATGGATTCCCGAATGGAAGCGATGCTTCTCACCAGTCCGATTCTTCACCAGCACCTTGCCCGGCACGACGAGATTTCGACGCAGCTGATCGACGAGGTTGCTCAACGGTGGCTCAAGGCCAACATGGCCGCCGACACGCCGTAGATCAGCGAGACTCGAACGCAGCTACCGTCTGCTGACATGCGACCTCGATGATGTCACTTGCAGCTTCGGGTCGTCGGCGAGGGAATCCCTCGGCGGCGCGTAGAACGTTCTCATCCGGCGACAAGACCAAGGTACGTGCGCCACAACTCTCTAGTGCCGCTACCTCCCGCTCCAGCGTTCGGCGTGCCATCGCTCGAATCGGTCCCGACCCTGGTCGGGTCATTGGCGCCGAGATCAGCACGACGTCGGGTCGCTCCGGAACGAGCACGTCGGCGTGGGTCGACGATGCAACGGCACCGTCGACGTAACGAGCGCCGTCGATAGCCTTTGGTTGGAAGAGACCGGGTACCGCAGACGTCGCTTCGAGCGCGTCGCCAAGTGTCGCAGGTATCTGGTCGCGACCAAAGACCACCGTGCGGCCATCATCGAGACGCACACTCGGCACCCAAAGCTGTGTTGGCCAGGACTGGTCGGCCGCGAACTTCCGAAGCATGAACGTTGGGAACAGGCCGGCAGGAAGCAAGCCAACCAATGCCGTACTGACCCCCACATGACGTACACACCGCGCAAGCTCTGGTGCGACGGGCCGCAAGGATTGAAGAGGGCGGCGGAGAAAGTTTGCCCCGACCGACCGCATCTGATCGCGCTCGTCGTCGTTGGGGGGCGACGAGATCAACTCGATGGCTTCGTCGGTGGAAACTCCAGTGAGCAATGTCGCAGCAATCGCCGCTCCTGCCGACGTGCCAACAATGCGATCGGCTCCGGCCGGGTCACGGCCGATGGCTTTTCGGACTCCCTCAACGATGCCGAGATGGTATGCCCAGCCCAGCGGGCCGCCTGCGCCGAGCACAAGCCCCACCTTCATGAATCCGGGCTCCCGGGGCGAAATCGGCTTCGCAACGGACGGGCAATCGCAGCGCCCAACAGTAGAAAAATGGCTACCTTGATCAGGCCCGCAAGGGTGGCTGCGCCGCTTAACTCTGGTTCTTCGCTCGCTGAATCACTGGCGACACGTGGCGAATCGCCGAACGCATCGATTGCTTCGAAGATTCCTACGACCAGGACAGCCGCACAAAGCACGAGCAGAATTGGCTTCGCGTTCCGGGTGATCCAAGTGGTCATCAGGATCTCCGATCAGGTCGGATGCGCTTGATGTTGCGCTTGATCCAAGGCCAGTGCACCGCGACGTGGACTCCAACCAGCAGGATGAGGAGATTGCCGAACGCATCGTGAATGGTCGACCAGAACGTGGTTACCTCCGGGTCGATCCCAAAGTCTGGGAGGATTGACTCCGACACGAGAAAGCCCGAGTAGATCACGACAACCATCCCGATGAACAGCACGATGTCGAACACTCGGTTGAAGCGAACTTCGGCAGATCGCTGGCGGTCGGACCGGCGAAAGACGCGCGCAATCCACGACCAGTCCAGAACGATGTGCGAGATGAAGATCGGGATAAAAACCACCGTGAAGTACTCATGGAACGGGATGCCGGTGGTTTGCGGCGCAGACAGGAGCACGTACCCAACGAACAGTGCGATGTCGATCCATACGCGCGTCGATATTGACGCCCGAGTCGAGGTCGTGCCGGCTGCCGTCATGTGAAGTGCGAGATCGGCCGCGGTTGCCGCTCTCCGTCGACATCGATATCGACGATCTCGTTGAAGAACGAGATGAGGCCGGCGATCGGGGTCGACTCGGGTCGGGGGAGAATATACGTCCACGCAACGTCGGTTGTTGGGGAGCCACCCACGTCGGTGTCAAAGAATGTCGATTCCCCCTTGTAGGGGCATGCCGAGCGTCGGTCGTTCTTGGTGAGGAGGTGGAGGCTGACGTCGGTCATGGGAAGGTAGAACCTGGCCGGAGCTCCGGTCTCAAAGAGCACGGTTGGCTTGTGTGAGTTGGCCAGTTCGATACCATTGAGCGAGACGACGACGTGCCGTGACGAGGCCAGCGCGTCGATGCGTGTGTAGGGACTCCTCGGGTGGACAAAGACCTCGATGTCTTCCTCGAACCAGTGGTCGAGCGCATCGAAATCGAGTGTGAACCATCCTCGGAGTATCTCGTGGTCCGGGTACGAGCGCGCCACCGCGGGAAGCGTGCGTTCACGACCGACGAGATCGAAGGCCACGGCCCCATCGGGCAGTCCATTTTGCGATTCGGGATCTTGTGATTCGATGAGCTCAGCGTCGATGTCGTTGGCCCGGAAGAACCACCACGGCCAGTAGGGGACCTCCCAGACGAAGAGGAAGTCCCGGGAGCTAACGATGGTGCGCCCGTCGAGAATCCCGCGGATCCATTTGTGGCCGCGAACGGTTTGCGGGTTTCCTCCGAGCGGAAGCGTCGACGGTTCTTCCATGTCTGCCTCTACAGAAGGGCGGCGTCGGACACGATATCGACTAGCGCTGGTCCGTCGTAGGCGAGTGCTTCGGCGAGCGCCGGTGCAAGTTCGTCCAGCGTCTCGACTCGGAATCCTTTCGCGCCACAGTTGTCGGCGAAGCTCGCAAAGTTCGGGTTCTGCAGACTGGTTTGCCAGACATCAAGATCGGCCGAACGCTGCTCTTTCGAAATCTTGCCGAGTTCGCTGTTGTTCAGAAGCACGTGGGTGATGTTCATTCCGTACTTTGCCGCAGTGGTCAGCTCCATCGGGTACTGGCCAAACCCGCCGTCGCCCGACACACTCACAACCTGACGACCGGTCTTCGCTGCCCACGCCCCCATGGCTCCGGCGAATCCGAAGCCGATCGAACCGAGGTAGCCCGACATGAGCACTGTGTGGTGATCGACCTCAAAATACCGGCCAAAGCTGTAGGTGTTGTTGCCGACGTCGACCGAGATGATGGCATCGTTGTCGACCGCGCTGGTGAGCTCGGCGAAGATGGCGGCTGAACCCAAACCCTCTCCGCGGTCATCACTGAGTCGGGACTGCTTTTCCTCGCGCCAGATCGCCCATCGCTCGGCGACCTCGACGCTGCGATCGGCGCCCGGTGCTGCTGGTAGCTCGGCCGAGAGCGCGTCAGCGGTGACGCCGACGTGGCCGAGAACCCCGACCGTGACGGGGTGGAACCGGCCGATGGCCATAGGGTCGTGATCAACCTGGATGATCGGCTTGTAGGCGGAGATGCCGGTGTGATTTGAGAACGATGCGCCAAACGCCAAGATCACATCGCTCTCGTTCATGAACCAGCTGGCTACCGGGGTGCCCGATCGGCCGAGCACGCCACAACCAAGCGGGTGGGCGTCGCTAATCTGTCCCTTTGCCTTGAAGGTGGTTGCGACCGGAGCGCCGAGCTGCTCGGCGAGCGCAATGATCGCACTCATGTCGTGCCGGGCGCCTGCGCCAACAATGATGAGCGGTCGTTCCGAGCTGGTGAGCATCTCGACCGCTGCCTCGAGGGAATCGCTCGGCGGCGGAAAGTTTCGGAGACCGGTTCGGCCCGTGGGTCCCGATGCATCGGCATCGCACGGCTCAACCTGGACCTCATCGGGAAACACCAGGTGCGTCACGTCGGACTCGACGAGTGCGGTCTTGCATGCCAGGTTCATCAGCTCGGCGTAGTCGGACCCGGAGTGAACCGTCTGGCTGTACCGTGCCACGTCGGCAAACGCCGCCTCAAGGTCGAGGTCCTGGAATGCTCCTCGACCCATGGTCTTCGACGGGACCTGGCCCGAGAGGGCCAGAACAGGCGCCCGGTCGACTTTGGCGTCGTACAGGCCCGTGAGAAGGTTCGTACTGCCGGGACCGGCGATCCCAAAACATGCTGCGGGTCGACCGAGCAGTTTCCCGTACGCCGATGCCGCGAACGCAGCTGCGCCCTCGTGCCGGACACCGAAGTAGGACAGTTCGCCCCGACCTTCTGCTTGGCGCATAGCGTCGCCGAAGCCGAGGTTGGAGTGTCCGACGATGCCAAAGACGGTGTCGACGCCCCAGGCCACCATGGTTTCAACCATCGCATCGGACACCGTTCGTTCGCGTGGTGGTTCGTCGGGCAGCGTGGCGTAGATGCCGTCGTCGCGAACCTCTACCTGGTAGCAGGGTGGCCCGTCGTTGAACGGACCAGGCGGCGTGCCCGTGGTTGGATCGAAGTCGTATCCGTGCCAAGGGCATCGAAGGTGGCCGTCTTCTATCGAACCTTCACCGAGCGGACCGCCTTGATGGGGGCAGTGATTATCGAGACACCCATAAGTTCCTTCGTGGTTGGTAACCGCGAGGGTGTGGTGCCCAATCGTGACCGTGGTGACTCGCCCCTCGGGGAGTTCCCCGTGGTCGAGAATCTTGTGGGAGCTAGAGGACATGTCGAAGTCTTTCAGTGAGGCGAATTTTCAGCGCGTGAACGCTGATAGGAACGGTCGGGGGTCAGGGTGCGAGGTAGCCGGAATACCGGACGCCCGAGAGCTTGGCCATCTGGTCATCCCAGGTCGCTAGGTCGGTCTTGGCGAATTTGCTGAGGTGGTCGTGCCCACAGGCTCGCGCCATCACGCTCATCAGTTCGGTCGAGGCCTCGAAGAAGGTCGCGAGCCGTTGACTCGCCGCTTCGATATCGAGCCGGGCCCGAAGCTCGGGCTTCTGAGTAGCGATTCCCGACGGGCAGTTGTTCGAGTTGCACATTCGAGCTGCAACACAACCAATGGCCTGCATTGCGGAGTTGGAAATTGCAACACCGTCGGCGCCCAGCGCGAGCGCCTTTACGAAGTCGACGGGAACGCGCAGCCCACCGGTAACGATAAGGGTCACTCGGCCCGAAGCTCCTTGCTCGTCGAGGAAGCGTCGCGCTCGGGCGAGCGCAGGAATCGTTGGAACGCTGATGTGATTGCGGAACATCTCTGGGGCCGCTCCGGTACCGCCACCTCGGCCGTCGAGAATGATGTAGTCGACCCCTGCTTCAAGAGCGAAGCCCATGTCGGCTTCGATGTGGTTTGCGCTGAGTTTCATGCCGATGGGAATACCGCCGGTTAGCTCGCGAACCCGGTCGCCGAAGTTTCGGAAGTCGTCGACTCCGTGAAGATTGGGGAAGGTCGATGGCGAGATGGCCGCTTCGCCGGAAGGGATCTTTCGAACCTCGGAGATCTTCCCGATGTTCTTTGACCCTGGGAGGTGTCCGCCAGTTCCCGTTTTTGCGCCCTGGCCACCTTTGAAATGAAATGCTTGGACAAGCGACAAGAGTTCTTCGTCGTAGCCAAACTGAGCGCTCGCGAGTTCGTAGAAGTAGCGGCTGTTGGCCTCTTGCTCTTCGGGCAACATGCCGCCTTCGCCCGAGCAGATTCCTGTTCCGGCCAGCTCGGCGCCGGTGGCCAGGGCAACCTTTGCCTCCTCCGACAGCGCCCCAAAGCTCATATCTGAGACGAACAGGGGAATCTTGAGGTGGAGTGGTTTTGCTGCTTCTGGGCCGATGACCAGTTCGGTGCCAACGTCGACCTCATCGAGGAGGGGTTGGGTGGCCATTTGAGCAGCCATGATCTGGAGATCGTCCCAATGGGGGAGCTCGTTGCGAGGAACACCCATCGAGGTCATTGGTCCGTGATGGCCAAACTTGGTGAGACCATCCCGAGCGAGGTCGTGAATGAAGGCAACGGTTGGCTCTTCGGGGGTGGGCTGGGCCTTCGGCATCTCCGAGTCGGTTCCGATGGCGACGGGGGTATCAGCTGGCTCGGTGTCCGCGCCCGTCCCGTCGGTCCCCACCAGATCGTTGCCGAACTGCGCATGACTTCCATCGCAGTAGGGCGGTGTGCCGGTTCGTTTACAGGCACACAGGAACGCTTCGCCATCGGTGTCGGCAGTAAACGGTTTTGGCGTGATGCCGGTGCCCACATGGGAGCCGTCGCAGAATGGCTGATTCTTTGACCGGCCGCACGCACACCACATCTGCTCCTCACCACCTTGGAGGACTACAGAAATGGGTTTGTTGTCGGCAATGATTGGCTCAGTCAAGGGAGTTCTCCGTCGAGGGTTGCAATGTGGTGGGTTGAGGTTCGGATGCTGCGTTGGCGAACGCCGCTGATTAGTCGGTGAGTTCGCCGAGAATGAACTCGGTTTTTGGTTCGCCCTCGACCGGAATCGCAGCGAGAACCGTCTTGGTTTCGAAGTCGATCGTTTGGGCCAGCAGGCCCATCTCGTCATCGATCCAGGCCGCTAGGTAGAGGTTTTCGCGCAGTTTGGTTATCTCGACATGCTCGCGTAGCTCGCCGCGAGGCACGCTTGAGTGGCGAACGTTGCCGTCAAAGGTGTTGGTAAACGACCACCCGTTCTCATAGGTGTAGCTGATGGTCTTTCCATCGAACTGAGCAATGTCGTCTGAAGCTGGCATGGCGGAAATCTCCTTGGTTGGCAACGATCTTTGATCCTTGGCATCGCTCGATCATTCACGCGCATTCGGATGCAGAATGTACACAAAGCAAGCATCTGCACCTTAAGCGTCCCAAGAGAGGAGCGAAAGTTGTGTCCGCCGTTTATTCGGCAAGGTCCGCTAATCGGGCCCAGAACGAGCCGATCATCCTCAACTCTTCAGGGGAGAAGTGGTTGAGGAAGATCTTGCGAACGAGCTGGGTGTGGTGTTTGGCAGCTTGTTCGAAATGTTCGCGCCCTTCGGCGGTGATGGCAGCAAATGCGCCACGTTTGTCTTCCTCGGCGCTCACGCGCTGGACAAGTCCTGCGCTCTCGAGTCGGTCGATAAGTCGACTTGTTCCACTGTTCGATAGAACGCTTTGCTCGGCGAGAGCCTGAATCCGTAGCTTTCCGTCCTGCTCCATGAACAGGCGAAGCAGAACTTCATACTCGGCGTGACTCAGGCCCGACCTGCGGCGGAGATTCTCCTCGAGTTGTTTGGTGATTCTGCTATTGAGCGAAAGCATGCCGCCCCATGCGGCAGCTTCATCAGGGGTGAAGAACTCTTCCATTGGATTACAAAGTAAACGAGTGATGTTGGTCGTCAAGTATCCGCATTGACGGGTTTCTTCACGTTGGGTAGTGTGTGCGTGCGCACGCAACTATTTTGAATTCGAGGAACAATGGCCACTGAAACGCTTCAAGTATCAACCGATCGCCGAATACCAATTTGGGTCAACATCATGCAGGGCATCCTTGTGCTGATCATGTTGCAGCAGGTGTTCGAGCTCTTCTTGGACCACGACGCTCTGGTGTCAGCGGGTCTCCTGGTCGACGGAGATCCGCAGCTGAATCTCATTTACGAGATGGGTTCGCGGCTCGGTGTCATAGCTCTCGCCTCAATCTTTGTGATGATCACGCAGAACCCGGTCCAGTACCTCGTGGTATTGCTCATGAATGTCCTTCGTGAGGGCGGAGAGATGTTCATCGACCCGCTCTATCCGGTGGCTGACGCGCCTGCTTCGCCGGCGGTTGACTTCGGAATCCACGTCGTCATCGTCTTGATCGAGGTCGCAGCGCTGGTCACCGTTTGGAAGATTGCGCGACAAGAAAAGGGTGCACCGGTCTCGGAGTAGCTGCAACGCGAACCTCCAAGAGTGCTTTCGAGAAAATCGCTGGTGTAGCCATCGACTTTCGAGTCGATCTGTGCATCTGTGCATCTGTGCCCAAGTCAGAGGTAGTGCCATTGTGCGTACCCTGAACAGCGTTTAAGGATGGATACGGACATAAAACGCGCAAATATTATGCGAAAATTGCGTATCAAAAGATGCAATCAGTACGGTCAGTCGGCGCATTGGGAAGCGCAGCACCGTTTACGCATGGAGCACCTTTTCCCACACACATACGCGAATAGCGGCGGGAATTCGGGGGCGCCCGAAAAGCGCAGCGGGAACAAATTTAGGGGAAAGCACGTGACACTTGCGGGAAGTCGCACGAGTGGCAGTTCAATCGTTCGTCACGATCGGCGGTGGCATGTTTCGCTAGCAACGGTCATCATAGTTGCGGCGGCCAGTGTTGCTATCGCCTGGCTCGCTTGGACGTTGTTCGACCCGTCGCAGGTGTCTGCGCAGGACCCCGACGACGCCCGAGGCGTGACGCTCTCGGTCGCCGGGCAGGGCCAGGGCGGAGCCAGCGGAACCACCGTGCTCCCGCTCACCTCGTACGCCGCAGCCCGTGCCACTGCTCTCGATGAGTCGAACGGGCGACTGGCGCTCGAGTGGCCGGGCTCAAATTTCTCGGCCAAGTCCTTGGGCGCTGGCACGGTCACGGTCTTTGACGACTTCCAGATCGTGGCCTTCGAAGCCGGCGGCCTCAACCTGAACGGCCGACCGTTCGACAAGGCACTGGTAGTGGTCGACTTCGAGTCCGGAGAACCGATCATCTCGCTGAGCCTCGACGGCGGGACCAGACTCCCTGTCGCCGGCCGCACCATTGCGATCGACGGCGCCATCACCATGGCCACCGGTGACCAGGAGGTGATCGTTCCGTCCGCCACCGCGTTCCACGAGGACGAGGCAGCGCTGAGCGAGGGCGTAGCCGTCGACGGAATGGTCGACGTCACCCGCGACCTGGGCAACCTGGTCGACGAGTCCGAGACCCAACAGGTGTTGGTGGAAATGAGCGGCAGCATCGTCACCGACGTCGGCGCGTTCCTGAGCGATGGCACGATCGACACCAACACGTCGTTCGCCTTGGCGGGTCAGGTCTCCACGGCCAACCTCAAGCTGCCGACCGCCGCCGGGGTAGGCAACAACTCAACCTTCGGTCTGTCCATCGAGTACGAGAAGGCCGACAACCCCAACGATCCGGCAAACCTCACGGTCGGCGTGAACGGTAGCTTCGATGTCGACCACCACGCGCTGGGTGGCGAAGCCACGGTCGCCGCGGCGTTCACCGTGTCGAGCGACCGCTCAGTCAGTATGAGTGGCTCCTTTGAGGGAGGCGCCCCAAAGCCCTTCGGACTCGACGGCACGCTCGAACGCATCGAGTTCGAGGCCGACATTCCAGCGCAGGGCAAACCCAGCTTTGCCGTGTTGGCTATCGTCGATCTCGACGGCACCCGCGTCGGCGCCTCGGTCTCGTTCGCCGACGAGATTGCGGGCAGCATCGCGGTTGGGGGATCCATTGAGATCGCCGACGGACAGGTTGCGGCCGCTGGTGTTACCAGGCTCGGTAGCGTCCGGACGGCTCTCGAACGCACCGGACTCGACCTCGGTGCCCCCATGCCCGACCGCCTCGCCGACCTGGGCGTGCAAGGAACCATCAACGTCACCTACGGTGGCGGCTTCCGGGCCGACCTAGACTCCCAGGTCGAGTTCGGCGACAAGATCGCTCGGCTCCAGCTGACCCTCGGATCGAAAAAGGCCGACTTCAAGCTCGCTCTCACCGTCGACGGGCTAACCATCGACGAACTCACCGCTGGAGCCGTCGGCGTGGGCGGCGACATGACCCTCCCCGCCGTCACCATTCAGGTCAACGGCAACGGCAACGCCAGCGTCACCGGCGACATCCAGATCGACGAATCGATTCGGGCCGCCCTATCGACCTTTGGTGCACCGCTCAGTCCGGGAAGTGCACTTGTCGTCAGCGGTGATCTCCCGGTGTTTGATCCCGGAGGCGACTTCTCCCTTCGAGTGCAGCTCCCCACGTTCCGGCCGCCGAAGCAGGCTGATGGGCAATCGAACGCGTCTGGTGGCTGGTTCGTCAGCGCAACCGGAAGCCTGACCCTGAGCACGACTGACAAAGGCATCAGCGTGCAAGCCGATGTCGACTTCGTGGTCAACCTGCCCACCGGCGAGAACCAGGTTTCGCCAGTAACGATCCAAGCATCGGCCAGCCTTGACATTGGCCTCGAGGGGGTCACCGTCACCTTTGCCGGCAGCGTCACCGGATGGAACACACCGTTTGGCTACGACTGGCTCGACCTGCAGAACATCACCGTTGAGATCTCGGCCACCATCGGCCCGAAGAGCTCCGTGCAGCTCGGCATTCGGGCGAAGGTGCGGGTGAACAACACGACCATCGACGCAACGGTCGCCATCGGTGTGAGCGCCCCGCCGGTCAAAGTCGACTTCGGGCTGCGCATTTTCGCTGACAAAGTTCACATCGACGACGTGGTGTGGCTCGTGAACAAGGTCAATAACAGTCGCATCAACGCCAACAGCCTCCCAGATATCTCGCTCCAGAGTTTCGAACTTTCGTTGTCGACCATTGAATCCGAAGCCTTGTGCCTTGAAGAGGGCATCAAGATCGGCGCCAACCTCCACATCGCCGACGAGGGGTCGAACGCGCCCAAGACCAAAAAACTGAGCGCGGCCGAGGTGGCCGATCGAGACCCGGCGGCCTGCGCGAAGCCCGAACCGTGCACCGGCGATTGCATGGCCGGCGTTCGTCTCGAAATCACCAAGGACGGTTTGATCGGCGAGGCCACCCTCGGTTCATTCGATGATCTCAAACCACTCACGGTGCACGGCGCCAGCTTGCGCATCGCGCTCACCAAGTCCGAACAAAGCCTCGCCATTGCTGGCGATGTCGAAATCGAAGGGCTCGCCCGTGCGCAGGGCAACCTGGTGTTGTCGTCGGCGGGCGTGGAGTTCAGCCTCACGACCTACAACGAATCGCGCACCGAAGAGTTCGCCATCTACGGCAAGGCCGACTTCGGCTCGGGGTTCTTTGCGCTCGAAGTCAACGTCCGCAGTGAGGCGCTCGCCGACTTCAGCGAAGGCGTTACCCAGGCCGGTAGCGACGTGTTGAGGGTGTTTGGTGTCGACTCTGATGTGTACCGCGTTAAATGCTTCGCCTTCCGAGTGCAGATCGGCTCGTCGGGCTTTGACCCAAACCAAGGCGAGCGCCGATCGGTAGGCCTCGACACTATGTCGGGCGGGTTCGTAGGCGAGATTCGCTACGAACAGTTCTCTAACCGCGGTCGGAGCAAGGGCAACAAGAAGTTCCGGGTCGAGTGGAACTTCGATGACT
This sequence comes from uncultured Acidimicrobiales bacterium, assembly GCA_938015295.1. Taxonomy (GTDB): domain Bacteria; phylum Actinomycetota; class Acidimicrobiia; order Acidimicrobiales; family SHLQ01; genus CALLQB01. Next base: position 22,202 of record CALLQB010000118.1, read on the forward strand.
CGATTCCCGAGAACCTGCGTCGAGTCTTTGAAGACCTCTCGCCTACCGACGACACCGAGGGCTGCGGAGGCAAGAAGGTGAAGGTCGGCGGGGGCGGCATTGCAGGCCTAAGGGTCGGCGAAGGTGCGGTAGCGTCCCCACGTCGGCACACCGGCATAAGCGACTTTGGCGAGTTTGTTCCGAAGTCGACGAACCCCGGCGTGGCGACCACAAGCTTCCAAGATGACTTCGACGGCGACGGCCATATCGCCGAAGCATTCGGCGGTGAAGATTGTAACGATCGTGACCGGGCGATTCGTCCCGACGTCGTAGTAGATCCGGTCGATGGCCGCGACCAGAACTGCAACGGTTTCGATGGACTGCTGTTGGGATTTCCGCCACTTGTTGACGGCAAGCCCCTTTTCGACACGGTTAGGCCAGGCTGGAGTTACGAGATCGAGATGTCTGACTGGGTGAACAGCGCCGCCTCATTTCCCGTCATCGAAGGAAACGGGGCCGCCCGGGTTCAGATGGCATTTGTCTCCAACGGGAACGAGTTCGTCAACTGGCGCTGGGAGAACGAGCAAGGCGACGTGATTGGCGGCGTCGGCCCTGCGTTCCAGACCGTCGCCAACCGAGGCGTCGAGCTGAAGCCGTTCCATGTGTACGCCGACCGCGTCCAGATCGGCCGGCGGAATTTCCCGGAACCCCTGGCTGGCAACCCCCGCGCCGCCTACACCTCGATGCGTCTCGTAATTTACAACGAGGGACCCGTCGTAGCCGCTGATAAGGCAATCCCCGACAACCGCGTCGTTCAGGAAGCATGGCTTCCCGTCGCCTTCGCTGATGACAACGGTGCCGTGAACCTCACCCTGGAGGGGCCCGAAGTTGTGAACGAGGGTGAGTGGTTCACCAATGGCGGCATCAGCGGCGTCCGCCGACCCGTCGGCGGGAGGATCTCCTGGGACGCGAACCTCACGACCGATGTCCCCATCCTCAAACGCGGCGAAGACGCCGTGCAGACCAGAGACGCCGACGGGTACGGGATCCGGGACGGATCGAAGGACCCCCGATTCGACTGGCAAAATACCAAGGGGCAATTCTCGTTAAGTTTCGACGAGTTCCGGGTTCTTGATGACAACCCGTCGGATGATCAGGTGAATGTGCGAGTAGAGCTCGAGGATCGCCGAGCAGGCGAGAAGGTGTTCGAGACCTTCGACCACCGGTTTACCGTGCTCGACGTGCCGGCCCAGGTTCGTTCGGTGCGGCTCGGCGGGAGCAACCGAGCGCTTTCGACAACCAGAGACAACCTGGTGCCGCTGAACGCTCAGGGCATCGAGGTCATCGTGACCTTCGACGATCCGGCCGGCCGGTTCGACGCTCCCTACACGGTGCACGGTTCGTTGGGCGCCGAGACCGTTACGACCGTCGCCGCCGCGTCCGGCAGTAGCGACGGCAAGGTACAGGGCAGCACTCGCTACACCGCCCGCTTGCTCGTACCATCTGCGGGCTTCGACTCGGCTGCCGATCTTGTGGTGTCGGTGACCGACGCCGATGGCGTAGCGAGCGAAAGCTACCGTGTGCCCATCGCCTACTTCGCGGCTCACGACAACTTGGCGAACCGCCGAGGATCAAACAACTTTGGGGCTGGCGTAGTCACCGCCAACCCGCAAGGTGTGTACGAGGTCTTCGGCACCACGTTCGGCGCAACGGTCGGGACCTCCGGGGTCGTTTCCGAAGACGGTCGATGCGCGGTCAACTACTACTGGCGGGCGCCCGGCGGATTCGACCGTTGGTCGATCGAAGTCGACGCCTTTAATCAGCTTGGCGAACCAATCGACGACAACGTCGTGGTGACCTCAGCCGCCAACGGTCGCCGGTTCGGTAGCGACGTCGGATTCTCGACCAGTCCGGGCGACGAAATGATCATTCAGGTCAACACCAAGACGTGCCAGGGTGACGTGAAGAGCACTGGGCCATTCGTGCTCCGCATCGTGCCCGCTGGTCCGGCGAACGATCTGTTCGAAGATGCGACGCCGTTGTCAAGTGGCGTCGCGCTGCGAGGGTCGACGGTGCGCGCTACCCAGGACGAAGGTGACCTCGGTTCGCAAACCACGTCGTCCTGGTGGTACTTCAACGCCCCCGACGCCGGACACTTCGAGTTCAGCACCGAGGGAAGCGCCATCGACACGACGTTGGCTGTCTACCGCGGGAAGTCTCCGAACACCGGCTTCAACCGGTTGGAGTACGTCGGCTCGAACGACGACGCCGAGGTGGGTCGACTGTTCCACAGTGAGGCGCTTGTTGACGCTTCGCTGAGCAATGACCGCACCTACTTCTTGTCGGTGTCGGGCTTCAACGGGCGAGAAGGCGCAGTCGTGGTGAAGGCCACACCTCTTGCTCCGCCGAACGACGACCCAACCAGTGCCGTGTCGCTTTCGCTGGTCGACGGTCGGGCCAGCGTCGAGGGGACCACGGTGCGCGCCGAACGGCGCGGAAACGACAAGTGGGTGTGGTACGAGTTCCGCCCGCTCGACGACACCGCCGTGCGGGTTCGGGTCACCAACAAGGACGGTGCGGCAAACAACCTTCGGGTGGTTGATCTGTTCAATTCCAACGGGTCGACCGACATCGCGACCGGTTCCGGATCGCGGGTGGAACTTGCGGGCGGGACGACCTACTACATCGCGGTGGGCGGGCCGCTGTCTGACCCCGCAGGCGGATTCACCCTGCAAATCGACAAGGTCGGCCCACCAAACGACGATGTCGCCAACGCTACGCCACTCAACGGTCGGACCAATGTAGACAACCGCCGGGCCACCAGCGAGACCGCCGAGCCGAGCCACGCGGGCGCGACCGCTGGCCCGTCGGTCTGGTACCGGTGGACGGCGCCGACCAAGGGCACCTTTGAGGTGTCGGTCGAGTCGGACTCGTTTGCTCCAACCGTCGCTGTTTACCGCGACCGGAACTCGGGGGCCGAGTTCGTCACCGCCGATGCCCAGGTTGCGTCCGGTACTGCCCGAGCCGGCTTTGTTGCCCGCAACGGGGTGACCTATCTCCTAGCGGTCACCAGCGTCGATGGCGGCACCGGTACCGGCACGATTGCCATCGCCCAGGTGCAGGACCTCGAACCGCCAGAACCCGACCCGGATCCGGGCGAGCCGAAACCGGGCGACGTGGTGTGCGGCGGCCTGGTGGCCACCATTGTTGGTACTCCGGGCGACGACGTGTTGCGCGGGACCAGCGGGCCCGACGTGATCGCCGGGTTGGGCGGTAACGACAAAATCTTTGGCAAGGGAGGTGACGACGTCATCTGCGGCGGAGACGGCAAGGATCGCATCACCGGAGGCGGCGGAAACGACACCATCTACGGTGGCAATAGCAACGACCGTCTCAAGGGTGGCAAAGGTAAGGACACACTGTTTGGCGAGAAGGGCAACGACAAGTTGTTTGGTGGCAACGGTCGCGACAAGTTGTCGGGAGGCGCAGGCAAGAAAGATCTGCTCGACGGTGACAAGGGCAAAGACACCTGTAGCGACCCGCAAACCAAAACCACCAAGGTGGTGCAGTGCGAGGGTTAGCGTGCTAGAGGTGCACCTAGCTCTCCGATGTCGAGCGCCGTTGCGACTACACCTAGTCTGCCGAGCGTCGGCGTGCCGGGAACCACAGCAGTGAGCCGAGCAGGATCATCAGCAGTGCGACGCCCGCAACGGTACGGGTGCTACTACCGCTGAAGGCCAGCGGACCGGCCGACGCAGGAGCGTCGAGATAGGTGATCGTCACGGTGCTCTCGACCCATTGATCACCACCGAGTTCCTTCACCCGGTAGTCGATCGGTGTCGGGTCGCCGTCGAAGCCGTCCTCGGGCGTGAAGGTGATGTCGCCCGTAGTTGGGTCGACGGTCCATACGCCCTCGCCCGGCACCACAAGCTCGGTGACCCACTCACCGGTGGTCGGGTCGAGGATCTGGACAGTGGTCGGGTCGAGGGGTGTCCCGTCGCCATCGTTGCCGAGCGGGCTCACGGTCACGGCCGATCCGGCCTGGTTGTTCAGGCTCTCGTCGGGCTCGCCCGGAGGCGCCAGTGCGAACGGAGTCGGCACGGCGTTGTTGGTGGGATCGCCATCGCCATCACTGTCGATGTCGGGGCCGTCGGTGGATACATCGTCCACCCCGGCACCAGCGGGCGAGGTGCCAGAAGCAGTAGCCTGGTTGATGAACGGGCCGAGGTTGCCCGCTGGGGTCACTGCAACAGTGAGCTCGACCGTGCACGACTCGCCCACGGCGAGGCTGTCGGTTCCTTCGAGTAGACCGGTTTCGGCCTGACCGTCGAACGGTGTGCTGGTCGCAGCGGTGCAGGCACCGTCGCTCACGGTCACCACGACGACCTCGAAGCTGACGCCGGCGAAGGTGTCGGTGAGGTCGTCGTCGATCTGCACGCCGCTCAGCACTACGTCGCCGGTGTTGACCACGTCGATCGCGTAGGTCACTACATGAACCGCTGTGTCCTCGCTGTTGTCTGGACCGGCGATAATGCGCTTGGCCGTTCCGATCGCCGGATTCTCGGCGAAGTTGACGGGCGTGGGCACGCTGTCGTCGGTGGGGCCGTCGCCGAGCGGATCCGGATCGGCGCCATCGGTCGACAGGTCGCTCACCGGCGTTCCGGCGGGGGACATGCCGCTGGCAGTCGCCTGGTTCTCGGCGAAGGTCGCCGCACCAGGTGTCAGAGTTACCACGATCTGTAGCTCGCAGCTCTCGCCGACTGCCATCGTGTCGGTGCCCTCGAGGATGCCGATAGCCACAACACCGTCGTACGGCGTGGTCGTTGCTGCGGTGCACGTGCCGGCGAGGACCGAAGCGCTGTCGACCACCGGGTTCATGCCGGCGAAGGCAGCACCGAGGTCGTCGGTGACCTGCGCGTTCGCCAACGGAACGTCGCCAGTGTTCTCCACCAGCATTCCAAAGGTGACCGTGTAGGTGCCGTCGCCGTTGTTCACCGAACCATCGGTGACCTGCTTCGAAACGCCGATCTGGGGCTCCTCGTCGAACGACACTAGGGTCGGATCGTTCGTCGGGTCGCCGTCGGTTGCGCCGGAGGCGTCACCTGTCTCGGTTGCTTCGTCGCCCGCATCGGAAACGTCGGTCACCGGGTCACCGAGTGGATCGGTACCCTCGGCCACCGCCGAGTTCTCGTAGGCGCCGAGGAGCAAACCAGGCGTCACAGTCACGTCGATCGTGAACGAGCACGACTCGCCAACCTCGTGCACGTCGACACCCTCGAGCAAGCTGATCGCGAGCGCTCCGTCGTACGGCGTGGTTGTAGCCAGCGTGCAGTCGCCCGTCGTGATCGACGTACCGGTCACGACGAAGTCGGCTGCACCGGCGAAGGTCGCCGACAAGTCGTCGTCGAGCTGGAGACCGCCCACGGTTACGCTGCCGGTGTTTTCCACCGTGAGCGCATAGACGAGATCATAGGTGCCATCGCCGTTGTTGGTGATAGCTGCGACCGTCTTGGTGGTGGTGAGTTCGGGCACCTGGACGATGTCCAGCACCGTCGGGTCGTCGGGATTGCCGTCGCCGTCGGGGTCGTTGCCGTTGCTAATCGTCGGGTCGTCCGAGGCGTCGGCCACCGGGTTGCCTGAGGGGTCGTCGCCCTCGGCGGTCGCAGAGTTCTCGACAAGACCTGCATCGATGTCGTCCTGGGTCAGCACGTAGTCGGCCGAACAGGTCTCCACCGCAGCGGGTGCCATCGAGGCCATGCCCGGGTTGGTTGTCACGTCACACACCACGTGTGGTGCAAGCGGGTTGATCATCGAGTCGACGACGTCGACGTCGGTCAACGTGACGTTGCCGGTGTTGGTCACCCCGAAGTCGTAGGTGAGCGTGTCGCCGGCGTCGGTGCGGCCGTTGTTGTTGGTGTCGTCGACATTCGCAATCGTCTTGCGCAGATCGATCGAGGGCAGTGGCGTTATGGGTTCGAAGGTGGGGTCGTCGGGACCGGTTCCGTCGTTGCCTGTGGGTGTGTCTGATCCTGAGTCGGAGATGTCGTCGACTGGGTTGCCGCTTGGGTCGTCGCCTTCGGCGGTTGCGGTGTTTTCGACGCCACCGTTGTCGAGGTCGGTTTGGGTCAGGGTGTAGGTGGCGGTGCAGGTGACTGATTCTGCTGGGTCCAGGCTTGCGAGTGCGGCGTCAGCGGAGAGTGCGCCGTTGCTGCCATCGGTGTTGCAGACCAGGTTGGGTGCTGTCTGGTTGATCAGGGCGTCGACGATGTCGACGTCGGTCAAGGTGACGTTGCCGGTGTTGGTGACCGTGAAGTCGTAGGTGAGGGTGTCGCCGGCGTCGGTTCGGCCGCTGCCGTTTGTGTCGTTGACGGCGGTCACGGTTTTGGTCAGGCCGATCCTGGGTGATGGCGTGAGCGGGATGATTGTGGGGTCGTCGGGGTTGCCGTCGTTGTTCGGGTCGTCGTCTGTTGCGTCGAGTGGGTCGTCGGAGATGTCGCTTACCGGGTTGCCTGAGGGGTCGTCGCCTTCGGCGGTTGCGGTGTTCTCGACTAGACCAGCGTTCATGTCGTCGAGTGTGATCGTGTAGGTGACCACTGCGGCGCAGGTGACGACATCGCCTGGCGCCATTGACGCGAGGCCTGTCTCGTCGGTGCTGTCGCACACGACGTGCGGGGCGACCGGGTTGAGGAGCGGGTCGGTGATCGTCACGTCGGTGAGTGTGACGTTGCCGGTGTTTTCGATGACGAAGGTGTAGGTGAGCGTGTCGCCGCCGTTTACCGTGGTGCTCGCGTTTGTGTCGTCGTAGGAGGCGACCGACTTCGTCAGGTCGAGCGACGGTTCTGGTGTGATTAGACCGAACGTCGGATCATCCGGACCCGTGCCGTCGTTGCCTGCAGGCGTGTCCGAACCCGAGTC
>CALLQB010000119.1 GCA_938015295.1 uncultured Acidimicrobiales bacterium
AACTGGGTCAGGTCCCTCTATTTTTTCAGCCAAGGCCGCTCAGTTGAAGGTGAACTGGCCGTCGGCGACGTCGACCACGATCTTGTCGCCCTCGCCGTAGGCGCCTTCGAGGAGCGCCAAGGCCAACCGGTCGCCGAGTTCGCGTTGAATCACGCGCTTCACCGGACGAGCGCCAAAGTCGTGGTCGAACCCTTCGTTGGCGAGTTTGGTCTTCGCCTCGCTGGTGACCTCAAGGGCGATTCGGCGCTGGGCCAGTCGGTTCTCGAGGCCGCCGAGCTGGATCTCGACAATCTTGAGAAGGTCTTCGACCTCGAGTGATCGGAACCGAACAATGTCGTCCACCCGGTTGATGAACTCTGGTCGGAAGAAACCGGCAGGATCGCCTGCCAAATTCGAGGTCATCACCAAGATCACGTTGCTGAAGTCAACCGTGCGACCTTGGCCATCAGTCAAACGTCCATCGTCGAGCAGTTGAAGCAGTACGCCAAAGACGTCGGCATGAGCCTTCTCGACCTCATCGAGAAGCACGACTGAGTAGGGGCGGCGCCGAACTGCCTCGGTCAGCTGACCTCCCTCGTCGTAGCCGACGTAGCCAGGCGGCGCGCCTATGAGACGACTGACCGAATGCTTTTCCATGTACTCACTCATGTCGATACGGACCATCGAGCGCTCGTCGTCGAAGAGGAACTCTGCCAACGAACGCGCAAGCTCGGTTTTTCCGACGCCTGTAGGGCCGAGAAACAAGAAACTTCCGATCGGTCGATGCGGGTCGGAGAGCCCCGCGCGACTTCGACGAATAGCGTTGGCCACCACGGTCACCGCGGCGTCTTGGCCTACCACTCGTTCGTGCAGTACTTCCTCAAGGCGGATCAGCTTGTCGACCTCTCCCTCCATCAGACGGGAGATTGGGACGCCGGTCCATTTCGACACCACCTCAGCCACGTCTTCTTCGTCGACCTCTTCTTTCAACATCTTGGTCGAGATCTGCAACTCGTCAAGCGCTGCTGTGGCTGCCTCGATACGGCGTTCGAGCTCGGGAATCTGGCCGTAACGAATCGCTGCCGCTTTCTCGAGATCGGTCTCGCGATCGATCAAGGTGCTGAGCGACTCGAGGAGCTCTTTCTGTTCGCGGATCTGATCGATCGCTTCCTTCTCTGCTTCCCAGTGAGAACGCAATTCACCAAGGTTTGACCGCGAATCTGCAATCTCAGATTCGAGATCGGCAAGGCGTTCTTTGCTGGCCCGGTCGGTTTCCTTGTTGAGGGCGACGCGTTCGATTTCGAGCTGGCGAATCCGTCGTTCAACAACATCGATCTCTGTCGGAACCGAGTCAATCTCGATGCGAAGCTTGCTGGCGGATTCGTCGATGAGGTCGATGGCTTTGTCCGGAAGGAAGCGGCCGGTCAGGTACCGGTCCGACAGCACGGCGGCTGCCACTAGCGCAGCGTCTTGGATCCGCACGCCGTGATGCACTTCGTAACGCTCTTTGAGGCCACGAAGGATCGCTATCGAGTCTTCGACCGAAGGCGGGTTCACCAGCACCTGCTGGAACCGACGCTCGAGAGCGGGATCTTTTTCGATGTGTTTGCGGAACTCGTCGAGAGTGGTAGCGCCCACCATCCGCAGTTCACCGCGAGCGAGAAGCGGTTTGAGCATGTTGCCAGCATCCATCGAGCTGTCGCCTCCGGCACCCGCTCCGACCACCGTGTGCATCTCATCGATGAAGGTAATGACCTCTCCATCGGCGTCGGTGATCTCTTTGAGCACAGCCTTTAGACGCTCTTCAAAGTCGCCGCGAAACTTCGCGCCCGCGACCATCGATGTGAGATCGAGCGAGATCACCCTTTTGTTTTGCAACGACGACGGCACGTCGCCCTCGATGATTCTTGTCGCGAGGCCTTCGACGATCGCTGTCTTGCCGACTCCCGGCTCGCCAATGAGGATCGGGTTGTTCTTCGTTCGACGCGACAGCACTTGAATCACGCGGCGGATCTCGTCGTCGCGCCCAATCACCGGATCGAGCTTGCCGGCGCGTGCCGCAGCAGTGAGATCTTCGCCGTACTTCTCGAGCGATTGGTACTGGTCTTCAGGGTTTTGACTGGTGACCCGATGGTTGCCTCGCACCTCACGCAGTGCCGTCAACAGCTCTTCGCGGTCAACGTCGAGACGGTCGGCCATCGCCAAAAGAAGGTGCTCGGTTGAAAGGTATTCATCGCCGAGGTCGTCGCGTGCCTGGTCGGCCTGTTCGAGCGTCGCGGTCAGTTCGCGGCTGATCCGCGACTCTGAGCCATAGGCCGACGGCAGTTTCTCAATTTCACTTTCGACCCGGTTCCGCACCGTCAACGGGGTGAGGTTGAGCTGGTCGAGAATTGGGAGTACCACGCCTTCGCTCTGACTCAGCAGAGCAACCAGCAGGTGGTCGGGCGTGATTTCAGGGTTGTTGTGCTTGTGAGCGAGCGTGGTTGCAGCGGTGAACGCTTCTTGGGTTTTGAGGGTCCAACGGTTCGGATCAAAGGCCATAAATACACCCTTCGTAGTGCTTGTCTGTTTGGGTAGCTGTCGCTGCGTTGTTCAACAGTCTCACACCAGGTGTTGTTCCCCCAGATCTGGTGCGATCTGCATCGAAATTCGGCAATTCGCGGCGGGTTTTCGGAGCGCGCGCCCACTTGGGGATTGCCGAAATTCTGTGGACAAGCCAGACGACACAACCCCCAAGTGGGGATAACTCTGGGGATAATTTCGACCAAGTTTTCGCACTACCGACGTTTTTGCCCAAATGGTCGATTCAATCGACGAGTTCTGCCCAACCAGGCTGTGGAAACTCGGAAAACTCTGGGGATAAGAATTTCTTCGACGTTTCCGCCAGTTGGAAATTAGCGCCGAGTTGAAAGCGACAACCCGTAGTCGCCAACGTCATCGGTCCACCACTCGACAACCTCGAGCCCAACGTCTGCGAGCTCGGTTGTTACCCGGTCACGGGTGAACTTCGCGCTGATCTCGGTACGGATCTCTTCGCCAGCACGAAGCGTGACATCGAGGTCGAGATCGGCGATGTGTATGGTCTGGTCAATCTGGCTTCGCAGCCGCATCTCTATCCACGAGTTCTCCGTATCGAAGACCGCGACGTGGTCGAATGTTTCGAGCACAAAGTTTGCGCCGAGATGGGTGTTGAGTACCCGCAACACGTTCTTGTTGAAGTCGGCAGTAACACCCTGGCTGTCGTCATAGGCAGCAACCAACCTGTCGTGGTCTTTCACCAAGTCGGTGCCGAGCAAGAAACTGTCGCCCGGGTCGAGTGTTGCCACGACCTGATCGAGAAATTCGCGGCGCAGCTCTGGGGCAAAGTTCCCAATGGTCCCGCCCAGAAAAACTATGAGCCGGCGGCCCCCACGAGGAAGCGTGTGAAGGTGCCTTTCAAAGTCACCCACGACGCCGTGGATCGAGATGTCGGGATAGTCCTCGCCAATGAACTTTGCCGCGTCGATAAGTGTTTGCTCAGAGACGTCGAATGGCACAAAGCGCTCAAGTTGACCGGTGGCGGTGAACGCGTCGAGCAGCACACGGGTTTTGTCTGATGTGCCAGAACCCAACTCGATCAACGTGTCGGCGTCGGTCAACCGGGCGATGTCAGCCGCACGCGATCGCAGGATCTGGCGCTCGGCTTCGGTCGGGTAGTACTCGGGCAGACGGGTGATCTGATCGAACAGGTCGCTACCTCGGTCGTCGTAAAACCATTTTGGCGGCAGCGTCTTGGGCGAAGAGGTCAAACCTGAAACGACGTCGTGTCGCAGCTGTGGCGCCCACGCATCAGCATCAAGATGCACATCGAGTTGTGGTTCGCTCATGACTGATCAGCTCGTCTCGGCATCGCGGGAGGGGAAGATGGCGGAAGGGAAAGGTGCAGGTGCAGGGGTTGCGACATTGCGGGCGATTCGGACCCCACCGAAAAGCCACCGTGCATGGGCGGGAAAGAAGTTGCGATAGGTGGGGCGAACATGGCCCGGCGAGGTCGCGCAACAGCCGCCCCGAAGCACTTGTTGGTTCACCATGAACTTGCCGTTGTATTCGCCAACTGCCCCGTCGGCCACCACAAACCCGGGATAGGCGGTGTAGGGACTCGAGGTCCACTCCCACACGTCGCCATAAAGTTGGGTGAACCCGTCGTGGTCGACCACGGTGGCTGGTACCGGGTGGAAGTGACCCGAATCGGCCAGGTTTCCTTGCGTTGGACGGTCGCCAACGGCCAACTCCCACTCGGCTTCGGTTGGCAGCCGGCCACCCGCCCACCTAGCAAACGCATCAGCCTCAAAGTAGCTGACATGGACTACCGGCTCGGCGGGATCGATCGGCACAAACCCATGAAGGGTGTGTACGAACCACTCGCCACCGCACTGTTCCCAATAAAGAGGAGCGTTCCAGCCAGTTTCGTTGATGTGCGACCAACCAGCCGACAACCAATGCCGGGCGTCGGTGTAGCCCCCGTCGTCGACGAACCGCAACCAATCGGCGTTGGTGACGAGTCGGTTGCCCAACGCAAACGACGGCACTACTTGTTGATGTTTCGGGCCCTCGTTATCGAAGGCAAACTCCACGTCGGCCACGTTGCAACCAATGTCGACAACGCCACCTTCGACCTCGATCCACGAGAACTCTGGAACATTCGCCGCCGACCGGTCGGGTTCGGCGGCATAGACCGGGTGGCCAACGTTGCGGCTAAAGACGTGTTTGATGTCCATCAGCAGAAGTTCCTGATGTTGCTGCTCGTGATGGAAGCCGAGATGAAGTAGGTCGACAAGATCGGGCCGCTCTGCAAAGTCGCCGCTGATAAGCGTGGCCATCGCCGCGTCGACATGTTTGCGGTACGCCTGCACCTCGTCGTTGCTGGGCCGGCTGAGCAAGCCGCGTTCACTGCGAAGCTGCCGGTCGCCTACTGACTCGTAATAGGAGTTGAAGAGGTATTCATACTGCGGATCGATCGGTTCGTAACCCGCCAGATTTGGCCGCAGAAGAAAGGTCTCGAAGAACCAGGTGACATGCGCGCGGTGCCACTTGGTGGGGCTGACGTCGGGCATCGACTGCACCAACTGATCTTCGGCACTAAGCCGCGAGGCCAACTGTTCGGTAAAAGAACGCACGTCGCGGTACCGCTCAAGGAGGGTCGCTGTGCTGGGGGACGTAAGAGAGGTGTTCATGTAGGTGTAGTACGAAACAACAGCTACGAGTCGAGCATTCCCGAACATCGTTTAGGTGTCGCAAGCGCCGCCTTCCTTGCTAACAGCATCAGAAGAATTTCGAAACGTGTCACCCGAACAAGTGGTCGGTAGCGTCACAGAAGCGGGGCACACACCCCCACTCATATGCAGGAAGCTCACCTGGGAGGGTTTTGGCGTGGCTGTGATTGAAACACGAGGGCTTCGCAAGGAGTACTCGCGGCTACGCGGCGATCCCGTTGTCGCGGTCGACGGACTCGACCTCGATGTCCCAGGACCTGGCGTGTATGGCTTTCTCGGACCGAATGGTTCGGGCAAAACAACAACGATCCGTTGCCTTCTCGGCCTCATCGTGCCCACCGCCGGATCAGTGAAGATTCTCGGCGAAGACGTCACGGATCTTCACCGCGTCATTGGCCGCGTCGGTGCGCTGGTCGAGTCGCCAAAGTTTTTTCCCACCTTCTCCGGCCGAAAGAACCTGCAAATGTTTGCCCGGGTGGCCGAAGTCGACGATGGCATGGTCGACGTCGCCATCGATACTGTCGGACTCGCTGGACGCGATCGAGACAACTTTGCCTCTTACTCGCTTGGCATGAAGCAACGATTGGCTGTGGCCGCCACGTTGCTGAAGGATCCCGACCTCATTGTTCTCGACGAACCGGCAAACGGTCTCGACCCGGCCGGCATCGTCGAAATTCGACAATTGATTCGTCGCCTCGCCGACGACGGTAAAACCATCTTTGTTTCGAGCCACCAGCTTGGCGAGGTACAACAGACCTGCGATGTCGTCACGATTATCTCGAAGGGCCGGCTGATTCAGACCGGACCCGTTGCCGAGCTTCTCTCTGCCGGAGGCGCCCAAACACTTCGCGTGGTGATCGACGATGCAGCAGGCGCCTTAGCCGTGCTCACCGCAGCCGGTTTCAGTGCACGACTCGGCACCATTGCCGACTCGGTCGACGTCGACCTCGGCCCCGAACACGGCGCATCGGTTACCCATCACCTTGCGGCAGCGGGCCGGTACCTCCGGGCGCTCGAACCACAAGGGGCCACACTCGAATCAGCGTTCCTCGAGCTCACCGGCAACGAAGGGGGTGACGTTCGATGAACCTTTTCATCACCGAACTCCGACGTTTCTGGGGCCGACGTATCACCTGGGGCGTCATCGTTATCACCGTTCTCCTGATGATCCTCGCCGCAGTCATCACGTTCACGCAAAGCAGCACGCCCGGCGAAGACAGCCGTCAGCGGGCGGTTGAAGAAGCGGCTCGCAACACCCAGGCATGTACCGAATCGAGTCTCGCCGAACTCAGTGGCGATACTGAATACCGGGGTGACCCATTCCTCGAAGACCTGCAAGAAGACATGTCGGAGGAAGAACTCGCCGACTTCATCGCCACTGAATACTGCTACCAGGATCCTGACTGGTACGACGAGGACAACACGTTCTACGCAACCCTGCTTCTTGGCAATGAGACAGCGGACTGGAGCGAAAGTCGCGGCGTCGACGGCAGCTACAGCAATCGCCCGGGAATCCGAGAAGCCAAGGGTGGCCTCACCGGCATCATCCCTAGCATCGCCGTATTCTTCCTTGTTATCTCGGTCGTCATCGGCGCATCGTTTGTGGGGGCCGAGTACAAGTTCGGCACCGTTGAGAACCTGCTGTTGTGGGAACCCCGCCGCACGCGAGTCCTCCTCACCAAGTTCGCAGCTGGCTTTGTTTCTTCGGCCGCCCTGACCTTTGTCGTATTGGGGATCTTGTCGGCGCTGCTCTATTTCGTGGCGTCGATTCGTGGCTCGACGGCAGGCATCGATGGGCGTTTTTGGATTGATCTGTTGTCGGTGCTCGGCCGGTCAGCGCTCACCGGTGGGATGTTCTTCATCATCGCCATGTCAGTCGCGGTGATCGCACGAAACACGACCGCATCAGTTGGTGTCATTCTTGGCTGGTTCGTCATCAGCAACATCGTGATCGAAATCGCTGCAAAGTGGTTCCGACAATGGGAGCTGTTCATGAACGCAACAGCGTTTATCGCCGAGGCCGACGCAGTGAAGTATCAAAAGTTTCAGGGCTACCAAGACACGGTTTACGGACACAGCTACCTCACCGCCGGACTCCTGGTGGCTGTGTGGGCCGCAGTGTTAGCGGCGGCGGCGATGCTTGCGTTCAACCGAAGAGACGTTGACTAGAGGTGAGTCTCGGCTAGCGGCGGCGACGCTGGTACAGCGTTACTTCTTGGTTCAACGGCACAAGGTCGCGACGATGTTCGCGATGAGCGTCTCGCACCGCCTCTTCGGCAGCAACTTGCACGCTCTCGAGCTGTGCCTGAAGGCGGGCGACCTGGGCTTCGAGCGCGAGTACTCGCTTCACACCCTCGAGGGTCAATCCTTCGGCGGTGAGGCCTTGGATGCGTTTGAGATACGCGATATCCGCGGCTGAATAACGGCGGCCGCCGCCATCGGCGCGACGGGGAACCACCAAACCCTTGCGCTCGTAGATGCGAAGCGTTTGGGGGTGGCATCCGGTCAGCTCAGCGGCCACCGAAATGACAAAGACGGCGCGATGGTGATCGGCAACTGGCTCGTTACCGAAACCATCGGCCGACGACATCAGTCAACCTCGAGGTACGCCCGCGGCGACGTGGCGGTTACGTCTAGCAAGGCCTCGATTGCTTTGCGTTCCTTGTCAGAAAGCTCGGCGGGCACATCGACCTCGACCGACACCAGCAGATCGCCGGTGCTCTTTGAGGTAGCGACGCCTTGGCCCTTCACCCGAAACGTCTGTCCGGATTTGGTGCCAGCAGGAATCTTGATTGTGCGGGGCCCATCGTCGAGCGTCGGCACCTTGATCTTGGCGCCAAGGGCGGCTTCGGCGAAGGTGACCGGAACCTGCAACGTGAGGTGGTTTCCTTTGCGGCCAAATAGCGTATGCGGCGCGACGTCGACGATCACATACAGGTCGCCGGGCGGCCCGCCGTAGGATCCGGGTTCGCCGCGTTTCGCCAGTTTGATTCGTGAGCCGTTCTTTACGCCGGCCGGAATGCGGACTTTCACCTCGCGCGGCCGCCGTTCGGACCCGGTGCCTCTGCACGAGTGACAAGGGTCGGTGATAACCGACCCGCGACCGCCACAAGCGCCACAGGGTCGACTGAAAGCGAACCCACCCTGGTTGTCTTCGGCAACACCTTGGCCTCGACAGACACCACAAACTCCTGGTGCCTTGCCGGGCTCAGAACCCGAACCCTTGCACGTAGAGCACGCAGCATCGCTGACGAGGTTGACCGAGGTGGTGATGCCTCGAACTGCGTCGTCAAATGACAGGTGGAGTGTGGCTTCGAGGTTGGCGCCCTTGCGAGCAGCCGAGGCCCGGGGATCGCGAGCCCCGGCAGGACCGCCTCCCCGGCCAAAGAGTCCACCCAAAAGGTCGCCGAGGTCGCCCAGACCACTCGGATCAAAGTTGAAGCCGCCGGCCCCGGGGCCTTGACCGCCGCCACCAAAGGCTCCACCCATTGGTCCAAGTTTTCGGACGTCGTCGTATTCCTTGCGCTTGTCTTCGTCGCCAACGACGTCGTACGCAGCAGAGATTTCTTTGAAGCGTTCTTCAGCCTTCTCATCACCCTGGTTCGCATCGGGGTGATACTTCCGGGACAACTTGCGATATTCAGCTTTGATCTCTTTGGCTGAAGCCTCTTTCGAGACACCGAGAACCTTGTAGTAGTCCTTGTCAAGCCATTCGCGTTGTGCGGTCATGTCACCTCCTCAGTGAACAGGGTTGTAGAAACAGGGTTGTAGGGAAAAGAGTGCTTGGGTGAAAGATTGTGTAATAAACCGACTCAACCACGTACCTTGACCATGGCTGCACGAAGGGTCCGGCCATTGAGGCCGTAGCCCGAACGAAGCACTTCGGTCACTACCTGACCAACATCACCCGGTTGTGCTGGTTCGGTCATGACTGCCTCGTGCTGGTTCGGGTCGAAAGCCACACCTGGCTCGCCGAGACGAACAAGGCCAAGTGAGGTGAGGGTGTCGAGCAGCAGCGTGTGAATAGGCGCCACGTCGGTCGCTCCCTGCAAGAGGGCACCGTCGCACGCGTCGAGCACGGGGAGAAGTTTCTCGACCGTGCCCGCTGCCGCAAAGCTGGCGAGATCCGACTGGCGTTTCTCACTTTGTTTGCGGAAGTTTGCGTACTCGGCTGCGACCCGTTGGTACTGGTCGCGTTCGTTGGTAACCCGCTCGAGATCTTCAATGAGTGTCTCGACGGTTATCTCGGTTGGTGGGACTGCATCGGCGGCGCCTTGTGCCGGTGCGTCGACGATCTCGGTCTCAGGGTTGAGGTCCTCGTTGAGATCGCCGACCACCGGCTCAGCTGGCACTCCGCCCGCTGAGTCCTGGGGAGCCGGGGTGACGGGTTCACCGTCGCCGGGCTGGTCAAAGTCCGACATGGGTTACGCCTCAGCCTCTTCGTCGTCTTCGACGATTTCGGCGTCGACAACTTCGTCGTCGTCGGGGGCTTCGCCGTCGCCACTAGGCGCTGCGGCTGCTTCGGCTGAAGCCGCTTCGTACAGCTTCGCGCTCACGGCTTGGACCTTTTCGGAAACCGACTCGGTGCCGGTCTTGATGGCCTCGATGTCTTCGCCAGCAATGGCGTTTTTCAGGCCAGCGAGTGCGTCTTCGACACCCGAAACTTCATCGGCATCGAGCTTGTCGCCCTGATCCTTCAGCAGTTTCTCGGTTGAATAGACCAACGTGTCTGCGTTGTTGCGCACCTCGGCTTCGTCGCGACGCTTCTTGTCTTCTTCGGCGTGTGCCTCGGCGTCTTTCACCATCTGATCGATGGAGTCCTTGTCGAGCGACGACTGACCGGTGATGGTCATCGACTGCTCTTTGTTGGTCGCCCGGTCCTTTGCCGATACGTGCACGATGCCGTTTGCATCGATGTCGAAGGTGACCTCGATCTGGGGCATGCCGCGCGGTGCGGGAGGGAGATCGACAAGCTGAAACTTGCCAAGGGTTTTGTTGTACTGCGACATTTCGCGCTCGCCCTGCAGGACGTGAATCTCAACCGACGGCTGGTTGTCTTCGGCCGTGGTGAAGGTTTCGGTGCGACGAGTCGGAATGGTGGTGTTGCGTTCGATGAGCTTGGTCATGACGCCACCCTTGGTTTCAATACCAAGAGAAAGCGGGGTGACATCGAGAAGGAGTACATCCTTCACGTCGCCCTTGAGCACGCCTGCCTGCACCGATGCGCCGATAGCAACAACTTCGTCGGGATTGACGGTCTTGTTGGGCTCTTTGCCGGTCATTTCTTGGACGAGCTCGGCAACAGCTGGCATACGAGTGGAGCCACCAACGAGGATGACATGGTCGAGTTCACCCTTGGTGAGCCCGGCATCTGAAATTGCTTGCTCGAACGGCGTCTTGCATCGCTTGAGCAAATCGGCGGTGAGTTCTTCGAACTTTGCCCGCGTCAGGTTGTAGTCGAGGTGGAGCGGACCAGCGTCGGTTGCGGTGATGAACGGCAGGTTCACCTGCGTCGACTGGGTCTGCGACAGCTCGATTTTGGCCTTCTCAGCTGCTTCCTTCAGGCGCTGCACGGCCATGTTGTCGGCCTTGAGGTCTACGCCGTGGTCGCCTTTGAACGATTCGGCAAGCCAATCGATGACCGCTTCGTCCCAGTCGTCGCCGCCAAGGCTGGTATCGCCGTGGGTGCTCTTTACTTCGAAGACGCCGTCGCCGATCTCGAGCACGGAAACGTCGAACGTTCCGCCACCGAGGTCAAAGACCAAAATGGTCTGGTCGCTACCGTCGTTGTCGAGGCCGTAGGCAAGCGCAGCGGCTGTGGGCTCGTTGATGATGCGAAGCACTTCGAGACCAGCAACCGTGCCGGCCTCTTGGGTTGCGGTGCGCTGGGCATCGTCGAAGTAGGCGGGAACGGTGATGACCGCCTGGGTGACCGTGTCGCCCAGGTACGCCTCGGCGTCGCGCTTGAGTTTCATCAACGTGCGGGCACTGATTTCCTGCGAGTTGTACGCCTTGCCATCGATGTCGATGGACCAGTTGGTGCCCATGTGGCGCTTTACCGAACGGATGGTTCGGTCGGGGTTGGTGATGGCTTGACGCTTGGCTACTTCGCCAACGAGTACTTCGCCATCTTTCGAAAAGGCAACCACTGATGGAGTGGTGCGTGAGCCTTCAGAGTTGGGGATGACGACGGGTTCGCCACCTTGGAGGACGGAAACCACCGAGTTGGTGGTACCAAGGTCGATTCCTACGGCCTTGCTCATATGGGTAGTGCTCCTTCTATCTGCACGTGGTGTGCGTGTGTGCTGGTTCAGGGGGGTAGTTCTTTGGGGGTTTCTCGTAAGTATAGAGCGTTCCAGCCTTGAAACCGCAGCGGAAACGCTTAACTAGCATGAAACCTGAGTGGGGTATTATCAACTTTAACACCAACGGCACCTACGCCTATTCCGTCGCCCTAAGAGAATCTTTCGCCCATCGTGATAGTGTCGGAAGTCACACTTTGTGAGACCATATGTGAGCTAGGGGACTAGGGAAACTGTCTGAGGGGGCACATTTGGAATCGCGAGGCACCGTCGGCAGAGTCGACCGCAAAATTCTTGTGGTCGAAGATCTCAAGACGCACTTCAAACTCCCCGCCGGGATGGTGAAGGCAGTTGATGGCGTCAGCTTCGATCTGAAACAGGGTCAAACCCTTGGCGTGGTCGGCGAATCCGGATCAGGCAAGACCGTTCTTTCCCGAACCATCATGCGCCTCACGCTCGGGAACAACGTGCACACCAGTGGCCGGGTCTCGTTCGAAGATCGCGACATCCTCAGCCTCAGCAACAAAGAAATGCAGAAAATCTGGGGCCTCGAAATGGCCATGGTCTTTCAAGATCCGATGACCTCACTAAACCCAGTCGTGAAAATCGGCCGTCAAGTCACCGAACACGTACGCAAACACCTCAACGTTTCGAAATCCGAAGCAAAGGCCACCGCACTGCAGCTTCTCAAAGGCGTCCGAATTCCCGAAGCCGAAGCCCGGTTCAACGCCTACCCCCATCAGCTCTCCGGAGGCATGCGTCAGCGTGTATCAATCGCCATTGCCCTGGCCTGTGGTCCAAAAATTCTCTTCGCGGATGAGCCAACCACGGCGCTCGACGTCACCGTCCAGCATCAGATCCTCAACCTGCTCAACCTGCAACAGCAGGAACGGCACATGGCAATGATCCTCGTCACGCACGACCTTGGCGTCGTCGCCGGGCGCACCAACGACATCGCGGTGATGTATGCAGGCAAGATTGTTGAGAAGGCCCCGACCTGGATGCTCTTCTCCCGGGTGCAGCACCCCTACACCGAAGCCCTCCTTCGTTCAATCCCTCGTACCAATCAGAAAAACCACACCCGCCTGTCGGCCATCGCGGGCCGGCCACCCGACCTCATCAACCCGCCTCAGGGTTGCAAATTCAGTCCGCGGTGCCCGTACGCCCAAGACAAGTGCCGCGAAGAAGAACCAACCTTGCAAGCCGCCCAAAGCGACGAGCATCAGTTCGCCTGTTGGTATCCGGTGGGCACGCCGGAGAACAAAGAGGCATTCGAAAAGAACCTCGCTGCACAGCTACCCCAAACCCTGGCATTCGCCGAAGGCAAAGTCGTCGACGAATCGGTCATCGACAACGCAGTGGCACTAAGCGGCGGAGGCTCGTAATGGCTGGAACTGGCAAAGCCCATCTTCGCGACCGCGCCGAAACGCTCGTTCGTGTCGAAGACCTGGTGATGGAATTTCCGGCACCCGGCGGCAAGAAGGTCCACGCGGTGAGCGGCATCAGCCTCGATGTGGCCGAAGGCGAAACACTCGGCATCGTTGGCGAATCAGGTTGCGGCAAGTCGACCACGGCCAAGGCGATGATCCAGTTGCCGCCACCGACCTCAGGCTCGGTCGAGTTCGACGGCACCGACATCACCAAGCTCAGCCCCGAAGAGCTGCGCCAGATGCGCACCGATCTCCAGATCATCTTTCAAGACCCGATCTCTTCGCTCAACCCGCGACGCAAGGTTGGCGAAGTCGTCGCGGAACCGCTTCGCGTCTGGGGACCCTCAGACAAAAACGAACAACGGGTCAAAGTCGACACCATGCTCGACGCGGTCGGCATCGACCCCGACGTGGCACGCGACAAACGGGCCCACGAATTCTCGGGCGGTCAGTGCCAACGTATCTCGATCGCACGCGCACTCGTGCTTGAGCCGCGGGTCATCATCTGCGACGAACCAGTGTCAGCACTCGATGTTTCCGTGCAGGCACAAATCCTCAACCTGCTCGAGGATCTCAAAGCCAAGTACAACCTCACACTGGTGTTCATCGCCCACGACCTTGCTGTGGTGAAGAACATCTCTGATCGGGTGGCGGTGATGTATCTCGGCAAGCTGTGCGAAGTCTCAGAATCCAACGAGCTCTACGCCAACCCGGCGCACCCGTACACGTCGCTGTTGCTGGGGTCGAGCCCCGAGCCCGACCCGCTGGCAACGATCAATCTCGAAGTGGTCGAAGAGGCCGACCTTCCGTCGCCTATCAACCCGCCCAGTGGTTGTCGCTTTCGCACCCGTTGCCCGCGGGCAACCGAGCTGTGCGAACGCGTCGAACCCCAGATTCAAAAGGTAACCGACAACCACTACGTCGCTTGCCATTTTCCGCTTGTCGAGGTCGAAGACCTCGATGAAACGGCAGTAAGTGCATTACCACAACATGAGGGGAAGTAAACGATGACTACACGATGGCTGAAGTACCTTGCGGTACTTCTATCTCTTGCCATGCTCGCCGCCGCATGCGGCAGTGACGGCACCACCGACGCAGGGGGCGGCGACTCCGGCTCTTCCGGCGACTCTGAAGCCGAGGCCGAAGAGCCCGCAGAAGAAGAAGTGGTGGCAGCCGGAACCGAAGCCGAAGGCGACGTCGACACCGAGGTAGCTGAGATCGAAGAAACAAGCGTGTACGGCGGCGACCTTGTCGTCGGACTCGAAGCCGAAGCAACTGGCCTTCGCCCCTGGGAAGACTCCTGTTCTTCTCCGTGCCTAAACATGATGGTTGCGGTGTTCGACAAGCTCGTCGAGTTCCGTGCTGATGGCACCTACGGCGGCTGGCTCGCCGAGTCGTTTGAGTCGAACGATGACTTCACCGAATGGACATTCAAGCTGCGCGAAGGTGTCACCTTCCACAACGGCGTTCCGTTCAACGCACAATCAGTCGCTGACATGTTCCCCATCCACCAAGCTGGTTCACAGTCGGCCGGTATTGTTGGGTCGGCGAAGATCCTTTCGGTCACTGCCGCCGACGAATACACCGTCGTGTACACGCTGGGCGCTCCTCACTCGGCCTTCCCGGCGTTCGTCGAACGAGCACAGATTGGTTTCATGTTTGAGCCCGGTGAGGCAGCAGCCAATCCCGATGGTTTCTCGGCGGCGCCAATCGGTACCGGTCCATTCATGGTCGAGACCCGAGATCTCGACAACGAGACCATCATGGTTCGGAACCCGAACTACTGGATGAGCGACGGCGACGGCAACCAACTGCCGTACCTCGACTCGATCTCGTTCCGTCCAATCCCCGATGAAGGCACCCGTCTTGACTCGTTGCTTTCGGGCACCATCAACGCCATGCAAACACTGCGTCAGGGCACGATCCGCGACACACGCGACGCCAACGACGGCGACCTCACGCTCTTTGAGTTCCAGGGCAACAACGTCGGTGGCGGCATGTTCAACTCTTCAACGCCACCGTTCGACGACGTTCGTGTGCGTCGCGGCTTGACCATGATGAACAACCAGGAAGCGGTAATTGAGTCACTCGGCGGCACGGGTATCTCGCTGCCAGGAACCCAGTGGTTCAGCCCTGACTCGGTCTGGTACTCCGAAAAGGTCGCTGCCGCTTGGCCGCCCTTTGACTACGAAGGTGGTCAGGCAGTGCTGAGCGAGTACATCAACGATGCAGCTCGTTCCGATGGCAAGGCCGTAGGCGAGCCAATCGAATTTGAGCTCTCCTGCCCACCGGACCCAACACTCATCGCTGCAATGCAGGTACTCGAGCAGCTCTGGAGCAGCTCTGGCCTCGCAACGGTGAACCTCACCAACTACGACCAGCAAACTCACATCGACTACGCCCTCGGCGCTCCGCCGGACTTTGAAGGCGAGCACGGTGCACATTGCTGGCGCTGGAGCAGTGACCAGGATCCATCGACCGAGCTCAACCGTCAGTTCGCTCCTGACACACCAGCAACCGCTATTGCGAACGGTCTTGGCGAAGCTGGAGCCGAAGGCACCCCGCTGTTCACCCCGACCAACTTCTTCAACTACTACGACCACGAATTGTTCGGCAACCTTGCTGCAGCAATCCAGACCGACAGCTTCGATGAGCGCTACGCACTCTATGAGGCAGTGATGTTGAAGGTCGCCGAAGATGTACCGCTGTGGTACTCCGGACACACCGCGACGCTGATCGCGACTCAGGCAAACGTCGTTGGCCTAAGCGGTTGGACATTGCCCGACGGAAGCCTCGGCGTGGGACACCCCGCAGCTGAAGGCCGTTGGGGTCAGGTGTTCATCCAGCAATAACCCTGAAGTGGGTGTTGTCACGCCGTCCCGCTGCGATGCGCAGCGGGACGGTCACAACACCGCTTCGCACGTAGAAAACGTATTGGTACACGCACCGGAAACGCCGGGCAGGAGCTAAAGAACAATGGGCAAGATGATTGGACAACGGGTAGTGCGGCTCATCGCCACATTGCTCGCCGTAACCTTCCTCACCTTC
Organism: uncultured Acidimicrobiales bacterium; assembly: GCA_938015295.1. Classification (GTDB taxonomy): domain Bacteria; phylum Actinomycetota; class Acidimicrobiia; order Acidimicrobiales; family SHLQ01; genus CALLQB01. The sequence goes on from CALLQB010000119.1 coordinate 16,012, forward strand.
TTGCTTACCGCGCTCCTACCCGGCGACCCGGTGAACGCAATCCTTCCTCCCGACGCACCACGCGATCAGGCCACCGTCGACCGCATTCGAGCCGAGTTCAACCTCGACGACCCGTTGCTTGTTCGCTACGGCTCCTGGCTCGCCAACGCGGTTACTGGCGACCTTGGCAAGTCCTACATAACCGACCAACAGGTAACCGAGGCCATCAAGCAGCGCATCCCGATCACCTTCGAACTCACGGCTCTCGCCGCCTTCTTCGCCCTCCTCCTTGCCGTGCCAGTCGGCATCCTCGGCGCCTACCGCGAGGGGCGCTTCGCCGATAAATCGAGTTCGGCCATGGTGCAGGTTGGGTTATCGGTTCCACCGTTCATCGTCGGCATCTTTCTCATCTGGCTCTTCACGGTTAAGACCAGCTTTCTCGGGCTCCCCTCGACCGGTTGGAACCGCATCACCACCGACGGCCTCTGGGAGAACCTCCGCACCGCAGTGCTCCCCGCCTTTGCCCTGTCGCTAGCTCCCCTCGCCTACTTCTCCCGCTTGCTTCGCTCCGACATGGTTGGAACGCTGAAAGAAGACTTCGTCCTTTCGGCCCGCGCAAAGGGGCTCAAGAACCGCTACATCCTCGGCCGCCATGCCCTGCGCCCTAGCTCGCTCAGCCTCGTGACCATCGTCGGCATCCAGCTCGGCATCTTGCTATCGGGCACCGTGGTTATCGAACAGATCTTTGCCCTCCCCGGACTCGGGTCGAGGCTCCTCAACGCCATCTACCAGCGCGACATCGTCATGATTCAGGGAATCACGGTGTTCATCGCGACGATGTACGTACTCATCAACACTGCGGTCGATTTCATCTACCTAGCAATCGATCCCCGAATCCGGAAGCGCTGATATGTCGACCACTGACCCTTCAGTACAAGAACTCGAACTCACCGACGAAACCCCCGCTGCTCCGCGAAAAATGAGCCGGCAATCGCCGAAACCGCGCCGCACGGCGAAAGCCGCGAAACGCCCAGGCAAAAAGATGCCCATTACCGCCAAGCTGGCGCTGTTCTGGCTGTCGTTGGTGGTCTTTGGCGCCATCTACGCGAAATTCGACAACCTGCTTGGTCAAAGATTGCCGTTGCAGGACCCGCGCTATCAGGGCAACTTGTTCGGGACAGCTTCGCGAACCGAAACACCTTCGACCGCGCACTTTCTCGGCACCGACGTGTTGTCTCGCGACTCCTTCGCCCGGCTGGTCCACGGCGGCTGGGTCTCGCTCATCGTTGCCATGTCGGCCGTAACGTTTGGTGTGGTGTTCGGCGGACTCATCGGCACCTTCGCCGGCTATGTCAAAGGCCGCACCGAGCGAGTGATCATGGCGCTCATCGACGTCATCCTTGCTTTCCCCGCACTCGTGCTACTTCTCGCAATGGTGTCGATCTTTCAGGTGCGAAGCCTCACCGTGATCAGCCTGGTAATTGGCCTTTTGGCTATCCCGGCGTACACCCGCATCGCCCGAGCGAACACCCTTGCGCTGGCCAATCGCGAATTTGTTCACGCGGCGCAGGCCATCGGCACCAAACGCTTCACCATCATGTTCCGCGAAATTTTCCCCAACGTCCTACCAACGCTCCTCGCGTACGCACTGGTCAACGCTGCAGCAATCATCGTGATCGAGGGAACCCTGTCGTTCCTAGGACTGAGTGTGCAGTTGCCCGAACCGACTTGGGGCAACATGATCAACGAAGGCCGCAGCGAGATCCGCCAAACCATCCTTCCGGTCCTTTGGCCTTCGCTGGCGCTCACGCTTACCGTGCTGTCGCTCAACCAGGTAGGCGACTGGCTGCAAGGTCGAGCCGAGGTTCGCTCGGCAGCTCTATAGGCTCAAGGTCAGAGGCGAGGAAGACCACATGAGACTGTTCAATACCAACCACGGCATCGAACCCGAGGTGCTGGCCGAAACCGCAATGTTTCGTGACCTTACGTCTGACGAGCTAGCGGCGGTGAGCAAGGTAGCGGTGCGCCGCGAAATCGCCGCGGGCGAAACCTTTATCGAACAGGGCCGTTTCGGTCTCGAATATTTCGTGATCGCCGAAGGAACCGCGAACGTGTTCATCGGCAACGAACACATCACCTCGATCTCGACCGGCGCGTCAGTCGGCGAGATGGCTTTGATCGAACATCGCCCGCGCAGCGCGAGCATCGTGGCCGAGACCGACATGGTTGTGGCCGAGTTCGCTCTCAAAGACTTCAACAAGATGCTCGAGAAGAACCCCTCAGCCAAGCTGCGGATCATGGAAGTTCTCAACGCTCGCGTCAGCGAGAACCTCGGCCGCAAAGAATCCGAGTAACAGCCGCTTCGGTTCGGTCTAGCGTTAGCTGATGCGAGCGTTCAAACAAGTTGATGTATTCACTGCGGACCCCTACTGCGGTAACCCGGTGGCAGTGGTCCTTAATGCTGAGGGCCTGACGACCGACCAGATGCAGCGCTTCGCCAACTGGACCAACCTCAGCGAAACCACCTTCGTGTTGCCCCCCGAAGCCGCTGGCGCCGACTACAAGGTGCGCATCTTTACTCCCGATGTCGAACTGCCGTTCGCCGGACACCCAACCATCGGCACGTGCCACGCCTGGCTCGAAGCCGGTGGACAACCCGCCAATGCGGGGACAGTGATGCAGGAATGCGGCGCCGGTCTTATCACCTTGCGCCAAGACGCCGGACGACTCGCGTTCGCCGCGCCGCCACTCATGCGGTCGGGGCCGGTTGACGAGGCCGATCTCGCAGGAGTCTGTGCGGTGCTTCGCATCGACCGATCCGCCATCATCGATGCCCAGTGGGCCGACAACGGACCCGGTTGGCTCGCTGTGCTGCTCGCAAGCGCCGACGAAGTGCTGGCTCTCGAACCTGACTTCGGCGCCGTTGAAAGCTACGACATCGGAGTTGTCGGTGCGGCGCCCCTGGGCATCGCAGGTCCGACGAAGATCGGCGTTGCCGCTCAGAGCGCTGCGAACGATGCCGCTATCGAAGTGCGTGCGTTCTTTCGGTCGGGAGGCCAGGCCGCCGAAGACCCGGTGACCGGAAGTCTCAACGCAGCTCTGGCGCAGTGGTTCCTTGCCGACGGCCGCCTGACCGCCCCGTATGTCGCATCGCAGGGCACTGCACTCGGTCGAGCCGGCCGGGTCTATATCGACCAGGCCGGCACCGACATCTGGGTTGGCGGCGACGCAGTGACCTGCGTTGACGGCCAAGTATCGATCTAACTGCACCCACGGCGGGTTACATGTCGAGACACTCAGAGATCTGCACGCTCGCTCCGTTGGCTGAAACAGGACAGCCTTTGGCGATCTCGACAGCTGCGTCCATCGAGTCGGTTTGTACAACGGTGTAGCCGGTGAGCGCAGCAGGTGCCTCGATAACCGACCCGTCGGGCCCGACCGCAGTATGGACAGAGAACGGGTTGCCGCCATCGACAAGCGCATCACCCATCGAGCCGTACCAGGCGCCCCATGCAGCCATCATCTCTTCAAGAACTGCTGGGTCGGTCGGCATTTCGCCAGAGCCACCGTGATAGGTCAGTACGTACTTGGTCATTGTTCTAACTCCCTTGGATAAGGCGCTTGGTTGCGCTAGTTACTCAAGAGACGAACAGCACGCCGCCACTTCGACAGGTTTCGAAGAAAAATCTCAGAAACTTTTCGGCGGCCGCTCAAAACGAGATAAGGCTATGTTCGTAATCGTCGGGGGCCAGATAGCCGAGCAGGTTGAAGGTGGTCGCGGCAATGTTCGCCAAACCCTCGTTTGGGGTGCCCGTGAGCTGGTACTCGCCGTCGTATCGCGCGTCGTGAATGACAAAGGGCACGGGACTCAGCGTGTGCGATGTTTTCGGCGACCGCACCCCATCCTTCTCGGTGTACATGATGTCGGCGTTGCCGTGATCGGCGGTGTAAATCAGCACGCCGCTGAGATCGTTGATGGCCTCGACGAGGCGCGCAACACACTCATCGACCACTTCCATCGCCTCAACAGCAGCTGCGAGGTCGCCGGTGTGGCCCACCATGTCGCCGTTGGCAAGATTGATCCGACCAAAGCGGAACTCGCCGCTGCGCAACAGGTCGATGGTGGCGTCGGTTATCTCGCGAGCCTTCATCGCTGGCTTCTTGTTGAACTCGATGTTGTCGGAAGGAATCTCGACGTAGGTTTCAAGGTTCTCGTCGATGTAGCCCGACTTGTTGCCATTCCAGAAGAACGTGACGTGGCCAAACTTTTGCGTCTCGCTGATGGCAAAGGTCTTCAGCCCTGTGGCGCAAAGAAACTCACCCATGGTGCGATCGATGGCCGGCGGATCGACCAAGTAGTTCTTTGGGATGAACGCGTCGCCGTCGTACTGGAGCATGCCGGCGAAGTACACGTTTGGATGATCGCCACGATCGAACATTGCGAAGGTGTCGTCTTCGTACGCCGATGAGATTTCGATCGAACGGTCACCCCGGTAGTTGAAGAGGACGACTGCATCGCCGTCGACCATCTTTCCGATCGGAGCTCCCAACTCGTCAGCGATCACAAACGAGTCGAGATACTGATCGCCGTTGTCGGACTCGCCGTACATCGTTTCGACCGCTTCGGTCGCGGAGGCGAAGGGTCGACCAACGCCGTGGGTATGACAGTTGTAGCCACGCTCGACCATGGGCCAGTCGGCTTCATAGCGGTCCATCGTGATCGACATCCGCCCACCGCCCGAGGCGATAGCGAAGTCGGCGCCGCTACGTTCGTTGATCTCGGCCAGCACCTTTTCGGTCGCGTCGATATAGATAAGGGCGGAGCGTGCCGGGACGTCGCGGCCGTCGAGGAGGATGTGCAAACGAGCCCGGCTGACACCTGCCGAAGCCGCAGCGCGAAGAAGCGCATAGAGATGGTCGGTGTGTGAATGAATGTTGCCGTCGGAATGCAGACCGACGAAATGCATCGTGGCGTCGGCGCCGTGGCGAACCGCTTGTTGCCATACATCGGTTTCGAAGAGTGCACCCGAAGCGATCGACTTGTTTACCAACTTCGCTCCCTGGGCAAAGATGCGGCCGGCGCCAAGCGCGTTGTGTCCGACTTCGCTGTTGCCCATGTCGTCCTCCGACGGCAAACCAACGGCTGTGCCGTGAGCCCGCAGCGGGGTCGAGAGCACCGACGCGTTGAGCATGTCGAGCGTTGGCGTGTTGGCCTCGCTCACTGCGTTGCTTGGACCCTCGGCGGCAATACCGACGCCGTCGGCGACAACGATCAGAACCGGCCCAGTACGACCGGGAAACTTTGGGTGGGGCTGGAGTGAGGTCATCGCCGTCAAGTGTAGAAGGCCACGAACAACCTCGACGCAGCTATGTACGGCTATCCCGCTTCGAGGAGGTAACCCTTAGAGCGCACAGTCCGCAGCGCCATCCCGCTGTCGCGTAGACGTTTGCGGATGCGCGTGATGTGCACGTCGAGTGCATTGCGTCCTCCAACCGACGCATCGGGCCATCCCTTTTCGGCCAGGGTTTCGCGCGAAACGACATCGCCCCATCCTTCGACAAGCGCCTGCACGATGCGGGCCTCGACCGGCGGTAAAGCAACCCACTTGTCGCCAAAGCGAACCAAACCGGCAGCGTCGATCTCTGGGCGGAGCTCGGTGGCGCTTTCGGCACGCCGGATCAAGGTGTCGGATCGCAGTTGGAGATCCTGCGCGTCAGCTGGCACGCGGATCCAGTCCTCGAGCGGATCTGCGGTAACTAAAGGCAAACCCGACCCTTCGACCAGTATCAGCCGAGGGAGGCCTTCTTCTCTAAGTTCCGCCAAACGAGTGGCTTGTTCTGGCCACCGAACTACATCTACTGACATGTTTATGAAAGGTAATTGTAACTTGTTGCCGTTTTGTTTCCAGACCGTAAACGAAGGCGTGAACGGTGTTCGCGTACGTCGTTCGCCGAACCGCTAGAAGAGTACTTGCGTTTCGTCTGCGTGCTCGCTGCCAGTCAGGTCGACTATTCCGAGCGTCATCGCAACCTTGTCAGCGATTGCCTGCACATCGAATGTGGCAGCGGCGAACCGCTGGCCCTGCTCTCCGAGCTGTTGACGAAGACCCGAATCGCCCGCCAACTCTCTAGCGGCAGTGATCGCAGCATTCGAATCTTCTGGAGGGACAACCATTCCCGCACCAGACATCCGAACGATCTCGGCGGAGTAGTTCGACTCGGGCATCAGACCGAGGATGGGCCGGCCGACGCAGAGATACGGGAGAACCTTCGAGGGGATAGAGAACAACGACGCGTCGGCATTCAGAATCGCAATGAGCACATCGGCAGACTGAAATACTTCTGCCAGGCGGCCGAAAGGTTGGTAGTCCAAGAGATAGAGGTTGGAGAGATCGCGGTCTGCCTTTACCTTCTCGAGGTGTTCTCGGCCGGCCCCTTGGCTTATAACAGCGACGGAGGCACCTTCAGCGGCTAGCCCAGACGCAAGATCGGCCAAACAATCAGGGTTGTGCTTCAGCCCAAGGGTTCCGGAATAGAGGAACAGCGCGCCGGCCGGTATTCCAACCTCGTCCCTCCAAGAACTCGGCATTGTGGCGTCGCGAGAGAACTCCGCAAGTGGCGCCCAGTTCGGTTGAAGAGTCACCCTGTCTTGCTCGACACCGACTTCTTCGACGAGATAATCGACAAAGGATGGTGCGATCGCGAGAACATGGTCGCTTTCGCGTAAAACCCGATGCTCGACGCCATGAAACGGTTGGGAGAGCAAAGCAGCAGCCGCCTGTCCCGCAGGTCGAAAGAGCGACTCGATGGCCTTGCCGAAGACGTCCTGCAACCAGAACACAAACTCACCGCCAACCGCATGGGTTGCCTTCTGCGCAGCGCGTTGACTGAACAGGGGACAATTGGCCGAGATCACGACGTCGGGCACAAATTCGCGAATCTCGTCAACGAAATGGCGCGAATAGAGAACATCGTGCTTCAGGCGTCGTACCAGCGAGGAACGACGCTTCGGATCATCGAGCCCAATGCCTACCGATGCAAAGGATGCCGGGTCGGCAGCTGTCACACCAACGTTCGCTCGAACGCTTCCCGACTCGTCAAAAAAGACGTAGCGAACGTCGTGGCCGCGCCTCGCGAACTCACGGCTCAGCTCAACGGAGAACGAGTCAGCGGCGAAATCATGAATGAGTAGACGCACACTTCTTGCATCGGCCTGAAGCCGTTGGTAATGAGTCGGACGGACTACTTGCGTTTCGTCTGCGTGCTCCGGTGCTAGGAGCGGTATCGTCTCGGTTGGTATGAAGCAGCGAATCCGTCCTCAACACGCCGTCATTGCGATCGGCCTAGGTATTGGTCTGTTCACGGTGGCATCTGGCATCGTGCCGATCTTCACCGAGTTTCATGACGACTCACTGATTACCCGCGAGGTGTTCGAGAACATCCCAACGGCAATCAAGGTCGCTTTCTACACCGTCATCCCCGTGATGATCGTGTACATGACCGTCCTTTTCGCGCAGCGTATGAAGAACTGGCAGCGGGGCCAGCCTGACAATCGCTCTACCACCAAAGACAATGCTGGCCGTCGCCTCGGTGACTTCCGCGCCGGCGTGTACATGCAAACGCTGCTGCGTGACCCCGCTGCGGGCCTCATGCACTCGCTGATCTACTTCCCGTTCGTGATTCTCATGGCGGTCACCACCGTTCTCGAAGTGAACCACCAGGTCCCCGAGGGTCTCAAGTTTCTCCACGGTGACGTCTACCGGGCGTATGCACTTGTTGGCGATCTCGCTGGTGCCGCATTCCTCGTCGGTATTGTTTGGGCCATCATCCGTCGGTACGGACCTCGAAGTGCCCGGCCCTACCGTATTCGCATCAAGTCTCGTCCCGAACACGCCGTCATCCTCCTTACCTTTCTGGCGATCGGTGTTACCGGTTTCGGCGCCGAAGCGTTCCGCATTGCGCACCAGGGCGAAGTTGCCGGCGGCACCCTTCCCGAGTTCGAGCGCTGGTCGATCATTGGCTACCCGCTAGCCACCCTCGTCGAACCACTCGGCAACTTGTCGGGTTGGCATCAGGGTTGGTGGATTGCCCACGTCTTGAGCTTCATGGTGTTCCTCGCCATCTTGCCGATCACCATGCTGCGTCACATGTTCACGTCGCCGCTCAACATGTACCTCAAGGACCGCGACCGTCCGAAGGGTGCAATGAAGCCCATGGGCAACCTGATGGAAACCGAGCTCGAAAGCTTTGGCGCATCGACCATCGAGGACTTCACCTGGAAGCAGCTGCTCGACACCGACTCCTGCACCATGTGCGGACGTTGCACCAGCGTGTGCCCCGCCCACGCCACAGGCAAGCCACTCGATCCACGTGAGATCGTGCTGAAGACGGGCGAAGTAATGGCCGCCACCGGTAGCCCGCAGGTTTCGCCCCCGATCGGCACCGACGCCGAGATCACTGTTCCCTCGAACTGGATGTTCGACCGAGTTACACCCGAAGAACTCTGGGCCTGCACTACTTGCCGGGCATGCGACGAAATCTGTCCGGTCAACATCGAAATCCTCGACAAGATCCTCGACATGCGCCGGTATCTGTCGCTGATGGAATCCAACTTTCCCTCGATGCTCGGCAACGCCTACCGCTCGATGGAGAACTCGTCGAACCCGTGGGGCATTAGCCAGACCGAACGTGCCGACTGGGCCGAAGGTATCGAGGGCGTCACTGTTCTCGACGGCTCCGATCCGTTGGAGTCCGAATACCTCTACTGGGTTGGTTGCGCAGGCAGCTTCGACGACAAGAACAAGAAGGTCACCCAGTCGATGGCCAAGCTGCTTCGGCGTTCGGGTATCGATGTTTCGATTCTCGGCCCGTCCGAACTCTGCACCGGAGACTCCGCCCGCCGGTCGGGCAACGAGTACCTCTTCCAGATGCTGGCTATGCAGAACATCGAGACCCTCAATGGCATGGGCGTGAAGAAGATCATCACCCAGTGCCCGCATTGCTTCAACACCCTCGCCAACGAATACCCCGAACTCGGCGGCCACTACGAAGTGGTGCACCACACCCAACTGCTCGAATGGCTGATCGATTCGGGCAAACTCGACCTTAAAGGCGCCTCAATCGATGAGCGCGTCGTCTACCACGACAGCTGCTACCTGGGTCGACACAACGATGTCTACCTCGCTCCGCGAAAGGTCCTTGGTTCGCTCGGCGGCATTCAGATCGTCGAAGCTGAACGCAACGGCACTGAAGGAATGTGCTGTGGCGCTGGCGGTGCTCGGTTCTGGCTTGAGGAAGACACTGGCAAGCAGATCAACACCGACCGGTCGCAGGAACTGCTCGCAACCGGCGCGACTCGTATCGCTACCGCCTGCCCATTCTGCTTCGTCATGATGGACGATGGTGTCAAGGGTGAAGGTGTCGACGAAGACGAGGTAAAGGTCGGCGACATCGCTATGCATGTTGTCGAAGCGATCGAAGAAGCCGAAGAGCGCGCGGATATTGCGTATCTTGCCGAAGTCGAGGCCACCGCTATTGCGGGTGCTGTCGGTGGCGACATCAGTGACGGGGGCGTAGCCATTGCCACTGCCGCAGACATCGAAGTCGAAGTCGAGCACGCTGATGACGGCATCGAGATCATCGAAGACGCCGTAGACGAATAGCTTTGTCGTTTGCCCGCCGCTTAGCGGTGGGCGAACTGCGCTGGCTTCGTCAGCAGCGTAAGCAGTTTTTGCGCAGCCGGAAGGCTTCGCTCGCGGTGATTCTGAAATCGAACCATCCGGCGTTCGCGTCCTGCACGAACTCCAGCGATGCCGGCGTTTGCGCTCATGACCCGTTTGATTTGGGCGTCCAACTTCTCGCCGTCGGGGATGAGAAAGCCGCCGATAGTCTCGAGTTGCTCGGAAATTGCGCCGATTCCTGATGCGAGCACTGCACAGCCTGCGGCTGCCGCTTCATAGATAACGACCGGTTGGGCGTCGCTGCGATCCTTGGTGGGCATGACGAAGATATCGACATCATTGAACCAAGAACATCGTGCAAGCTCGTCCACTGGAAACTCGGTGTGACGAACACGATGCGGATGTCGGGCTGTTACTTCAAGTAGGCGGGAGCTGACCTCAAGATCGTCCATGCTTCCTGCGATGTGCAGCTCGATCGCAAGACCGCCATCGGCCAGTCGTGCAAAAGCATCGATGACGTCGAGCGCTCCATCGGTTGCGGAAAGTGCACCCAGGAAGCCAATGATCATCGGACGGCTGGCGCCGGCGGGTGGGGCATCGGCTGCTCGAAGTTTCGAACACGTGTTGTCGCTAAGAAAGGCACTGTTGTCGACAACAAGAACATCGCTAGTGGTGTTCGCCTCTCGTGCGAGTTCAGCCATGCCCGCCGATGGCACTACCTCGATTGCCGGTTGGCAGAGGCGGCGGAACAACCGGAGATGATTGGTGGCTGAAGAGAGGTAGACGTCGCTGTGATGGACCGCGACAACCGGCATACCCAGCGTGCTGGCCGGGACCGCGCCAAGCGCCCCACGCACCGCGGTATCGAACGGAACGGTGACAAGGAAGGATCCGGGCAAGTGTGCATTCGACTTGGACCCTCGTTGAAACAGAGAACGCAGCGGGGC
>CALLQB010000120.1 GCA_938015295.1 uncultured Acidimicrobiales bacterium
AAATTCGAGCAATCAGTTTCATGATTTCGTATCCTTCAATTGGGTGAATAGCCCCGCCGACACGTTTGGATTGGATGCCGGACGTGTCGGCGTTTGGGCGTCGCCTCGCTGGCGACTGATTTACAAACGTCGTCGACGGCCCAAGAGTTCCCGGCTCGCCGCTATTTGTCCCGCGTCTTCGTTCTTTGTCGCCCCATGTCGGCCCAGACGCCGGTCAGTTCGTCGGCTTCTTGGCGCTGCACCGAATGAAGGACACAACCCGGCACCTCCACCACTCGGAAACCGGCACGACGAACGCGAAGTGGATAGTCCTCGGGTGTGAACAATCCTGAACTGGCGTGCTGGGCAAGCGGCCCCACGCTTCGCCACGTGTTTCGGGTCATCGATGCGAAGGTGATCGGTGCGTCGTCGACATCGACAAGCTTCCGTTTTCGTGATGCTGTTTCGGCGACGTTGAGGAACTCCCAATAGGTCTCGTAGTCGTGGTCCCGCTGTCTGTCGGTGTTTGGGACGACGAGGCCAACTCGCTCATCTCGCAACGGGCGAATCACTTGCGGAATCCAACGACGCGGAACCAGAGATCCCCCAGAGCCGAGCACAAAAAACGTCCCACGGGCGAGGGCTAAACCCTGGTCGACAGCCGCGACGTCACTCGGCGCGTCGGAATCCTCGATCAGCTGCACCCGTGCATCGCGCAACGACATCGCCCGGAGGTACCAGGTGAAGTCTGGATTGGCGGTGCGCGCGATCACGATCAGCTCCATCGGGTAGCCCGAGCTATTCACCAACACCGACTCGATTGCGAGCCGATTCGCGACGTAGTCGGCTTCGGTGTCGCCCGAGGCCACCATCACCACCGAAACTCGCGGCTCGCCTACGGCCGTTAGTGAGCTCGGCGGCGCACCCTTGAGAACAGCCCTGGAAAGAGCTTGGCTAGGAGCGAAGTTGGTGCTGCCTGGCTCGCGAAGCGCGAGATCTTGTCGAAACCACGGCACGTTGCGGTTCTTCGGCGCCTCGGGTTCGGTCGCCTGCCGGCCGCGACGACCGAAATCAAGGGCGCCACCAGGCCGCAGTACATCAGTGGTAAAGAGTTTCGGCCGACTCTTCTTCGGCCGGTCGTTGCTCTCGTCGAGCCCGGCGAGGACCTTTGATGTGGCCGAGGCCACGATCGCCCTTTGTGCCCAGTTCTGCGCGTCGACCGGTACAGGTGTGGCGACCACAGGTTGCTCGGCGCCGCCCGTTTGGGCCCGCCACAGCTCCTCATACAAACCTCCGGCTGCAAGCAACTCGTCGTGCGAGCCCACCTGCACCGTGCGGCCGCCATCAAGCACCAGGATCTGGTCGACGCTGCGAACCGTCGACAACCGGTGCGCGATCAGCACCGTTGTTCGCCCTTCCATGAGTCGTTCCAGAGCATCAACGATTACTGCCTCAGTGCGCGAGTCGATGGCCGACGTTGGCTCGTCGAGCAGCAACACTGGTGCGTCTCGCAGGAACGCCCGGGCGATGGAGATTCGCTGCCGTTCGCCACCCGAAACCTTGGCACCGCCCTCGCCCAGCACGGTGTCGTATTGGTCGGGCAAGTTACTGATGAACGTGTGGGCGTTTGCGCGTTGTGCAGCCTCGATGACGTCGTCGAGGGAAGCATCCGGACGGCCGTAACGAATGTTGTCGGCGATCGAAGCCGAAAAGAGCAACGGCTCTTGCGGCACGATCGAAAACTGCGCCCGCAGCGAGTCGATCGACAGCATGCGAAGGTCGACTCCGTCAAGCAGTACCTGGCCCGACTGTGGGTCGTGAAAGCGTGAAAGCATGGCCATGAGCGTCGACTTTCCGGCCCCGGTCGGCCCGACGATAGCCAAGGAAGACCCTGCAGGAATCTCGAGCGAAACGTCATCGATCGTTTTTCGTCGATCGTCGTAGCCAAAGCAAACGTTGCGAATGCTGACCGCGCCTTGTGCACGCGTCATCACCACGGGGTGCTCGGCCTCGACCACTTCGGCGCGGGTCGCGAGAATATCGAGCGCGTGGTCGAGCGCAACAAAATCTTGCTGAAAGCCGGCCACGGTGGCGGTCAGCTGGGTGAGCGGCTGATACACCGCGGCGACGTAGGCCACCATCACCAGCAGCTCGCCGACGGTCAACTGGCCATCGAGTACCCGTGTTGCCCCAACGCCGAGCACGGCCGCTGTTCCCGCCGCAGTCAGCAAATTTACCGCCAGCCCGAACAACGTCTGTTTCACCGTCAGCTGCACCCTTGCGTCGACCGTTTCCTCACCCTGTTTCCGAAAGCGATTCCATTCGTGATTGGTTCGACCGAACGCCAAGATGACCTTGAGCATCGCCAGCGACTCGTGCACGATCGACAGGTTCCGCCCCTCCATGCCGCGAACCCGTACGAGTTCTGGTTCAACCCGGTTGGTGTAGTAGCGGGTCGACAGCGACACGAACGGCACCACGGCAAGAGCTAGTAGGCCAAGCATCGGATCGATCTTGAACGCGATGAATCCCATACCGACAACGCGCAGCACGCTGAGGATGAGCGAAGGAATGGCCACCATGATCGACCCAAGTGCCGTGGCTTGGGTGTTGATACGGTGCATCAGATCGCCCATTTCGGCGTCGTCGTGATACGCGAGCGAAAGCCGTTGCGCGTGGGCCAGCATGTCGCTGCGGAGGTCGAGCACCATCCGGAGCTGCACGGTAGTGGTGAGGTATTGGTTGATGATGGCAAGACCTCCGGCGAGCACCGTGATTGCCAAACTCATGAGGACGGCAAACATCACCAGCCGACCAGTCGACTCGCCGGCGATACCGGTTACCCAACCGGGGATCTCGTCGCTGCCAAGGACGCCATCGATAAGAAACGCCAGCGGCCAGGGCTCGGCCAGCGCGACAGCCGCCAACACGACGGTAAAGACGAGCGAACCAATCGCGCGACCAAGAAACGGCCGCACATAGTGCAGAACCGTGTAAACGTTGCGGCTCCTGGGCCGCTGTCTACGCCGCATCGGCAAAGCCGACCTTGTCGAGAAGACCCCGGGCCCGGATCAGGTCGCGTCCGAGCGCCGCTGCGGCGAGCACAGCAATGCCCGCTCCGGCACTTGGCGACAGGGCCATCGCCATCAAGAAAACAGCGGCGACAAACGTGAGTCGTGCCCGATCCAAACGTTGCCGAAATCGAAATTGCACAAAGCCCGGTGGGTGCGCCGAGGTCTGCAGCCTGGTGTTTGTGAGGTAACCCCCCACTTGTGCGTCGTGGCGTTCCCAACCGTGGTCGACCCGAACCCGGTGCCCGTCTGCGCGCAGGTTGGTGACGGCGTCGCCAACCAGTTCGGCCCTCGGCCGATCTTCGGCAACAACCGCGAATTTGCGGGCGCGCTGATAGATGGGTGGAAGTTCGATAGTTGCGCTCGCCATGTCGCGGCGTGCGTCGCGCACCGAGGTCAATCGGCCCCACATACGAGCCAGTGGTTGCAACAGGTGATGGGTGGCGACGAGTAGTCGAAGTTTCCACGCCGGGACCTCGCGTTCGCCTGCCGGATTAGTGCGCCAAACGTCGGCGACAAAAAGCGTCAACAACAGGGCGCCCGAGAAACACGCCACCGCACCAAACCACAAGCTGATAGGCGTCAGAACGGCTGCCAAAACGGCGATGGCACCAACAAACGGCACACCAACCTGATGAAGGAGGTCGATCAGGTACCCGCCGCCTTGGTACACCGATTGGAAGGCCGCGCTGCCGAACTGGCCGCGGTAGATGCGCTGTTTGGCAATTGACGGAGCGCCGCCGTAAATGTTGCCGCGCCATCTTGCTGATCCTGTCGGGGTGAAGCGGTCGGGGTGACGAGCCTCGACCAGCGCTTCGGCGCGGCCGTACCCGCGCTGTTGTTTCAAGTAGGTCTTCAGACCGGTGCGTCGGTGGTGCCACACGAGCGCGGCGGGATGAAACCCGATGTCCCATCCGCGGTCGAGGATCCGCCAGCACAAGTCGACGTCGTCGCCAGCCGCCATGTACACCGGGTCGCAGCCGCCAACCTCGGTGAGAACCTTTCGATAGAACGACATATTGCAGCCAGGAATGTGTTCGGCCCGGTCATCGGCCATCAACACATGCACCGGTCCGCCGGGTGCGCGTGCAACAACTCGGGCGCCGGCACCATCGGAAGAGGGTGGAATGTTTGGGCCACCTACGCCGCCAACGGTCGGTCCGTCGTACGCGAGTGCGAGGTAGTAGAGCCACTCTTGGGACGGGTAGGCGTCGGCATCGAGGTAGGCGACCACCTCGCCAGAGGCGCGGCGGTATCCCTCATTGCGTGCGACCGAGAGTCCGGCGTGGGGCAACTCGTGCACGATCGTTCCGGGAATTGCGTTGGCGATCTCGACGGTTCGGTCGGTTGAACCGTCGTCCATCAACAACACTTCGAAGTCGGGGTACTGCATTGTGGTGGCATGGGTGAGGCATTCCTCAATCCACTGCTCTTCGTTGTAGGCACAGACGACCACGCTGATCTTTGGCCAAGGATGATCGAGGTCGGTGACGTCCTTTGTGTTCCAGTCGACCGCCACGTCGAACGATGGCTTTGGCAGGCGATCGATGTCGGTGATGCCAAAGTTCCATCCTTCGACCGTTTCGTCGCCCACGTACCATTCGTCGGTCCAGCTAAAGATGCACATTCCGGCAACGCCACGCTCGATCGCTGTCTCCATCTGCCAGGCGATTGCCGTTGCCTGCGCCTGGTCGCCGTCGTACGTACCGTCGCTATGCAGGCCCATCTCGCCGAGGACAAGCGGTCGGTCGCCAGCCAGGTGATGAAGCCGTGTCAGGTATTTGCGAAAATCGGGTTGCTCTTCGAGGAAGACGTTGAAGGTGACAAAGTCGATTTCGGGCAGGTTGAGATATTCGGCCGTGGGATACCCGGCATAGGTGACGAGCATGTCAGGGTCGATCTCGTGCACCACGTCGACGAGGTGGCCTAGCGCTTTTGCGACTTGGTCCTCGCCGTGCCAGCGAAGCACGTCGGCCGGAATCTCATTGCCGAGGCACATGCCGAACACTTCGGGGCGGCCCGCTAGACGCTGGGCGGTCTCTCGCACGTGGGCTTCGGCCTGCTTCGCGACACGTCGAAACTCGCGTGCTGATGCGCCGATCGTGTACCGCCAGTCTTCGAATGCCACGCCAGCAAGCACCCGTATTCCCAGCTCGTCGGCGATGTCGAGCATGTCGTCGGGCGGAGCGGTGTAGGTGCGAACAACGTTGAAGCCGGCAGCCTGCATGTCAAACAGGTCGCGTTTTATCTGCGTTTGCTCGGGGACCCGTGCACCGTCGATCGGGCGCGGTTCGAATGTGCCGTAACAAACGCCCCTGAAAGTGAACCGTTCTTCACCTGCGGCGAAGAATTTGCCGTCGCGTCGAATTCGCTGCATCGTCCCGTTGTTTCAGTCCTCAACTACTCGTGACTCCTATCGGCTGGGCGAGAGGGTTCTATAAGCCCAACGACCCAGGGACCCGTGGTGTTCGGCTAGCCGCCCATGTGCATCGTCGCAGACTGACGGTTGGCCCCATCGACGAACTACCGTCCGTCGCATGACAGTTCGAGGCGTTGCGCACATCGCGGGAGTGTTTGAACACCCCGACCGGGTGATTCCCGATAAAACACCAGCCCAGATCCATGGCGAGGTGGCCATTGGCGCACTCGCTGATGCGGGCCTGACCATGGCCGACGTGGATGCGTACTACTCGGCCGGCGATGCTCCCGGTTTTGGGGCGCTTTCGATGGTCGAGTACTTGGGCCTCAACTGTCGCCACATCGACGACACCGAAACCGGTGGGTCGTCGTACCTTGTTCATGTTCGCCACGCCGCCGAGGCCATCGCGGCCGGGCACATAAACGTTGCCCTCATCACCCTTGCCGGCAATCCTCGTAGCGGCGCCGGCGTGGGCGGTGCGGCTCGCTTCGACGACGCGCCCGAAGCCAGCTTCGAGAACCTCTTCGGCATGAACATTCTCAGCGGTTACGCCATGGCGGCGCAACGTCACATGCACCAGTACGGCACCACCGGCGCTCAGCTTGCCGAGATCAAAGTGGCGGCGTCGACCCACGCCCAGCACAATCCGAACGCCTTTCTCAAAGATGTGGTCACCGTCGACGACGTATTGCAATCGCGGTTGATTGCCGACCCGCTGCATCTGCTCGATGCTTGCGTGGTGACCGACGGCGGCGGGGCGCTTGTGGTGGTCAGTGAGGCTGTGGCGAAGACCCTCGACCGTCACACCATTCCGGTGCTGGGCACCGGCTTTGGCGCCAAGGGCACCAACGCTGGCCGGGTCGACCTCACCTACACCGGTGCGGTGTATTCAGGTCCGATGGCCTTCGAAGAGGCAGGCATCACCCCCGCCGATATCGACTACGCCTCGATCTACGACAGCTTCACCATCACGGTGCTCGTGACCCTGGAGGACCTCGGGTTCTGCGAGAAGGGCGGCGGCGGTGCGTTTGTGTCGGACGGAGCGCTGCAGGCTCCGCACGGGCGCCTGCCGTTCAACACCGACGGCGGAGGATTGTGCAACAACCACCCGTTTAATCGGGGCGGCATGACCAAGGTGGTCGAGGCGGTGCGACAACTTCGAGGCGAAGCCCACCCCGAGGTGCAGGTTCCCGGCTGCCGGCTCGCCCTCGCTCATGGCACTGGCGGCTCGATGGCCACCCGAATGGGCAGCGCCACCCTCATCCTCGGAGCAGAAGCATGAGCGAACTTCCCGCAAAGCCACCGGTTACCAATGTCGAGACCCAGCGTTTCTGGAC
Source organism: uncultured Acidimicrobiales bacterium (assembly GCA_938015295.1). GTDB lineage: Bacteria > Actinomycetota > Acidimicrobiia > Acidimicrobiales > SHLQ01 > CALLQB01. Next base: position 6,807 of record CALLQB010000120.1, read on the forward strand.
TGCAACCGCCGAGGGCCGCATCGAGCTCCCCCGCTGCACGCAGTGCTCGCTGGTCATCTGGTACCCACGAGCAATTTGTCCCGATTGTCAGAGCACCGACCTGGTGTGGGAGACGATGGCCGG
>CALLQB010000121.1 GCA_938015295.1 uncultured Acidimicrobiales bacterium
CCGGGCCAACCAACATCGACAACCTCGCCCTCGTCTGCCCCGACTGCCACCACCAACTCCACGACACCCACAAAACCCTCTACCTCAACAACCAACACATCTGGACAACCCGCCCCGCCACCCCCAACGAAATCGCCCCCAAACACAACAGCGGCAAAACAGAACCCCAGTCGCGTCCGCCCTCGAGCGGGGATTCACCCAGCGGTCGGCGGAAGAAGTACCACCACAAATCCGAGAGTCGGCTCGAGTGAGCCCGACAGGCGATGCCCGACGAGGGCAGAGAACCGTTCGCCGCCAGAAGCGGAGGCGATCAGGTGGTGTAGTCGGCGTTGATGCGGACGTAGCCGTCGGTGAGGTCGCATCCATAGGCGCGGAATTCGCCGTTCGCGATGCCGAGACTCACGTGGATCAGCACTTCGTCAGCACGCAGATACTCGCTCAGCGATTCGAGTTCGTCGTCGGGCAACAAGTCGGGATACACCTCGGTGTCGCCAAACCTAATGATCACGATGTCCTGATCGATATCGAGGTCGTCGCTGCACTTGCCGATCGCCATGGCCACTCGCCCCCAGTTGGGGTCGGCTCCGTGCACGGCGGTTTTCACCAGCGGCGAGTTGACGATTGCCTTGGCAACCCGCTTGGCCTGAGCATCGTCTCGTGCCGAGTCGACATGCACCTCGATGAGCGTTTCGGCGCCTTCGCCGTCCGACGCAATCATCTTGGTCAACGCAAGCGAAACATCGAAGAGTGCAGCTTCGAAAGCGTGGAGGTCGACGGGGCCGGCTATGGCGTTGGCCATCACGATGGCGGTGTCGCTGGTGGAGGTGTCGGTATCGACCGAAACGGCGTTGAACGTGCGGTCGATGATGCGCCGAAACATCGGGTCAAGCTGAGCTGCAGAAACGTCGGCGTCGGTGAAGATAAAGGTCAGCATCGTGGCCATGTCAGGTTCGATCATCCCCACACCTTTGGCAATGCCCACAACCCTGGCGTCGCCCACCTGCGCCGTTGCGATTTTGGCGTGGGTGTCGGTGGTCATGATCGCTTCCGCAACCGACTGCGCGTCGCTCGAAGCAAACGATTCGCTGGCCAGGGTCGAAAGATGCGACCGCACCCGGTCCATTGGATACTGGCGACCAATGACTCCCGTCGAGGCAATCGCCAGGTCTATCGGCGACACGTCGGCAGCCGCAGCCACCCCGGCAACAACCTCGCGGGCGTTGGCCTCGCCTTCGGGGCCCGTAGCCACGTTCGAGTTCTTCGAGATAACCACCACACCCGAAAGTTGGCTGTCGGCCGTGGCCTCGCGGCTCAGCCGAACGCTGCAACCAGCAAAACGGCTCTTGGTGTACATGCCGACGGCCACTGCGGGCTGTTCGCTCAGCACCACCGTGAAATCGTCGGTCTCGTCTTTGATGCCGATCGACGCCACATGGGCGCGGAAACCTTGGGGAAGCGGCACGGCCGCGGGAGAAGTCATGGCAGGTGGGCTCCGGGCTTAGAGGTGACGTTTCACTTCGGGCAGGTCGCTGAACTCGGGGTCGCGCTTTTCGCCCTGGGCAGCGAAACTTTCGAGCATGTCGGTGGGCTGGAACATGCCGGTCTGCCAAGTGGCGATGTATTCGAGACCGTCTTGCACCGTGTGGTCGCGGCCATAGGTAATACTTTGCTTCGAACCCCAAATCGCCAACGGCGACTTGGTAGCGATGCGGGCCGCAATCTCGTGCACACCCTCGAGCATCGATGCGTGATCGTCGTAGACCCGGTTAACCAGACCAAGTTCGTACGCCCGGTCGGCCGGCATGCGGTCGCCGGTGTAGGCGTACTCGCGGGCCACACCCTCGGGGATGAGCTTGGGCAGTCGCTGCAGCGTGCCAACGTCGGCGGTCATGCCGATGTTGATCTCTTGAATACAGAAGAACGAATCGGCAGTGGCGTAACGCATATCGGCGGCGGTGACCATGTCGATCGCTCCGCCGATGCAACCGCCCTGGATAGCGGCCAGCACTGGCATGCGGGCTCGTTCGAGCGCGGTGAAACTTTCCTGAAGGTGCAGGGCCAACATACGTACCTGTGAGCGGGCTCGACCCACTTCGACCGACGAGCCACCCGATGCCCCTCCCGAAAGAGTGTCGCCGCTGGTGAACACCGAAATGTCCATGCCAGCGCAGAAATGTTTGCCGGTCGACGACAAGATGATTGCCCGAGCGGTGCCCTTATCAGAGATCTCGTTGATGATCTCTGGCAACTCGCTCCAGAACTCGGGAATCATCGAATTGAAGGCATCGGGCCGATTCATCGACACATGCGCAATATGGTCGGTCTCGGTTACGTCAAAGCAGGTGTATCCCATGCAGTGACGTTACCAACCCCGAAGCGGGCTACGGAATTGAGGTAACCAGTTCGCACAGGTAGGCCGTAATGTCATCGTCGGCACCACCATCACACGAGTCGGTTCCCGACCCGCCCCAGATGGTGTCGGCTCCCTCGCCGCCATCGATGGCGTCGTCGTCGGGACCGCCGCCGATCTGATCATCGCCCGCCTCACCCGACAGCGTGTCGTTGCCTTTGTTTCCCCACAAAATGTCGTGGCCATCGCCACCAACCACGGTGTCGTCGCCATCGCCGCCGCCAACTTCGTCAGACCCGCCGTTGCCAAGTGCAACGTCGTTTCCAGGGCCCGACCACACCGAGTCAGCGCCATCGCCACCCAGCAGGTAGTCGTCGCCAGGCCCACCAATAATCACATCCGAGCCAGATCGGCCCTCGATGTAATCGTTATCGGCACCACCATCGATCATGTCGTTGCCATCGCCGCCGTCAATCTCGTCGTTGCCAGCATCGCCACCAATAGCATCGTCGCCATCGCCACCGCTCAGCACATCGTCGCCAGCTTCGCCCGACACAAAGTCGTCGCCGGCGCCACCAGCAACATCATCATTGCCGGCGTTGCCCGAAGCGAGGTCGTTGCCGTCGCCCGCCCGCAGAAGATCGTTGCCGTCTTCGCCTTGCAAGATGTCGTTGTCGAGCTGCCCGTAAAGTTCGTCGTCGCCGTCGCCGCCAGCCAACTCGTCGTCGCCAATACCGCCGACAAGAACGTCGGCACCGTCGTTACCCCAGAGCTGATCGTCGCCCTCGTGGCCAGCCAGATAGTCATCGCCCGGGCCGCCGGCCGCAGCATCGTTACCCTTGTCGCCAATGAGGAGATCGTCGCCCGACCCGCCGAAGAGACGGTCGTTGCCGCTGCCGCCACGCACTTCGTCGTCGCCAGCGTTGCCGGTGATTCGGTCGAGACCCTGACCACCCGCAATCATGTCGTCGCCAGCACCGCCATGCAGTTCGTCGTCGCCCGAGCCGCCGCAAATCTTGTCGTTGCCGCCCATCCCATGAACGACATCATCACCTGAGGTTCCAAGGATCACATCGTCGCCGGGAGTTCCGTAGAACGGCGAAGACCCAACGGTTGCCGTGACGTCGCTACCGAGACACGTGGCAACCGGCGAAGCGTCCTGGGCCGAGGCCTGGCCGCCGAGCACCGGGACCCACACGGCCGCCGAGGTCGACAACGCGCAAGCAGAAACAATCAAAATACCACGACGCACAACTCGCAACGCAGTGCCTTTCTGTGGGGGTGAGGGGCTTCCACTGTCTTTCAGTGGAAGCCCCACCACACTCGCAGATCTCGCGCTCCAAGTGGTGAACCCTCAGAAACCAACCGCGGAACGTGACCGATTGTCAACGGTTGTTAGGTGAAGGGGCTTATGTTGTTTATGTTTAGATCACACCTTCGAGGTGTATATCGCTGAAGTATCAGCTGGCTTTCGCCGCTTCACGGTCGTGGGTCACCGCATCGAACTCGAGAAATTCCTCGGTGGTATCGACCATGTCTTCGAACTGAATAACGCCGATATCGGTAAAGCGGTCACGGAGCCAACCGTCGCCGGCATCGAGCAAGCCGAGCTTCTTGCAGTTGGGCACAATCTTGCTGAACAACAAACGCTGGAACTCTTTTTGTTCGTTTGGCTGCGCAAGCTGCAGCTCGACCATCTTGCGAACGTCGATATCCATGCGCTCCCACACTTCCTGCTGAAGGAAACGGTCGCGCATCCGCAAGGCAGAATCGAAAGCAAACTCTTGACGCTCACGAATCTCGGCCTGGTTCAGCCCTTCGTACACCTCTTGCAGGCTCAGCACACCAAACGCAACGTGGCGGGCTTCGTCGCTCATGACATAACGGAGCAGTTTCTTCAGCAGCGGCTCTTCGGTGAGCGCATGCATGAAACCAAAGGCCGCAAGCGCTAGGCCTTCGACCATGATTTGCATACCGAGATAGGTAATGTCCCAACGGCTGTCGTTGATGATGTCATCGAGCAGCAACTTGAGATGCGGGTTGATGGGGTACTCGCCGTCGAGTTTGGTGTCGAGGTACTTGGCGAACACTTCGACGTGGCGCGCCTCGTCGACCACCTGCGTAGCCGCGTAGTACTTGGCGTCGATCCACGGCACCGTCTCAACAATCTTGGCGGTGCACAACAACGCACCCTGCTCGCCGTGCATGAACTGGCTAAGCCGCCAGTTGACGCCCTCGGTGCGAACCCGGGTCCACTCGGTGTCGCTCATCTTGTACAGCGGCGATTCGGGGTTCTCTCGAAACCATGCCTCGATGCTTGGATCGTCGACCGTGATGACCTGCTCGGGGTCGACTTCGATCGACCAGTCGAGGTCGGTCTCGCCGTTCCACTGCGCGTTCTTGGCCTTCTCGTACAGCTTGTTCAGCTTGGCCCGCTCCCCCTTTTCGTAGTTCCAGGTGAAAATGGCATCGGCGTTGTCTTTCACCGCATGGATCAGACCGTCGGGATCTGCGGCGTCGGCGTTGGCGACGTCCATAATGCGATCGACATTGTCGTAGTCGTCCCACTTGTTCGGGACGGAGTTGCTTGGGGCCGGTTCGGTGGTGGTCATAGAGATGCTCCTGAGTCTTCGACTAGCGAGATTGCGGCCGAGTCGGTTGACCCGGCCTGTGCGTTGGATGAAGTTGACGTGGATGAAGTTGAGGTGGATACAGAGGATTCGAGCGATGAGCTTGCGCTCGACTCGGCGGGCATGGCGCTGGCGATGACCCGGTCGATAACCAGTTGCCAGTTCTGCGGATCGGGCATCGGAAGCCCAAGCGACCGCGAAAGAAACATGCCAAGACCAACCGAGTGACAGAACCGAACAACAGCGTCGGTGTCGAGCGCCTCGTCGAACACGCCGTCGGCCTTGGCCTCATCGACCAGTTTGGCCATTTGCCGCTCTTCGTCGGCGAGCCGATGCCGCAGACGATCGGCGAGGTCTGGCTCGCGGCGAGCGGCGGCAAAGGTTTCGAGCATGAGACCGTCGCCCTGATCGTCACCAACAAGCAGATCTGAACCAAGGGTGGCCAAGATGCTGGTGACCTCCGACGGCGCATCGTTGCTCGACAACAACCGCTCGAGTTCTTGCGGGATGCGGGCCGTGAGCGCCTCGAGAAGCAGGTCGGCCTTGCCGCGGTACTGGCTATAGATAGCGCCCGTGGTGAGGTCGGCGCGTCGAGCAATCTCGGCAACACCCGCACCCTGATAACCCTTCTCGCCGAAAACCTCAATAGCTGCATCGAGAAGTCGTGCTTTGGTGTCGTCGGCCACACTCTGATGATAACGACTATTATCGAGCTGTCAAGGCGGTGCCGCCGCCTTGTCCCCCACTAACCTGTCGCCATGCACGTAGTCGGAGTCGGTAACGCCATTGTTGATGTGATCTCAAATGTCGAGGAGTCGTTCATCACCGAACACGGACTCGAAAAAGGAGCGATGACACTCATCGACACCGAACGAGCGATCTCGCTGTACGACGTCATGCCATCGCCCACCGAGGTAGGTGGTGGATCCGCAGCCAACACCATCGTCGGCATCGCCTCGCTCGGCGCAACCGCTGGATACATCGGCAAGGTCCGCGACGACGCCTTGGGAGCGACCTTCCGAGACGACCTTCGAGCAGCCGGCGTGACCTACGACATGCCGTTGGCCAGCGCTGGTGAACCCACCGCTCGAAGCATGATTCAGGTAACACCCGACGCCGAACGCACGATGAACACCTTTCTCGGCATCTCGGCCGCGCTCGAACCAGCCGACATCGATCTCGCGTTCGTCGCATCCACCGAAATCCTCTATTGCGAGGGGTACCTCTACGATGCCCCTCCGGCCAAAGAAGCCATCCGCCTCGCCATGACCACCGCCAAAGAAGCTGGCAAAAAGGTGTCGCTGACCTTGTCGGACGGCTTTTGTGTCGACCGCCACCGCGACGACTTCCTTGCGCTCATCGTCGACACCGTCGACATTCTTTTCGGCAACGAGGACGAGATCGGCTCGCTCTACCAAACCACCGACTTCGACGAAGCTGCTCGACGAGCAGCCGCCGACTGCGACCTGGTCTGCCTCACCCGCAGTGCAGAAGGTTCGGTGATTCTCAACGGTGGTGAATCGATCGAAGTCGCTGCCGTGCCCGTGGCCAATGTCGTTGACACAACCGGAGCCGGCGACCTCTACGCCGCAGGCGTGCTGTTCGGAATCGCCAGCGGCCGCGATCTCGCCACCTGCGGCCGACTCGGCTCGCTGGCGGCGTCAGAGGTCATCAGCCATATTGGCCCTAGGCCGCTCGTGTCGCTCGCAGACCTAGCGAGCAAACACGAGCTGGCCTAGGGGGAGCTGCGGAAACCAGCGACTACGACGCCGATCCCCAACGAGCGTTAGAACTGTTGCGATTCGGCACCGAACGCCCGGGTGCCCGGTCGGAAGGTGTTCGACTAGAAGGCGATCGGTCGGAGGGCAATCGACCAGTCGGTGATCGGTCGGATGGCAATACTGCTGGCCGCCCCGACGGCAGATGCGCTTGCTCGGCGTCGACTTTTGCCTCGCTGAAGTCTGCGCTGTCACTCCGGAAGCCTGGCTGTTGCCACTGCTCGGCGCGAATCGATGGCGCTGAGGGAATCACCGCCTCAGAAATGTCGATGTCGATACTGCCGTAGCCGCGGCGGCCGAACACACGGCGACTCATTCGAGTGAGCCGACGGCGCATCGTGGGTGAAACTGATTCTTCTGTCATTTCCCGCCTTCGCTGTAGCTCGGCGCAACAAGACCATGACTAGACCGTGACCAAGAACAGTGATCGTTACGTTGTCGCCTGGACGATGCCACTCCGACCGTGACAAAAACTACATCCGACATTTTCCTAACACGGTTCAGCGCACTGCGGAAGGCTTTTCGGCCCCGAACAGGGAAATTTCTTCCCGACGTAACCAAATGGACGCGACCGAGGAACATTTTGGCGATTCTCGCACCCTTCGCCGCTACTAGGCTCGTGACGTGACAAACCCACATCGTCTCCCCCGCCACGTTCTCCCCGAGAACTATCAACTGCGCCTCGAGCCCGATCTCCAAGCGGCCACCTTCGACGGATACGCGACCATCTCGGCGGCCGTCACGGCGAGCACCGACACCATCGTGATGAACTCGATCGAGCTCGAGATCAGCTCCGTGACCGTAACCCAAAACGGCCAAACTCTCGAGAACTCCTTTGTGCTCGACGACGAGCTGCAGCGTCTCACCATTTCGTGCGCGACGGCCTTGCAACCGGGTTTGGTCGAGATCGCAGCGTCGTTCACCGGCCTGCTCAACGATCAACTCCACGGGTTTTACCGCAGCACCTTCACCGGCACCGACGGCGAAGAACACACCATCGCCACAACCCAATTCCAGTCGACCGATGCGCGACGGGCGTTCCCCTGCTTCGACGAACCTGACTTCAAAGCAACGTTCGACATCACCTTGATTGTCGAGCCCGACCTGCTCGCTCTCTCGAACAGCGCCGAGATCTCCGCTGAACCGGTTGCATCCGCCGGAAACACCAACAGCAAGCTCGCCCGCCGATTCGCGACAACGATGAAGATGTCGACCTACCTGGTCGCCTTCGTCGTCGGCCCCCTCGAACAAACACCGGCCATCGATGTCGATGGTGTGCCAGTGACCGTGGTGCACCGGCCCGGTCAGGCTCACCTCACCGGCTTTGCGCTCAAGGCAGCCGAAAGCTCACTGAGGTTCTTCACCGAGTACTACGGCATCGCCTACCCGGGCGACAAAATCGACCTCATCGCTATCCCGGACTTCGCCTTCGGCGCTATGGAAAACCTCGGCTGCATCACGTTTCGAGAAGTACTTCTGGTGGTCGATCCCGACACCGCAACCCAACCAGAGCTGCAACGCATCGCCGATGTCGTGGCGCACGAACTCGCCCATATGTGGTTCGGCGACCTGGTCACCATGGCCTGGTGGGAAGGCATCTGGTTGAACGAAGCATTCGCCACTTTCATGGAAATGAAGGCCACCGATCACTTCAAACCCGAGTGGGACCGCTGGACCAACTTCGGGCTCTCACGAACCGCCGCCTTCGCCACCGACTCACTCGAGGCGACCAGACCAATCGAGTTTGCTGTCGAGTCACCCGCCGATGCCGAGGCGATGTTCGACATCCTGACCTATGAAAAGGGTGCCGCCGTCGTTCGCATGCTCGAACAGTTTCTCGGCGAAGCCATCTTCCGCGAGGGCATTCGGCACTACCTGGCGAAACACAGCTATGCGAATACCGAAACCAGCGACCTTTGGGACGCGCTCGAACACGTCAGCGGCCAAAACGTGCGCGAAATCATGGAGACGTGGATCTACCAGGGCGGCTACCCCGTCATCGCGATCGACGAAGCCGGCAACCTCCACCAAGAACGGTTCTCCTACACCGGCGCAGCGAGTACCGCTTCGTGGGCAATCCCTGTTCGGCTCCGCGACAAAGGCGGCACCGAACATCGGGTACTCCTCACCAACACCGACTCCAGCACCACAAGCCCGGTCGCGGCCGCCGACATCGCCACCTTCAACACCGATGGTTCGGGATTCTACCGGGCACGCCTCTCAGCCGAACGGCTTCGCTCTCTGGGCGACAACGGACCGGGCGACCTCGAAAGTGTCGAACGGTTCGGTGTGCTTGACGACAGCTGGGCTCTGACCACCGCCGGACAGCTCGAACCAGCCCAGTATTTGCATCTTCTGCAGGGGTTTAGCAACGAAACCAACGTATCGATCTGGCAGCACATCGTCGGCACCTTGTCGACCCTCAAACACCTGCTGCCAACCGAACGCCACGACGAGTTCGCTGCCTTGGTAGCACCACTGCTTCGTCCGTCGTTTGCTGCACTTGGGTCGACCCCGACCGAAACCGATACTGAGGCCGAGCGCGAACGGCGAGCGCAACTTTTTGGGGCGCTCGGCACCATCGTCGCTGATCCAGCAATCGTCGCCGCAGCGCGCACCATTCTCGCCGACAACACGGCCGACCCGGCACTTATCGGATCGGCGGTGGACGTCGTCGCCGCCACCGGCAGCGACGACGAATTCGAGCAGTTCCTCGAACGCTTTATCGGGGCACAATCGCCCCAGGATATGCAGCGGTACCTCTATGCACTGGCCGACTTTCCCTCCATTGCCCTTGCCGAACGGTTGGCACAACTCACCCTCACCGACACGATCCGTAGCCAGAATGGCCCCTATGCGCTGCTCCGTCTGCTCCACAACAGCGTTGCAGGTCCGGCAGTATGGACATTTGTCACGACTTCCTGGGACGAATTGGTCGAAAAGTTCCCTAGTAACAGCGTTGCCCGCATGCTCGGCGGCGTCACCGCGTTATCAAAACCGGCCGATGTGCTAACAGTTCGTGCCTTCTTGGCCGACCACGAAGTACCACAGGGGAAAAAACTTATCGAGCAGCATCTCGAACGGCTCGCGGTTAACGCAGCATTCCGTGCACGGCTTCTCGATGCCCCGCTCAGCACCAGTTGACCGCCTACCCATAGCCCTCAGCACCGACACGAAGATTCACACTTTCCACACCTTCTCGGCCCCCCAACAATCGAAACTCAGATCGTGCGTCTACACCCACCAGTCTCGCTCCCCCACTCGCTTGAAGCGTTTGCCGTTGAGCCCGACGCGGTCCAGATTGTTTGGCGCAACCTTCCCGTAGGGCCGGTGCATCTTTCGTGCGCCGACACGTCGCTGGTAGTCGACAGCGACGGCGGCCCCGGAGCTGCCGAGCTGAGCGATCTGCCGCACTCGTCAGATCTTGTGGTGTCGGTACAGCTCGACGGGCAACCGGCAAGCCACCTCCACATCACCACGCCGACGCCACCGCCCGGCGAACGCCTCAGTCAGTTCGCAACCGTTTCTGACCTCCACCTGGGTAGCAGCAGATTCGGGATGCTGTTCAAAATGCGCGAAGACGCAGATGTCGCTGTGCCGCATCCAATTCGCTGCGCACTTGCCGCCACCGCCGAGGCCACTGCTTGGGGCGCACAACACCTCCTCCTCAAGGGCGACCTGACCCACCACACCAAAGCCGATGAGTGGCCCCAACTCGAACACCTGGTGCGAAGTTTCAAGGTGCCCTACCAGTTCACCCTCGGCAACCACGATCGCCAGCCAAAGAAGAAAGGCATCGACACCGACAAAGGTATGGCAAACGCCGGGCTCGACTATCGACCGGTGCACCACGTCGATCTCCCCGGCATCCGACTCGTAGTCGCTGATACGTCAATTCCGCTGAAGGGTCACGGTCAAGTGACCAAGATTGCTGACGAAGTCACCGAGGCGATGTCGGCCACGACCACTGGCGTGTACCTCGGTGTGCACCATCACTTCGAGAAATTCGCGCTCCCCTGGTTCTGGCCGCCTGGTATTCCGGTATCGGAAGGGCCAGCATTTCTGCGCGCTATCCGCCAAGCCAATCCCAACGTCATCGTCAGTTCGGGCCACACTCATCGAAACCGGGCCTATTTCCGGCACGGCGTACTTATCACCGAGGTTGGATCGCCCAAGGACTACCCCGGTGTCTGGGCGGGCTACACCGTGTACGAAGGCGGCATTACCCAAACCATTCGGCGGGTCGCAGATCCGGCTTCGATAGCGTGGACCGATCGCACACGACGCGCTGTGGGTGGCGTGTGGGGCCTTTGGGCACCCGGCTATCTTGACCAGCGGTGTCTCAGCCACACCTGGTAGGCACGGGTCAGGGCAACGAAAGCTCGTAGGCCCCCGACTCGTTCACAATCGTCAACTCAACCTGACGGTTGCGGTCACCATCGTCAGCAACACACCGCAGGGTCATGCCGACCTTGACGACCCGCAACGGCGGTTCACCGCAGTCGACCGCGGTCGCAACACCGAGTTCAAACTCGAAGCGTTCGGCCAGCTTGTCGGCCGCCGCCACAACGTCGAAAAGCGTCTCTTGAAGATCGGCGGTAACCGCTCCCTCATCGTTGGTCTGCATGACCTCGATCTCGACTGCTTCGCCGTCGATCGCCGCGGTACAGGTTGCGCCGATGCCGACACCAACCTCAATCGGTGTCGGGCAAGAAAGATCTTCAAGAAGACCCGGATACTCGGGCAGCACCTCGGCCTCGATCGCTTCCAGCAGCAACACGTCATCGATTTCGGTTGCGCCACACGACGTGGCGAACAGAACCATCAGTACAGCAACTGGACCACGGACCCGGCGAAGGGCTGCTAGGAGTCGGCGGTCTCTACGGCTTCCTGCCACGACATCCCCTCATCGATTCGCATGCGGTATTGCATGACATGGCGAGGCCGGTTCATGCCGAACACGCCGGTCAGCTTGTTGTCGCGGCCATAGATAACAGCGAAGCGACGCTCTTCGAGCGAGCCAGTAACCAGGCATGTTTCGTCGGTGGCCCGGGGACGCCCAGCCATCTGGATTTTGCGGTCGAATTGGTCGCTCCAGAACCACGGGACAGGCCGGTACTCGGGTGCGTCGTCGGCTTCGAGAAGTAGCCGACGAGCAGCCACTCCGGCCTGGTCGACAGCATTTTCCCAATGCTCGACCCGCATGACCTCGTCGAAGCGAGTGTTTGGCCACCGAGCAACATCGCCCGCTGCGGTAATCCCCGGAGCCGCAAGACACGTGGCGTCGCACACGACACCGTTGTCGATCTCGAGGCCCGAAGTCGCTAGCCATTCGGTGTTGGGAAGTACGCCGATACCCACCACGACGATCTCGGCATCGATCGTCGAGCCATCGGAGAGTACGACCCGTTCGACACGGGCGTCCCCCTCGATCGAGGCAACACCAACACCAAGGCGAAGATCGATGCCATGTTCGACAAGCACCTCGCCACACAAGGTTCCGACGCTTTCGTCGAGTGCTCGAGCCATTGGATAGGCCATCGACTCGATCAGCGTCACGTCGATGCCGCGTTCTTTCACCGTGGCAGCAACTTCGGCCCCGATAAATCCGGCCCCGATGACCACGACTCTGGAAGGTGCGGCTTCTAGACCGGCCATCAACGACAACGAATCGTCGATGGTCCGCAACGTGTACACACCCGCCATATCTTCGGTGCCGGGCAACCACCGGGCGCGGGCGCCGGTCGCAATCAACATCGAGTCGACCGCTTCGGTCGTTGTGCCCTGGGGCCCTTCGGTGACGAGTTGGCGACTACCAAGGTCGAAATCGATCGCCTTGGTCGAGGGAACGAACTGTAGATCGAGGGCCGCAAGCTTTTCGCTGTCGGCCAACGCAATCCGCTCAGGTTCCCAGGTGCCCGCCAACACCTGTTTGGAAAGCGGAGGCCGATCGTAGGGAAGGTGCGCCTCCGCGCCGATCATCCGAATTCGACCGCCAAAATCTGCCTTGCGAAGGGCCTCAGCCCCGCGAAGACCTGCGAGCGAAGACCCAACAATGGTTATGGACTCGGGCATCTACTTGGCCTCTACGGACGCGATCAGTCCTCGATCTTGATCGCTTGTTTGGGGCAACGAGCGACGGAATCTTCCATCTTCTCGCGTAGTTCTTCGCCTGGGTTCTCTTCGAGGACATACAAGAAGTCATCATCTCGCACCTCGAACACCTCAGGGGCAATCTGCATGCAGACCGCGTTGCTTTCACACAGGTCGTAATCGACAACAATTTTCATGATGAACCTCCGGTTTCGATGGACATGACTCTAGTCGGCCAAAGGGCGCGCAAGAACTTCGCTCAACCAACCGCGGTGATCATCCGATAACCAAGAAAGCATCCTTAGACCTCAGGACCCCCTACATGGCCCCCACCTCGTCAACTTCACGTTTCGGTCTGCTTGCCGGAATCGCCACGCTCGCGCTCATACTCTCGCTGGTCGACCCCGTTTCGGGCTCAACCGAGAGCAAGACGCTGACCGAGGTAACCGCTGTTCACGCCGACGCCGAGGTCAATGACCGTGCGACCAGGGTCGTGCGCGGCGTCGTGACCGCCCAGAGTGCAATCGAGACCCGTGATGGACGGGTGTTCACCATCTCGACAATCACCGTCGATGAAACACTCCAGGGCCCGGTAACCGCGACCGTTCGGGTACTGACCGAAGGCGGTCGAGCCGATGACGGCACGGCACAGTCAACGTCGGCCCAAGCAGAACTTGAGGGAAGCCGCCGGTACCAGTTACATCTTGTCGACTTGCCCGACTCGGTAACTGGCGACGTCGGACTTGCCGATTCTGAAGACTTGATGGGCGTGATTGGCCACGACGGCGCAATAGAACTGGCCCAAGGCTCAGGCGGCCTGGAAGCCGTCCACGCCGACGCCAGCGGCGACTTTTCGCTTGCCAGCTATAGCTGGCCCGCTGACGGAGCAGCAATTAGCGTCTACATCAACGCAGCAACACTTCCGGCCGTCACCGGCGCCTCGGCGGCCGTGCTCGACGGTCTCAACGCCTGGGTTGTCCAATCAGGACCCGTTGACCTGTCGTGGAGTTACGCAGGAACAACCTCGATTGCCGAACGAGTCCTCGATGGCCAAAACGTCATCTTCTGGGGAGCGACGCCGAACCCGGCCGACACCTACTTGGCCCGAACAACGGTGTGGTACACCTCAGCCGGCGAAGCGGTCGAGATGGACATGCAGTTCAACACCGACTACCTGTGGTCAAACGGCGCAGCGAGCGGCCGCTACGACATCCAATCGGTCACCATCCACGAAGCCGGACACGGCATTGGTCTCAACCACGTGCTGGTCGACACCGAGGTGATGTATCCCTCGCAGTCGTCGAACTCGACGAAACGCCTTCTCGGCGCCGGCGACCTCACCGGCGTTGAAGCTGCCTACGGCTCGGGCTGCAACGGACTCACCCCCACGATCACCGGAACATCGAACACCAACGTCATCAACGGCACCTCCGGCAACGACGTCATCCTTGGCGGAAGTGGCGATGACATCATCAACGCTGGCGGCGGCGACGACGTCATCTGTGCTGGCGGCGGCGCAGATACGGTCGACGGAGGTGCAGGAAACGACACCATCTATGGCGGCGACGGCACCGACAAACTCACCGGCGGCGACGGCAACGACACCATCTACGGTGATGGGGGCAAAGACTCGATTCGCAGCGACGCTGGCGACGACATAATTTACGGCGGCGACGGCAACGACAACATCAAATCCGGCGCCGGCGCCGACATTATCTACGGCAACGCAGGCAACGACACCATTCGCGGCAACGCCGACAACGACGTGATCTACGGCAACGCCGGCAAAGACAACCTTTCGGGCGACGACGGCGAGGATTACCTCGATGGCGGCGACGACAACGACCGAGTCGGCGGCGGAGCCGGCAACGACGAGGTTCACGGCGGCGACGACAACGACAACGTGCAGGGCCGACCGGGCAACGATCTCGTCTACGGCGATGCCGGCGACGACACGTTGTCGGGGAACAATGGCAACGACACACTTCTCGGCGGGATCGGCAACGACTTTGCCAACGGCGGCGGCATGAGCGATACCGTCTACGGCGGCGATGGCAACGACCACGTATCGGGCGGAATCGGCAACGACATCGTCTACGGCGATGCCGGCGACGACATCGTAAAGGGTGCTTCAGGTAACGACATCGTCTACGGCCAGGCCGGCAACGACACCGTCGACGGAGGAAAAGGCGACGACTCGCTCTTCGGCGGCAACGGCAACGACATCATTACCGGCGGTGAAGGCACCGACACACTCAGCGATAGCGTGGGCCAGAACGTTCTTGATGGCGGCACCGAAAACGACACCTGCACGGCCGGCGCCCAGAACTGTGAGCTCTTCGCCTAGCAAGATCGCGTCATCATCCGCCACGGCGTCAAGCACGCGAAGTAGACGTGGCGTATGGACCTTCGAGCAACGACGTACGACGTAACCGACCAGGTTGCGACCCTCACACTGTCGCGACCACATCGCCACAACGCGTGGACCGGGACGATGCACACCGAGTACCGCCACCTACTCGACGTCGCCGAAGCCGACTCAGCGGTACGAGCAATCATCGTCACCGGTGACCCGGAAGGGCGGGCGTTCTGTGTTGGCGGCGACAGCGAAGCCTTGGCCGGTCATGTTGCCAAAGGTGGCTACGACGCCGGAACCGCTGAGGACATCGCCACGCCGGGATACGGGCTCTCCCCCGCATTCGATGCCGATTTCGCGTACCAATTCGGCCTGACCAAACCCATCGTTGTCGCAGCCAACGGCGCAGCTGCCGGTGTTGGACTAGCCCTCACCTGTTTCGCCGATGTGCGATTCTTTGCCACCGAGGCCGCCTACACCTGCGCACACGGACGCCTCGGCCTGCCAGCCGAGTTTGGGCTGTCGTGGACACTCCCCCGGCTCGTGGGGCTCACCCGAGCGGCCGACCTTGTGCTGTCGAGCCGACGGTTCACTGGTGCCGAGGCCGCCGAGATCGGCCTCGCCACAGCAGCGGTCGCTTCGACTGAGGTGTTACCGCACGCGGTTGAGTACACCCGCGAGCTCATCGCCAACAACAGTCGGGCGTCGCTGCGCGAGTCGAAGCGACAGCTGTATCTCGATCTGCACCGCAGTGCTGCGGAGTCGGTGAACGACGCCAACGCCACGCTGGCTGAACTCATGAAGGGCGACGACTACCGCGAAGGAGTCGCGGCGTTGCGCGAGAAACGCCCGCCGAACTTTCGTTGACCTTTTTCCGGCTGGCTCGCTGTCCAAGTGGGCGACCGGCAGACGGTTCGGGTTGACTCACATCATGTACCCGGTAGTGATCGAGGGCGACCAACTCACACTCCGCGAACTCACCCGTGCCGACGCCGACGCCGTACAACAGGCAACCTCAACTCGCGCAGCAATGCAGCATCTGCCGATGGGGCCGTTGGCGAAAGACGAAGCGACGACCTATCTCGGCGAACTTATGGATGCCGCCATCGACCCAGACCGGTTTCTGTATTCGTTGGCTGTTGTGTTGCAGTCCAACGGCCAGACCATCGGCCTGGCGCAGCTCTCCATCGAAAGTTTCACGCACCGTCGAGCCGAGATCGGGTATCTGCTCGACGCCTCATTCTGGGGCCGCGGCTACGGCACCGAAGCTGCTCGGCTCATCGCCGACTTTGGCTTCGACCACCTCGGTTTGCGGCGAATCTTCGCCATTGCGACGCCGGAAAACGTTGCGTCGAGAAAGCTGCTGATCGACCTTGGTTTCACCTTGGAAGGCGAGTTGCGAAGCCACTTCCTGCTCGGTGAAACGTGGGTCGACGGCGAGATCTTCGCGAAAGTCTCCTCAGAAACTTCTTGAAAGTTCTTCAGGACGATCGTTTGGGTGCCGATGGATACGGTATGGCAGGCCCCCACGACGGCGACAAACCCACGCAAGTACTGACCTATCTTGCGAACCGACTCGCCGATGACACCAACGATGAAGCACTCGCAGAGGTCGTCGACCTCGACGAGTACCGTCGTGTCCGGGCACGTCGTACCACCGCTGAGGTCTCGGCAATTACCTTTCACTCAAGCGAATTCGACGACGACCTCGATCCGGTCTCGTAACAAAATCGGGTTCAGCGAACGAGGTCGGCCATCACGGCCAATTGGTCGTTGGTGACCGGGCCACCAACCCGGCTCTTGGTTTCGGAGCCCACCAGCAGCGCAGCGAAACCCTCGGCAAAATCGCCAGCTCCGGTGTCGAAGTCATACGAGTTGCCCTGAGGCCACCAGTACACGTTGTCGGCGATTCCTCGAGCCTCACGCCAAACCGTTCTATCAGCATCGCTGTTGAGTTCGAGGTCGGCGACATGGCCAAACTCGTGCGCCAAGACTCTGGCAAGATACGCCGGGTCGTCGCCTGGGCGAATGTACATCTCGACAACCTTGCGGTCGGGAAAGGTCAAGGCCCGCACACCGTCGCGCGCATCGTCCCAAACCAACGTCCAACCGGGAAACTTGTCGCGCCACGGGTAGTTGAGAATCGCTTCTGCCTCAGCGCCGATCTGCTCGTTTGTCAGTGGAGCCGCAACCGTGGTGGTCGGCGTCACTGTCGAGGTTGTACTAGTCGAGGTTGTACTAGTCGAGGTAGTTGTGGTCGAGGTAGTAGCGGCCGGTGCAGCGCTTGTGGTGGTTGCCAGGGCAGTCGTGGTTGTTGGAACAGCTGTGGTTGGCGCCGTGGTGGTGACCCGTTCTTCCACCGCACCCAGAACAGCAACGCCCTCGGTGGCGACTGCGTTCGCTGCAGAAGTCGCGGCGGTTGTAGGAGGAACAAGGGTGACGACCGCCGTAACCGCTGACGCATTGGTGCCGTTGGTACCGATTCCCGAGCCGGCCACAACCGACACAACAATGACCCCAGCAACTGCCGCTGCGGAACGCAGGGAAGAACGACGCAGTGAGCGAAGAGGGCCACGGGAGGTCACACAACCGAGTTTGGGGTGCCGTCCACCCTGGCGACAAGTGCAGAAAAGACCATTGACGAGGACCAAACGATGCGCGTTGCCCTGAAAGTAGGCCAAAGGACTCAGCAGAACTCGGGCACTAGATACCATGCGGTATGAAGTACGACGCCAGCCTTCAAGGCGACCTTTCCTCGTGTGCACATGCCGCACAGCAACTCGACGCACTTGGGTTCGACGGCTGTTTTACCTACGAGGGACAAACTGACCCGTTTTTCCCGCTGCTCGTAGCGGCCGAACATAGCGACCTGACGCTGTACACAAATGTGGCGATCGCCTTCCCGCGCAGCCCCATGCATCTCGCCTACCAGGCGTTCGATCTGCAGCGGTTCTCCAACGGCCGGTTCATCCTGGGCCTCGGCACGCAGATCCAGCCCCATATCGAGCGGCGCTACGGCGCCGTCTGGGGAAAGCCGGTGCAACACATGCGCGAACTTGTCCAAGCGACGAAGGCGATTTTTGACCGCTGGCAGAACGGCACACCACTCGATGTCTCTGGCGACTACTACAACCTGAATCTGCTACCGCCGTTGTTTGACCCCGGGCCTCTCGAGTGTGGTGTGCCTCCGATCTGGGTCGGGGCGCTCGGCCCTCGGATGACGCAGATGGTCGCCGAGGTGGCCGACGGCATCCTTATCCACCCGTTTCACACCGAGCACTTTCTCCGAGAGCACACGATTCCCAACGTGGCCAACGGCCTCGATGTAGCCGGCAAGGCCGACGACACCCTGAGCTTCGGCGTCGACGTCATGGTTGGCGTGTACCGCACCGAGGCCGAAAAGGAGACCGCTGAGCGCGGTTGTCGATTCAACCTGGGCTTCTATGGGTCGACGCCCGCTTACCGGGTAACCCTCGACGCACATGGCTGGGGCGACCTCCAGCCAAAACTGCGCCAGCTCACCAAAGAAAACCGGTGGGATGATCTCGCATCGCTCGTCGACGATGAGGTGCTTCGCACTATTGCGGTAGTCGGAACTCCTGCCGAGGTGGCCAGCGAGCTCCACCGCAGATACCGAGGAATTGCCAGTCGGCTTGGTTTCTCGATGCCCTATGCGACCCAACCCGATACTGTGCGCGAGTTGTTGGTCGAACTACGGCGCCTTGACGCCGCCGCTATTTGAGAAACTCGGCGATTCGATCTTTCGGGCGACCGATAATGGCCTTGTTGCCCTTGACCACGATGGGACGCTGCAACAACGCCTTGTGCTGCTCAAGCAGATCGACAACCGCAGCGGGGTTACCCACATACTCCTCGGGATCGAGTTCGAGTTTCTTGAACTTTGAGTCTTTGCGGACCAGATCTTCCACCGGGTCCTCAAGAGCGTCAACAAGGCGCTCGAGTGCGGCTCGGTCGGGTGGCTCTTTCATGTAGAGCACCACATCAACATCAACACCCAAATCCTCAGCGACCGCTAAGGCGTTTTTGGAGGATCCTCAATGAGGGTTGTGGTAAATCGTCACGTTTGCCATCTGTCTAATCCAGCATCTCCGCCGCAGCGACGCAAACATCAGCGTCGGCGGTCGGTTGGCCAGCTACAGCGACCAGTCGACCGATTGTGCTGGTGATTCGGGTTCTTGTTGCGCTGGTTTGTTCACCGGCTGTGTTACCTCAGAACCGTTCGAAGGCGCCATGCCCGGGCTTGCCGGAGGCTGTGGCGACTCGGTCGAAGGTTCGACGGGCGGCAGTGATTGGCCAGTGGGGTCAGATGCAACGATTGGCACGGCCACCGGTGGTCTGCTCGAAAGCGTTGCGGGCAACACTGGAGAAGAAGCATCGCCGTGATGTTCGATCGAGGGAAACGTACGACCGGCGGCCGGATCGCTGTCCCGGGGAGCGAGTCTGGGTGCTCCGCCAGAGTCGACACCGACGACTTCGGGATAGTCGTCAAGCAGATCCGGGGAGATATGGTCGACGCAGATCTCTACCAGGCGTGCGAAGTCGCACATATTTGCGGGCTTGACCTCTTTGGCCAAGAGCATGACCTGGTTACCTCGGATCTCAAGACCGAACCTTCCGCCTGAGCTCATCAAGAACGAGATAATGCCCTCGTTCACCAGCCGGTTTGCGAATTCTGGGTCGTCGGAACGCACGTTGTACACCGCAGCGAAGTCGGGCGGTGGGTTCGTCAGCACCCGGTCGAGTGGCAGCCTCGAGGCGTTGCTGATGTGCCAGTTCTGAGGTTGCACAACCACGTTGCGAAGGAACGAACTAATCGTCGTCATTGCGGCACATCCGACTACGCCTAACTGTTCGACCTCGCGGCCAATCGCTGCGCCACCAATCGTGTTCGCTTCGCCTCGTTTGCGTCGGTGCCGTTTGCCGTCGGGGGTCTGGTAAATCTCGTACTCGTTAATGAGTTCGTAGTCGAAGGCGTATAGGCGGTGTCCGCTTGCGCCTTTTGTCGTCACAATCGACGTCGAAAAGAACCCCGTCGCCTCCATAAAGGAGTCGAAGCGAAACTGTGTGAGGTTCCGAAGGTTCTGTTCGACGAAGTCGAAGCCTTCTGACTCAGCCGACGCCCGGATCTGCCGTGCACGACCGCGCAGCTTTTCCCAGGATTTGAGGACGACGAGAATGAGAACGACGACAACGACCGCAAGTGCCACGCCGGCGATGAGCGCGACACTGGGGCCTGATGACTCGCCGAACTCGTCAATGGCTTGATGAAATTGCTGCAGCCCTCGCGGACTCACCCATGTGCGGGCGAGCAGGTTCATGGAGAACTATCGGCTGTTCGAACAACTTTCTAAGAGTTTTATGTACTCCAGAACGCCTAGAATCCTCGCCACGTTGGTTCACGACGTTCGCGGAAACTTGCGATGCCCTCGGCGGCATCAAGGCTCGCCATGTTGAGTTCGACGGCCCACGACTCCTCTTCGGCGAGCGTGTGGCGATCGACATCAAGTGAACGATTGATGAGCCATTTGGTCAACATGTACGACTTGGTGGGTCCGGCGGCCAGCCGCTCGGCCCATTCGGTGGCCGTCGCCTGCAGTTCTGCCCGGGGAACAACCTTGTTACAAAGCCCCAACTCGAGCGCTTGGCTTGCGGGAATGTCGTCTGCGAAGAACATGAGTTCTTTTGCCTTCATGGGCCCTACTAAACGAGGAAGAATCCAAGCCCCGAGAGCGTCGGGCACAAGCCCTCGTCGAGCGAAAACTTCGATGAACTTCGCTTCCTCAGCCATGATGACAAGGTCGCACATCAACGCAAGGTGCGCCCCCATGCCCGCCGCCGTACCGTTGACGGCGGCGATGATCGGCACGTCGGCGTCAAGAATCGCCGGCATCAGAGTGTGTTGCCCGCGCAACATCATGCGCCGTGCTTCGCCGACCGAACTTGCCGGGGCACCCTCGGGGCGTGGCGGGTTTTCCCGATCGGTCGAGATATCTGCTCCTGGGCAGAACATCTTGTCGCCTGCTGCGGTGAGCACTGCGGCTCGAATATCGAGTTGGCCATTGAGGCCCTCGATGAGGTCGCGGAGCCGGTCGCGGTTGATCGGCGCCAGCGCGTTGCCCCGCTCAGGACGATTGATGGTTATCCACGCTACGTGGTTCTTTACCTCAAAGAGGATCTGGTCTTCGGGTGCACGCTCGTCTGCCATGTCCGCAGTCTCGCGCCGCTGGGATGAAGCCGCGCGGATTGGGCTTTCGCTCAACGTGCTGGCTTGTAGCAACGGCACAAGCATGCGGGCATGGCAGATGATGATTGATCGACAGGTCGTGGCGACCAGCTTGTGGTTAGACGGCGTCGGCGCCTTGTTCGCCGGTGCGGATACGCACGAGCGAGCCAACGTCGGTGACCCACACCTTGCCGTCGCCAATCTTTTCGGTACGGGCTGCTCCGACAATGGCATCAACGGCCTTGTCGACATCGCCCTCGTCGAGGACGATTTCAACTCGAGTCTTGGGCGTAAACAGCACCTTGTATTCGGTGCCTCGGTACGTCTCACTGTGTCCGCCTTGGCGGCCGAAGCCCTGCACCTCTGAGACGGTCATACCTTGCACTCCGACAGCTGCAAGAGCGTCTTTTACATCGTCGAGTTTGAACGGCTTGATGACTGCAGTTACGAGTTTCATTTGGGGTCTTTTCTCTCTTTGTAGCCGGTTTCCTCAACCGGGCGTTTCGTTAATACATTGATAACACGACACACTTTGTATTGCACTAATTTGTTGCATTTGCAGCGATCTTTGAACTTTGTAGCAACACAAAGGACAACATTCGGTACAATCGGACTGATGGAAGCCACCGAACGCAGCCCAGCCGCCGTCGACGCCATCGACCACCTCGGCCGAACCCGCCGCATGGTGATCCGACTCGATCCCTCGCTGCCGATACCTACCTTCGAGCAGGTTCGAGCGCAGCTCTCGGTGATGGTTGCTGTGGGCCTGCTCCAGCCGGGAGCGCAGCTCCCCACGATCCGAGCGATGGCCGAAGCGGTGGGTTTGGCCCCCAACACCGTTGCCCGGGCGTACCGCGAACTCGAACACGACGGCGTCGTGGTGGGCCAAGGGCGCCGTGGCACCTTCGTCGCCGAGAACCCACCGCATTCAGAGGCCTTGGACGAACAAAGGCGCCGACTACAGGGTGCAGTCGACGCCTTCGTTTTCCAGGTTCAACAACTGGGCGTTGTGCCAGCTGATGCGGCTACCGCTGTTGCGGCAGCCCTTGAGGAACTCGCTTAAACAGCTTCGACCAAGATGTCGTCGTTGCTGTCGATAAGCGCCCGGTAGATTGCTGCACCGATAGCGGCACCAACAATTGGGGCCAACCAGAACAGCCAAAGCTGAGCGATGTAGTCGCCGCCAGCGAAGATGGCCTGGCTCGTTGAACGAGCAGGATTCACACTGGTGTTGGTCACGGGGATTGAGATCAGGTGAATAAGCACCAGACCAAGACCAATAGCCAAACCGCCCATTCCAGCAGCGGCACGTTTTGCCGTGGCGCCCATGATGATGATCAGGAACATCGCCGTCATCACAATTTCGGTAATGAGTGCCGACGCCATGCTGTATCCGGTCGGCGAAAGGTCGTCATAACCGTTCGAGGCGAACGCGCCAGCCTGGTTCACGCCATCGGGATGAATCGACCAACCGTCCTGGCCGGAAGCAATGAGATAGATGATTGCGGCTGCCGCAAGGCCGCCGAGAACTTGCGCAACGATGTAGCCAGGCAGCTTTGCCGGGTTGAATCGTCCGCCAACCGCCAAACCAACCGAGACGGCAGGGTTGAAGTGTCCGCCCGAGATGTGTCCCAGCGCATAGGCGCCGGTAACCACGGTCAGACCAAAGGCCAAACTGACGCCAACGAACGCAATACCTAGATCAGGAACAGCATCATCGCCGTACCCCCAACCGGCTGCTAGCACAGCGGCACCACAGCCGCCGAGCACCAGCCAGAAGGTGCCGACGAACTCGGCAGCCAATTCTTTAGCAGGATTCATTATGTGTTTCTCCAAACGCAATAGGGGGATCTAACTTCCCCTCATAGACGCTAGGACTGGGGTTTTGGTCGCGAGAAATGTGGCGAGCGCCACACCGGCACGCAGTACAGGCCAACCCGAACCCGGCGACCGGCTAGCTGGCGCCGTAGACCGGTGCGGGCTCGGGCGCGCCCGCGATCGATGAGTGAGCAAGGTCGCGGGCCTCAGCTACCGTCATCTTGCGGTCGCCCACCGACTCGACCGGCCCCTTCTGCCATCCGTCGCACACGTTGAGTTGCCCAGCGGTCGCCTCAAAGATTCGACCGGTCACGTCACAGTCGGTGCTGCCGAGCCAACACACCAGTGGCGATACGTTGCCCGGATCTTTTTCATCCCAGCCTTCGGGGGCATCGGCGTCATAGAACACGCCGGCAGTCATTCGAGTGCGAGCGTCAGGCGCAACCGCGTTGGACCGCACACCATAGCGGCCCCACTCGGCGGCCTGCTGCACGGTAAGCAATGCGATTCCGGCTTTAGCCGTAGCGTAGTTACCTTGGCCAATACTGCCGTTGAGGCCCGCTCCAGAGCTGGTGTTGACGACTCGAGCATCGACTGGCGTACCCGCCTTGGCCATATCGCGCCAGTAGGCGATGGCGTGGCGGGCAGGCGCAAAGTGGCCTTTGAGGTGCACCCGCATGATCAGGTCCCATTCGTCCTCGCTCATGCTGGCAAGCATGCGGTCGCGAAGAAAGCCAGCGTTACAGACAAGGGTGTCGAGTCGACCGTAGGTGTCGACCGCTTGTTGGATCATGGCGCCAGCCTGCTCCCAGTCGGCCACGTCAGCGCCGTTCGCTACCGCAGTTCCGCCCAGCGCTTTGATTTCGGCCACGACCTCTTCGGCCGGGCTTTCGGGTGTGCCCCCGTCGCCTTCGCGCCCAACCCCGAGGTCGTTGACGATCACGTGGGCCCCTTCGGCGGCGAACTCGAGGGCATGTGCACGGCCCAGCCCCCGACCAGCGCCGGTAACTATGACCACCCGTCCGTCACAACTTGCCATCTCTTGTTTGCCCTTCGCTACCGAACCTTGGCCCGCCACCTAGCGGCAAGGATGCCGCGTTGTGGCGGCAGTGGAAAGGTAGCGCGACGAGACCGCAGTACGGGAATACCGGGACCTCTATCCAGCGGAAGAACCGGTGAGCAATTCGCCCGATCCCGACAGGGTGCTGCAGTAGGCGAAGCGGTCGCCGCGGCCCCACTCAAGCGCCGAAGGCACGCTCACACCAATGATGTACGAGCCGCCAATGCTCGACTGCCCGGTGTAGCTGACGAACGTGCCTCGACACGCTTGACGAGCCGAACTTTCCATCGCAGCTTTTGCTGGATAGGCCGCAAGTTCATCACCCGGAAGTCGGTAGACATCAAACACCTCGCCCATATGTTCGCCGGCGCATGGCACCGTGACGATGGTGTCGATCCACAACGCAACATCGGCGTTGAAGCAATCGCCCGGCGAAAACAGCGGGGTCGTCGATGCCACATCGTCGTTCAGGACGGCCGCGTCGGTTGCGGTGAGCAGGTTGTAGGCAATGAAACCAAACACCGCTATCGCGACGAGCGCGATGTATTTCAACCACTTCGGCACGTATTTGTCGATGTCGTCGTATTCCGCACGAAGCTGCTTTGGGTTGTAGTCCTTCTTTGCCGCTTCAGTCTGCGCGTCAGCGTCACGGCGAGGGCGTGGATGGCGTCGTTCGGGGCCTCGTTCTTGCACCGGACGCACCGGTGCACGCTTTTCGAGAATCCCTGAAGTGACAGACGCCGACCCGGAGGACCCCGGGGACGGTCCAGACCCATCGTCGTTTCCGTCCGAAGGGTCGGCCAGTGACGCTACGCGTGTCGGATCGCCGCCAAGGGTCGCGCTGGGGGCGACATTGGTTACCCGCGAATCGATCTTCGGTTTCGGTTTCCGCTTTGGCGCAAGCTCACCGAGGCCAGACACGCCGAAATCATCAAAGCCGCTCGCATCAACTGCGCCATCAAAATCCCTGTTGGCAGCCGTGTCGGACTCGACGTCTTCGCCGAACGATGTACTCGAAACAGAAAAGTCGACCGACTCGGTGGTCTTGCCCTCACCGGCTGGCGAGGCGACCTGCAGCTGCGACGAGTCGAACGACCCCGCGCTGCTAGTGGTTGCACGGCCAACGGCGGCCTCATAGGACGGCCCACGGGCTTCAGCAAGGGTCGTCGCATCGACGACGTCGGGGTCGATGTCGCCTCGAGCCAAGCCACGGAGCAGATCCGCACCGGCTGGCGTCAACACCGACGACCCATAAGGGGCTGGAATGTCGAACATTTTGCAGAGCGCGAGGGTCTCGGAGATCGTTATGCCGAATTCATCGGCAAGATCAACAACCCGTAGCTCGTCGGTTCGAATATCCACGAAACCAATATCGGAGCCCCGGCGCCGCTACCTGAGAAACTATTTAATAATCACTCAAGTCATTATTTACGAACGCAGCAGTTCAGCTGCATTCAGCAAAGGGGCGCTGTCAAACGATGCCGCACCGCGGACCGACTCTGCAGGCCAGGTCACACGAACCTCAACTGGACCGCCATCGGGAAGCGGCCACGCCCACCAATCAGACGTGATCGTCCGCTTCTCGCTGCGGCGACGGTCGTTGAAGACCACGATTTCCGCACGGTGTCCGAGGTACATCAGTTGGGCACCTTCAGGGTTGCTGGGATCCCAACGCAACGACGGAATCCGGTTCGAGATGACCCGTCCATCAGCAAAACACACCTCGACCTCGAGAACCTCGGGTCCGCTGAGGTGATCCGGCCGCGATCCAGGAATCAGCACCTCGCTAGGCTGAAGCACAGGCGGCAGGAGCCAAGGCTGCAATGACTCGATCGACATGGTGAGTCCAAAGCCGTGATCGGTAACCGCCAAAGTCCGGATCGTGACAAGCGCAGAATCGCTACGAGCGACTTCCATGCTTGCTTCGCCATCGCCAAAGGCCAGCGTTTCGATCGCTGCGCTCGGCTTGGGGCCCCACCACGGCCGAAAGTCAACTTCAGAACGACGGTCGAGGGCGTCCATGAGGTTCGCCACCTGATCCTCCGACAGATGCCGGGTGCCATACGCCGCAAGCCGTCGGACCTCTTCGGGCCGCACACCGAGGGCCCGAAGGACCTGGCAGGCACCAGAGGCGTCGTCGCGCAACATGCCGTGCAACAGCTCAAAGGGCCCTGTTGGTCCCGCACCGTCAGCACGCATGGTGCCGAGGGTTTTCGCGGCACGTGCAGAAAGAGGCAACTCTGCGCCATCGGCAACATCAAGACTGAAACGGTGCTGAGCAAGCCGCTGTATTGCCCTCTCGACTCGCAACGAGTCCAAAGCAAAGAGCTCACGGAGCTCAGCTGTTTCTTCATTCGCCGTTGCCATAACGCCAAACAGCAGGTGTTCGGTGCCGCACTGATCATCGCCGAGCGACGTTGCCACTTCGTGAGCGGCTAACAACGCTTCCTGCGCATCTTCGTCGAGTGTAAATCGATCTTGCGGATTTTCGGTCACAGGTGAAACTCCTTGGTATGAAGTTCACTGTACGACGGCCACTTTCACGCCACCTGAGGCATTTGGCTCAAGAATGCTCAGGGTGCACGGACCATTTGCACCACCGCACCAGTCCGCCCTAGGGCAAACCGGCAGCGGGGACATCTACCGGGGTCATGCGAATGACACCGGTGCCTTTACCTGCTATCTCGGCCGGGTCGGAGCCGTCGCACGAGACGATGAACAAGGTGTCACCGCTCGGCCCCCCGAGCATGCAGGCATACGTTGGCTGACCCACATCGATCGTCTCAAGGATCTCGCCTCCTTCGGCGACCCGTAAACAACGGTTGCCCAACGCATCGGCGACCCAGATTGCGCCTTCAGCATCAAGCGCACAGCCATCAGGCGCAACACCTGGCATCTCGGCCCACTGTCGCTGGTTGGACAACGTACCGTCGCTCGCATCGATATCGAACGCCACGAAGTCGCTTGCAAATGTTTGTGCGACGATCAACGTGGAACCATCGGGCGTGATGACGCTGCCGTTCGGAAAGGCCAGCCCGCTAGCGGCAACCGAGACCTCGCCCGACGGCTGCACAAGCGTCAGGTCGGCGGCGGTAAAGTCGCCCCCGCCATCGAGATCGAAACCGAAGTTGCCGACGTACGCTCGACCGACATTGTCGACAACCATGTCGTTGCAGTGCCAGGTCGCCAGACCCGACAAATCGGCGTGCGTTTGCAACGAACCATCGGTTGCAAGCCGAAGGACCTGCCGGTCGACCATCGACACCAGCAAAAGGGTGCCGTCGGGCATCCAACCAAGACCGCTTGGACGTCGCTCGCCTAACTTTTCGCGTCCGACCATCACTGTCTGGTTACCGGCGAGGTCGACAGCCCGGATTTCGTGTTGATAGAAGTCGGAGTACCAAAGTCGGCCGTCGTGCCACCGGGGACCCTCGCCAAAATCGATGCCGCCTACAAGATCAACTACGTCGCGCATGGTTTTCGGTTCGGCTCCCTGAATTCTGCGGATTTTGTCTGCCCTCTGTCTAGCGCATCACTCGTGTCACCGGATTCTTTGGCGGTCTCCAGCGGATTGCTGCAGAAACAGGTCAACTGGCCTGCGGAATGCGCCGACATTTATGGCAATGACGAATGGAACAAACGGCAAGGCCAAGGTGAACGTGAAGTTCTCCGGTCGAAAAGCCATAGATCTCGTCGTCACCTCACATTGGACGGTGGTGACTGCAGGGCTGCTCGGTACCGCCTTTTTGTACTACGTGCTGCCCTGGATTTTCCGCGGCATCGAAGACGCACGCGGCACGCTGTTCGTTACCGGCCTCATCATCGCTCTTGTTTCAGGAGCTTCATCGCACCTCCAGCGACGATTTGGCCGATCAACCCACGAACACATGCGCAAACATGAGTTTCAGGCGAATCACGACACGCTCACCGGTCTGCCAAACCGTGTCGGTCTGATTCGACACCTCGAAACCGAAGTGCACAAAGCGCGTCAAGACAAGACCACCCTCGGTGTGCTTTTCCTTGACCTCGACCGGTTCAAGGTCATCAACGACACCATGGGCCACGACACGGGCGACCAACTGTTACGCGCCGTTGGTGAGCGCATTGTGTCGGCGGTGCGGTCGACAGACCTTGTCGCCCGGTTCGGCGGCGACGAGTTCGTGGTTGTTTGTCCCGGTTTGGTCAACACCCACTCCGTGGTGCAAATCGCTGCACAGATCCTGGCCAGCTTCGAGCGACCAGTCCCTCTTGGCAAGGGCGAGATGAATGTTGTTCCGAGTATCGGTATTGCCACCAGCAACTCCGAGCAGCCACGGACCAGCGAAGAACTCGTGCGTGACGCTGACGCCGCGATGTACCGCGCCAAACGAGGCCGCACCGGCTACGCAGTATTTGATGAGCAGCAACGCCAGGTCGCAATGAGTCGTCTCGATACCGAACGGGCACTACGAATCGCCGTCGCCGCCCGAGAGCTCGACGTGCACTATCAGCCAATCATCGACGGCAAGACCCGCCAACTCACCTCGTTTGAAGCCCTGGTGCGTTGGAACCGACTCGACGTTGGTTGGGTTGGCCCCGGCGACTTCCTTCCGGTTGCCGAAGAAGCTGGCCTTATGGCCAACATCGGCGAGCTTGTGTTGCGCGAGGCCTGTGCGCAGGCGTCGGTTTGGGCTCGCACCTTCTGGAAGGACAGCCCCGTGACGATGGGTGTCAACGTCGCCGAACGCCAGCTCGTTGACCCCAACTTTGCTCGCACCGTGGCCGAGATCCTCGAATGGTCGGGACTCGAACCCTGGCGCCTCACCTTAGAGATCACCGAAGATTTGGTGATTGACCACCTCGACAGCGCGTTGTCGGTGCTGCGCGACCTCAAAGCCCTCGGTGTCAGTCTCGCTATCGACGACTTCGGCACCGGCCGATCGTCGCTCAGCTACGTCAAGCGTCTCGATATGGTCGATTACCTGAAGATCGACAAGTCCTTCGTCGACGGGTTGGAACAACCGGGCGTAGACCAAGCAATCATTGAAGCCATCACGTCTCTGGCCAAGGCCCTTGACCTTGTCATGGTCGCTGAAGGCGTCGAGACCGTTGGGCAACTCGACCGACTCGTCAATCTTGGCGTCGAACGGATCCAGGGGTACCTCATCGAGAAGCCACTCAGCGCTACCGATATTGAAAGCCGCATGGTCTCTCGCGCTGCAGATGCAGCGGCGGCGCAAGCTGTTGTTCAGGCTCACCCCGTTGCGCCAATCGCTACGCCGGCTCCTGCGACCCCGCAGCCAAACACACTCCAGCAGATCGCTCAGCGACTGCCGCAGCAACAAGCACACCCGCTACCGACACCAGCCGTGGCACAGGCACACCCGCTGCCGACACCAGCTGCAGCGGCGGCCCCTGCAGCACCCCACTCTCCTGCGCCTTCGACATTTCCGCAGGGTTCGGGAACCGGCCTTCCTCGTCCTGCCCAGACCGCTGCGGTTCCTGCCACACCTGCACCTCCCGCTGCTGCAACTTCTCCCCCAGCTGCCTAAAGCGCTCGGACTCGCTCTGCATTCTTAGCGGCGCTAGAACAGTCTCACGACGTTCGCTAGCGACTGAGGAGCAGATACATGGCAGGGCCACTCGATGGTATCAAGGTTGTAGAACTTGGCGTGTGGGTGGCTGGTCCGGCGGCCGGCGGCATCATGGCCGACTGGGGTGCCGACGTCATCAAGATCGAACCGCCCGAAGGAGATCCCGCCCGGGTGTTTCAAAAGATGCTCGGCGCCGAGATGCCCAACAACCCGGTGTTCGAACTCGACAACCGCAGCAAGTCGGGTGTTGTGCTCGATCTGTCTAGCGACGAAGGAGCCGAACTTGCCCGCGAACTCATCGCGGATGCTGATGTGTTCGTCACCAACCTTCGTACGGGTGCTCTTGAACGACTCGGCCTCGACTACGACGCCATCGCGGCAGCAAATCCCAGACTGATCTATGCCCACATCACGGGCTACGGCCGCGAAGGGACCGAGGCCAACCGGCCGGGATTCGACATTGCCGCTTTTTGGGCCTATTCGGGTATGGCAAGTCTGCTCACCCCGCCTGGTGGTGATCCGCCGTTTCAGCGCGGCGGCATGGGCGACCATGCGACCGGCCTCGCAACGGCCGGCGCTGTGTCGGCGGCGCTATTCGAACGCGAGCGCTCAGGCCGAGGACAGCTCGTGTCGACGTCGCTGCTTCGCATGGGCGCCTATCAGATCGGTTTCGACCTCAACATTGCTCTTATGTGGGGCCTCACCCTCGAGACCGGGCTGCGCGAGACCATGCGCAATCCCACCGCCAACAACTATCTGTGTTCTGACGACAAGCGTCTTTGGATCATCGGGGTCGATGTCGAGCGTCACTGGAAGCCGCTGACTCGAGCAGTGGGACATCCCGAGTGGGCCGACGACGAGAGGTGGTCCGATGTTCGAAGCCGGGCCATGAACTCGGTCGAACTCATCGCCGAACTCGATGCCATCTTCATCACAAAGACTCGCGCCGAATGGGCAGAGATCTTCGTCGCTGAGCCCGAGCTTTTTTGGGCGCCGGTCAACACTCTCGATGATCTCATCGCCGACCCACAATTTGCGGCCGCCGGCGGGCTCGTTGAGGTCCCAGACGGAGCCGCGACATCAACAATGGTTTCCACACCCGTCGACTTCTCTGCGACGCCCTGGGCGCCACGGTCCTCGGCTCCGGCGCTCGGCGCCGACACGAGGGCGGTGCTTCGTCAGTTGGGCAAGTCAGATGCCGAGATCGACGAGTTCGTGTCGTCGGGCGCGGCTTGCGAAGCGGCAGCAGAGGACTGATCGACCGATTGTGCATCGGCGGCACGCAGGTCGATCACCGGTGGTGTGGGTTCAACAACAGGCACATCGCCGACAGGAACTTCGCCGACAGGCACCTCGGACACCAGCGTCTTTGGTTTCGTCGCCGAAAGCAGGTAGCGCGGAGGGCGAACGGCGATGGTAAGCAGGTAGACCGCTAAGCCGATCAACACCACTTCGGCGACGATACGCAACGGGGTTTGACCATCGGTCACCAGGCGAACCACCACAGCAACAAGGACCAGACTCACCAGACCTGCGGCGATCCGAAGACCATCACTATTCATGGCCGCAACGCTACCGAGAGTGGACTTCCGAGACCCAGCCGGGCAGCTCGCGAACCCCACAAACGGTCGAAAGCATGACTACCGAACGGTTACTGCGGCACTTTGAGGCCAATCCGGCTGAGGCGTTCGCCAAAGTTCCCGGGCCACCGTTTGTTCAGCTACCAAACGGAAAAGTATGCAAACTTCGGCCAGCTGAAGAGTTTGTTGTTTCGCGAAGTAACGGGCGCGGTCTAATCGAGCGCATTCACCCTTCTCGCCGTTGCTCCCGTCGGCGACCTGAGCGCTTCGGGAGAAGCCATAGGTGGTGGCCTCACATAGCCGTGGGTCGACCGACCGAACAGCGGCAGGTCTCGCACATGGTTTGAAAACACATGCAGTAGTGGGAGCAACGCTCTGGGTGGTGAATGCGATGAGTTCCCGATGGCTTCGGTCAACGCTTTCGGACTCGACCCGGATGGCGTTCTCGGCGGAGCTCATCTACGAACGATCAATAGGTCGGCCAATCGTAATGGTGGCCAGGACTTTGGAAGTCAGATGCTTTCAGGATCGAACCGAGGGTGCCATCTTGAGGCCGGCGAGAGATTCATACTATTTCCGAACTCGTTCTACATGGACGTTCTAGAATTGCGTAGATCGAGCGATGAGGAGATTCGTGATGACCTGCGCGAAGCGGATTCTCTGAGAATTTGTGGGGTGCACCAAGACCGTGTTTCGTGAACTAATCACCGAGTTCTATGACGCCGCGCAGACGCACGCCCCGCCAGGAGTCACCGTTGAACCCCCGATATTCGAGCCAGCCACGCCAGCCCAAATCGCCCACGCCGAAGACACTATGCAGCTCACATTCACCGACGAG
>CALLQB010000122.1 GCA_938015295.1 uncultured Acidimicrobiales bacterium
TCGTTGGCTCAGCCCGGCGACGGAGCAGTTGCCGTTGCGGTGTCAGCCACCCCCACCGACTGGCAAATCGTCAGCAGCGCAGCGCACGGCGGCCTACCAACGCAGCCACTACATGCCGCAGTCGGCGCATACCGGGCCCTCGACTCAGCCGAGGGCAGTATCGCCACCAATCAACCAACCGCGGCGCACACACTCGCACTCGCCGAACTACTCGGCGCAGAGGCCGACACCATCAACCCCCACGGCGGCTCGCTAGCGCGTGGGCAACTCGACGGAACCGAAAGCCTGCAAGCCCTGCACGACCTCACCACCGGCAACCTCGCAAGCCACAGCCTGACCCTCCTCTCGACCACCGGCAATGGTGCAGCGCTCGCCACCCAATTTCTACGCCACCCGTCGTAGGCTGAACACATGAACAAGCCGTTGTTCTTCGCCGGAATGGCCCTCGCCATCATCCTCGCGTTTCAGGTCTTCATCAGCGACCAAGATCTCGACGCCAGCCTCGTCATTCGAGCCCTCGTCGCCGTAGCCGCCGGGTTCTTCATCATGCGCACCGGCTTTCGAATGCTCGGCGGATTCGCCCGCCCGGTCGCACCCCCGCCAGAAGCCGGCGAACTACGCAAGGTAAAGATCACCTACCGATGCGACATGTGCGGCACCGAAGTACGCATGACCATGGCCAACGACCAGATCCCCGAGCCACCACGCCACTGCCTCGAAGACATGGTGCTGATGGCACCCATCGAGGATTAGCAAGCCCTACCGGCCAACACCCACCACGTTGAACTTGTAGCGCTCAAGCGCTCGCCGGTGCAGATGGTTACGTCCGTCGACAATCTGGCGAGACGGCATAAGTTCGCCAACCTTGCCGAGGTCGACAGACTGAAACTCGGGCCACTCGGTGAGCACGACGAGAGCATCTGCTCCAGACACCGCCGAATACGGGTCCTTCACGATCTCGAGGCCTGGCAGTTCAGCTAAGGGTTCGGTAACCGTCGGGTCATAGGCGACCACGTTCGCACCAAGCGCAAGCAGTCGCGACACCACTTCGATCGCCGGAGAATCGCGAAGATCATCGGTGCCGGACTTGAAGGTCAGACCCCACACACCAATCCTCGCCGACGAGATATCGGCAACAATGTCTTCGACCTTGCCAGCGGTGCGGTCGAACTGCTCCACGTTGATACGGCGAGCCTCTTCGAGCATGGCAAAGTCGTAGCCAACCGTCTCGGCGATCTTGAGCAACGCCGAAGTGTCCTTAGGGAAACACGAACCGCCCCAACCAGGTCCCGGCTGAAGAAAGCCCTGACCAATGCGCTTGTCGAGCCCAATGCCCATCATCACATCGTCAGCGTCGGCGCCAAGAAGCTCGCACAACTCGGCAACCGCGTTGACGTAAGACAGCTTGGTGGCAAGAAACGAGTTCGCGCCGTACTTGATGAGCTCGGCCGAACGAGCGCCACAGATAACAGCAGGCGCC
This sequence comes from uncultured Acidimicrobiales bacterium, assembly GCA_938015295.1. Classification (GTDB taxonomy): domain Bacteria; phylum Actinomycetota; class Acidimicrobiia; order Acidimicrobiales; family SHLQ01; genus CALLQB01. The sequence continues at coordinate 1,481 of CALLQB010000122.1, forward strand.
GCGACCTTGGCGTACAACATCGCTACACGGGTAGCGGCCTCTTCGTCGCTTGACCCCACGACCACCCGGTCGGGATGCAAGAAATCGTTGATAGCGGTTCCTTCACGAAGGAACTCGGGGTTCGAAACAACCGAAACATCGTCTCGGCCAATCAGCGCAAAAACCGACTCGGCGGTACCCACCGGCACCGTCGACTTGTTGATAACAACCGACCCTGCCGGAATCTTCGGCCCGATCGTTTGAGCTGCGGTCTCTATATAGGTGAGGTCGGCTGACCCATCGTCGGACTGTGGCGTCGGCAAACAAAGAAACCAGAACTCAGCATCGGGAAGATCATCCTCACCCAACAAAGAGAAGGTAAGCAGGCCAGAACCGAGGCCGTAACTGAGCATCTCGTCGATGCCCTCTTCGACGATCGGCGACACGCCGTCGCGCATCAACTCGACCTTTTGCGCGTCGACATCGATACACGTGACGCGATGCCCAAGATGGCTCAGACATACCGCTGTTGTGAGGCCTACATAGCCTCCACCAATTACTGCAACGTTCGCCACGGCGAACTCACATCCCGTTCTTCACATCAGGGGGGTTTGGGGGTACAAGGCGCAGAGTACATACAAAGCACGCAACGCCGAAGCAATCTTAACGGGAAACACCCAAATTGATCCGCTCGGCCTACCCCGCATCACCAACTGTCGCCGAGCCAGTGGGCACAGGGCCATCAACGGCTAACATGCCCAGATGGCTAAGCCCCAAAAACGCAAGGTCCAGGGCGGTCGAGTTACCCCCAAGGGCACTCGTCCCGAACAGCCCCGCGACAAAGTAAGCACCGTGCAATCGCTGTCGGCCGGCAAGCCGCCAAGCCCCACCTGGGTGCCCGTGCTGATGTTCGGCCTACTGCTGCTTGGCATGGTGGTCATCATCCTCAACTACATGGGACTGCTGCCCTTCGTCGACGGCGAAGCCAGCAACTGGTACTTATTGCTTGGCCTCGGCCTGATACTCGGTGGCATCATCACCGCGACGCAATATCGCTAGCTACCAACAGACCGGACCACGCAGATGACCAACGTTCTTGTCATCGACAACTACGACTCGTTTGTCTACAACCTGGTGCAATACCTCGGCGAGCTTGGGGCAAACCCCATCGTGCACCGCCACGACGAGCTCACCCTCGACCAGCTCATCGCGATCGACCCCGACGCCGTGCTCATCAGCCCCGGGCCCGGCACCCCCGACGACTCGGGCGTCAGCAACGACGTCATCACCCACTTCGCTGGCAAAAAGCCGGTGCTCGGCGTGTGCCTCGGCCACCAATGCATCGGCCAAATCTACGGCGGCGACGTCATCCGGGCCCCCGAAGTCATGCACGGCAAAACCTCGTTCATCGAACACCAAGGCGCAGGCGTATTTGCCGGACTCCCCGCCCCGCTCGAAGCCACCCGCTACCACTCGCTCATCGTCGACCGGGCCACCATGCCCGACTGCCTTGAGATAACCGCCGAAACATCCGACGGCATCGTCATGGGCGTGCGCCACCGCGAACTCGACGTCGAAGGCGTGCAGTTTCACCCCGAATCGATCCTCACGGTCGGCGGGCATCAACTGCTCAAAACCTTCCTCGACCGCGCCGGCTGACTTCGGGCGAACCAACTTTCGCTCTAGCCAAGACCGGCCCGCAACAGCGCGGCCGAGGGATTTTCCCCCACACCTACGACACACAGGTGAAACCAACAAGGGGAGAACAAAGCAATGGCAGAAAAACGCGCGTTAGCAACCGCGGCACTACTAGGCCTGGTGGTGGCGCTTCTCGCGTTCGCCTCACCACAAGCACAGGCGCAAAGCTCGACCGTCACGGTCAGCGAAGGCGAATCGATTCAAGCCGCAATCGAAGCCGCAGCCGAAGGCACAACCATCGTTGTCGAGTCGGGCGTCTACGAAGAATCGCTCCACATAAGCACCGACGGAATCAGCTTGCTGGGCGAGCCCGGGGCAACGATCAAAACGCCAGCCGACGCCGACACACCCTGCACCTTCTTTGGGGTAACCGATTCGATCTGTGTCGCCGCAGCACCATTCAACGAGCCAATGGGCGGACTACTTTCGTCTGAGGTCATTGAGGATGTAACCGTGAGCGGCTTCACCATCGTCGACTCGCCCGGAACGGCAATCGATGTGATGAACTCGCGAAACTCAACCGTGTCGGACAACACCGTTACCGGCGCCGCCTGCAACGGCATCTGGATGGGCGACTCCGAACGCTTCAAAGTGAGCGGAAACTCGATCTCCGACACCGGTCAGGTGCTCCAGTTCTGCGCAGCGATCGACGTCACCGATACACCAATCGGCCTCGACAGCACTCGCGGTCTGGTTGCCAAGAACAAGTTGATCGACAACGCCTTTGCCGGCATCGTGCTTAGCGGCACAACCAAGACCACCGTCAAACAGAACAAGGTCACCAAAAACTGTGGCGGCATCGCCGTCACTGCGGCGTCGGCCAAACCCAACGACACCGCAGGAGTGAAGGTGTTGAACAACAAGGTGCAAAAGAACAACAAGGCCTGCCAGCCGTTCATCGCCTTCGGCATCGACACGGCATTCGGCGGCTACGGCATCGCCGTCGCTGGCGGCGCCAAAGTCACCATCAAAAAGAACACGGTGAAGAACAACGTGGTCAACGACGACCGCATCACCCAAGGGGCCGGCATCTCTGCCATCGACTTCACCAACCTCGATGGCACGACCGCAGGCGTCAACAAGATCAAAATCATCAACAACAAAGCCACCGGCAATTCGGTCAACGGTGTCGCAAACGACATCGGCGTCATCACCGAAAAGGGAAAGGTGACGGTCAAAAACAACACCTGCGACGTCAGCGTCGCCGACCCCTCGTGGTGTAACAAGTAACCACGGCACGAGCGATCGGGGTTTCCCGCACAGGGAAGCCCCGGTTCGCCCGAACGGTTACTCGGGCGCTGCGGTTGTCGCCGGCGCCTGGGTGGTGGGCGCAGTCGTGGCTGGCGGCTGCGTGGTAGGCGCCGTTGTGGCTGGAGGCTGCGTAGTAGGCGCTGTTGTGGCCGGAGGCTGCGTAGTAGTCGACGTGCCAAGGCTCGAATCGACAACACCCACAACGATGTTCACGTTGCTGCCACTAGGCAGCGCAGTGTTGGGGCCAGGATCCTGACTGATGACCTTCTCGGCATTGGGATCGCCCGGAGCAACCGGCTGCGACGTCGGCACCGGCACAAACCCGGCAGCCTGCAACGTCGCGCTAGCGGCATCGGCCGACAGACCAATCACCGACGGCACCGGCACCAAAGCCACACCACTCGACACCAAAATCGTTACCGTGCTGCCAATGTCGGCCTCGGTATTGGCCGCCGGTTCGGTAGCCACCACATTGCCCTGAGGCGTAGACCCGCTCGACTCAAGCCGCTCATCGACCTTGAAACCCGCCTCAATAATGATGTCGCGCGCCTCAGCCAGCGTCCTGCCCTTCACATCGGGAATCAGTTTGCTTCCCGGACCTTCGCTGACGGTGATAACAACCGTCTCACCCGTGCGCAGCTCAGTGCCCGCATCGGGAGACTGGCGGATAACAACGCCCTGATCGTCCTCAGACGGTTCGGTGCGCACCTCCACCCGGAAACCCTGATCCTCGAGACGAGTAATAGCGTCGGCTTCAAGCAGATCGACCACCGAATCGATGGGCACCTCTTCGCTCGGCTGACTAAACGTGATCGTCACCTTGCTACCCGGCTGGGCAAGGTTGCCATTGGCAGGATCCTGATCGAACACCGTGCCCTGCGGAACCTCTTGATTTGGCTCGGGGTTGGAATCGACAAGGAACCCGAGACCTTCGAGCGTCTCGCGAGCCACCGCCTTATCAAGACCAATCACTTGCGGAATCTCGACCGGCTCGGCAGTGGGGTCGCCAAGATCGGCCGGATCGTCGCCGAAACCAAGCGTGTCGATGAACTGCGTGACCAGGTAAAACAGCAGACCAATAAGCCCGATGAGCACCACAAAGAAAATGATGTTTCGTTTCCACTCGTCATCGCGGTACGACGGCGGATAGTGCTCTTGATACACAACCTCTTGGGGCTGCGGAGCAACAGCGGGGCCCGCAGCAGGGGCCGGCGCCATGGCCTGCGTGGCGCCAATCGGCACCTGCGGCTGTTGTTGCACCGGCGCAGGTGCGGGAACAGCCGGAACCGCCACCGGCGGCGGCACCGCCGCAGCCTTCGCCTCGGCAGCCTTCTTGGTACGCAGATCGTGCTGACCCTCGCGGTAACGACGAAGATCGCTACGAAGATTGTCGGCAGCCGGATACCGATTGCCCGGGTTCTTCGCCAACAACTTCAACGTGATGGCCTCGAGCGACTTCGCCACCTTGATGCCGTGCTGACTCGGAGGCTTCGGACGCTCGCGCACCTGCGCCGCAGCGATCTCGCCCGGCGACGAACCAGTAAACGGCGGCGTTCCGGTAAGCATCTCGTAGAGCACGATGCCCAACGAATACAGATCGCTCTTGGGGTCGACCGCTTTGCCCTGGGCCTGCTCGGGCGACAGATAGCTCGGCGTACCGAACACCATCTGCTTGCCACCCTCGGTCTGCTCGGCCTTGGCCTTCGCGATGACCGTGGTAATACCGAAATCGGTGACCTTCACCTGTCCGCTAGGCGAGATGAGAATATTGCCAGGCTTGACGTCGTTGTGCACTAGGCCGTTGCGATGCGCAAACCCCAAAGCATCGGCGACATCGCTGGCAATTTCGGCCGCCCGGTCGGGATGCAGCGGCCCCTCGGTATTGAGAATCTCGGCCAAGCTGCGACCTTCGACGTACTCCATGACAATGAAATACGTACCCCGCTCTTCGCCCCAGTCGTAGATAGCCACAATGTTCGGATGGCTCAGATTGGCCGCCGACTGCGCTTCCTGACGGAACCTTTCAACAAACTTTTCGTCACTCGCAAACGACGAGAACAACACCTTGACCGCCACCGGACGATCGAGAAGTTGGTCGCGCGCCAAGAAGACGTCGGCAGTGCCGCCGCGCGCAAGTTGTCGGTGCAATTCGTACCGACCGTTGAAGACTGTGGGGCCTTGCTCGGACATGACGGCTAAGTCTACTTATCTGAGGGGCCCCAAACCCTTCATCTGCTCGCAATTCCTGCGCAGAACACCGACAGCCAGCGACCGAGGCCCTGTCAGCTGCCCGCTTGCAACGCGATGAAGGCATCGAGCACGGCCTTAGCAATGGGTGCCGCCGCGGTTCCACCCGTTTGTTGACCCAACGCCGCATCCGCCTCAACCAACACCGCAATAGCAATATCGGCAGGCTGCCCAGGCTGGCCGGCAAACACGATGACCCACGCATGAGTGGCCTCAACCGACGCACCCAACTGTGCTGTTCCGGTCTTTGACCCGACTTCCCACCCTGGGGTCTGCAACCGTCGACCCGTGCCATCGGCAACCGCGCCAACCATCGCCTCACGCACCTTTTGGGCGACATCGGGGGCCATAACCAACTTCATCAACTCGTCGCCGTTGGTGCTGATGTCTCCGCCATCGACATCGAGGATCTCGGTAACCACCTTCGGTTCCATCAGCCGACCGTTATTGCCCACCGCAGCCACAACCATCGCCATCTGCAACGGCGTCGCCTTCGTTTCAAACTGGCCAATCGACGACTGCGCAAACGCCGGCGTGTTATCGAACACGTCGTACTCGCGCCCCGCCTCGCTGGTATTGGTGCGATTGAACGGGCCGTAATCGGTAACAAACACCGACTCCGCCACACTGGGCAGATCGAGCGGGAGACGATCGTTAAACCCAAACGCCTCGGCCATCTCGGCCAACGCCTCGGGACCTATCTCCTCCACCGCCATCTGGGCAATCGCACTATTACACGACACCCGAATGATGTTGTTGAGATCGCCACCACAACTACTGCCACCAAAGTTCCGCAACGGCGAAGTAGTGAGCGGAGGCGTATACGACGGCACCACCGGATAGACCGGCGACGTCGGCGACACGTTGCCCGAAGCCAGAGCGGCCGACGCCGTGACGATCTTGAACGTCGACCCAGGGAAATACGTCTCGCGGTAGGCCTTCGGAATGAGCGGACTCGGGTTGAGCGCGTTGTGCCACACCCATGCGGCCCGAGACGTTTCTTGATCGACCGCACTAATCAGGTTGGGGTCATACGACGGCCAACTCCACATCGCCAACACATTGCCGGTCGCCGGCTCGAGCGCAACCACCGAACCGTTCTGCTCACCCAACGCGTCGCGTGCCGCCACCTGCAACTGGTGGTTCAAACCCAACACCAAGTTGCCGGTGTTGTCGCGATCGACCAACAGATCTTCCAACGACCCAAACGCCTGCTCGGTAGTTTTGCCAGCAAGCTCATCGTTGTAGGTCTTCTCCAACCCCTCAGCGCCGTAGTTAAACGAAAAGAACCCGGTGATGTGGCCGTACAGATCGCCCTCGGGATACAACCGCTGGCGGGCAAACTGACCCTCGTCGAGCTCTTCGCTAAACGCCACCAACGTGCCATCGGCGGTGGTGATCGTGCCCCGACGCTGCCCGTAATCGCGCACGATCGGCCGAGTGTTGTTGGGGTCATCCACCAGCTTCTGCGCGTCGAACACCTGCAACCGATTGAGCTGCGCGAACAACAACAGATAGAGCACCATCATGCCCACGCCAAAACGGCGGATCTGTCGATTCATGCAACGACCTTGCGGACGCCAGCGCCTTCTTCAGCCCGCAAACGTTCGCGCGCAGCCGTCTCATCGCTGATGCGCATAAGTAAGGCCAGCAGCACATAGTTGGCCAACAACGACGAACCGCCATACGACACAAACGGCAACGTGATGCCCGTAAGCGGCACCAAACGAGTGACGCCGCCAATGATGATGAAGGTCTGAATACCAAGCAATGCGGTAAGGCCAACCGCCAGCAACTTGTCGAACGGCGACTCGGCCCGCATCGCCACCCGCAGTCCCGAGCCCACCATCAGCAGATAACACAACAACACCGCCGTAGCGCCAAACAGGCCAAGCTCTTCACCAATAGCCGCAAAGATGAAATCGGTTTCGACCTCGGGAATACGTTCGGGATCACCCAAACCCAAACCCGTGCCCGTGAGGCCGCCCGTCGCGAACGCAAACATCGACTGCAGAACCTGGAAACCCTTGTTCGAAGGATCGGCCCACGGATCGAGCCAAATATCGACCCGAGCCTGCACATGCGAAAACTGCGTCCACGCCGCATACGCACCACCCATAAACATGATGAGCGCACTGATCAGATACGCAACCCGGTCGGTAGCCACCCACACCATCACCGCGAACAGCGCAAAGAAAAGCAGCGACGAACCCAAATCCTTCTCGAGCACCATCACGATGATCGAGGCTCCCCACGCCAAAAGCAGCGGACCCAAATGGCGTAACTCGGGCACATGAATCGGCCCAATCCGCGCCGTCGCAATGCGAAGCAACTCGCGCTTCTCAACCAGATACGACGCGAAAAAGATAGCCAACACGATCTTTGCGAACTCGCCCGGCTGAAAGTTGATCGGACCAATACTCGCCCAAATACGAGCACCATTGATCTGGCGACCAATGCCCGGAATCAACGGCACCATCAACAACCCAATACCGAGCACCGCAAACGAATAGCGGTACTGATCGAGCATGCGCGTCTTGCGCACCAACAACAAGGTGCCCACATAGGCGGCAATGCCAAGCGCCGTCCACGTCGACTGCAAACCCGGCAAATCAGACGGCACCCGACGCTCACCCGCAAGCCGAACAATGAACACAAAACCCAGCCCGTTCAACAACGCCGCCAACGGCAACAACAGACCATCGGCCTCGGGCGCCAACCAGCGGGTAGCCAAATGGGCGCCGATCATCAGCGCCAAAATGATGCCAAGAAACGGACCCAAATTTGCCGGAATCGAGGCGTTACGACCCAGGCTCGCCAACGTGTACGCGCCGGTGACAATAAGACAACCAAGAACAATGAGACCGAGTTCGGTAGTGCGGCGAACCTTGCCCACTACTTCGCTCCGTCGCTCGGGTTGCCTTTCTTGCGGCCAAGTAGCCGCCGCAAACGGGTGGCCGGCGTGTCGTCATCAACTTTTGGGGCGCTCGCGGGTGTGCCGGCCGCTTCGGCAACTGCCGCAGGCGGGTTCGCCAACGCCTCGGCTGCCCGTGCCTCACGATCGTCCACATCGGGATCGAGCACGTCGAGAACCAACACCGTGATGTTGTCGCGACCGCCACCAGCATTGGCCCGATCGACCAACTCGGCAACCGCATCCTCGGGAAACGCAAAGGTACTGAGCACCTCGATGATGCTCGCGTCGGACACCTCGTTAAAGAGTCCATCGCTGCACAGCAGATAACGCTCGCCGGCCACCGGGGTCAGCACCCACCGGTCGACCTCAACATTCGGGTCGATGCCCAAAGCCCTGGTGATGACGTTCTTTTGTGGATGCTGCTCGGCCTGATCGGGGCGCAACAAACCATCGCGCACCAGACCAGCAACCAAACTGTGATCATCGGTCAACTGCGAAAGCGTGCCATCGGCAAACCGGTAGCCGCGCGAATCGCCAACGTTCACCAACCCCAAATACTGCACATCGCGGTCGACGTAACTCGCCATGGCCACAATCGTGGTGCCCATGCCTTTGAGCTCGGGCTCTTTCTCGGCCCGCTCGGTAATAGCCCGGTTCGCTGCCTTCACCGCATTGATCAGATCCTCGACCCCAGCCATACGGATGACCGCGCCAAGCGACTCGACAGCCATCGCCGCCGCAACCTCGCCAGCAGCGTGGCCACCCATGCCATCGGCCACCGCGTAAATGCCCATGTCAACGGTGGCCGCATCCTGGTTGACCTCGCGAAGCTGACCGACATGGGTCAGATGCGCAGCATCAAAAACCAGTTCTTTCTCAAGCATCTAGACCAGCTCCAAAACCGTGCTACCAACCTGAATACGGTCGCCGGGATTCACCGGAGTAGCCGCCGCCACCTTGTTGCGATTCAGATACGTGCCGTTCGTCGACCCGAGATCCTCGACAAAGTACCGGTCGTCTCGCAAAAAGACCCGAGTATGCAACTGCGACACGTAGGTATCGTCGAGCGTGATCTGACACCCGGCCGCCCGACCCATCGTCAACTCGTCGCCCAGTTCGAAACTTGTGCCCGCAATCTCCGCAGGCTCGACCATCACCAACTTCGCACCAATTTGTTGCACCGGCGCCCGAAGCGCAGGAATGGCAGCAGCAAGATTGCGACTGCCCCGAGGCTGCCGCTGAACCCGCTGCGGTTTGCTGGGCTCGTCGGGTCGGGGCCCACGAACCTCGCTCCACACCGCCTGAAGCACGCGCAGAAAGAAGATGTACAGCAGCGCCAGCAGACACAGTTTGAGCACGGTGAGAAGCTGTTCCGACACGATGTGAGCCTACTGGCAAAACGGCATTCGCTTGGCGGCGCCGATCTAACAGTGCTGTGCAACGAACCATCCTGCTAGCCCGGCCCTGCTCGCCCGCACCGATCCACAAGCCACTGGGCTCGAAGTTGATACGTTCGATTCGATAAACGTTTCCTGTATCAACTTGCGCTTAATTTGATAAGTTCAATTACCTGATGAAACAGCTAATCAAACTGCGCGACATCGAACGGACCGATACATGGCACGAGGACGACCAAGCAGAGAGACCATCTACAAACGTCTCTCCGATGCACTAGCCGAACTGAACGAACGCTTCGGCGGATTGCCGTCGCCGAAGGAGTCGGAAACGGTTTGGTCCGACATCTGGCACCTTGAAGCGCATCACTCGACCGCACTCGAAGGCAACACACTCGTCCTACGTGAAGTCGCCGTGCTCCTTGATCAACGACGCGCCATTGGGGCGAAGCCACTAAAGGAATACATGGAAGTCGAGGGCTACAGTGATGCCGCCCAGTGGGTCTACGGCCACGCGCTCGATCCCGACGACTGGAGCGATGGCGGCTTGATCAACCTCAACGAGATTCGCCGCATCCACTACATGGCCATGACTCCAGTTTGGGGAGTTGCCCCGCACCCCGAAGCGACTAGCGCAGAGTCGCCAGGAGGTTTCCGCGAGCACGAGATCGCAGAGTTCGACGGTGGCATGAGACCGCCGCCATGGATCGATGTGCCAGCGTTGTTGGCCGATTGGGTCGCAGACGTCATCGCTTTAGGCGAAGCGGTCGCGAAACACACAAACCTCGACGTGTCGTTGCCTGAGCAGCTGGCAGAGCTGCATCACCGTTTTGAGTGCATACACCCGTTCATCGATGGCAACGGTCGAGCCGGCCGACTCGCCCTAAATCTGATTCTCGTACGGCTCGGCTACCCGCCGGTCGTCATCTTCAAGAAACAACGAGATCCGTACCTAAGGGCACTTCAACGCTCAGACGAAGGCGACCACGGAGCCCTCGGCGAAATCATCGCTCGAGCGATGCTTGACAACCTCAACCGATTTGTGGTGCCAAACGTCGCCGGACCAGCGCGACTTGTTCCTCTCACTTCCCTTGCCGACGACCAGTTCTCTGTGCCTGCGCTGCGGCAAGCCGCACAACGAGGACGACTAGACGCCACACAAGGACCAGACGGCATCTGGCGTTCTTCCCGTCACGCCGTCACCAAATACGCAGCGAACAAACACACCCGACGACCCAAAACAACGTGACACGGGTGGTCGTCGTCGCACCAACTGTTCGCCAGCAAGGCAGCTTGCAGCAGCCGAATCCGCTCTACCAGTAACGAGCTACGACGCAGCGAACTCGATGGTGGTTCCGCCGAACATGATCCGGTCGCCATCGGCAAGCTCATGTTCGCCCACCGGCACATCGTTGACCTTCGTGCCGTTGGTCGAACCCAAATCAAAAACCTTGTAGCCGTTTGCATACGGATGAATCTCGGCATGGTTACGGCTGACATTTGGATCGTTCAACGTGATGGTGCAATCGGGCAACCGGCCAACCGTCACCACGAACTCGCCCAACACCACACGTTCGCCCGTGGGCAACAACAACGAACCAGCGCCCTTGCCGCCCTCGCCCTGCAACATCGACGCAGCAATACCGAACGTCGACAAACGCTGGGTCGCATCCTCGACCAACTCGACCGTCAACGGGCCCATAAAGTGGTACCCCTCGCTACGTGCATGTTCGCGACCCGCGTGCGCCAACTCTCGGGCCAACGAATCCGAAACGCCGCTCAGCTCGGCCGAATCATCCGGAGCCAGAGTGACGACGAAGTGATTGGGCACCACCGTCTCGCCACTCACCCCAACCGACCGCCGATGGTCCATCTCACGAGTCATTCGCCTGGCGATCTCGACCGGGCGAATACCACCCTTAAACACACGGGCAAAAACGCCCTCGACCATGCCTTCGAGCCGGGCCTCAATATCTTTCATCACCACGGGGGAACGTCCTCGCCGAACAGCTGAGCAGCCGGACCAGAGTTGGGGTCCGTCTCCAAACCCTAGCGATGTTTACCCGCCGCGGCCCGCCAGCAATCGAACCGGTTTCCGATAGCCGAATCGGCTACCGGACCGCTACGATCATCTGGCTAGATAGATTGCTTAGCTACACCGTTTGCTTCGGCAAACATCCACGCGGTCATGGTGGAATTGGCAGACACGCAGCGTTCAGGTCGCTGTGCTCGAAAGGGCGTGAGGGTTCAACTCCCTCTGACCGCACAAAAAATCTGATGTCGCGAGACATCTGTAAGGCCCGCCCTGTCGAGGGTTCGGGTTCTTGCCGTGGCGATCGGTCGCCGCAGTGACCTCACTCAGTTGACGCGTTCGAGAGCCGCTTTCGCAACCGGAGCGTGGGCAACATCGAAGTTCTCGTCGATCTCGAGCGCTGTAGTCAGACGCAACCTGGCGAGTGCGGTGTCGCCGTTAGAGAGTGCGATCATGCCTGCGTGGTAGTGCAGCTTTGCTTCTCGTGTTCCTAAGGCAAGTGCTGCATCGGCGTGAGCTGCAGCCTCTTCGGAGAACCCATTGAGATGCAGGGCCCACGCGAGGGCATCATGGCTGTAGATATCCTGGCGATCCGCAAAGTCGAGTCGGGCCAATTCCAGCGCCACGGCAGGGTCGTGAGAACTGTAGAAATCGACCAAGTGGCGGCGCTCGGCGACGAACAGATCAATCTGCTCAGAGGCTGCGGCAAGTCCGAGTTCGTTCTGCTCAGCAGCTGCGTCAAACTGGCCGGTGGCTGTATAAAGCTTCTCAAGTTCGCCATGAAGATCGGCCGCACCACCGCCCATCACCAGCGCTTCGAAAGCAGAAATCGCTTCCTCATAGCGAGCCTCGCTTACCAGCACCCGTCCATAGAGTTCGAGTGAACCGAGATGGTCGGGGAAAATGGAAAGCGCATTGTCGAGGTTCGTGAGAGCCGAAGACGTGTCGCCACTTCGCCACTGGTAGTTCGCCAGCTGAAACCAGTAGAAGGCAGCGTCGGCAGCACGCAGATCAAGCGTGCCGACCGAACGCAACGCGCCGGTAGCCAGCTCGACGGCGCGGTCGGTATCGCCCTGAAGGTACGCAAGCCGGGCCAGACGCGAGTTAATGGCGGGCTCGCCGGGGGTGAGCGCGACGACCTGGCTGTACAACGCCCCTGCGAGTTGCACATCGCCAAGTTCGAGTGCTGCGTCGCCGCGCGATGTAAGCACGGTCTCGTTCAATGACGGGCTGAAGGAGTCTGTGTCAAGGATAGTTTGCGCTTCGACGAAGCCGTGTTGGGCCGAAACGGCGCCGGCCAAGCCAAGCAGTGCGCCATCGGAGGAGGGGTTGTGCTGCAACGCGGCACGGAACGACGTCTCGGCGAGCTCGTAGTACGCCAAATCGCCAACCTCTGACGCAAAGGTCATCTGGGCCTGTCCCAAACGGGTCAAAACAATCACATCGTCGGGGGCTGTCGCAGCTCGGGACTCCCAGTAGCCCACAAGTTCGTCGGCCGGAGCCTTACCGAACCCATTGGCGAGCATCGCCTGCGGTGAAGGGAGCGGTTGCGTCGCCGGCGCCGAATCGCGAAAGAGCAAGGATCCGATGACGATGACCAACGCCGCCGTTGCAATGCCAGCAGCAAGTGGAAGGTACCGACTGATGCGGGTCGGCTGGGTGTTGGCCATCTCGGATTGAGCGGCTGCGAGGGTTGTCATCTACAAGTTCCTTCGTCGCAAACAGTGAGTCATATGGTTCATCGGCAGGGTGAAAAGTGAAATCTTGAAGGGGTGTGGGGCGGCCCTGCGAGGCCGCCCCACGGTCTCCCTCCATGCGCCAGGGCGATTAGCTCTGGTGGGGGGCTGCCAGGTACGGGAAGGTGTCGCTGAACGCCTTGTCGTTGGCATCGACACAGTCGCTCGTGAGCACTGGCGAGTCTCCGAAGAACCCACCGGTAACAATGCCGAGCTCGATATCGATGACATCATCGGCAAGCGCACGGCCGTTCGGGAAACCCGAGGCAGCGCTGGTGTCGACAGTAAGGACGTCCGGTAGCAAGAAGTCGGTGATGCCCTGTGCTTCGGCATCGCTGTAAGGCGTACCATCAAGACCGCTAAGCGCGAGCAAGGTGCCCTTCACATCGGCTCCCCATCGAGCGTTGTCTTGGCTGGGCTTGGTTCTGTTGAACGCATCCTCAGAACCATCGGGGATCAACACGGTGGCGATGGCTGGACGGCCGACACGGTCGACGACGCCACCCTCGGCCCGGGTACGAGCCCAGATAGCCAGGTTGGTTCCATCAAAGGTCGAGCTGGGAATTTCGACCACGATTGCGTTGACGTCGGTCCCAGCAAGGAAGTCGGCTTCGGCTCCATCACAGAACGTACGACCACCGCCAGCGCCCTTTACTTGGTCCCCGAAGGCTGCCAGGTCGAAGAAGAACGGATCGTCGAAGAGCCCGGCCTGAACCGTGATGCCTCCCGACACACTCAGGTCGCGGCCGGTGAGTCCGGTCTTAACCTTCTTGCCGTCGATCCACATCTTCATTCGCTGCTCACCGTTCGAGCGAACGTTTCCAAACTTCCAACGAAGCTTGGTTCCGTCGCCCTCCTCGTCACCGATAAAGACTTCGTACTTTGCGCCCTTCTTAAAGGTCGTTCCGCCGTTGATGCCAGCCAACGGGTTCACGGCCATAACGATGACGGTGTTGTCAACGTTGGTCGGCGACTGAAACGCATACAGGTCGGTGATGTCGGTGCGCCCGTCGGCTGCTGCCGCTGGCGCCTCGAGGTGGTCAGCAGCTTGGACGTCGACCGTGGCAACAACGCCAGCGGTTAGCAACCCAAGCGTTGCTGCGAGCACGGCCAATCGGCCGCGAAGTGAAGTTGACATAAAAGTATTCCCCTTAAAGGACAGTTGGAGGTGTTGCCAAACACGTTCGGAGCGGCTTTGTTTCTGGATGGAAATTTGCTCAAGTCTTGTTGCGAACTGCCAATACACGACCGGCGAAAGCTGCCGCTGGCTCGCTGTCGTCCAAATGAACGGTGAACACTTTTCACCAAACAGGTAGCTTTTGATAGGTGTGTTTGATAAGGTTACTTACAGGAGGTGCGATAATGAAAACACTAAACCGACCTAACGCATCAACCCAGACAAGAGCTCACATCGCCGCTATGGAGCGCCAAGTGCGGCGATTGTTTAACTGTGAGCCAAACGTGAGCCAGGCCCGGCGCCAGGAGCTGTTTGAGCAGCTCGTGGAACTCGACGCTCGTCTCGAGCGGCTGTCGCTTCGCTCTCTCGGTCCAACCGCCGATGCCACGCTGTTCGACGAGCTTTCACTTTGCGAACGAGATTTCGCCCGTCTTGAATCAAACTGGATGTCGGGCAAGCCCTCGCACGCCCCAACCGCATTGGTGGCTCCGCTATGACACTTTCTACCGATTGGAGAAGCCGACGTCGATCTATCAAGCGGAGGCGTATCGGCGAAGAACTTCCCGTGGAGCGCCCGCCCCCGCTGATCAAGGCGACAGTTACGTAGCACCGGAGAGCCGCACCTCACGAAGGTGCGGCTCTCTTTATTCACCTTCATTGGCGATGGCTTGTAGTGCTAACGGCTTTCGAGGTCGGCTCGAAGAAACTCGTTGCGTTCAAGGATGAGTTTCGGAAGGTAGGCATCGAGCACCAGGCGCTCAACGAGTCGGCCAAGCGGACCGAGAGGCGCACTGAAGGAGATCTCGTCGATCATCCGAGTGATCCCCCCATCGAGTTCTTCAAAGAGGTGGCGGTGGTGAAACCTGCGAAAGGGGCCCCGAACCTGCTCGTCGACGAACATTACCGGGTGCTCCAGTTCGGTGATCTTGCTGGTCATCTTCCAGGTGATCCCGAAATGTTTCGCCCGCCACGTTACCGTTTCGCCGAGCCCGATCGTGCCCGAAGTTACCCCGCCGATGGCTTGCTCACCAGAGGCTTCCATCGATGCGAGATGGGCATCGATATCGAGTGACGCCTCGAACACCGACGCAATCGGCGCAGCGATTATCGTTTCAAGATCGAAGGTGACCGTCACTGATCTGCTGCCCTGTAGATAGTGGTCGAGATAGTCGGGACGCCTTCGATTGTGCCACCGCTCTGTTGTGCCGCAGCCTCGAGCACGTTGATCCACATTTCACTTTGCACGAGTCGACCGATGCGCAATGGATGGTAAAGGGCGTCAAAGACGCTGTCGCCCGAACGGGCCATTGATTCAATCTCGAACCAGAGACGATCGGGGTTCGTAAGTTCGGTCGCTCGAAACTCGATCCAGCCGGCCTCCATGTGCCCATCGAGGGTCTCCAACCGAAGTCGGTTCGGCTCGACGACGGCTACCACGACGGGTCCATCCCACGGTCCAGGTAACGAGACCGTCACCTCCTCACCAGCGCTCAGCGACACAGCCGTCCCGCTCTCGTCGGAACGGAAGGTCGCAAAGTCGGTTGGGCTGAACCGATTCGGCTGGATACGGAAATGTCGGAGGAGATGTTCAGCAGAAACCCGAGGGTTCACGATCTCGACCCGGTACCGACGATGATTGAGCGGACCAGCACCGTCGGCGGGCCGTTGGACATCGGCGTCTGCACGCAGACGCACGTCGGGGCCGTCGTCGTCGCTGATCTCTTCGATTTCGGACCACCAACGACCGCGTACCCGCCGGGCAATCAGCCGAGCAACAGGCGCAACAAACCGCCAGGCGGCAAGCAAAGGGGACGTTGAAATCATGGACGCCACCACACTCGCACGCATCAGTTCGTTATTGGCAACTTCCAGCGATTAGCTGCACCCCTGCCCGAGCGTCCTACCAGCGCTACTTGATGCGAACCCGACGCAGCTGACCACGCAATGCGCCGTCGGGATATGCCTCGGTGTGCACATTTACGTAGTACTGGCCAGGTCGCTCAAGGATGTCCTCGACGGTTTGGCCTTCGGCAAACTTGCCTTCTTCGCCTTCGGTCAGGCAGTCAGCGGCGGTGCCATCGCCGGGAGCAGCGAGGAACGCAACCGGCGGACCGTTCTCGCCGCGCTTGCCCTTGTGGATGTGCGCGGCAACAGCCGCGCCATCAAGCTTCTTCACGGTGAGCGCATAACAAAGCGTCTCGGTGTCGCCGTCGATGCCGAAGACCACGATCTCGCCCTTGCCATTGGGGTCGCCCGGTGACCCAACCTCGGCCTTGCCCTTGAGTTTGGTGCGCAGCAAGTGGTTCTCGTGGCCAGCTGTTGCCGTACCAACGGCAAACGACAGGGCGATAACGGCGGTCACTGCACCGAACAGGACTCGCCACCCCTTAGCTTTCGATTGGCTTGCGTGCACCGGAGTTGGTTCTGACATGTTTGATCCCTCAGTGGTTGATGGTTGCTTGCGTTGGTGCTACTTGCGGACCAACGGCAGTACAGAATGCGATTCGGAGACGACGAGCTGGCGGATTGGAAATTTCCGAAGAGGTCTCAGCAGCACGAATCAGCCGCTGCTCGAACTCGAGCTCGAATTGGTCGCGTGCCGCAACACACTGCAACTGTTCGCTGACAAAAACACAACGGCCCCGGTCTCCATGTGGAGAGACCGGGACCGTGCTATCGAACCCACGTGGAGAGGAACCTGGCGGGTGAGCTCGATGCTGGGGGTTTCGTTGATACCCGGCCTCCGCTGGCGGGGATGCTGGCGGAGGGTCCGGGCATCAGTTCCTTTATCGAACGAACCGTTACGGAACCAAGACGCTGTCAATAATGTGGACAGTGGCATTGGCCGTGGGTACATCCATGCAAAGTGTTGCTGCGCCATTGACGGTGAGAGCACCATCGGCGTCGGCAAACGTAAGATCTGCGCCGTTCACGGTGGTTGCCGATCCGGCAGCGACAAGGTCAGTCGAGCTCATCTTCTCGCCACCCACCACATGGAAGGTGAGGATGCTGGTGAGCAGATCCTTGTCGGCAAGGATGCCGGCGAGGTCTTCCTCAGGGATCGCTGCGAAGGCGTCGTTGACCGGGGCAAAGATGGTGAACGGACCTTCGCTGTTGAGCGTGTCAACCAGACCGGCTTCGCCGACTGCGGTTACCAGCGTCGACAACAGCGGGTTGTTCGAGGCAGCGGTTGCAGCGGGGTCATCGGCCATGCCAACGAAGCTTCCTTCGCCGTCGGCGGGAACTGCGGCGCAGCCCGGACCTGTCGGCTCAAGCGCTGCTTCGTCAGAGTCAGCCATTGCGTCGCCATCTTCCATCGCCGCACCTGCGGTGAGGGCCTCGACAACTGCCGGTGGAAGAAGGACTTGGTCGATGATGTGCACCGTCGCGTTGGCCGTGGGCACGTTCGAGCAGATCACGCTGACGTCGTTGACCGCTTCGCCGTTGGCGGAGAAGGTGAGCTCGCTACCTTCAACGGTTGCCGATGTTCCAGCGGCCGCCAGACTTTCAGCGTCGAGCGACTCGCCACCGATGACGTGATAGGTGAGGATGGTGGTGAGCAGATCGTTGTCGGCCAGCACCATGTCGAGGGTGTCGGGGTCGATGGCTGCGAACGCATCATCGACTGGCGCGAAGATGGTGAACGGGCCTTCACTGTTGAGCGTGTCGACGAGTCCAGCCTGGGTTGCTGCGGCAACGAGGGTGGACAGGAGCGGATTGTTCGAGGCTGCGGTTGCGGCCGGGTCATCGGCCATGCCAACAAATGAGCCCTCGCCCTCAGTTGGCACAGCGCCACAGGCGGGTCCGTAAGCGGTCAGCATGTCGCCATCCGCCATAGCTCCTTCGTCCATGGCTTCTTCTTCCATCGCCTCGTCGGTGTTTTCTTCGACGTCGGTGACTTCTTCTGTTGGTTCGGTAGCGGCTGGTTCTGCAGCGTCACTGCCACATGCGCTCAGCAGAAGAGCACCAGCAAGGAGCGCCGATCCGATCGTTTTTCGTTGACTACTAGCCATGGCGGTAATTGGTCCTTTGGGGAGTTGGTTCAGTTGGGAGGAGGGGTACGCCACAGGTTCGAAACCACAGGGGGGTGCGGATTGGAGAAACCGCGGAATCTGGCTGCGCCGTTCGTCACACCGCATTTCGGCCGCACCGCGGAGTGGGTCGTTACTGGTCGGCGACGAGCACGACGATCTGGTGTTGGCCAGTTGCCCCATTCGGCATCGGCGTCGCTCGATCAGCGGTTTGCACATCGCCGTTGCGATCGGTTGCCCGGACGGTAACGGTGTGGCGGCCGGGGGTTGCGTCCCAGGCAAACTTCCATTGGCGCCACGTGACGTCGTTCAGCTCGGCGGCTAGTTCGGCTTCGAGCCACTCACCGTCGTCGATCTGCACCTCGACCCGGTCGATCCCACGAGTCTGAGCCCAGGCAACACCAGCGATGGCAATGGTTCCAGGAGACACAGTCGACAAACCGCGGGGCGTGTCGATTCGGCTTTGCGTTTTGATTGGTCCCAGCGCATCCCAACCACGCGGCACCCAGTACCCGTCGAAATCCTCAAAACGCGTGAGGTTGATCTCGGTCAACCATTTGGTTGCCGATACATAGCCATAGAGCCCGGGCACGATCAGCCTGGCGGGAAAGCCATGTTGAAGTGGCAGGGACTCACCGTTCATGGCGACGGCGATGAGTGCATCTCGACCATCGAGTACTTCCACTGGAAAGCCCGCGGTGAATCCATCAGAGGACTTCCCGACAATCTGGTCCGCAGCGGCCATCACCCCGACATCGGCGAGAAGGTCATCGAGGCGAACCCCAAGCCAACGGGCTGTACCCATCAACCCACCCCCGATCTCATTTGAGACACAAGTAAGGGTGATGTCGGATTCGACGATTGGTCGAGCAAGCAGGTCCTCGAAAGTCAGCTCGACTGGGCGGTCCACCATTCCCGTGATGCGAAGCGTCCACGAGTCGATAGGCAGCTGAGGCACGGTAAGGGCGGTGTCGATTCGATAGAACTCGTCGTTGGGAGTGAAGAACGCCGAGATACCTTCCACTTCAAACGTCGTACTCGCTGGGATCGGCGACAATGGCGAAGCGGCAACCGGAACCCCGGTGGCCGTTCGCGATGATGCGGCGCTGAACCGCTCACGGTTCTTGCGCCCGCCGAAGCCCAGTACCGCTGCGGCGGCTCCGAAGCCAGCAACCGATGCCAAAAAACGCCGCCGTGGTGATGGCACTGACGCAGCGATAGATGCACTGGCCGGGCCGCCGACACGTCCTAGCTGAGGAACCTGCGACCGTAAGAGCAGATTGAGCGCCCCAAAGGTGAGCACTGCGCCACCCAAGCTCGGTAGCACAGCCCAAAGGGGGCCGGGGTTTCGGCCCGTGATTGCAGCGGCCGCACCGACCGCGCCAAAAGCCGCTACCCCGCCAGCAGCAAGCCAGCGACTACGCACGAACACAAAACCAACCGCCACGGCATAGCCCCCAAGAACGACGGCAATGCCAACCAACAAGGCGATTTTGTCGTTCGTACCAAACAATGAGATGGCGAGCTCCTTCACCCACGCAGGCGCAAGGTCGACCGCTCGATCACCCACATCAAGCACAGGAGACTGCGTCTTGCGCGAAAGCGAGGACAACATCTCGGCGGCCCCGAGACCAAAGAGTGTCGCAACCAAGCTCGAGGCGACCACTGACGTTCGGGGGTGAGATGGCTCCGCGCTCCCACGGGGGACTGGAGCGGCGAGTAGGTCGTCGGGGAGATTCATGTCTTTGGTTCGGAGCGGCGAGCCAGACAGATCGATTTTCGTTACAGATCTCACGAACACCAATCCAAAAGGCGTAGTGAACCGAACCAGGTATATGAAACCGTCGGGAATCGACCTCCACCACCTCGCCGGCGTCTATGCACTCAACGCTTTAGATGCTGACGAACTTGCGCTGTTTGAAGCGCATCTGCACGGCTGCGAACTTTGTCAACGGGAAGTGGTCGAGTTTTGCGAAACTGCCGGTCTTCTCGCGTTGGCAACAGCTCAACCGATTCCGCAACGACTTCGAAACTTTGTCGATGCAGTCCCAGGGAAGTGCGGTTTGCCTCGTTGGGCTTCGATGTCGGCCTCCCAATTGTTTCGACGGGTACTCGGCTCCCTTGAGGGCACTCAGCAGGAGTTCGATAGCGTGGCCGAGGAAACGGAGCAACCCCGACATGCTTAAAAGGAACACCGGCGCGAAAGGTCACGCCGATATCGGCGCCGGGGCTCTCGCCGACCAGCTTGCGCCGGTTATGACTCGCTGCGGTCAAGGTGACGAAGGCGCGTTTGTTCGTATCTACGACGAACTTGGTTCGCTCGTTTACGGCATCATCCTGAAAGTTCTGCGTGACCCGGCGCAATCCGAAGAGGTCGCCCAAGAAGTCTTCACCGAAGTTTGGCGACAAGCACCACGCTATGAACCCGGTAAAGGAAGCGTCAAAGGATGGATCGCAACGATCGCCCACCGACGCGCCGTCGATCGCGTCCGCTCCGAGCAATCAGCGCGAAACCGTGAAGACCGAGACGCCGTCGAGCGGCATGTCGATCTCACCAGTGCTGTAGAGGACCTTGTTGGCGACGAACTCGAGCGTCAACGCGTACGCGTTGCGCTGCAAACGCTCACCGAAGTACAACGCAAGGCCGTCGAGCTGGCCTACTACGGCGGCTATACCTACCGTGAAGTTGCCGTGCTGCTCGACGAGCCCGAAGGAACAGTCAAGACCCGAATACGCGATGGTCTTATACGCCTACGCGATGAAATTGGAGTCTCATCATGAATGATTTTGACATCCACACACTCGCTGCCGCCTACGCGCTCGACGCGCTCGACAATCAAGAGATCGAACTGTTCGAAGCGCACCTTCCCAGCTGCGAGCAATGCGAATCTGAGGTTGCAAGCTTCCGCGAGACTGCTGCCGTGCTGGCAAACGCCGAGTCAACCAACCCGCCGGAGTCGCTTCGATCAAGTGTACTTGCCAGCATTTCCACCACTCGCCAGCTACCCCCGTTGGTTTCCCCACCGACCAATTCTCTAGACGAGCAAGACCAGCCAGCGACCTCAAAAGACGCGGAAAGGCTTGCTGCCCCAATCGACCTGACCGAACGGCGGAATCGCCGGCGAGCCATGCAAATTGCTTTCGGTGCCGTCGCCGCGGCAATTGTGCTTGTCGTCGGAATCGTTGTTCTTGGCGATCGCGACCCGCAATTGCCCGACGAGGTTGCCGGGGTCGTCGACGCCGACGATGCCAACGAGATCGTTCTTTCGAAGACGGCCGACGATCTCGGTGACCTCAAGATCGTCTACTCCGCCGACGAAGCTGGCCTTGCCCTCATTGGTGAAGGGCTCAGTGTTCTCGACGATGACAAGACCTACGAGCTGTGGGCAATCGACGACGACGGGGCCCGCGCAGTCGGGCTCTTCGACGCTACCGATTCGGGTGATGTTGCCGCATTCTTCTCCACCGACGAGTCAGTTGACGTCACCTGGGGCATTACCATCGAGCCCGCCGGCGGGTCCGCACAACCAACAACCGAGCCGCTGTTTCTTTCGGCATAGGCCTGACGATTCATCACGCACCTGCATCCCGAGCGACGGATCAAACATCGCAGGCGGCAACTAGCGACAGACCGCTCTATGATGCGACGGTGAGTGAGGTACGTGAGACAAAGTTGCCCGGTGTTGGTGTTCGCCATGAGTTCACGAACGCGGAGGGCTCCGATCTGGCAGTTATTGTCCATCATGATGGACGGCGCGAGATACTCGCCTACTCAAGCGACGACCCCGACGTTTGTTCGACCCTGGTAACGCTTTCCGAGAGCGATACCCAAACCCTGGCCGAGATCCTTGGCGTGAGTCATGTGGTAGAGACGGTCGCGGAGATTCGTCAAGACATCGACGACTTGGCGATCGAGTGGGTCGAAGTTCCGGCGCATTCGGAGTTCTCCGCAGCGTCGATCGGAGCCGGGGAGTTCCGAACACGAACCGGAGCCTCCATCGTCGCCATCTTGCGCGACCACAAACCGGTGCCATCGCCCGAAGCAGATTTCGTGCTTGAAGCCGGAGACATCGTGGTAGCGGTTGGCGACCCGAACTCCTTGAGTGCTCTTCGCTCCATCCTGGGTCAATAGGTGAATATCGAGGCGGCGAGCCTCACTGCAGTCTTCGCTGCCGGATCAGCCGAGACCGCCGCGGCGTTCATCGAGGTTGGCGCAATCGTCCTCGGATTGGGGCTCCTTTCGAGGGTGGCATCACGGCTCGGTGTGACCGCCGTGCCGCTCTACCTCATTGCCGGTCTGGCGTTCGGCGATGGCGGGCTCGTATCGATCGATGTGAGCGAGGACTTCGTAGCGCTAGCAGCCGAAATCGGGGTCCTGCTCCTGCTGTTCACCCTTGGCTTGGAGTACACCGACGAGGAACTACGAAATGGGCTACGAACCGGAATTGCGCCGGGCGTACTCGACATGGTGCTCAACGCCGGTGTTGGCCTTGGCATTGGGCTGGCTCTCGGTTGGTCGTTCTTGGGAGCTCTGCTGCTTGCGGGAGTCACCTGGGTTTCGTCATCAGGCGTGATCTCCAAAGTACTCGCTGACTTTGACCGACTCGGAAACCGAGAGACCCCTGCAGTACTCAACCTGCTCGTCTTCGAAGATCTCGCAATGGCCGTCTATCTGCCGGTTGTTGCCGCCTTAATCATCGGGGGGACACTCCTGGAAACGGTATCGAGCGTAGGAGTAGCACTCTGCGTTGTTGGGCTCATCCTCTTTGTTGTTCTCCGGTACGGGGTCCATCTGAGTCGCGGCCTCGACGGCGGAACCGATGAATCAATGCTCCTCGCAGTGTTTGGTGTGGTGTTGCTTGTGGCGGGCGGCGCCCAGCTTTTTGATGTCTCGGGTGCCATCGGCGCCTTCCTTGTTGGTCTCGCACTGTCCGGGCCGACAGAAGAGCGGGCTCTGCGACTCATCGGACCGTTACGCGACCTCTTCGCTGCCACGTTCTTCCTCTTCTTCTCGTTTCAGATCAACCCGGCCGACCTCGTAGATATCGCAGGATGGGCCGTTCTCCTCGCTCTTCTCAGCGCAGCAGCCAAGGTGGCAACCGGGTGGTTCGCCGCCGGCCGCCGAGGAGTGAGCTCACGAGGTCGAGCTCGGGCAGGCACCGTGCTTATCGCCCATGGAGAGTTCTCCATAGTCATTGCAGCACTGGGTGCCGGAATTGACGAAGGGACAGAATTGGGCGCCCTCGCCGCCGCCTACGTGCTACTCACCGCAATCTTCGGCCCGCTCGCAGCACGCTTCTCCGACCAAATCGTGGCCCGCGTTAGCAGCACCGGCAGACTCAAAAGCCAGCCTCGCACACCTGTCTGATCGAACGTGCTTCAACGTTGATCTCGTTGTGTCATACTTCGCGAATGGGCGTAGCCGTACCTTTTCCAGCCACACAACCACCTGGATACAGCTGGCTCGACAGCGAGCCCTCGTTCGATCCGGCGAAACACCTGCAACTCGAAGCGCCCGACGAGATCGTGATGTTGTCGGACCTTGGCTATAGCGCGGAGGAGATCGCCACCAAAGCAACACCCGTTGCCGCGTCGAGCCCCTTTCGAGTGCTCAGCGACGAAGGTGCTGCGGTGCTGCTAGACATCGCCCGACAATTGCGTCAACACGTCCGACCAGCGGGCGATCGCATCGAAAACATGCTTCGCGGCGGCTGCTACCGATCGAAATGGCTGCGAGACCTCTGCATCAGCACCGAGGTCACCGAACAGCTCGAAACGATCTACGGCATACAGATCGCTCCGCACGCCATGCCCTTGCACCTGGGCCACATGAACTTCGAACCCAGCAGCATCAACAATGCCATCGACAAATGGCACCACGACACGCTGCCCCTCGACTACGTGATGATGGTGACCGACCCAGCCGATGTTGACGGCGGCCGTTTCGAATACTTCGTCGGCACCAAACACGAGGCTGCCGAACTCTCGGCGCAAGGCTTGACCCCACCCGCCGAACGAACCGTTGCACCCAACTTCCCTGGCCCCGGCTACGCCATCGCGCTACACGGTGACATGGTCGTCCATCGTGCCGGCCCACTCTTTACCCTCGACGAACGAATCTCGATGGTGAACGGCTACGTCGCACTCGACACAGCAGTCGATGACCAAAGCCGATCCTCAGACCTCCTTGTTGTCGACGATCACGAGGTGTTGTTCACCGAGTGGGCCAAAATGGCCGCATGGCGATCACACGGCCGCCTCGCCACACTGATCGACGAACTCCCGTTCACCTCCGACAGCAGTGCGGTCATCGCTGAACTCGAGTCGGCAATTGCCGACGCTCAACGGGCAATCGATGAGATGCGGGCAGGCAAAACCACGGTGGAACACTACGGAGGATGAACGGCTCTCAGGTACCCAAGCTGTAGAGCATTTGGATCACTTTCAAAGGGTCATTCGCCCATGCAGGAGTGCTGCACGCGATCCGATGGAGGTCGATGAAACCAGTGAGGGTGACCTGTCCAGAATGCGGCGATATCGAACTAACTATCTCGGATCTGCGGGCTCGAGTGTGTATCGAAACCGACCACGCTGAATACCGATTCAGATGTGAGAGCTGCGAAAGAGTCACCATCAAAGATGCACCGAGCGAAACACTCGACCTCCTCGTTTCGGCAGGGATTCAGGTCGATAGATGGCACCTTCCGGCCGACCTCAAAGTGCGGCACCGCGGGCCCACTATCGACCACGACGACCTCATTGCATTCCACGACTTCATCGAAGACGATGCCGCGCTAGCGAAAGCGGTTTCTGCGCTTCCGGCCGCCACGTAGCAAAAACGAGCGACTGCGGATGACCTTGGCGCGTAGAATGCAGTGCTCGCAACAGGGGTGCAGTAGCCCGTTTGTCCCAATTTCCGCAGTGACGCTCAACGCCAGAAGGGATCAACCGACTGAAATGTGGCGACGCGGCGACCGGGAACACTTTTTTGCGACTTTTCGCAAGGTCGAAGCGTCATAGTCAGTACGTTCGGACTTCGCAGTCCGATGGCTTGGAACGAAGAGGAAACGTTGAGTAGCGAAGCAAGTACCGTGTCGTCTCTGGCAGAGAAGACACAGCAACTGTACGCCCATGAAAACCCAGAAAACGCGGAGTCACCGCCGGGAACAATCTCGTTTCCACTCGGTCGAGTTCGCTGGTTGCTTCCGACAGGCGAATTCTACTAGTCGCCCCTCCGTTCAACATGGCGTTTGTCTGGAAAATTTTCCGACAGTGCAAGCCGCCGTTTAGTCAATTTGGCCCTTTTGAGTCAGCAACTTTTGCCGACCGGAACGCCATGACTGGTATACGCGCAACCTGCTCGACGTGTGGAGACGTGAACCTTACGATCAATGACGTACGCCTCCGGCTGTGCGTAGAGACCGACCAGGGTGAGTTCCGCTTTCGCTGCAAGAAGTGCGACAAAGTGACGGTAAATCAGATCTCCGGCCCAACCTTCGACCTTTTGCTGTCGACAGGCGTCGAGTGCTACGAGTGGCACCTTCCAGCCGAGCTGTACGAAACCCATGAGGGCCCACAGATTTCAAACGACGACGTACGTGAGTTTCGCAACACGCTCGTCGACCTTGCCGCGTTCGAAGCCGCCATAGCTTCGATCGCCGATGACCAAACCTGACGCCAAAGATCGTGCCCCCGAGCGAATCTGCTCACATTGGTCGCTGGCTCGCCGATAGGCGCACACGAAGGCGGTCTACCAACGGGGAGATTTTCATGGAAAGAGTCCACCAGAAGCAGTTTCGGTCTGAGCCAGCCAATGGAGCAGAGGCCAGACAACTGCAGATTCTCATGGCCGACGATGACCCAAACGAGCATCTGCTTACCGTGTTAGCCGCAGAAGAAGCAGGCATTGGCGCCGAGTTCACGTTTGTCGATGACGGCACCGAACTGCTCGTCGCGCTGAACCAACATCTTGAAGAAAACAGCCTTCCCGACCTCATCCTGCTCGACCTTCGCATGCCGCGACTCGACGGGCACCGCACCTTGGTTCAGCTTCAGGCACACCCAGTTCTCTGGCAAATCCCCGTCGTAGTGTTCTCGACAACAACCCGCCGCGAAGACTTCGAGAAGAGCTTCCGGTCGGGTGCGCGATGGGTAGAAACAAAACCGGGCAAGTTCTCTGACATGGTCGACTTCATCAAGTCGCTGCCAGCCCGAGCAACCCACGAACACTATGCGTTCGACGCTCCCGAGCGAGTGCTCGAGCGAAAGTCGACCATCGACATCGACCTTTCAGACTTCGAACTGTAACGGTGAGGAAAACCACGATGAAAACAACAACGATGAGGACAAGGACAAAACGACGAACGCCGCCCACGGCCTCTACCGCCAACGATCATTCCACAAACAGCACAACCGGCCCCGACGTCGACGTCACGCTCTCGAACGACGCCGTCATTGTCCTTGGCGACACGCCAGATGATCATCGGGTGTACCACCACGCCTCGCAAGATCCGCGGAGCCGGCTGCGTACGCTACTGATCGTCGAAGACGACGATGTCGACGCGGAACACATCTCGCGACTTGTCCGCCGGATGTCTGGCCCAGAGTGGCACATCATTCGCGCCCGGAGTTTGGTCGAGACGTTGTCGCTGCTCGACGATCATGAACCAATGGTCGCGCTGGTCGACCTCAACCTTCCCGATGCCTGGCATGACGACGTTGTGCGAGCGATCGTCGAATGCTCCCCTGAGTGTTCGGTGATCGTCCAAACCGGCAGCGACGACGAGTCTGGTGCTCAGGACATGCTTGAGCTGGGAGCGCAAGACTTCCTGACCAAAGGATCGCTGACCCTCGACACACTCGAACGGGCCATCAACCATGCAATGGCTCGCCACGAGACACTTGCGACACTTGTGCGCACCTGGAAACAGCTCGCCGAAGCCAACGCCGAACTCGACGAGTTCGCGCACATGGTGGCGCACGACCTGCGAGCCCCAGTTCGCACCGCCCGAATGCTGGGCGACCGAATGCTCGCCGAATGCGATGACACCAACGAATTCGTCAATGAACTCGGCACACGACTTGATGAGACCCTCGGACGAATCGACGGACTCATTATCTCGATGCTCGAATACTCGGGCCTGCGCCGCGACGGATCGAAGCTGTCGGCCATCCCCTTGGCGGAGCTCGTTCGTTCGGTCGTCGACTCGGTCGATGCAGATCTGCTCGAAGCGAGCGGAACGATCGAGATTGCCATCGACGACGACATTTCGGTATGGGCCGACGCTGACCTGCTGAGCCGAGCGTTTATCAATCTCATCACCAACTCGATTAAGTACCGACGACCAGACTGCAAACTGCAAATCGACGTAACAGCGTTGATCATCGAAGGCAACGCCCAGATCCGAGTCCGCGACAACGGCATTGGGATTCCAGCTGCTGACCGACAGCGAGTTTTCAAGC
The DNA here is from genome assembly GCA_938015295.1 of uncultured Acidimicrobiales bacterium. Classification (GTDB taxonomy): domain Bacteria; phylum Actinomycetota; class Acidimicrobiia; order Acidimicrobiales; family SHLQ01; genus CALLQB01. The sequence continues at coordinate 29,405 of CALLQB010000122.1, forward strand.
TTCTCGAACGGCTACATCCCGCCGGCACACCTGGTCTCGGCTTCGGCCTCGCCATCTGCCGACGGATCCTCGCCAACTTCGACGCCGACATCAATGTTGAGGACGTCGAAGGCGCGGGCACCACAATGGCGATCTCCATCCCGGCATGCCAGCAAGCAACCGTCAACCTCTGATCGTCTCTGAAAATCTCCGACCATAGTTACGCATCCATTTACCAAACAATTGCCATTTAATTCGAACGATTTCCTAATATCCTTCCTAGCTCAACCGAAACGTTGACGAGGAACGAAATTGTCCTCTACACAGAAATCGAGCGGGAAAATGCAAGGAACACAGCAACACGATGACCAGTTAGCGGCCTCTCCGACCGCGGGATTTGTCACGCTTGCCAAACACGACCTCTCGGCCGCACTTCGAACCATCGAGACCTTGGTCGGATTCGTGGTCGAAGATCTTGGCGAGAACGTCTCGGACGAAACTGCTGCGCATCTCGAAAAAATCGTCGACCGAACCACGCAAGCCGAGTCGTTGTTGGCAGGCCTCGCACAGTACGAACGAGCCGGACTTTGCGCGGCACCAGCGGTCGACCGCCTCAACATCGGCAGCCTCGTCAACGAGGTGGGTGAAGCGATTGAGCGACCGCAAGATGTTGCGCTGCTTCTCGATGTCGACCCCATCGTTTGCACGTTGGACGCAAAAGCGCTCCGCATATGCCTACTCGAACTCATGACAAACGCAGTGCGGCACCGTTCGGAGCCATCGGGCTTCGTTCGGGTCTCGGTATCGCACTCAAGAGGTTTCGTCGAGATCGTGATCGAAGACGACGGCGCCGGCATCCCGACCGACTACATCGATATCGCCTTCGAACCTCTACGAAAATTGTCCTATACGGGACAGGTCGCGGCTGGACACGGGCTTGGCCTCGCAACCGCCTCACGATTGGCCAAAGCCCACGGAGCCAACCTTCGCCTTGAATCTCGCGAGTCGGTGGGAACCTCGGTCCGTCTCTGCTGGCCAACAATCGCGTCGACCACCGCAAGTCTCAGACCAACGATGGCCGTGCAACTCTCGTAGCACCCCACCGGCTGCTAGTTTTGCCCCAAGCGAGCGGGTCAAACCAAGGAGCGCACTGGGTGGCAGACAACGAATCGTCCACGGAAATCGTTCACCAAAACGACGACGATCCCGCATTCTGGGTTGGCATCGGAGCGTCAGCTGGAGGGCTTGAAGCACTTCGAAACCTGGTGCGAAACCTACCTCCGGTGTTGTCCGCCACCTACATCGTGACCCAGCACATGGCTCCGCACCACAAGAGCATGTTGGCCGAAATCATCGGCAGAGAAACCGACATGCCGGTCCTCGACGTTACCGATCGGCTCAAGCCGTCCTCGAACGCGATCTACATCACACCACCCAACTCCAACATCATCGTCGAACACGGCCTGCTGCGGCTGATCGATCCAAGCCCTGCGCCAGCCGCCCCCAAACCCTCGGCCGACCTGTTCTTCACCACCCTCGCCGAAGCAAAGGGCGAATCGGCCGTCGGCATTGTGCTGTCCGGCACAGGTTCTGACGGCTCCGACGGCATCCGTGCGATCCGACAGAACGGGGGCATCACCATCGCCCAGGATGAACTGACGGCAAAATATGCAAGCATGCCGGTAAGCGCACTCGAGACCGGCTGCGTCGACCTCATCATGTCGCCCGAGGAAATCGGCGCGCAGTTCTCCAAAATTGTCGCCATGCCCAGAGACCTCGACAAGTTGCGGGCCTCCCCGGTCAACATGGACAGCGTTTCCGAACTCATCCAGCTGCTTCTCGATCACTCCGGCGTGAACTTCCGGCACTACAAGAGCGCCACCTTTCAACGACGTGTCGAACGTCGAATGATCGCCGTAAGCGCCGGAACACTGGAAGAGTACGTCAAGGTCGCAAAAGCATCCATCGCAGAAGTCGACCTGCTGTTTCGCGACCTGTTGATCTCGGTCACATCGTTCTTTCGCGACACCGGCGAATTCGAAGGAATCCGAAGTCACATCGAATCGATTGTCGAATCGAAACGCGAAAGCCACATTCGCGTCTGGGTTGCGGGAACCGCGACGGGCGAAGAGGCCTATTCGTTGGCCATGATATTCGCCGAAGTTTTGGGCGGCCTCCAAGCATACGAACGCACACGTATACAAATCTTCGCCACCGACATCGACGACCGGGCGATCCAGGTGGCCCGTCGCGGCTTCTACCCAGAAACGTCACTTCACGAAGTTCCGCAGCACTACATCGACGAGTACTTCGACGCCGCCCCGGGCGGATACAACGTCAAAAAAACCCTACGAGAGAAAGTCATCTTCTCGGTCCACAACCTCGCACAGGACCCACCCTTTCTTAGCCTCGACATGGTGAGTTGCCGAAATCTGCTCATCTACTTCCAAAGCTCACTTCAGGCCCACGTCTTCGCTCGCTTCCACTACGCGCTCCTTCCCCACGGGTTGCTGTTCCTCGGCAAGTCCGAAACCGTGGCAGCCGCCGAATCGCTATTCCGGATGAGTGGACAGTTCAAGCACATCTTTTATCAACGTCCAGCCGCCGACCGAGGCGAAATACGCGAAAAAGCTTTCGCTCGCCGAACCGCACCGCCCCTCACCACCGCAGCCCCGACCGGTCAAAAATATCCGCCCCCCGAAGCCCACGAACTCGCGCTCGCAAACGCCCGCTTCAAGTCGCTTGTTAGTGCCATTGGCCCCGACGCCCTCTTGGTTTCGGCCGAACTGCAGATCCTCAAGGCCTACGGCGACGTGTCGCGCTACATCGGCGTAGCAGCCGGACCGGTGGACACCACTGCGGCGTCGCTACTTATCGAGCCGTTCAGCCAAGACGTGCGCGTCGCGGTGCCCAGCGCGCTTCGACAAAACTCAACGATTCAAGGCTTGGCCCGGCAGATGCCCGACAAGCCCGACCACCGCCACCGGATCACCGTCTATCCAATCAACGAAGGCATCGGCGAGGTAGGCGAACCCACCGCCCTCGTCGTCTTCACCGAGTGGGAAGAAGAGTCGCTCGCCGACCAACTTGGCCCCGACACGGCAACCTCGGAAGCAAGTTCCGAAGCCATCCAACAACTCTCGCGAGAACTAGCGATAGCCCAGACCAATCTTCAACACACCGTCGAAGAGCTGGAGACCTCCAACGAAGAGCTTCAGGCTCTCAACGAAGAACTGCAGTCGAGCAACGAAGAGCTCCAGTCGACCAATGAAGAGCTGGAAACCTCCAACGAAGAGCTGCAATCCACCAACGAAGAGCTATCCACGGTCAACGAAGAACTCCAGGTCAACTCGCAACAGCTCAACACGGTTAACCAGAGCCTGCAGAGCATCCTCGACAACGTCGCCATACCAATGCTCGTCGTCGACCGGCAGCTGAATATCACCCACTCAAGCTCGGCTTCACAGGAACTGTTTGGTGTCTCGCCCGACTTGGTCCTGCCGCACGTTACGCGGTGCCAGCTTCCCCCCGGATATCCCGATCTTTCGTCAAGCATCACCCAGGCAATGGAGCTCGGCAAACGGATCGACGTCGACATCGAGCAGTCCGACCAGAGCGCCCACATGAGCGTGGTCCCGCACTTCTCGGCAGCCGGAGAAATGGTCGGCGCCATCGTGTTGATTACTGACAACACGTCTGCATTGCGCGAGCGGAACCGCCAACTCAGCGCCGCGGCCCGAATCGCAGGCCTTGGCCACTTCGCCATCGACCTGTCGGGTAATCGCCGGTCACTCTCTGATGAGTTGTACGAAATCATCGGAGAGACAAAACCACCCGCCGGCGAAGATCCGCCCGAGCTCACCGACTTCATCCACCCCGACGATGTTGACGAATTGCTTAGCGTTGGCCGCGAACTACGCGACCACGGGAAGCCCTTCGAAGTTCAAGCAAAAATGCTTCGCTCCGACGGTGGCGAACGAAACGTTCGGATCGTCGCTATGCCAGGACTCGACAGCTCTCACAAAGTCGTCGGGATCATGGGCGTCGTCCTCGATATCACCGACCAGACCCACAAAGAGGAACAGCTCGTCAACACCCTTGCCGAACTGTCTCGCTCAAATGAGGAACTCAACCGATTCTCCTACGTGTGCTCACACGATATGAAAGAGCCGGTACGGATGATCGAGCAGCTCTCCGAGATGCTGCTCGACTCAACAATTATTGAAGACCATGCGCAACGTAGCGATGTCATTAGTCGAATCACCAAAAACATGGGTCGACTGCGCCAGATTATCGACAGCCTCTTGGCGTACTCACGAATCGACGCCAAGGTTGAGGAGTCGGTCATCGACCTCCGAGAAGTCATGACCGACATCGACGAGACATTGTCTCTAGCGATCACCGAACAGAACGCCGAACTCGTTCTCGGCGACCTCCCTTCAGTGCGGGGCGCTCGGGTGCACTTCACGCAACTCTTTCAGAACCTCATCGGGAACTCCCTCAAGTTCAACGACAAAGACACACCGATCGTGAAGGTGTCAGCGTCAAGTGAGGGGGGCTACACGGTGCTCGTTGTCGAAGACAACGGACCCGGCGTACCTGAAGAGTCTCGGACAAAGATCTTCGGACTGTTCGATCGGCTGCATCGCCAAGACGAGATCGACGGTATTGGTCTTGGCCTGTCGATTTGTCAACGCATCGTGGCGCAATATCAGGGAACCATTGTCTGCGACGACAGCGAAATGGGCGGAGCGCGCTTTGAGATCTCGCTCCCCGAGCGCTGATGTCGGCATCCACCTCGCCGCGGCCAATCAAGACCGTGTTTTTTGTCGACGATTCGTCCGACGAGTTCTTTCTTGCTGATTTCTCCTTCAAAAGACAAGGGATCGTCGCCGACCTGACCCACTTTGTCGACTTTGCCTCATTCGAAAGCCACCTCGATCACACAGATGCGTCCGATCTGCAATCGTCGATCGGTGTTATCGATCTGAACCTCACAATCTCCAAAGGATCCGATGGCATCGCCCACCTCCGCAGCGACCATCGCTACCGCGACTTCGTGCTCGGCGTCTGTTCGGGCTCAGATGATCCCGCCGATCGACAGATGGCGATCGACGCCGGCGCCGACTTCTTCGTAACAAAGCCGCTCAACGAGACCGCACTAATCGCCATTTGTGAACAAGTTTCGTCGCTCCACCACCGTGTCGGCGACGATGAAACAGTCTCGATCGTTCGGTCCGGAACAGTACAACAATGAAAGCTCACCGGCTGCTGTTGTAACGTTCCACCATGAAGGCTGCCGCGGCTTCGTGCCGAGAATTTCTCCGAAGCGAAACGGCCGACGTGCACTTGGCCACCGACACCCGTCTCAGCGAAGCTTGCGATATCGCAGATCAGGCTGACTACGCGCGATTCCTTGAAGTGATGGGATCGACGTTGCTCCGGTTCGGCACCGATCTCGATTCGGCAAATCGATCCGCCGGAATTGTTGCCCGCAGCGCCACGCTCCTCCGAAAGATCGAACACGATATCGACTCTTGCGGTGTCCAGCATCAGGGTTTCGGTGCTGTCGCCGGCAACGTCGATTGCGATGCCTTTTCGGTAGGTGTGGGCTATGCCCTTGAAGGGTCCGCACTCGGAGCCGAAGTATTGCGCCGCCGCGTTCTTTCGAATGCCCGTCCAGGCGTCTCAACCCTCTACTTCAATGCGCTGCTCGACAAGCGGAGACCGCGGTGGCAACGATATTGCCACTGGCTCAACACCGTCGACCGGACCCACGAGGAACGGACCGAAGCCCTACGGGGCGCGACCGACGTGTTTCGCTACATCGACCACTGCCTAGATCGGACCCAATGAGTACACCTGAGTACCCGTCGCCCTCGCCTTCGTCTCTTGAAGACCGCCTCGAGGCCGAACGACTGGCTATCGACAACTGCGAGTCGATACCCATCAGAACCATTGACAATATTCAGCCGGTCGGCTTCCTGCTCGCTACCGATGCCCGCTTCGAAGAGATCACTCACGTCTCCGAGAACGTCAGCCAGCTGGTCGGCCCCACAGCATCGCAGCTGCTCGGAACGGCGCCAACCGCGCTGTTGGGCTCCGAAATCGTTCACGAGATTCGAAACATCGCCGGCCACAGCACCATCCGCTCGCAACGCGAGTACGTGACCAGTGCAACGATCCGCGATGTCGACAATCCGTTCGACATCTCGATCTACGCCGCCAACCACCGGCTCATCGCCGAATGTCAGCCTCATTCAGACAAACGAAACCCGGCAAAGACTGTTTCTGAGACGAAACGAATTCTCACGCTCCTCTCAGAAACCGAATCGGTCGATGAACTTCTCGAGTTGGCCGTCGATCACCTACGCCACTTCGCAGGATACGACCGAGTCAAGGCATACCGATTCTTGCCCGATGGTGCCGGCGAGATAGCTGCCGAATCACGAAGCGCAACCGTCGATTCCTTCCTAGGTTTACGATTTCCAGCGTTCGACATCCCCGAATCAGCCCGAGCTCTCTACGCGAAAACACCGATCCGGGTAATCTCGAGCGTCGACGCACCAGGATCCCCCATCATTTCGCTCAACGAGTTCGACGAGCCTCTCGATCTTGGATTGGCAGTGCTTCGGGGCTGCGTGCCTGTGCACACGCAGTACCTCCAAAACATGGGTGTACGAGCAACACTGTCTTTGCCGATCGTGGTCGGCGGAGAGATGTGGGGACTCTTAGCGTTCCATCACCACCAAGACCGGGCGCCCGATGGCATGACGACCATGTCGCTTGAGCTCCTCGGTCGATCGATTTCAATGATGATCGAGAATCACCTTGAACGCGATGACGCCGATCGACGCCGCAGCGCTACCGCTCTTGCATCTTCGTTCCTGGTCATCGACGACAGCTCGGAAGGCTTTGCGACACATTGGCACAGCGCAAAGAACGATCTTTCCGAACTCATCAAATGCGACGGGGTCGCGCTGGTCGGACGTCTCGACGCGCTGTCTGCCGGGACCTGCCCGCCATCGGAGGTAATCAGGGAGACCGTGAACACGATCATCACGAGCAGATCCCAGGAAGGCGAGGATCGTACACCGGTCGCGCTCACCAGCCTCGCAACCGAGTTCCCAACGATCGGCGAACTTGACGGTGGAGCGCTGGTTCTTTGCAAGCCGATTCCGTTCGTCGACGCCATCGTCTTCTTCCGCGACCCGCTTCGAAAACAAATTCGGTGGGCCGGACAAACCACCAAAGACATAGAAGAAGTCGAGGCCGGTGTTCGCCTCGTTCCTCGCGCTTCGTTCGAGGAGTACCTCGAATCAGTCGACGGACATTGTGAAGACTGGAGCGTTCAAGACATCCAGATGGCCAACGCCCTTCAGCTCGCGTTCCATCGAGCGCAATCCACCAGCGAACTTCAAGTTGCTCATCGCGATCGGCTTGGGTTGATGGTTCGCGAACTGAACCATCGCGTGCGAAATATTCTGGCACTGGTGAGCTCTCTTATGCGGCAAAGCGAGACCGGAGCTACAACGGTTGAAGACTACGTTTCGGCGCTCGGCGATCGAATCTCGGCACTAGCCGGCGCCCACGACTTACTCACGCAGAACGAGTGGCGCCCAATCCAACTCGTCGACCTCGTCGCACAGTCGCTCAAGCCGTACCTCAGCGATAGCCCGCCTCGCATCAACATCAGCGGGCCAGCTTTCGCCGTGACACCCGACGCCGCCCACATGCTCGTCCTGGTGCTTCACGAGCTGGCATCCAACGCAGCAAAGTACGGCGCCCTGAGTGTACCCAACGGTCAAGTCGCGCTCGCCTGGGAACTCCGAACTGAAGAACTCAGAATCACCTGGCAGGAGAGCAACGGTCCGCCAGTTCTTAGCGAACCCGCTGAAGGGCTCGGGGCATCTATCATCCGCAACGCTCTGGTTTTCGAATTCAATGCCCAAAGCTCGCTCGAATTCAAGCCGTCAGGCGTCACTGCCGAGTTCGTGCTCCCCTGGACAGTGATAACTCTCGCAGACTCGAGCGAAGTCCCAACGACGGATCTCCGCGAACGCGTGGGCTCCATGACGGAACCGCTTCAAGTCCTCATCGTGGAAGATGACTTTCTGATCGCGCGAGAGACAGCGTCCTCGATTACTCGCTTCGGACTGCCGAAACCTCAGCAGGTAGCCACAGTGACCGCGGCGCTGCAAGCGATTAGCAACAACCATTTTGACCTCGTCCTCCTCGACGCAAATCTCAACGGCGAATTCAGCGGCCCCGTCGCCACCGAACTTGGGAACCTGAACATTCCGTTTGTGTTCATCACCGGATACGGAAGCCAAGATCAAGAGCTGCAACCATTTGCACAAAGAAGAATTCTTACCAAACCTCTTCGGGAGGACCGCTTGCGACAAGTCGTCGCGGAGGTCGCACAAGAAAAGGCATCGCTGTGAACGAAGAACTCCGTCAAGTGCTCATCGTCGAAGACGACTTCGACCTAGCCACGCAGTGGTCAAACTACTTAAACTCATTCGGCTACATCTGTGATCTTGCGAGCAACCGGGCCGAAGCCGAAATGTTGTGCAGAGCAAAGCGATATCACGCGCTCATCGTCGACATGTTCTTCAAAGACCCAGACGGAACACTGTCCGCTGACGGCGGACTCACCTTCATCACACATCTTCGACTTCCTAGTCTGGCCGACACGCCAAGATGGGGAGAGCGCGTTCCCATCATCACGGTCACCGGGTCAGGCGGAGTAGTCGACGCGCTAGGACATGCGCGCAACGCAGGAGCCGATCGAACGTTCCAAAAGCCGATCCACCCCGAAACGCTTCTCAACGCATTGTCCGAGCTCGTCGGACAAAAGCCCGAAAAGGGATGACACTGTCCCCTTCCCGCTGAACATCTTCAACTGAATCCCAGAAATGGCTCTTGATGCGGTACGGTTCGCGCACGCACAACGGGGGTCAGGACATGTCCGAGGCAGAAACCATCGGCGCCTTCCGCGCTCGGGCGCTGGAGTGGCTCACCACGAAAGCACCGCTTCGCCAACCGACCGAGGTCGTCGACGTCTCGGTCTACCTCAACGTCGACATCGGTGCCGAGCGCGACAACATCGCCGCGGCCGTCGCATGGCACCAGCAGAAGCTCGATGCTGGCTTCGCCGCAATCGACTGGCCAGTCGAACACGGTGGACAAGGCCTGTCGGGTTCACACGAACAAGCATTTCGTGAAGAGGAAAAGGCCTTCGAGACCCCCGACCTCCACGAGGCATTTATCGTCACGACCGGCATGGTCGCGCCGACGCTCCGAGACTTCGCAAGACCAGAACTTCAAGAGCAGTTGCTGGCGTCAGTTCTCAGCGGCTCGACGATGTGCGTACAGCTGCTCTCCGAACCTAACTCCGGCTCTGACCTCGCCTCGCTAAGCACCCGAGCCGAACGACACGACGACGAATGGCTAATCAACGGGCAGAAGGTCTGGTCCTCCGGGGCACGGATCGCCGAGTGGGGATTCCTGCTCACCCGATCGAACCCGGACGCTCCCAAACATCGAGGCCTCACCGCGTTCATGATCCCGCTAGCTACAAAAGGCGTCGAAGTCCGCCCACTGAAACAGATGACCGGCGGCGAATCGTTCAGCGAAGTCTTCTTCACCGATGTACTCATCCCCGACTCTCTTCGGGTGGGCGAAGAAGGCGAAGGCTGGCGGATCATCATGGCGATGCTCGGCTACGAGCGAGGCGGAACCGAAAACTGGACAGCTGGCGGCTCCTACCTCCAGGTCCGAGACTTGGCGACAAAACTCGGCCGCACCGGCGAACCCACCGTGCGTCAACACCTAGCCGACCTGTTCATCGGCGACCGACTCGTCCAATGGAACGCCCAACGAGCCGCGGCGAACCACGTCGAAGGCCCACCGGGCGCCGACGCCAACATGGGCAAACTGCTCTACGGCCTACAAATGGACCGGGTAACGAACGCGGTGTCGCATCTGCTAGGGCCGGCACTTGTAGCCGACGACAACGAGCACTTCGGGTGGCACGAGCACGTCACCGGCACGCCCGGCTACCACATCGCCGGCGGTACCGATCAGATCCAGAAGAACATCCTCGGCGAACGATTCCTCGGCCTGCCAGGCGAACCGAAACCGCGCTCGTGACAGACGTGAAGCCCCAGTATCACAACGGCAGCACAGTGGTGCCGTCGACATAGCCGAGTTCCAACAGGTCGACGTTTGGCGCAGCCGCCTGCAAAGCCTCACGAATCGGCTCGACGTTGGTCGGGGTCGAGAACCCCGGCAGCCAGTCGTCGTGATGGCCAAGGATTAGTCGCTTGGGTTGCAGCAGTTCGGCTTGACGGGCCATGAATTCGGCGAGCGTTCCCTGCACCGGCTCGCCGTCGATGTTGCCCCTGCCGGCCGCAGCGAGGATCGCGACATCAGGACGGAGGCCTTCGAAGATGCCGCTCCAGTGGCCAGAGGTGTCTTGGTAGAGCAGTGACCCATCGGGTGTGTGGAACAGGAAGACCAGTGCACCGCCATCGCCGCGGGCGCCCTGGTCGCTGGCTTTGAGATGGTCTTTCGTGGAGCGAGTGAGGCTACGCATCCATGCGGTGAGATCGGCCATGCGGGCCTGCTGCTCCTGCCAGGTCGCGCCAAGATCGCCGAGACACACCTCGTCAGATTCGATTGGATGATCGTGGGCCCACACGCAGGAATGTTGACTCGGGAACACCTCGACGGTCACGCCGCTTCCAAGATCGACCCGTTCGCCGCCCGCTACGCAGATCATCTGCTCAACAGGAACACCAGCGGCCTCAAGTACCCGCACCGTCTCATAGCTACCAACCACCCTCGCACCGGTGTTGATCGCAATACGTTCGGCGCCCCACAGATGATCGAAATGCGAATGACCAATAATCAGCCAGTCGCAGTCATCGATGTCATCGGCAACCAAGCCACTACCAGGGGCACCGGGCACCCGGTCGATGTAGCCATCGAGAAAAATGGACATCCCGGCGGTCGCCAAACGGAACGTCGAGCAGCCGTACCAATCGAGGGTCGTTGTCATGGGGTTACTCCAGCAGGGTTGTGAGACGGGGGTGTAGTGGCGTCGGCGAACTCGTATCGCCATGGCGCTTCAGTGCCACGCGAGATCCAAATACCGCCGGTCTCCGCCACCGAGGCGTCAAGCACCGTCTCCAGGGCTTCGGCAACGTGATCCGCTGAGGCAAAGGCCCGCCCAAGCGCACGAATGTCGGGCGAAACCATGGGGGTATCGACGCCTCCCGGACACACCGCACCGATGGCGATACCGCGCGCAGCCAACGGACCAGCAAGGCTCCGCACGAGGCCGATCACCGCGTGTTTGGTCATGCTATAGATCGGGTCGCTATCCAACGGCCGAAGCCCCGCGCCCGACGACGTGCACACGATGCGTCCGCTCGCCGCTTCGAGAAGGGGAAGCGCAGCCAGTATGCCGAACACAACACCATCGTTGTTGACCGCACGGACCTTCTCGTAATTTTCTGCAATCCAAGGAAACGGATCGTCGTCGATGCTCGCCCCACGGGGCCGGCTCATCGTGCCAGCATTCAGCGCCAAAAGGTCAAGCCGACCGTGCTCGTCGGCAACGGACGCGATGGCAGCCTCCCAGGCGTCGCGGCGCGAAACGTCGAGGGCGAGGGCCATACCGCCGGTCTCATCAGCGACGACCTGAGCGCCCGCTTCATCGACATCGGCCACCACCACAGCGACCCCCCGTGCGGCCAGCCGCCGACAAAGGGCAGCCCCAATACCGGATCCACCGCCGGTCACCAGCCCAACCATCGTCGTCGCATCCATGAACGTATCGTGTCAGATTCTCCGACGCACCGACCAAAGTAAGAACGCTGGGTCAGACCCCGCGTTCTTACTTTTTGGGTTGTAGGGCGGCGAACTCGCAGGCGACCTGTGCGCCGAGGCGAGCATTGTTGTTCACCAAAGCAATGTTGGCGGTAAGACTTGCCCCGCCAGTGAGCTCGACGATACGGCCGAGCAAAAACGGTGTGGCCTCCTTGCCATGGATGCCGTTTGCCTCCATATCAGCCAACGCCTCGTCGATGATCACGCCAATCTCGTCGGCCGGAATCTCGTCGCCGACCGGAATCGGGTTGACGACCGCGACACCGCCGGAAAGCCCCAACCGCCACTTTGCCGCCATCAACGCAGCAACCTCGGCCGGCGTGTCAAGCGACATCGGCGCCGCATGGCCGCTGACACGCGAAAAGAACGCCGGGAAGTCATTGGTTTGGTACGCCACAACTGGCACGCCGAGCGTCTCGAGCGCCTCAAGGGTGAGCCCAATGTCGAGAATCGACTTCACCCCCGCCGAAACAACAGTCACGTTGGTCAGCGACAACTCGGTCAGATCGGCGCTGACGTCATAGGTTCGCTCGGCGCCCCGGTGCACACCACCAAGCCCACCGGTAACAAAAACCGAAATACCCGCAAGCGCAGCCAACCGCATCGTCGACGCGACGGTGGTAGCACCGTGCAACCCTTTGGCAACGACGAACGCCAGATCGCGCGTACTCACCTTCGCCACATCAGCACTCGTCGCAAGAAGATGAAGGTCGTCGTGACCGAGTCCGACCCGAGGACGTCCATCGAGGATCGCGATCGTGGCCGGAACAGCACCGCCTTCGCGGATAATTCGCTCGGCCTCGGTGGCCATTTCAACGTTCTGCGGAAACGGCATGCCGTGGCTAATAATCGTGCTCTCCAACGCAACAACCGGGGCGCCATCATGGAGCGCCTCGGCAACCTCGTCGGTAAGCACAAGATCGGAATGTGGGGTGGTCGAAGGCACACGGTGATCCTAAGGTGCCAAACCGCCACCCGAACGCATTCCGACTAGCCAACTACGCTGTGCCGATGTTCGACCGATTGCTTTCGCCAACCTCCATTGGCTCGATGCAGCTCAGGAACCGACTAGTGCAGGCGCCGATGGGCGTAGAAATGGTCGATGGCGACGGCCTAGCCAACGAGGCGATCATCGCCTACTACGAAGAACGTGCCCGCGGAGGTGTGGGCCTGATCATCACCGAAACCTGCGCCATGGACTACCCCAACGGCGCAAACTCGCGGCACCAACTCGGACTATCGGACGACTCATTCATTGTCGGCATGACCGAGCTGACAAGCCGAGTCCATAACCACGGGGCAAAGATCGCGGTGCAGCTAGCCCACCACGGCAAGGTGTCGCGGGTCGACAAGAAAGAGGGCCGCGACATTCTCGTGCCCTCCATCCCCGAGTGGCACGGCTCGTTCTCCATGCTCGCCGACACCACTCCCGAAGAACTCGGCTGGATGGCCGCAGTCAACGGCGACGGTGGCGGCAAGCTCAAAGAAATGACCACCGACGACATCCTCGAGACCACCGACAAGTTCGCCGAAGCGGCCCGCCGAGCCCGCGACAGCGGCTTCGACGGCATCGAGATACATGCCAGCCACGGCTACCTGATCTCGGCATTCCTCTCGAAGCAATGGAACACCCGAGACGATGAATACGGCGGATCGATCGCGCAACGATCGAGGTTCCTCGTCGAGATCATCGAAGCAATGCGCGCCAAAGTCGACGACGAGATTCCGGTGTGGTGCCGCCTCGACGCCAAGGAATACCTCACACCAGACGGCATCGAGTTTGCCGACGCACGAACAACCGCAAGGCTCGCCGAAAAGGCAGGCGCCGCCGCCATCCACCTCAGCGCCTACGGCGACAGCACCTCGGCATCGGCCTTCACCCTGGGCACGTTGCCCCACACCGAAGCGAAACACAAACATCTGAGCGCACAGATCAAAGCCGATCTCGCCATCCCGGTCATCGGCGTCGGACGAGTCAACCCCGCGACCGCCGAACAGATGCTCATCGACGGCCAAGCCGACCTCATCGCGATGGGCCGACAGTTACTCGCCGACCCCGAACTGGCCAACAAACTCGGCGAAGGCCGACCCGCCGATATCCGTCCATGCATCAACTGTTACGTGTGCGTCGCATCGCCATTCTTCGACCGACGAGTGCACTGTGCGGTAAACCCCGCACTGGGCAACGAGACCGAGTTGGCCACCGCCGACCGCGACACCGCACCCGCCAGCAAAAACGTGGTCGTTGTGGGCGGCGGCCCCGCCGGCATGGAGGCGGCACGGATCGCTGCCTCTCGAGGCCACAACGTCACGTTGTTCGAAGCCTCTGCACAACTCGGCGGGGCACTGCGATTCGCCGCGCTGGTGTACGAGCCCAACGCCCGACTTCTCGCCTGGCTAACCCGACAAATGGACAACCTCGGCGTCGACGTTCGCACCGGAACCCCAGCCACGCCCGAAGCCATTCAGGCGCTATCGCCCAATGACGTCATCGTCGCGATTGGCGGCGCCCGCGAAACCTCGACACTCCCCGGTGCCACGTTGAAACACGTGGTCGATGGCGACGATCTCCGAAAGGTGCTCACCGGCTCGGGCGATGGCGACGCCAAGAAGGTTCCACTTGTTGGTCGGCTCGCAGCAAACGCCGGCAGACTCCTCGGACTCACCGCCGACGCCGACCGGCTGGCCAAACTCACCAAGCTCTACATGCCGCTCGGCAAAGAAGTAACCATCGTCGGTGGCGGGCTCGTCGGCATCGAAATCGCCGAATTCCTCGTCGAACGCGGCCGCAACGTGACCGTTATCGACCCCGGCCCGACCATGGCCCCCGAGATGGCGCATCCCCGCCGATGGCGCGTTCTCACCGACCTCCGTGAGCACGGCGCAACGCTGATCACCGGAGCCACGGTGACCAGCATCGACAGCGACCGCGTGCACTATCAGACCGGCAATCCTGGCAACCCAGACAACGGAGAACCAGTGGTTGCCGACTCGGTGCCTGCCGACTCGGTGATACTTGCCACCGGCCTCACCGGCAACCCTACGCTCGACAAGTGGCGCACCGTTGCCGGCGTCGAAACCACCATCGTGGGAGACGCGTCAGGCATCGGCTATATCGAAGGCGCCATCCACGACGGCTTCCATGCCGGGCTTCGTCTTGGATGACCCCATCTCAGACACCCTCTTTGCCAAAGACAGCCTCTTCCCAAAGACAGCCTCTTCCCCAAAGACAGCCTCTTTCCCAAAATTGCGAAGGTCGGAGGACCATGACGACACACGCAACAATTCAAGACATCGAAAACTGCATGAACAACGGCTGGTCAGATGGCCTTCCCGTTATCCCGCCCTACGGCAGTCTTGTCGACGAAATGCTCGAC
>CALLQB010000123.1 GCA_938015295.1 uncultured Acidimicrobiales bacterium
CTGTTGAGCGGCGTCGCAGCCGAAAACACGTTGGTCGTCGATGATCACCCCGACAACATCGCGGTCGCGAATTCGTTGGGGATGCACACCGTGTTGTTCGATCCCGCAGATGCCGCCGCAAGTTGGCTGAGCGTACGAGCCGCACTGGAGGCATCGTGATCGACATCGAGCTACTTGCCCGAGATCTTTACCACGCCGAAGTGCAGTCCAAGCCGATTCCCTTGGTGAAGGAGCGCTTCCCTGAACTCGATTGGGCTCAGGCAAGAGCTATTGCCCGGGCAAACGATGCACTGTGTCTTGACGCGGGCGACCTGTTTCTTGGTTACAAACTTGGCTGGACCTCAGAAGCGATGCGCGAAGCGCTCGGAGTCGAGCGTCCCAATTGGGGAACCCTGTGGCACCGAAACGTTTGCGACGCTCACGTTTCGTTCGACCGCTTTATCCACCCGAAGCTCGAACCTGAACTGGTCTTTCGATCTGCTGAGGCGCTTGAGGGGCAGATCAGTGCCGACGATGTTCTTGCGGTCGCGGGGGAGTGGGCGCTCGGCATTGAGGTCGTCGACCCCAGGTTCCCGTCGTTCGCGTTCGACGCGCTCGATAACACCGCCGACAATTCGTCGCGCTCCGGTGTGCGGATTGGTGAGTTCGCACGGCTATCGCCAGCAGTGCTCGCTGAGGCGACGGTGGTGTTGACCGGTAACACGCCGAACCGCAGCGACGAGTCGCGGACTGGTCCAAGCACCCAAGCGATGGGCTCGCCGGCCGAAGCGGTGGCATGGCTGGTTCGCCAACTGCACGAAGAACAGCTCCCGTTGCCAGCAGGGGCGGTTGTGTTCACCGGGGGTCTTACCGCTCCGTTTGATGCCGAGCCCGGCACTACCTACCACCTGGCCTGCGACGTGCTAGACGAGGTCTCACTGACCTTCGAATGACTGACCTTCGAATGACTGGTGGCTACTGGGTTATCCCGAGACGTTCGCCAACCTCCGCCCACGCCGTTGCGGCGTTGGCGATGTCGAACCACATGGCGTCGAGGCCGGCGTCGAGCGCACCCTGCACGTTGATTGGTTGGTCGTCGATAAACAACATTCGGTCAGCGGCCACCCCAACCATGTCGACGGCTCGCTGAAAGGCTCGGGGGTCGGGCTTGAGAATGTGTGTGTCGGAGCAGTCGACAATGTGGTCGACCCGCTGTAAGAGGGGGATGCCCTTCTCCCACGTTGGGCCATGAAAGGCCCGCATGTCGTTGGTGAGCACCGACACGCCAAAGCCCGCAGCAAACGCGGCCTCGACGGTGGCGGTGGCCTCAGGGCGAACAAGATCGGGCGTCGGCGGGTCGTAGAGGAGACGCATGTACTCGGACCGAGTCATGTCTTGGCCCGCCAGGCGCCCGACCTCTTCACCACGCATCGTCCAGTATTCGCGCTCGTTGACACCATCGTTGGCGATCATTCGCTGCCAAAGCTCATCGGTCGAGGGGTCGAGCGGACCCATCCAAGTGATGGTTCCTGCGGCAAGTCCGAGGAGGCGTTCGGCCTTTGCGTGCAGCTCGACGGGGTTCAACAAACAAACCCCACCGAAGTCGAGGAGTAGCACGTCGTAGGCAGAACTCGAAGCAGCAGCAGGCACCTTGGCACCGTATTCGGGCGGATTGGCCAGATCCAGATCGATCCCGTATAGCGGGACATACCTGTGTGGCGTTGCCGTGCTCTACTTGCCTCGCCAGCCCATTTGTTTCGACACGGTTCGGGCTAGCGCCATCACGGCTTCGGCATAGGGGGTTCGCTGAGCATCCATGCGCTCGCTTGGGCCAGCGAGGCTGAGCGACGCAACGGCGTGCCCGCCTGCCCCCATAATTGGGGCGGCGACCGACACCACGCCGAGTTCTGACTCCTGTCGGTTCTCTGCGTACCCCCGGCGGCGGGTCACCAGCAGCTCTTCGCGAAGCGCGGTGAGGTCGGTGATGGTGTGCGGGGTTAGCGGCTCGAGCACCCACCCTTTCAGAATGCGGTCGCGCTGCGATCGTGGGAGAAACGCCAAAATTGCTTTGCCAGAGCTGGTTCGATGAGCGCTGGCTCGGCGTCCCAATTCGGTGAAAACTCGCAGCGTATTGGGGCTATCTAGCCGTTCGACGTACACCACCTCTCGGCCATCGAGCACGCCAACCTGCACGGTTTCGCCAGTACGGGAACGCAATTCGGTCATCGAGACCAGGACTGCTTCGTGCAGTGACCGCTGGGTGGGCATCGCTGCTGCCATGTCGAACACCGTGAGGCCAAGGCGGTAACGCCCCGTTTCGGCGTCCTGGTCGAGTAGGCCCTCGTCGCGCAAGGTGCTCAGCAGGCGATGCACCGTGGAGGTGGAGATGTCGAGATGTTTGGCCAGCTCGGCCACGCCCCACGTGGGGTTGGTGGAGGAGAACGACGTAAGGACTCGAGCGGCGTTGGCAACCGACGACAGGCGGTTCTTCGACATACCTGAACTGTACGCACCGAATAGTTGTCCCGCCATGCGGGATGTTGCTGTACGCGTTGTGACGCCTGACATAGGTTGCCCAAGATGGGAATCCTGCGGCTCAGCCATGTCGACATCACGGTCACCGACCTCGAACTTGCGGCCGCGTATTACACCCAGGTCCTGGGGCTAGAAATCACCGAGCGCACCGACGACCGCATCTTCTTCAAGTGCTGGGACGAACGCGACCACCACTGTTTGGCGGTGCGGCACGACACCCGGGTAGGGCTCGACCGGTTTGCTTTCAAGGTCGACCACGCCGGTGACCTCGAACACTTTGCCGAACGCATCGAGGCCGCCGGTCACCCGGTTGAGCACATTGCCGACGGCGACGAGGTTGGCCAGGGAGCCTCGATCCGGTTCGAGCTTCCGTCGGGCCAAGAGATGGAGTTGGTGGCCGATGTACACAAGGTGGGCGGCAAAATGCCGCTCATCAACCCACCACCGATGCCCCAAGGTCTGATCGGCATCGCTCCACCCCGCATCGATCACATGCTGGTGCACGCCGAAGAGGTGCCAGTGGTGGCCCGGTTCTTTCAAGAGGTGCTCGACTTCCGGCTTACCGAACAGCTGCTCAACGGGGCCGGCCATCAGACCATTGCCTTTCTCGAACGGTCGGCAAAGCCCCACGACATCGCCTTCGTGCAGGGGCCAAACGGTGCGCTGCATCACTTCTCGTTCTGGCTCGACGACTGGGACCACGTCCGCCGAGCGGCCGACATCCTGGCGTACAACGGCGTCACCATCGACGTGGGCCCAACCCGCCACGGGCTGACCCGCGGCAACACCATCTACTTCTTTGACCCAATGGGCACCCGCAACGAAGTCTTCACCGGCGGCTACCGACCCGACCCGGACTTTCCCACCATCACCTGGACCAACGAACAAGAGGGCCGCGCGGTTTTCTACTACGAAGGCGTGTTGAACCAACGGTTCGCCACGGTCCACACCTAGGAGCAGGCCGTGTCATCACCAGGAATCCTCCGTCTCTCCCACGCTGAAGTACGCGTCCCCGACCTGCAACTGGCCACGGCGTACTACGCCGAAGTGGTCGGCCTTGTTGTCACCCGCACCGAGCCGAACCGAACGTTTCTCAAAGGCTGGGACGAACAGCAACACCACTCGCTGATCCTCAACGAAGCACCTACCTACGGGCTCGACAGCCTGGCGTTCAAGGTGATGGAACCCGACGAACTCGACCGGCTGCAAACACAGGTCGAAGCGGCCGGAATCACCACCGAGCGGTTCGAACCCGAAGCACTGAATGCAGCATCGGGAACCGTGGTCCGGTTCACCGCACCCAGCGGCCACGTGATCGACCTCGAATGCGGTCAGGCCCAGGTAGGCAACGGCCTGGCGCTCATCAACCCGCCGCCAGCGCCGCTCAATCTGCCGGGCATGCACCCGCCACGTCTCGATCACATCTTTTTGCTGTGCGAAGACGTCGACGCCGTCACCGCCTTCTTCCGAGAGGTGCTCGAATTTCGCCTGACCGAGCAGATCATGGCCGACGACGGCCATCAGCTCACCACGTTTCTCGAACGTACCCACACGCCTCACGACATTGCATTCTTGACCGGTCCAGATGGCGGCTTTCATCACCTGGCGTACTGGGTCGATGAGTGGAACGACCTCCGCCACGCCGCCGACACGTG
Organism: uncultured Acidimicrobiales bacterium; assembly: GCA_938015295.1. Classification (GTDB taxonomy): domain Bacteria; phylum Actinomycetota; class Acidimicrobiia; order Acidimicrobiales; family SHLQ01; genus CALLQB01. The sequence goes on from CALLQB010000123.1 coordinate 4,170, forward strand.
CGCCTATCACGGCATCGAAATCGACGCCGGACCAACCCGCCACGGTGCAACGCGCGGTTGCGGGCTCTACTTCTTCGACCCGGCCGGAAACCGCAACGAGGTCTACACCGGCGGCTACTGGTTCGATCCCGACGACGAACCCACCACGTGGACCGAAGCCGAAATGGGGCGGGCAATCTTCACCTACAAGGGACAGGTCAGCCCCAAGTTCATGTCGGTGCACTCATGACCGACAGCCGCCAAAACGACCGCTTCGACGCACCGCTGTACCTGGCCACCTATCTCGAGCGCGAAGCCGAACGCACCGCCGGCGATGAAACGGCCGAACCCGACAAGGCCGACGATACGCCGCTGTATCTCAAACAGTTTCGCCACCGCAGCGACGAAGGCAACGAGTCGACTGCCACCGACGTTCCGCTCTGGCAGCGGGCCGACCTGCCCGCACAGCAAGCGCTGACCGAAGACAACCGCAACAAAGAGATCTCGCCACCCGAGGGGGCGCCCCGGGCGCTGCGAAACGATGTGTATCTGATTCGCCACGGCGAAACACAGGGCTATTCGACCGATTCCGGACTCACGCCCCAAGGCGCATGGCAAGCATTTAGTTGGGGTCAAACCATGGCCCGACGCATCAAGAGTGGCGAAACCGTCGTCTTTCGTCACGCCGCCACCAACCGGGCAACCGAAACCGCTCAGCAAATCCACCGCGGCTTGGTCGATGGCCTGGTCCAGTACGAAAAAGACATCACCATCGTCGAACCCGACGTTGCCAACGAGTTCCGAAACTTCCAGTTCGTCGCACCCGACGGCCTCAAAGATGTCACCGCGGCCTTTCGGCAGTACTCGGCTCTCCTCGAAGGTTTCGAACGTTCGGCGGCGCGCGACCGCCCGCAATGGGTGGTTGAGATGGACCGCTTCTGGCGAACCCAACAAGGTGGCGGCGACCCGATCCAGCACTGGCTCACCATCCCGCTACTGCACTTCGAACCACCGGCGATGTGTGTTCGACGCTTCTGGTCGGGCATCAACCGACTCTCGGCCGAATTCCCTGGCGCACGTCTCGCTATCGCCACACACTCGGGGTGTATCCGAGCATTTGCGGTCAGCTCACTTGGCTATGACCCCGGCGAGCCCTACAACCTCGAACACGTGCGGGTGAAGCTCCTCGCCGACGACGAACAAACCGTCAACGGGCGCGACGCCACAGTCGCCTACCGCAACCGGGTGCAGGAAGTGAAAGTTCCGAGCATCGAACAACTTCCTACCTGGGAGGTTGACGACCAATGGGGCGGCTTCTCCGATGTGTGAATCGTGCCCAATCGTCGACTGGGAGCACGAGCTCCCCACCGTCCGTTCTTTTACCGCAAGAAAGGTTGATGCCACAATGACCGATCACATCGTGTGGTTCGATCGCTACGACCACAGCCACAAACCGTTCGTCGGAGGCAAGAACGCCAGCCTCGGCGAGATGATGATGGCCGAACTTCCGGTGCCGCCGGGGTTCGCCGTTACCACCGTCGCGTACGACCAGATCTGGGTCGACGCCGCCACCGTCACCGCAGTGAACGACCTGCTGCGCTCTATTGACCACGATGATTTTGCCGCAAACCGGCGCATCAGCGGAGAAATCCGCTCGATCATCGAAGCGGTACCGGTGCCCGACGAGGTCGCCGCCGACATCGCCGTGGCGTATCAGGCACTGTGCGACCACTGTGGCGTGGCCGATCTGCCCGTTGCGGTGCGTTCGTCGGCAACCGCCGAAGACTTACCCGATGCCTCGTTCGCCGGACAACAAGACACCTACCTTTGGATCCAAGGCGCCGACTCGGTCATCGATCATGTTCGCCAGTGCTGGTCGTCGATTTTCACCGACCGGGCAATCGCGTACCGGCATTCGATGGGCTACCTGCACCAGGCGATCGCCATGTCGGTCGGCGTGCAGAAGATGGTCGACCCGGTGGCATCGGGTGTGGCCTTCACGCTCAACCCCAGCAACGGCGACCGGTCGCAGGTGGCGATCGATGCTTCGTGGGGCCTTGGCGAGGCCGTGGTTTCAGGCGAAGTGACACCCGACAACTTTCTGGTCGACAAGGTGTTGCGCGAAGTCATCAAACGCGAGATTTCCGACAAGGGTGTCGAGTACAAACTCACCGATGGCGGCACGGTCGAGAAACTCGAGATCACCGGCGATCGTCGTACGTCGCCGTCGGTCACCGACGACGATCTTGTAGCGGTAGCGATTCTTGCTCGCCGGGCGGAGAAACACTACGGCTGTCCACAAGACGTCGAGTGGGCCATCGACCGCCATCTGCCAACTGGCGAAAACGTCGTCATGTTGCAGAGCCGTCCAGAAACGGTGTGGTCGCAAAAACCGACGACCTCGATCTCGAGCGGCGGCTACGACCCAATGAAGTCGATTGTTTCGACGCTCGTCTCACCACTACACAAAAAACAAGACAACTAATACCCAAGACAACGAACACCCAAACAACTAACGGCAGTGCCACAACCAGGGGGATTTTCATGAGTAATCGCTTTCCGAGCCCGTTTGAAATCGAAGGACCAGAAGGAATCGAAGGATGGGAAGAGCTGTATCCCTATTCGTCGACCTTTGGTGAGAATCGCAAAGACTACGAAGACAACCGCTTCTGGTTTTGGGATTCGATGCACTGGGGTAAAGCCCTCACCCCCTGGGACGCAACCTTCATGGAGCTTGCGTTGGCCTCGCTGAGTCAAATGAACAGCCGCCACTACCGGATTCCACCGGCCGACGGCGTCGACTTCCGCATCCTCTACGGCTATGCCTTCCTGTCGCCGGTCGGTGTCGACCCGTCGCAGATCGAGGCACGCGTGCCCCAGTTTATGGAACGGGCTGGCCACTACTTCGGTAACTGGGACTCGCTCTACGACAACTGGCTGGTAAAGGTGAAGTCGACCATCGAAGAGATCGAGGCCATCGACTTCAGCCCGCTGCCCGAAATGGAAGACCTTTCCGTTATCACCGACGGTCTTGGTCTTGGCTCGGGCTACCAGCTCCAGAGCTCCTATAACCAGTTTAAAGACCTCATCTTGAAGGCCTGGAACTACCACTTCGAGTTCCTCAACCTCGGCTACGCCGCCTACCTCGACTTCTTCGGCTTCTGTAAAGAAGCATTCCCCTCGATCCCCGATCTTGGTATTGCCAAGATGGTCGCCGGCGTCGAGGTTGACTTGTTCCGGCCGAACGAAGAGCTAAAGGGCTTGGCCCAAAAAGCGGTAGACCTTGGTATTTCCCGAGCGTTCGATGACCCAAACAACGTGACGCTCGAAGGCGCGGCCGGTGCCGAATGGCAAGCGGCCTGGGACGTCGCCAAGGACCCATGGTTCAACTTCACCTCGGGCAACGGGTTCTACCATTTCGACAAGATCTGGGTAGAGAACCCCGACATTCCCTACACCTTCATCAAGGACTACATCGCCCGCATCGAAGCTGGCGAAGACATCAGCCGGCCCATCGACGCGATCATCGAAGAACGCGACCGGGTGGTCAGCGAATACCGAGACCTACTCGCGACCGACGAAGACCGTGAAGCATTCGACGGCAAGCTCGGCTTGGCTCGAGTGGTCTTCCCCTACGTCGAGAACCACAACTTCTATATCGAGCACTGGACCATGTCGGTGGTCTGGCGGAAGCTGAAAGAACTCGGAGCCACGCTTGAAACCGCTGGCCTTCTCACCTCAAAGGACGACCTCGTCTTTCTACGTCGCGATGAAGTCAACGAACTTCTCTGGGATTACTACGCCAACTGGGCCGTCAACAGTCCATCCGCCGGCGCCAAACACTGGGCCCCGATCGTCGATCGCCGCCGCGCGATTCACGCCAAGCTCTCTGATTGGAAGGCACCAAAGGCCCTCGGCGAGCCGCCCGAGGTCATCACCGAACCCTTCACCATCATGTTGTGGGGTATCACCTCTGAGTCGGTCAACAACTGGCTTGGCTCAGATGAGGGCGCCGAGAACGAACTTACCGGCATGGCGGCCTCGCCCGGCACAGTCGAAGGAATCGCTCGCATCATCCACGATCCCGACGAGGTCAACGATCTTCTGCAGGGCGAAATCCTTGTTGCGCCGATCACGGCGCCGAGTTGGGCCCCGGTGTTCCCGAGGATCCAGGCGTGCGTCACCGACATCGGCGGCATGATGAGCCACGCGGCCATCGTGTGTCGTGAGTACGGCGTGCCCGCGGTGACGGGAACCGGCTTCGGCACCGACAAGATCAAAACCGGCGACCGCATCCGTGTGGACGGGTCGTCCGGCAAGGTCACGATTCTGTAATTCGAACTCTCGAACGAGGAGCTCAACCCCATGATGACCCAAGAACAAAACGACGAACTGACCCAGGTGGGTCCCGGCACCCCAATGGGCGCGGTGCTGCGGCACTACTGGTACCCGGTGGCCTTTACCCGCGAACTCGACGAGTTTCCGGTGAAGTCCACCCGCCTGCTCGGCGAGAACTTCGCCGTTTTCAAAACCGGCGACGGCGGCTACGGCATCGTCGACGAGAAATGTCCGCACCGGGGCGCATCGCTGGTGTACGGCATCGTCGAAGACGACGGTCTGCGTTGTGGCTACCACGGCTGGAAGTTCGGCACTGGTGGCGACTGTCTCGAGATACTCGCCGAGCCGGATTCGTCGCCCAAGTTTCGGGCCGACTGCGGCGTTCGTGCGGGCGAAGCCCAGGAGTTGGGTGGGTTGGTGTGGGCCTATGTTGGCGATGGGCCTGCCCCCGAACTCCCTCGCTACGAGGCGTACATCATGGACGGTATTCGAGATATGGGTCATGCGCTGCTGCCCTGTAACTGGTTGCAGATCATGGAGAACGCCGTCGATCCGTACCATGTTGAGGCGCTGCACGGAAACTACTTCGAATTCATCGCCGAGCAGACCGGCATGGCAATGCCGGGTTCGTTTGGCGGCAACAAACACGACAAGGTGGCGTTCGATCCGTTCGAGCACGGCATCATTAAGCGACGGCTGTTGGTTGGTCAGGACGAAGAGTCTGACGACTGGAAAATCGGCCATCCGCTCGTGTTTCCCTACAAGATGTGGGTTGGCGGCAACGGGGTGTTCCAGATGCAGATTCGAGTGCCCGTCGATGACACCCACACCAACGTCATCTTCTACACGGTGCATGCCCCCGAAGGCGGTGACATGCCCGAGAACCCGCAGACGGTCGACTATCCAATCGACTGGCAGAACGAAGACGGCACGTTCATCGTCGACTATATCGAGGGCCAAGACATCATGGCTTGGGTCACCCAGGGTCTCGTGGCCGACCGTACCAAAGAGAAGATCACCAAGAGCGATGTTGGTGTGGTTGCTTGCCGTCGCATGTTCCGTGAAGCGATCGAAGCCGTACAGAACGGCGACGACCCGATCGCGGTAGTTCGCGAGCCGCACGACGTCATCAAATTGCCGCTTGAGCGATCGAAGTTTGGTCGGGGCGCCGAGTTCGCCAGCGACTGGATTGACAACGGCTCGATGAAGTTCAGCCCGTTGGCGGCCGAGTTGAAGAAATTGCACATCGACGCTGCGGCGGCGCGTTCGGGTATGGAAGGCGCCTGATGGCCATCGACCACCTGGTGTGGGCCGAGTATCTCCTGGCTGGGGTTGACGCCCGCGAGGAAGTAGCGGCAATAACAAAGACGGTTGGCGACCTCAGCCTCGACGATGCGTACGCAATCCAGTCGGCCTTGCTCGAACTGCAACTCGGTCGGGGCGATACGCTGGCCGGAGCGAAGCTGGGGCTCACGTCGGCCGCCAAACAAGAACAGATGGGTGTCGACGAACCGGTCTACGGCTGGGTTCCGGCATCGTCAGTTCTGGGTAGCGACGGGGTCGTCGCGCTTGACGAACTCATCCACCCTCGCTGCGAACCCGAGATCGTGTTTGTGCTCGGCGAAGACCTCGCCGGTCCGGGCGTAACCGCCGAAGATGCGCTCGACGCTACCAAGCAGGTTGTGGGTGGCATCGAAGTCATCGACTCGCGATATGTCGCGTTCTCCTTCACGCTTCCCGACGTGATCGCCGACAACACTTCGGCTGCACGGGTGGCGATCGGCACCGAGGGCATTGCACCCCGCGACGCAGATCTGACCACACTTGGTTGTGTGTTTGAGATCGATGGTGAGGTGACAGGCACCGCAACGGGCGCTGCCTTGCTGGGTAGTCCGGCCGAATGTTTGGCGATGCTCGCCAACCACGTTGGCAAACACGGCCAAAAACTCGAAGCGGGATGGATTGTGATGGCCGGAGCGGCCACCGATGCACGTCCGCTCGGCGATGGCACCGCCGCCACTGCCCGTTACAGCCATCTCGGCTCGGTCTCGATTACCGGAAAGGCATAGCAACATGCCGCTAGTAAATGTCCACATGGCCAAGGGCCGGTCGGCTGATCAGAAGAAGGCGCTCATGGACGCGATCACCGATGCGATGCACGAACACATCGGCACCCCCCGTGAGGCGGTGCGTGTGTGGATCACCGAGATGGAAAACACCGACTTCATGGCGGGGGGCGAATTGTTGGCCGACAAACAGGCACGTCTTGCCCGTGAAGCTGAAGCAGCCGCAACAATCGAAGAAGAGAGCACCTGATATGGCCGACCTGTCGGTGATTGAACAAGCGGCAGCCATGTTGCGCGAAGCTGCCGAAACGGCCACGCCTTGCGCCCCGATCCGCGACATCGTCGGCACCGAAACCGATATCGACGTCGGCTACGCGGTGCAGGAAATCAACATCAACCACGACATCGCTGCAGGACGCCGAGTGGCTGGTCGCAAGATCGGCATCACCTCGAAGGCAGTGATGGCACAGGTGGGGGTCGACCAACCCGACTACGGCACGCTTTTTGCCGACATGGAGTACGGCGACGGCGTGCCGATCGAACACGGACGCTTGCTACAACCCAGGGCCGAAGGTGAGGTGGCTCTTGTTCTCGAACACGATCTTGATCACGACGTGCACACGTTCAACGACATCATTTTGGCCACGGCCTACGCGTTGCCGTCGATAGAGATTGTCGACAGCCGAATCGCCGATTGGAACATTCGCATCGTCGACACGGTGGGCGACAACGCCAGCTGCGGACTGTATGTGCTGGGCGGCCGCCCCGTTTCGTTGCGCGACGTCGATCTGCGCACGATTCCGTTTCGGATGGACATCGATGAAGAGACGGTTTCCACAGGCGAAGGCGCGGCGTGTTTGGGGCATCCGCTGCACGCCGCACGCTGGCTGGCCGACACGATGGCAAAACGCGGCACGCCGCTGCGCGCTGGCGACGTGGTGATGACCGGGGCTCTAGGCCCGATGGTGCCGCTCACCGCCGGCAACCATGTTGTTGCCGATTTCGGACCATTAGGCACGGTCACCACGATGTTGGAAAACGGCTGAGAATGAAAACGGCAATTATTGGCTCGGGCAACATCGGCACCGACCTATTCATCAAATCCCGCAGGGCGTCCGACACGATTGACGTCATCGCCATGTGCGGCATCGACCCGGACTCTGACGGTCTCGCTCGGGCGCAGCGGATGAAGTGTGCTACCACGTCTGACGGCATCGACGGGCTGGTGAAACTTCCCGAATTCGCGGATGTTGAGCTGGTGTTCGACGCCACTTCGGCCGGTGCGCATCTGCACCACAACGAGGTCTTGCAAGCACACGGTAAACGAGTGCTCGACCTCACCCCGGCAGCGGTCGGGCCCTACGTCGTGCCGACGGTCAACATGGACGATCACCTCGATGCGCCAAACGTGAACATGGTGACCTGCGGGGGTCAAGCAACCGTGCCGATGGTTGCCGCCGTCAACGCAGTGGCGCCCGTCGAGTATGCCGAAATCGTCAGCTCGGTATCGTCGAGGTCAGCTGGCCCGGGCACGCGTGCAAACATCGACGAGTTCACCGAGACCACTGCGAAAGCACTCGAAGTGGTGGGTGGAGCAGCGTTGGGCAAGGCCATCATCGTGCTCAACCCCGCCGAACCGCCGCTCATCATGCGCAACACCGTGTTTTGCCTGACCCAGACGGGCGAACCCGACGACTTCCGCCAGGCGATCGCCAACATGGTCGACCAGGTGCAGCGCTACGTGCCCGGCTACCGGCTGAAACAGGAGGTGCAGGTTGACCCCATCACCGAGTCGGCACCTGTGCGGATCCCGCAGCTCGACCGCAAGTTCACCGGTTGGAAGGTGTCGGTCTTTCTCGAAGTGGAGGGGGCCGGACACTACCTGCCGCCCTACGCCGGCAACCTCGACATCATGACCAGCGCTGCCCTTCGCACCGCCGAGCAGATCGCCAAGCGGGTAGCAGCGTGACCGAAACCGAGCTCTACATCCAAGACGTCACGTTGCGAGACGGCATGCACGCCATCTTGCATCGGTACGGCATCGATCATGTGCGCAACATTACCAAGGCGCTCGACGCGGCCGGGGTCGACGCTATCGAGGTCACTCACGGCGACGGTCTTGGCGGATCGTCGTTTAACTACGGCTTTGGTGCCCATACCGATTGGGAGTGGATCGAGGAGGCCGCGTCGGTCATCAACAGCGCTGTGCTGACCGTGCTCTTGGTTCCCGGGATCGGCACCATCGACGACCTCGTGCAGGCACACTCGTTGGGTGTGCAGTCGGTACGGGTCGCCACCCACTGCACCGAAGCCGACGTGTCAGCCCAACACATCGCCAAGGCTCGAGAACTTGGCATGGACGTGTCGGGGTTCTTGATGATGTCGCATATGAGCGAGCCCGAACCGCTCGCCCAGCAGGCAGTGCTGATGGAGAGTTACGGCGCCCACTGTGTGTACATCACCGATTCGGGCGGCCGTCTGACTATGGGTGATGTGCGCGACCGGATGCGGGCGTACCGGGCCGCGTTGCAACCCGAAACCGAAATCGGTATTCATGCGCATCACAACCTGACCTTTGGTGTGGCCAACTCTGTGGTCGCGGTCGAGGAAGGGTGTTACCGCGTCGATGCGTCGTTGGCCGGGATGGGCGCCGGGGCAGGCAATTGCCCCATCGAGGCGTTCATCGCCGTCGCCAACCTTGAGGGATGGAAACACGGCTCCGATGTTGCGGCGCTGATGGATGCGGCCGAGGATTTGGTGCGGCCGCTACAAGACCGTCCCGTGCGAGTCGACCGCGAAACGCTCAGCCTCGGCTATGCCGGCGTGTACTCGAGTTTCCTGCGCCATGCCGAGAACGCCGCCGAACTGTATGGCCTCGATACACGCGACATCTTGATGGAGCTCGGCGAGCGCCGTATGGTGGGCGGCCAAGAAGACATGATCGTCGACGTTGCGCTCGATCTTGCACGGGCCAAAGACGAGACCTCGTCGGCACCTCAGTAGCTGGAACGTTCGGCGCCGACCGGGTCAGTGAACCGGACATCGACTCGCGGCACTGCCATTGGCTGTGTAGGTGGGGCGTCGAAGTAGCCGTTTCGAAAAAGCAGCAGAAATTCGAGACCGGCAGCGATGACGCCAATCGTCGAAATCATCAGCGCCGGGTCGTGGATCACTTCGGCCGGATGAAGTGTGGTGATCTGCGGGGCGGCAAACGCCACGGTGTAGCCCCATCCGACCGCCCGCCGGAGCTCGGCTGGTCGCCGGTCGTCGCCAATCAGGCCAAGGTTGAGGGCGGTCAACAACGACAGCTGCATCATGACGTAGAAGGCAGACGGGTCTACTTCTCCCATCGCGATGAACACCAGGTTGAGAAGCAACCCGGCGTGCAGCGCGTCTCGTAGCGATCGGCCGGTGAGGATGCCGACGCCAATCACAAGCTGTGCGGCCATCACAACGATCGCAATTGTGAGTGCGAAAGGTTCGAACACGTACTCGGAGACGAAGGGAAAGATGCTGATAGCGGTGGCGCGGTGAACGAGGAGCCAATCGGTCAGCGCGGCGCCGGTCCACCACGACGGATCGATGGCCTTTTCGACGCCAGCTCGAATCCAGCCAAGGCCGAGAAAGAGGGTGAAGGGGAGCAAGGCAATCTCGATTGAAGTCATCGACCGGACGCGTTGCGCAAGGATGCGAAGCAAGATCATGTCGTCGACGATCGCAGCTGCACGTAAAGCTCGTGACTAGGCAATGACAAGATCTCGACAAGATCTCTAGATTGGGACGATATGGACCGCAATCCGTCAGATCGTGCAAACCGGCAGCCCGTCGAGAGTGCCGAGCTGGGCCCCGAGCATGTGGTCCTGAGCCATTTCTCGCTTGGTTTCACCGCACCGTTTGAGACCCGCTGTGCTGCGGCAGGCGCCGCCGGATTCGATGGACTCGGTCTCCTTCACCGCGACTACGCACAACTACTACACGACGGAGCAACCCCGCGAGAACTCACCGAGACAGCGGCCAGTCAGGGTGTACGAATTGTCGAAATTGAGGCGGTGCGAGGCTGGTCGGCGGCGGCAACTGGTCCGTCGGGCGGTGAACGGATCGACCAATGTCTGGAAATGGCCGAGGTGTTCGGTGCTCGACACATCACCGCGGTGGGTGAATTCGAGGGAACCATTGCCGATGCTGCCCGTGGCTTTGCCCGTCTCTGTGACCGGGCGGCCGAGGTTGGCGCACTGGTGGGACTCGAGCCGATACCCGTGTACGCAGCGAGCGATATTGCGACCGCTCGGGAGATTGTTGAACGAGCTGGGCGTCCCAACGGTGGGCTTTGTGTCGACCTCTGGCACCTCGAGCGAGGAGGACAGCACTGGGGACAACTGGAAGACCTTCCCGGCGATCTTGTTACGTCGGTACAAATCAACGATGGCCCTCGCCGGCCCGAACACGATGACTACATCAAAGACTGCGTGCAGCACCGCCGCCTCTGTGGCGATGGCGACTTCGATATCGCCCGCTTCGTGCAAACCCTCGACCGAAGTGGATCGGTGGCGCCAATCTCGGTTGAGATCATCTCCACGACGTTGGCCGCCGACGATGTATTCGCTCTCGCCAATCTGCTGGCGGCTACAACGCGCGAGGCGATCACCGCAGCGCGCAGCAAGTGATGGACGGGCCAAACCGTCACGGATCACGGCCAACATCGGGTGCTCGAGTCGGTAGGGTCAGATGCGCCGCGATCTGGTGTCTACCCGGCTGTGACCCGCCAGGTCGACGCGTCGACAAGCTGATTCATCAGCACTTCGTAGGCAAACGTCTCGCCGACAGCGACCTCGGTGTCGATCCTGAACATCCGGTTTCCCCAGCTGGTGAGTGGCGCTAGGGGAGAAGTGGTGAGGGTCGTGGTGTCGTCGAAGATCGCTTCAAACCATACGCAGACGCCATCGACAATCGAGTCAACGGTAGCGACGCGTTCGACGTGATGGCGCCGCGCGAGTTCGGACAGATCGAACAGGTCGTGCAGGTCAAACTCGATGACGGGTTCTGGCGTGCCGATTGTGGCGGCAATCGAACCGGCGCGGGCCCAGATCTGCTCGGGTCGCTCGGACAGGTAAGGGGCGGCCACCGGAGAACGTTCGAGCACACTGAGGTCGATGGCGTCGGGCAGATCGGTGTTCCAGATCCGCCGGACCCGAAACGATTCGTGCATCGACACCGGCTCGACGAACAGGCGGAACTTTGCTGGAAGAATCTGGCCACCAGGTCGCAGTACGCGGGTACGCAAATCGACGATGTTCTCGAGCATGTTCTCGTTGAATAACTCGTCGCCCATTTGTTCGTGAAGCACCACATCGACGTTCTCGGGCGGTGTGAACTCGCGACTGTTCGCCTGCACGAACTCGATATTGGTAATGCTGTTGTGTTCGGCGATTTCCTTGGCCACCTCGATAAAACTGGAATGCTCGACGGCGTAGACCTTGGCTGCTCCAGCGCGGCTGGCCATGAAAGCGAGTAAACCGGTGCCGGTGCCAAGATCGAGCACCACGTCGCCGGGTTGTACCGCCCGGTGAATCGCTCGGTGATAGGCGTCGACCCGCACACGGTCGTTGAGCATCTCTTCGTGTTCGGCGATGCCCGCAAAGTTGGTCTCGTTCATCAGGTCATAGACGACGTTCATCAGCCGGTCGCTGCTGGCGACACGGTTGGCGGCGAAGTCAACCGACGAGCGCACGGCCTTTGTCAGTGTCTGTTGTACGGCCGGTAGGAAGGGTTCACGAGGCATGGTGACCCGATGCTACGGCTGCGGCCTGCCGGCACCTGAAGCAGGGGCTAGAAACCCACTTGTTTGGTGTAGCCGCCATCGACAACAACGTTTGCGCCGTTGACCCAACTCGCCCGAGGCGAGGCGAGGAACGTGATGACGTCGGCGATCTCGTCGCCGGTGCCCATCCGTTGCAGGGGATGCATGAGCCGGTCGCGTTCGTAGATCTCCGGGCGGCGATCACGGATGTCGTCCCAACGGCCGTTCTCGATGAGGATCGGACCGGGTGACACGGTGTTGGCTCGAATACCTTCGGCGCCCCAGCGCTGAGCAAGTTGCGCCACCAGGTTAATGGTGGCTGCCTTGCTCGCTCCGTAACTGGGGTTGATCGGCACGTCATGGTGCTCGATGGCGGTAATCGTGGCGATCTGGACGATCGAGGCGGCGTCGGACTCGAGAAGGAATGGCTTGGCCGCCTCAAAGAACATTGCCGTGCCGAGAATGTCGACCTCGAAGCTGGTGCGCCAAGGTTCGGGGCCCTCGCCATGTTGTGAGCTGGCGCTGGCATTGCCGATGCAGATGTCGACGCCGCCGAGTTCGTCGCCTGAGGCCTTGACCCACGCAGCGATGGCCTCTGCGTCCGAGAAGTCACAGACGGTGCCAATGGCCAATCCACTAGTGTTGAGCTCGGTGAGCGCGGCGGCGAGTTCGTCGGCGTTGCGGCAACAGATGGCTACCGAAGCACCTTCTTCGAGAAGGCGTGTTGCCACGATCTTCCCAATGCCTTTGTGCCCTGCGGAGACAAGGGCCTTCTTTCCGCTTAGTTCCAGATCCATCGATCGCTCTCTTTCGACGCCAGAATTTCAGGCGCATTGTTGGTGTGTCGATGACGATGAGGCGAAGATAGTGGAGCGCAACCGCGAAGACCGCATATATCGACGGCACCTACGGCACGGAGAGACAGACACATGGCACACGATCTGGTGATACGAGGCGGCAAGGTGTACGACGGATCTGGACAGGCGCCGACGGTGGGTGACGTCGCTATCGACGGCGACACCATCTCGGCTGTCGGAACTGTCGAGGACAACGGAGCGGTAGAGATCGACGCACAGGGCCTCGATGTCACGCCAGGGTTCGTCGACCTTCACACCCATCTCGATGCCCAGATTGGCTGGGATCCGTTGATGACTCCCAGCACCCACCACGGTGTAACCACCGCACTTCTCGGAAACTGCGGCGTCACGTTTGCTCCTTGTAAGCCCGACGACCGCAGCACTCTGGCCGAGTGGATGGAGTCGGTCGAAGACATTCCGGCAACAGCGATCCTCGGCGGCCTGCCCTGGACCTGGGAAGGGTACGGCGGGTACCTCGACGCCCTTGACACCCTGAAGCCAGCGGTGAACGCCACCGGCTTGGTCGGCCACTCGGCAGTTCGTCTCTACGTGATGGGAGACCGGGCAATCGATGATCAACCAACCGCTACCGAAATTGCTGAGATGGCCGACATTGTTGGGCAGTCGGTTGCCGAAGGCGCGGTTGGCTTTTCGACCTCCCGCTTGCACGGCCACAAGGTGCCTGACGGCCGCAACACCCCCGGTACCTATGCCGAGATGCCTGAGATCAACGCTATTGCCGCGGCAATCTCTGAGGCGGGAGGCGGATTATTCCAGAACGTGTTGAACATCACTGACTTTCCAACCGAGTTCGCAATGCTCCGCCAGCAGGCAGCGCACGACGGTGTTCGGGTGCTCTTCAGCAGCGGGACGGGCATGAACCCATCGTCGGGTGCCATCATGCGCGCCGAGATCGAATCGATGGTTAACGAAGGCCTCGACGTCACCGCAATCTCGATTCCTCGTGGGTCCGGTTTTGTTGTTGGCCTCTACAACAACTTGCCGTTCCGTGGGGGAGCATGGTCCGAACTTCGGGCCCTTGACTTCGACGCACGGGTTGCGGCAATTCGCGAACCGCAGATGCGCGATCGCCTTCTGGTCGAGGGCGAAGCGGTGTATTTTACCGATCGCATGTTCCCAATGGGCGACGGTCCGTCGCCGCGTTACGACGGCACGGCCGATGAAAGCCTCGGCAGCCTTGCCGAGGCTGCTGGCGAATCTGCGCAGCAGACCTTCCTGGCGATGGCCGATGCAACCAACGGCCATGCGCTGCTCACTATGCGCATCTTCAACCCAAACCTTGAGGCGCTCGAAGAACTTCTGGCGTCGGACTATGTGTTGCCTTCGTTGGGCGATGCTGGTGCGCACGTTGGTCAGATCATGGACGCAGGTTGGACCTCGTTCGTACTGTCGCACTGGGTGCGCGAGCGTCAGCTCTATTCGCCTGAAGAAGGCATTCGTCGTCTCACGTCCGAGCCGGCTCGTGTCCTCGGTCTTGCCGACCGTGGTTCGGTAAAGGTTGGCATGAAGGCCGACGTCAACGTTCTCAGCCTCGACAACGTCGCCGAACAACATCCGACCTTTGTGCATGATTTCCCGGGCGGTCACGGCCGGTTTATGCAGAAGTCGATCGGCTACCGAGCGACGATCTGCAACGGTACGGTCATCACCGACAACGGCGAACACACCGGCGACCGGGCCGGCGTGGTGTTGCGCTCGCGCTGAGTTTTCGGCTGGAACTGGCTGCTACGTCCCCGCCAGCGCCGCAACGATTGGGGCGAAGTCGTCAGGGTCGCGCGACACCACATGGTGAATGCCAAATTCCTCGCGTAATTGCTCGAGTTTTTCGACAACCTGAGCTCTCGAGCCGATCATCATGAACGGCGTCGCATCGAGCAGGTCGGCGTCGACGTCCATCCGAACTGCGGTCTTCGCATGGAACGCCGAGGTGTCATCGCCGACCTTTGTTACTTGGACCAAGGTCGAGAGCTCGATCGACTCGTAACGATCGCCCGCCGCCTCTTTGAGCCACCGACTGCGTTTGGCGATGTGCTCGCGACCGAATCCGCCTGCCGAAGGTTTGCCGGTGCCCGGTTCGTGCGTCAGGCCGGTGAACTGAAAGATGTCAGCTTGCTTGGCGGCGATCGAAACCACCCGCCTGCCGTGTCCACCGAGCAGAATTGGCACGTGTTGTTGCTGCGGACGGACACCCAGGTCCTCAACATCGAGGGTGATGTGTTGCCCTTGGGTGGTAACCGCGCCCTTGTCGAGCAGCGCTCGAAGTGCCGCAATCGATTCGTCGAACCGGGTGACCCGCGCTCCGGGTGCTCGCAGTTCGATGTCGCTCGCGTCGTGCTCCCACTGCATGTAGCCGGTGCCCATGCCAAGCACCAGTCGTCCGCCGCTGAGTAGGTCGAAGGTTGCAGCGGTGCGAGCCAGCAGTACCGGATTGTGGAACTCGTTGTTCAACACCAGTGGCCCGAAACGAAGCGTGGGTGTCGCCTCGGCCGCTATGAGGAGGGGCAGGAACGGGTCGACTGCCCCGATGTGGTCATAACTGTACAGCTCGGCGTAGCCCTGGTCTTCGATCTTGCGGGCAAACTCAACAAGAGCTAGGCGGTCGCTGAACGGGCCAGTCTGAATCGCAAATCTGAAAGGATGCGCCATAATGCGCAACTTATCAGTTGCGCGATAATCTGGCCTCTTTCGATCGGTAGTTACACCCAGAGCCGGTCGGCCACGTCAAGCCACAGCTGCGTGGTGAGCTTGAGCGAATCGACATCAATACGTTCGTTGTGTCCATGGAAGCGGTTCATAAACTCGCCCAGCGGAACCTTGGGGCTCAAGAGTCCGGCGCCGTAGGCCGGGATCCCTTTGTGGCGGAAGAAGCGGGCGTCGGTTCCGCCCGTGACCATGCTGGGCATAATCTGGGCGCCCGGGTACGCCATCTGGATGGAGTCGGCCAGCGCACTCCAGAGCGGAGTGTCGGTGTCGGACGCAGTCGACACACCATCGGGGTAAATCGCTTCGAGCTCAACCGACGCCATCAGGTCCTCGCCGATTGCCGTGCGCAGATGTCGGTCGACGTCTTCCTGCGTATCGCCCGGCAGAATCCGAATATCGACGATCAGCTTCGCCACGTCAGGAATCACGTTGTTCTTCTGGCCGCTGTTGAACATGTTGGGGCTAAAACTCATGTGGCAACACGAGTGGAGGTTGCGAGCGAGTCCGGGCCGAAGTTCGGCCAGCGCATCGTCGAGACGGGCAGGATCGAGCAGACGTTGCTGGGTCTCCTCCGGCAGGCCAAGCGCCTTTACCCGGGCGGCAAACATCTCGTCGATGCGCGGGCCAGGGTTGTACTCGGACAACCGTCGCACGACTTCAGCCGCCTTCACCAGTGCGTTGTCGGTTGCGTACGGCATCGAGCCATGGCCTGGCGAACCGTGCACCGTGACCTTGCGCGCTCCGAGCCCCTTCTCGGCGGTAGTCATGAGCACGATCACGCCGTCGTCGGTCCGCATCGGCGTGCCGCCGTATTCGGTGAGCACATAGTCACACTTCAGCGCATCCCATTCTTCTTCGACCAGACGTTTAGCGCCGTGGGTGCCACCAGCTTCCTCATCGGCGACCGCGAAATACACGATGTCGCCGGGGTAACGCTTGCCCGATTTTACGATCTCGCGAAACGCCACCGTCATCGATGAGGTGAGGTTGAGCATGTCGACCGCGCCCCGGCCCCACACCTCTTGTGTGCCATCGGGCGCCGTCAGCAGGTCGCCGCCGAACGGATCTTCACGCCAGCCCTCGGGGCTGACGGGCACAACATCGGTGTGGCCCATTAAGCAGAGAGCTGGCGCGTTGGGGTCGGTGCCCTTGTAGCGGGCGACGAGCGAGCTACGGCCGGGCAGCGTTTCGAAAATCTGCATGTCGACGCCTGTGCCCTCGAGCTCGTCGCGCAGAAGGCGTGCACTGCGGTCTTCAAACCCTGATTCGGCGGTGCCGTCGTTCACGCACTGGTTTCGAATCAGCGCCTGCAGAAGTTCGACGGTTTCGTTGGTCAAGCGATCGATGGTTTCAGCCATGTGCCAAACCTACTTGCCACTGCTCCCGCCGGCATCTCTTCGGCGGCCCGACTACTTGAGTTCGTTATCCAGCCGGGCGGTGAGGTCACTCTGGCGTGCCGCTGCATCGTTCAGAATGAACGTGGTGAGCTCGAGCGCCAACGCTGGCGATTTATCAACCATGATGTCGTAGGCATCGCGCCGCAACGCAAGGAGTTGCGCGTCGCACACCGCATGCACGTTGGCGGTACGGAGACTTCCGGTTCGAAATCCAACCTCGCCAAACATCACGCCTGGGCCAAATTCTCGAAGTCGACGTTGACCGAGCGATGCATGAGGCAACGAAGCAGCGCAACGGCCTTCGATGATGAGGAACAAGGTGTCGCCGGCTTCGCCATACCGAATCACTTGTTCACCGGCGGTCACCGAAAGCGAATCGAACCACCCGAGCACAGCGTCTGAAAGGTCGATCTTTGCCGATGGTTGATTGCCGTGTTGCCCGAGACTGACGAGCATCGAATCTTCGGCCGCCTCGAGCGCTTGATCGAGATCGGGGAAGACGAGCGTCGCCGCGGGAATCTCGGTCCCTTCGATACTTTGCGACGCAAACGTGAGCAATGTTGACTCGATAGCAGCAGGCGGGTCGGACCAAAGCAGCCGCACGTCTCGCTGTGAAAGCTCATCAGTGAGGCGCACAAGCACCGTGACCGCGGAGAGATCGACCCCGGTCACATGCCGAAAATCGATGACCACGGCATGGAGATCATCGACGGCGAGCAGGTCCCAAATTTTTGCGTGTAGCGCTTCGATCGACCCAAAGAACAAATAGCCCTGGGCTTGAATGATTCGTATCTCCGCCGCATGATCGCGAAGGGCCTGTGTTTGCGTCGGTGACCGTTCGACCGTGCTGAACAGATCGTTGCCCGTTCGCGAGAACCGGACAGGATCGGTTCGGCTATAGCGGTACAGGAAGATCGCCGAAGCAGCTGCAATACCAAAGCCCACGCCAGCCAACATCCCTGTCGCCATGACGACGACGAGAATGGCAACGGTGACCAGGCCCTCGACGTGACGGGTGTGCCAGAGCTCGGTCAGCGACTCAACGAGCAGTATCAGCCCGACACTGCACAGCATCCCGCCGACGATGAACAACGGCACGTAGCCCGCGATCTGGCCGCCGAGAAGAGCGACGAGAATCATGCCGGCAGCAATCCCCATTGGCACCCGCCGGCCGCGCACGCCTGCCTTTTCAGCCAGTGTTGTGTCTCCCAGCATGTGATAGGCGACCATGCCGCCGAAGGGTGCGGCCAGCGCGTTGGTCATCGCTCCGCTCACCAGTTCGTTATCGAGATCGACGCGCTCGCTGTTTCGTTCTTCGAAGCCGGTGAGGTTGAGCAAGATGCCAATGACCGATACAAATACTGCAGCCGCGATCGGCACGGCTGACGAGCCGATCTCGCGCCAATCTGCGTCGACCAGCGTCGTCGGTGAAATCGGGCGCCAAGACTGGCCGCCTTCGAACGGCCCGAGTAGCCAGCCAGCGTCTCCGACGGCCTCAACCGAGCTGAACGCGGCAACCGCCACATAGAAAAGCGCGCCGGAGCAAAGCACGAGCATGCCGATTGCCGCCGGTGGGATCCGCTCGAACCGGCCCGCAGCGACCACGGCCAAAGCGAGCAGAATGCCGGGGATCCAGAAACGGAAGCCTTCGCCAACCAAGAGATCGAGGTCACCAAGACCAATCGCCTCGCCCATCATCACGTCGATGCCGCCGCGCAAAAGTAGCCAGCCGGTGCCTGCAACAAATCCAGCGACGACGGTCGAGGGAAGAAATCGAACAATCGTGCTCAGGTTGTGCCGTGCTATGAGGAGCATCGCGACAGCGCTGATCAGCGTAGTGAGCGCAATGACCATCACCATCGTGGCGACGGGATCCGCTGCCGATCCAGCTGCGATGCTCCCAGCTGTGCCGAGCAGCACGATTGCCCCAAGGTCTTGTGTTCCAGCTACGGCTGTAGGAAGACGGGTGCGCCAGGCAACGATGCCGGCAGCGAGACCACCACAGAGAACGAAGCTCGCTGATGCTCGGGGAAGTCCGCTAGAAAGAGGACCGCTGAACAGCAGCGCGGCCAGACCGACCGACATCGCCGTTTCGCCAATGCCGATGGCGAGGCCCGCAGTCGCTTCAGCAAAAACCGAGCCGCGAGATGACGCGACGGGGTCACCATTTGGTGGTGTCGATGAGGCCAGTTGTCCCGCTTGACCGGTCATATCGCCCAAAACGTAGCCGAGGTCGCCGATGGATGAATCGTTGGCGAACGATGGCAGAAAGCGGGAGCGCCGGCCTACAGAAACTCGGCCGTGGTGCCGCCCAGCGGGATTGCACCGATACCGAGCTTGGTGTGATCCCATGAACGGATACGGTCGACCGCAAGGCGAACAGCGACGCGTTTGTGCAGCATGGTTTCGACAAACGGCGCCGCCTCATCGGTATACGGGCCGTTGTACCGCTGCCATATGTTGACCCCCACTCGCCACAGTTGGTCAGCGTCGTCGACGATTTCGCCTCGTCCGTCGATCGAAACACCTCGGAGCGCATCGTAGGTGTGGCCGTCCTCGATCATCACCGTAAGTGCCGGATTGCGTCGAAGGTTCTTGACCTTTTGGGCCTTTGCTTTGGTCTCAAACCAAATATCGCCATCGAGAACCGCAAACCACATGGCCACAAGGTGTGGGGCACCGGTGGGTCCGACGGTAGCCATCGTCGATGTCCGAGATTGCTCGATGAAGGCCGCGACCTCATCGTTGGTCATAGCAATTGTTGCTCGTTGATTTGTTCCCATAGTGCTGCCTGCCTGTCAGGCGATCGCGCTAGCGATACGGGTCATCATCTGTTCATCGAGGGCGTCGAGTACTTCGAGGGCGGCGAGATTCTCGGTGACCTGCGAAACCCGACTTGCACCGGTAATGACGGTCGACACGTTCGGGTTCTTCACACACCAGGCAATGGCGAGTTGTGCCATCGAGCAGCCGAGCTCCTCGGCGATTGGCACCAGGTTGCGCACTCGCTGCGTGTCGACTTCGTTCGAGATTCGCTCACCCAGCCACTCATAGCCGGGGAGAGCGAGCCTGCTGTCGTCTGGCACGCCGTCGAGATACTTGCCGGTGAGCATTCCCGATGCGAGGGGGCTCCAAATGGTTGTGCCCAAGCCAAGTTCGTCGTACAGCGGTGCGTACTCGTCCTCGATCCACGTCCGGCGCAACATGCTGTATTCGGGCTGCTCGGTGACCGGTTTGCGAAGACCAAGGCGATGGGCGACGGCGTGGGCCTCTCGCAGCTCTGCGGCGCTCCACATCGACGTTCCCCAGTAGGTGGCAAAGCCGCGGTCGACCATGTCGTGCATGGCCCACACGACCTCTTCCATAGGAGTGTCCGGATCACTGCGGTGGCAAAAGGCAATGTCGACGAAATCGAGATCGAGTCGAGTGAGCGACCCCTCGATGGCCTGCATCAGGTATTTGCGATTGAGCGTCTGGCTCATGTTCGGGCCGTCATGAATGCCAAAGAAAAACTTGGTTGACACCACGTATTCATGGCGAGGCCAGCCGGCTTCGGCGAAGACCTTCCCCATGATGGTCTCGGATTTTCCGCCCGCGTACGCCTCGGCGTTGTCGAAGAAGTTCACGCCGGCCTTCCACGCCGCTTCCATGCATTCGCCGGCGAGTCCGGTGTCGAGCTGCGCGTCGAAGGTCACCCACGAACCGAAGGACAGCGCGCTGACCTTAAGGCCGCTTGAGCCCAACCGCCGGTACTGCATGTTGTGTGGGGCGCTGTCGTCGTTTGTCATGCGGTGATCATAGAACGGACGGCTAGCGTTGTATGCATGTCCAGCGACCCAGGCAAGCATCGGCGCGACGGCGGCGACTATCTCGTCACCGATGCAGACCGACAACACTTTGTTGACAATGGCTACGTGCACCTGCGTGGTTTGCTCAGCGCCGACGAAGTCGACGAGATAGCTGTCGACTATGACCGGTTTCTCCAACGTGACATCGCGGTTCCTGGCAAAGATTATTGCGACATGGCTGGCGACTATGGCCGCGAACCCGACGACTATTCGATCATCAATGTGATGTTGCCTCGTCGCTACTACCCGGCGTGGCAAAACAATATCTTCGAGCAGCGTGCCGCCTCGGTCGCACGTCAGCTACACGGCGACGGCATGGTGATCGACTACGACCAGTTGCTCGCCAAACAGCCGTTCAGGGACGACGCGGTTTTTGCCTGGCATCAGGACATGGCCTACTGGCCAGACACGCCCGATACGCGAACCGCCACACTGTGGCTGGCGATCGATGACTCGACCGAAGCTAATGGCTGCATGCGATTCGTGCCGGACACGATTCACGAACCCGAGCTTCGCCCGCACAAACCTCAATTCGGTGATCGTGGTGACTCGCACGCGCTAGGTACTGACCTACGTGCGGGTGACAACGTTGTCACGGTTCCGATCGCTCGTGGCGATGTCACCGTGCACAACGAACGGGTGATGCACGGATCCGGCGGGAACAGCACCGAGGGGTTTCGCCGTGCGTACATTCTGGCGCTTCGACCTGCATCGACGGTGAAGATCGAGCGCGAACTCGGGTTTACCCACAGCCACAACGACGACCGTGAGGTACTTGGTGCGGTGGGTGTGGAAGGGCAAAGTCGATGAGTTTCAC
This sequence comes from uncultured Acidimicrobiales bacterium, assembly GCA_938015295.1. Lineage (GTDB taxonomy): Bacteria > Actinomycetota > Acidimicrobiia > Acidimicrobiales > SHLQ01 > CALLQB01. The sequence continues at coordinate 25,993 of CALLQB010000123.1, forward strand.
GAGAACGGCTCCGGGCGCGCTCCGATGGCCTGCGACAACGCTACGGTAGAGCCATGTCTGCATTTCACGATCTAGCAATGACGTCAATAACCGGCGAGGAGGTGACGTTTGGTCAGTTCAGCGATAGTGCTGTGCTGGTGGTAAACGTCGCCAGCGCTTGAGGACTCACTCCTCAGTACGCAGGTCTGCGTGCGCTTCACAACGATGTCGATGGCCTCACCGTCATGGGCTTTCCCTGTAACCAGTTCGCTGGACAAGAACCCGGCACCGATGCCGAAATTCTCGAATTTGCCACGTCAAACTACGACGTCAACTTCCCGATGTTTTCCAAGATCGAGGTGAACGGCGACAACGAAGCGCCGCTCTACACCCTCTTGAAGGCTGCACAGCCCGGTGAAGGCGAAACCTCCGATATCACCTGGAACTTCGAGAAGTTCCTGGTTGGCAAAGACGGCTCCGTGCTCGCACGTTTCGCCCCGCCAACCACCCCAGAAGAAATCGGCGAAGCCCTAGCCCAGTACCTCTAAGCACGTACCCAAAGGGGTCAGGCACTTTAAGTGCCTGACCCCTTTGGGGTGTGGGGCCGGTTACCTGCGGCCGCCGTCGACGAGGAACTGTTGGGCGGTGCAGGCTGCACCGTCATCGGCGGCAAGAAACAACACCATCTGTGCGAACTCCTGGGCGTAGATCCGGCGTTTGATCGCCTGGTCGTTGAGCGTTCCTTCTTCGCCCTCAGGGCTCCACCACTTGGCCAGCTGGCGTTCGGTTGCAACCCACCCCGGAAGCACCGTGTTGACCCTGACGTTGTCTTTGCCGAACGTGCGAGCCATGGTGCGGGTGATGCCCTCGACTCCTGACTTCGCGATGGCGTACCCGGGGAAGAAGTCTTCCTGCATCATGTAGCTGCTCGAACCTATGTTGACGATCGAGCCGTTCTGGCGCTCGATCATCTGTGGTGCAACGGACTGGATCGCGAAGAAGAAATGACGCAGGTTCACATTGAGGCGATCATCCCAGTACTCGGGTGTCATCTCTTCCCAGGTGTGGCGATCATCGCTAGCGGCGTTATTGACCAGAACCGTCAGGCTGCCGAACTGCTGCTGCGCATCGGCGATTGCGGCCTGTAGCGCGGCAATATCAACCAGGTCGACGTTGTAGAAGACGGGAATATGGCGTGGCGAATGGTCTCGGCACCGTTTGATGGTCGCGGCCGCTTTGTCTGCCTGGATGTCGATAAACGCGACCTGTGCGCCCTGTTTGGCGAACTCCTCGACCACGGCGCTTCCGATGCCGTCGGCCCCGCCAGTGACCAAAACAGTGCGGTCGATCAGTGAGGGATACTGCGCGTAGTTTGCGGCGGGCGCCGCCGTTGGATCTGCCATGACACAGTCGTACACCCGCACCCTGCCAGCGTCGTCAACGGGGCGCGACCTTTGGTCGGATTTTTGCCAGCGCAGCGAGTTGATCGCGCTCCGCGAGCCGGGCAAACGGTGGAAAGCCGCTCGGCAGCCACGCTTGTTCGTGAGCGACCTCTTCGAAGGTCTGCCACATCGGGCCGCGCTTTGGCTGGGCCCACGCAATGCGATGGATCACGAGGGGATTGGGGACCGAGTGCGGTGCCAGGCGCAGGAGCTCATCGACGGCGACCGACTCGCCGTAGGCCATGGCGAGAAACGCGAACGTGAGCGCCGGCGACCGGCTGATGCCATCGTGACAGTGCACCAGCAGGCGCTGATCGGGGCTTGTGTTGGTCAGTAGCTTGTTCGCGAAGCCGAGAAACTGTTGCGTGTGGCGATGGCTGAATGACCGGCGATCCAACGAGTCGGTGGTGTCGCTGAAGTACAGCAACAGCCGTTCGTGCGGCTGCATGCATTCCGGCAAAAAGCTCGACGGACTATCGACCGCGGAGATGATGGCAGTTGGCCACTCGCCAGCCTGTTCCTCAACGTCGTTCGAACCGCCCACCACAATCTGCATGTAGCCATTGTGAATGGTCCGGCGAGATTACGCCCGTGAATTTCCGGTTTCGGGCGCATGTCGCGGCTCAGTGAACCCATAGAGGCGAGCCGGGTTGGTCACCAACACTTGCTGGCGAAGCGCAGTTGTCGGCAACCAACGAAGGAGCAGCCTGAGCAAATCCGCTGGTCCGGGGGGTTCTGCTTGACCAGGGTGGGGCCAATTCGTCGCCCACAGCATGCGGTCGGGGTACTGGTCGACCAACGTGTCGACAAGCTCGCCGATGGCGTCGAAGTTTGGTGCGCCGTCGGGCGAAGACTCATAGGGCGCAGAGAGTTTGACCCAGCAGTTGCCCGCCTCGAGCAGCGACAACAAGGCGACAAAGCCGGGATGTTCGGTGCCAGCTGGCGGCATGAAACGTCCGACATGATCGACCACAACATCGACCGGAAGGTCGCGCAGTTCGCGCCGTCGATCGGCGAGCTCGAGGCCGTTCATTTGTAGCTGTATGTGCCAGCCGTAGCCGGCGATCGCTTCAGCTACCGGCACCAGGTTGTCCCAACCCACTGCGCCGCCGGGCAACATATGGAACCGGGCCCCCCGAACCCCTAGACCATGCAGCCGCTCGATCTCGGCAGCGCTGGTGTCGGCGTCGATGACCATCACCCCGCGCCCCCGGTCGCCCAGCGTCGCGAGCGCAGCGAGTTGGCACGAATTGTCGAGGCCATAGGTCGAAGGTTGCACCACGACCACCCGCTCGCACCCGACCTGTTGTTGCACCGTGACGTACTGCTCGATGGTGGCGTCGGGCGGAAACAACGTGGCTCGCGAAGACGCCGGATAGCTGCTGTCGTACACATGCATATGTGTGTCACAGCTTCCCGCCGGTAGTCCCAGACCACCCATCTAACAACGAGCTTTTCGGAACTCGTCGAAACGGTACGCCCTGTCGGCGTTCACCGATCGCGGAGGGACCTCGCCCGCGAGGATGGCCGCAACCTGCTCGACGGCGCTCAGTGCTTGCGCATCGGCGTTCTCGGGGGTCAGGCCTCCAAGGTGTGGGGTAGCCACAACGCGGCGATGCGACGCCAACTCTGGCGAGGGACGCTGATCGGGTGCCCAACCCACGTCCATGCCGAGCGCGCCGAGGTGGCCCGACTCAAGGGCGGCGAAGACCGCCGGCTCATTGACAAGTTCGCCGCGCGAGACATTGATGAGGGTCGCTCCCGGCTTCATGGCTGCCAGGGCTGCCGCATCGATGAGGTCAACGGTCGTTGGACTTGCTTGTGCCAAAGGAAAGACCACGTCGGAAAGTTTGAGAAGCGAGGCGAAGTCGACCAGACGGCATCCGTCGGGTGCCACGTCGAGGAACGGATCGCAGACCACGACGTCCATGCCTACCGCGACCAGAAGCCTCGCGAGATACGACCCGATTGCCCCGCAGCCGATGATGCCTGCCACCTGCCCCCGAAGTTGGCGACCCGGTCGCTGAGGTGGGTTGACTTTGGAGCGGTAGTCGGCGGTCGACGAGGCGATGTTTCGAGCGGTGTCGAGTAACAAACCCAGCGCCAGTTCGGCGGTCGATGGCACAAAGGACTTGTCGGCATGGGCGATCAGAACGCCATGTGCCGACGCAGCCTCGACATCGATCGTGCTGATGTCGACCGCGGTCCGGAACATCGCGACGAGCTGAGGAGACTGTTCGAACAGCTGCTTGTGACCAGGTGTCGCCCGGTGCGCAATGATGATGTCGTGGCCCGCTGACGCGGCGATCAGGTCAGCAGTCGACAGATCGTCCGAGGTGGGGTTCACCGATACTTCCACTGCTACTTCATTGAGACCGTCGCCGGCGGTGAGGCTTTCGAGCTGGGGTAACGCACGTCCGAAATAGGCGTCGAGGTCTTCGGGGTTGTGGGTCAGAAATACGCGCACGGCCGCACGGTACCGGAGAATCGATATCGCAAAGTGTCACAGGCGACGTCAGATGCGATACTGCGATGAGGAACAGGAGCCTTTCATGACGACAGACACCACCGGCGTTGCCGACCCGATTCACCACTGCATCGACCAGTGGCATCGCCACATCAAGGGCGAACTTGAAGGTGGGCTCGACGCCATCTTGCACCCCGACGTGGTGTTCATCTCGCCGATCGTCTTCACGCCCCAGAAGGGTCGTGACATCACCAAGCTCTATCTTGCTGCGGCAGGCGGCACCATCGGCGGAGGCAACAAGAAGCGCGAAGACCGCGAGCGCGAAGAAGCAGAGGGCAAAGGGTTTCGCTACACCAAGGAAATTCTGCAAGGCAACCACGCCATGCTCGAGTTCGAAACGTCGATGGACGGCAAATACGTCAACGGCGTCGACATCATCTCTTGCAATGCTGACTCGATCATCACCGAATTCAGGGTGATGATCCGTCCGCTACAAGCCATCAATATGGTGCATGAACAGATGAAGGCCATGCTCGAAAAGCTTGAAGGAAAGTAACGTGTCTCGGGGTACTGGTAGCGCTCTGGTTCCGGTCGTCGACATCGCCGATCCGTCGTCGAGCGAGACCCAAGCTCTCGATGCGGCATGCCGAGATCACGGGTTCTTCCTGCTTTCGGGCCATGGCCTCGACGCGTTGATCGCGAAGACGTTTGCGGTCGGGCAGGAGTTCTTCGACGCCGACCGGTCGGTCAAAGAAAGCGTACGCCGTTCGGCCGACAACCCGCTTGGCTACAACGACCGAGAACTCACCAAGCGACTCCGAGACCACAAAGAGGTGTTCGATTACGTCGATCCTCGACGCGAAGAAGCTCGCAACTTCAACCGCTGGCCCGACGGCCACGACGACTTTCAGCAGACGCTGCTTGACTTCTTCGATGCGTTTGCCGATCTGGCGCAACGAACCACCGATCTCGTGCATCACACCTTGGGTCTCGATGGCGACATCGCAGCGACGCACCGTGGGTCGCGTTCTGCGAGCGCGGTGCGCCTCAACCATTACAACATCGGCGATCCGGTTCCCGATGGCGAACGCGACGGGTTGGCCAACCTGGGCGAGGTGGCGCTTGGCCATCACACCGACCCCGGAGTCCTGACCCTGCTGCTCCAAGACGACACGGGAGGGCTGCAGGCCGATTCGCCCGAGCATGGCTGGATCGATATCGAACCGCAACCGGGGACGATCGTGGTGAACTTGGCCGACTCGTTGCAGGTTTGGAGTAACGACATCTACCGGGCGGCCGTGCACCGCGTGCTGCCGATGTCGTCACACACCCGCATGAGTATTCCGTTCTTCTTCAATCCGCCTTCAGGCTCGACGCTCGAACCAATCGATGTGCTCGCTGGCGGTACTCCGCATTACCGCTCATTCACCTGGCGGGAGTTCATGAGTGCCCGCAACGCCGACAACTACGCCGACCTCGGCGAGGCCGACACCCAAATTTCCAACTATGCCCTTAGTTGAGCTGCCCTTCGTTGAGCTGCCAGCGTTTCCCTGAGCAGCGCTGAGTTGAGCTATGGGCGTTGAGCGAGCTTCCGCTCGCTGACGGTCCGCCACCAAACGCTCGTTGAGCGCGCCCAGCTCGACAATGCCGATGCGCTGCCAGCGTACGTCAAAGTTGAAATCGCCCTCCTCGGCCGTGTGGGCATCGAGGTAGCGAATCTGTAGTCCATCGTGGACGACGTTGAAGATGTGTGTGCTCCACTCCGAGAGCGACGCCACCACCAAGCCATGGCGCCGAGGCCCCCAGGCCGCCACGACAGCGTCGGCCTCGGACCGGTCGGCAACGAACACGGGAGGGTTCGTGGCTCCCACCATCTTCAGGTACTCAGGAATCGTCGGCCGAAGGGGCGCTGTCCGGTAGATCGGCAAGCTGGTCGATGGTGCGCCGGAAGACAAATACGTGCCCACCGCACTCGCAGTGTTCCAGCAGTTGGTGCGGCGTGTGCCGTTGCCAGCGCCGCGATTGGCATCGATCCAACTTGGCCTGCGCGTGGCTCGAAGCGTGGGGGAGCAATGCGGCTGATCGACCACGTCGACCAGGGGGCGAAACTCTGGCCGGTTCTCGGCAAGCCGTTGCCGAGCCGTGTCATCAATGCACACCTGAAGCGAGCGGTCATCGAGGCCGTCGATGGCCCCAGAGCGGATCACCGCGGGCACAAACCGAGCGATAAGGCTCCGCGAGAGACCGGTATCGGGCACCGTGATCTCGGCGACGCCGTCAACCATCGACACGGCACCCAGTTCAGCCAGGCCGAGCAGTGCGTCGTCATGGTCGGTCAGCGGCAACAAGCTTGCGGCTTGGCCTTCTTCGAGGAGCTGGTAGTGCTGCGGGTCGAGTGTGCATGCACCTCGGCGGATCTGGTTGACAAGCCAGCTCGCGTACCGCAAGTCGGCGACCGTCCAGAGTCTGTCGAATGCTGCCTCGCGGCGGCCGGCCGGCATGGCGACGGGAAGCACCTGCTCGACAGCCGATCGTGCAACACCACGGTCGTAGTCGTAGAGCTCCTCAGGTAACACCCCAGCGCCCGGGCAATCCGCAGTGCGCCACAACCGGATACTGGCGAACCCCGATCGTTCGTCGATGGTCTGGAATCTTTGATCGGCTCGGAGTTCTGCATCGACCGTGGCGCGCCGGGCGGCCCAGATGCGAGTGCGCGATGATTCGCAGTAGTCGAGGAATCTTGTTTCGCTGCCCAGATTTACGGCGTTAAAGACGCGGTGGGCCGGTGACGTCGGGTCTCGAAGTGACACGACGCCTTTCGCGCCAGGACCCCACGACTCGACGATCCGCCGCGCTTCGACTGCGCTGTTCGCAAGTCGAGCTTCGTCGACCGTTTCGATGGCCCGGTCGATAGCGACGGCGAGGACCGGATCGGCGTCCTCGGCCCAGGGCAACGCGGTCGCCGGTGCTCCTTCGAGGTGGGCGTCGACAGCTAAGGCAACCTGAAAGCTGTTCTTGTGTCGCTGGCCTGGGCCTGCGTTGGCGAACTCTGCCGAGCCGTCGCGCATCGACCAAGCAATGACACGATGGCGGCAGGAAGCGAGTGCCGCGAACGCTTGGGCGTCGGCGAACCGATCGAAGCGCTGGTACCACTCGATAGCTCCGGAAGACACCGGCGTATCCTCCCACCGCACCGAAAAGGCGTGCTTCACCCCCGCCGCTGTCCACAACACCTCCGAGGAAGCAGCGTGAGGGAACCGGTCGAGTAGCTGAAGTCGAAGAGCTAAGATGAGGTCCGAGAAAACCACGGGCCGACTGTAGCTTGCAGCTACTCAGAGACTTGGGCCGGGAAACTTGGCGTCGCTCGCAGTGTCAGTCAACATGTATTCGACGACCTGCGTCGCAGTCATCGGCCGGGCCAGAAGGTACCCCTGAGCGAGGTCACACTGTGGCCCGATGAGGGCCTGCAACTGATCGAACTCTTCGACGCCCTCGGCTACTACCTGCATGCCGAGCGCTCGGCCGAGATCGACGAGTGCACCAACGACGAGTCCTGCTCGTTCCTCTTCGTCGTCACCACCGTTGCGAAGTGCTTCGATGAATGATCGGTCGATCTTGATGCAATCGACAGGCAGAGATTGCAACTGTCCCATCGAGGAATAGCCGGTGCCGAAATCGTCGAGGGCCACGCGGACACCGAGCGAACGAATCTGCTCGAGCTTGCTGACCAGATCTTCAATGCTGTCGGCAATGACACTCTCGGTGACTTCAAGCTGCAACGTTTGCGGCGCGATCCCCGTCAGTTCGAGTGTCTTGATGACGTTGTCGACGAACGACCTGTCCGAGAGCTGCACGACGGACACGTTGACCGACATCGAGAGCCGAGGTTCGCCGAACTGCCGCTGCCACTCAGCGAGCTTCGAACACGCTTCTTCCAATGCCCATCGTCCGAGTTCGACGATGAGGCCGGTGCCTTCACAGACAGGGATAAAGGTCATCGGCGACACCGATCCCAGCACGGGGCTGTTCCAGCGCATCAACGCCTCGAAGCCAACCGTTTGTTGCCCGTCTACCGTGAGGAGCGGCTGGTACTCGAGCGAAAACTCGCCGTTGCGATGACCGTTTTCGACTTCGCGTTGCAACCGTGTTCGCGAATCGAGGAGTGCCTCCATCTCGTCTTCAAATTTGAGAACGATTCCGCGACCTTTGTTCTTGGCTTCGTACAGCGCTATGTCGGCCTTGCGGAACATTTCGATGCCGTCAGTGACGCCAGAGTCCCCGCCTACAAGGCCACCACTGACGCCAAGGGCAAGCAGTTGGCCGTCGATTTCAAACGGGGTCTTGAGCAGATTTGCGAGCCGGTTCGCCGACACGTGCGCGGCGCTCAACGAGGTAAGGCCCTCGAGTACAACAGCAAACTCGTCGCCGCCGATTCGTCCGACCAACTCGCCGCCTCGGCTTCCGTTTCGGAGTCGGTCGGCAACCTCGCGCAGAAGTTTGTCGCCGACCGGATGGCCGAGGGCATCATTGACCCCCTTGAACCCGTCGAGATCGAGCAACAGCAGGCCACAAACCCCAGCGGTCCTCGTCTGGCGGACCAACGCAGCTTCGATGGCCTGGTTCATTGCCCGACGGTTGGGGAGTTGGGTGAGTTCGTCACAGTTCGCAAGTTCTTGGAGCTGCTCTTGCATCGCTACCTGACTCGTGACATCGCGCCCGGAGACCACCAGCGCTCGAATCGCGGCGCTTTCGCGATGGTCCGTGAGCGTCATTTCGACTTGACGGAATGTGCCGTTCGGAAGTTGCACCGGGAACACCATTGGGGTGGCAAGGTCAGGGTTGGCCAACGCAGCGCGGATGAGGCGAACGTCTTCACCGCGCATCATCGTGAAGATCTGGTCGATGTGGTCGATGCGCCGGTCGGTCAAGGTTCGTCCGACGGCGGGAGATGCGTAAGAAACAGCGCCGTCGTCTTCGATGACAAACAGGTAGTCGTCGGATTGCTCGATAATCGAGTGGAAGCGGTCGTTGTATCGTTCGCGAAGTGCGGTGGTTAGCTGTCGACGGTTCCGGTCGAAGCCGATCAGTATGAGGCTCGCAATACCAACAAGTGATCCGACACCTGCCAGAAGGGTTCCGGTCTGCGCTCGACCGCTCGATCGCTGTGCCTGGAGCAGTGCATCCTTTTCGATGGCGTCGAGTCGAGTCTCTATCGCGTCGAACCGACCTTGGGTGATCGTTGCTTGGGTTGAGGTGGTTTCGAACGACGCATCGGCGGGTGTTAGGAGAAGGAACCGTTCGATTGCCTCGTTGGTCGCTTGTCGTTCTGTTGGGGCGAGAGTGTCGGCAACGGCGGAGGCGTTGATGCTGAACTGGCTGCGAAGCCGGTCATACTCCACGGCGTCGACGGGAACACCAGAGCGCAGTTCAAAGTCAAGTAGGCGCATCTGTTGCAGGTTGGCATGGGCCGCGGAGGAATATTGGAGGATGTGATTGCTGTGCTCGATATCGGCTATGAGTCCGCGAATGGCAATGGTCGTACTGATCGCGATCGCCGTGATCAGGACCAGTAACAATGCGATGAATTTCGTTGCTCCGCGACCAACGCCGCCCATTGTCATGGGTATCTATCGGACGACCGCTAGAAAATCTGAACGGTGTTCGGTAGGGCTACGAAGTGTGCTGTGACGATGGGGCTGGATCGCATAGTCCGTGTGCGGGCAGAAAATTTCCGCGGCTACTACCGTTTCTGGGATGACGTCACTTTCCGCCCCGTCCAAGCCCGTCCCGCCACCGTCGCGTGGGTTTCCAGTTGAAGAGTTCGAAGCACGCACTGCTGCCGCCCAAGACCTGATGTCAGCGGCCGGAATGGATGCGTTGTTGCTGACCACCGAACCCGAGGTTCGCTACTTCACTGGTTTCCAAACACTCTTTTGGCTGAGCCCGACACGGCCGTGGTTTGTGGTGGTGCCGAGCTCTGGCAAGCCCGTCGCGGTGATACCCAGCATTGGCGAATCGTTGATGGGTACCACTTGGATCGACGACGTTCGAGTGTGGTCTTCGCCCAACCCGTCCGACGATGGCGTCTCGCTCCTTGTCGAAACCATCGCTGAGCTTGTCGATGCCGGCGGCACGGTGGGCGTGCCTATGGGTCCCGAAACCCATATTCGTATGCCAGCCAACGATTTCGAGATAGTGCGAGAACGCCTTGAGCAACAACGTTCGATGGCGTTCCTCGACGCCACCAACATTGTTTCGGGCCTTCGCATGGTGAAATCCGAGAACGAGATCGCCAAGATCGCCCACGTTTGCGGCATTGTTTCGGGGGCCTTTGAGAACATCGGGTCGCTGCTTTCAGTGGGCGACACCGAGCAGGAGGCGTTTGCGAAGTTTCGAATCGATATTCTTCAGCGCGGCGCCGACGATGTGCCATACCTTGTCGGGAGCACAGGCCCCGGCGGGTTCGATGACATTATTAAGTCGCCGACCGAGAGGATCATCGGCGAGGGCGATCTGCTGTTGTTCGATACCGGGTCGGTGTACGACGGCTACTTTTCGGATTTCGATCGGAACTATGCGTTCGGTTCGGCAGACGACGCTGCGAAGCGGGCCTACGACGTGGTGTGGCGCTCGACCGAAGCAGGGCTCGCCGCGGTGCGGCCGGGGGCAACGACCAGCGACCTGTGGGCCGCGATGATGGCGGTGCTCGAAGAGGGCGGATCGCTTGGCAACAACGTCGGTCGGATGGGTCACGGCCTGGGCATGCAGGTGACCGAGTGGCCGTCAAACACCCAATCCGACAACACCGTCCTACAAGAGGGCATGGTGCTCACCCTCGAGCCGGGCCTTTCGTGGGCGCCGGGCAAGATGATGGTGCACGAGGAGAACCTGGTCGTGCGAGCAGATGGGCCGCAGATGTTGTCGCGGCGAGCAGCGCCCGAGTTGCCGATTCTGTAGCTAGTCGTTGGCTGCGACGAACTCGTCGAGTTCATCGAGCCAGCGCTGTTGGTCGGCGGGCCCCGCAAAAGTCGATGTCAGCGAGTTGCGAGCCAGCAGCACAACTTGGTCGGTGGTGAGCTGCAGCGCTTCGGCTGTGCGCACATAGTTGTCGCCAACGTAGCCACCGAAGTAGGCGGGGTCGTCGGAGTTGATGGTGACGACAAGGCCCTGCTCAAGGAGTCGAAGCAGGTTGTGGTCGGCGAGATCGTCAACCACACATAACTCAAGGTTCGAAAGCGGACACATCGTCAGCGGAATTTTCGCGGCAGCGAGGCGCGACAGCAATGCGGGGTCTTCCTCGCTGCGGACCCCATGGTCGATCCGTTCGGCGCCGAGGGCGTCGAGCGCTCCCGAAATGTATTCGGGTGGACCTTCCTCGCCTGCGTGAGCAACCCGTCGGAGTCCGGCCTGCTTGGCGAGAGCGAACACTTCGGCGAACGCTTCGGGAGGGTTGCCAACCTCGGAACTGTCGAGGCCTACACCGATGATCTGGTCGTGGTAGTCGGCAGCCTCATGAAAGGTCGCTACGGCCTCTTCCCCCGAAAGGTGCCGGAGGAAACACATGATGAGTCCGGTGGAGATGCCCGTCGCCTCTTCGGCTTCAGCGATAGCCCGGCTAAACCCGGCCATGAACACGTCGAATCCGATCCCTCGTTCGGTGTGGGTCTGCGGATCAAAAAACACCTCGGCGCGGCGAACACCGTCGGCGTGGGCCCTTGTGAGGTACGCGGACATCAGATCGGCGAAGTCGTCTTCGGTTTGCAGCACCGACGCGCCTTGGTAATAGATATCGAGAAACGACTGGAGGTCGGTAAAGGAGTAGGCCGACCGGAGGTCTTCGATCGAGTCGTATGGCAGCGCAATATCGTTGCGCTGGGCAAGTGCGAACAGGAGCTCGGGTTCAAGGGAGCCCTCGATATGCATATGCAGCTCTGCCTTAGGAAGCGCACGGATAAATCCCTCATCAATCGAAGAGGAAGAAGAGGCAGGGGAGTGAGAAGACGGGGAGTGTGAAGGTGCTGCCATGGAGCTAGCCCTTTCGGAGGGAGAGTCGTTTCAGATTTCTGGTTGGAACCGACGAGCAATCGTGCGGTGGGTGGCGAGCTTTTCGGAAAGATCTGGTGCAACAAGTTCGCCCGCTTCGACCACAAGCTTGCCGGCAACCAGCGTATGCCACGCCGACGTGGGGCCACAGCGAAGCCAACCTTCGATCGGGTCATCGAGCACGCCGGCAAAGAGTGGCCCGTCGAGTTTCCACACCGCCAGGTCGGCCACTGCTCCGACCGACAGTTCGCCCAACTCGCCCTCGCGGCCCAGGCACCCTGCACCGCCACGAGTCGCAATTTCGAGACTGATGCGCGCCGTCATCGCCGCGGCTCCCGAAACCAGCTTGCCGGTGAGCATGGCCAGTCGGGCCTCTTGCCAGAGCGAGGCGCTGTCGGCAGAAGACGAACCGTCACAGCCAAGACCAACGGGACAGCCAGCATGACGAAGGTCGACAACAGGAGCGAGACCAGAGGAAAGAATCATGTTCGAGCTCGGACAGTGAGCGATTCCGACACCGGCGGCCCCGAGGCGAGTGATCTCTTCGGGGTTCGGGCGCACGACGTGGGCGCCCCACGTGCGATCGCTCATCCACCCGACGTCTTCATAGAGGTCGACCGGACGCATCCCGAAGGTTGCGATGGCGTACTCATCGTCCTCGGAGTTCTCGGCGAGGTGGGTATGCAGCCGGACGTCGAGCTTCTCGGCCAACTCCGCTGTGCGCCGCATCAGGTCGGGGGTAACGCTGAACGGCGAGCAGGGCGCCAGCGCAATCTGCAGCATCGAACCGTGGGAGGGATCATGATGCCGAGCGACGTGACGTTCGGATTCAGCGAGGATGTCGTCCTCGTCGCGCACCGCCGAGTCGGGAGGTAGCCCGCCGTCTTTCACCGACTGACTCATCGAGCCGTAGGTGGGGTGAAACCGCATGCCGAGATCTTGCGCCGCACGAATTTCGGCACCGAGAAGATCGCCGGCGCGAGGCGGATGCAGATAGTGGTGGTCGGTGGACGTCGTGCAGCCGGAAAGCGCCAATTCGGCCAGACCAACCCACGCCGCGGTGTAGGTGGCTTCCTCGTCGATCGCCGCGGTCCACAGTGGGTACAACGCCTGCAACCACCCGAACAGGGGCGCGGCGGTCATCGGCGTGTACGCCCGAGTGAGGTTCTGAAAAAGATGATGGTGGGTGTTGACCAGCCCGGGAGTGACGAGGCAACCCTCAGCAGAAATCGTGCGTGTTGCCTGCGGCTGCGGGTCCGTCGACCCACCAACACCGCTGATCAGACCGTTCGTAATTGCGACCCATCCGCCGGGAAGTTCACGTCGAGTTGCGTCGACGGTGGCAACCAGGCGCGCGTTTGAGAGAAGAATATCGGCGTCCATCGCCGAACATCATGACAGCAGAGACCCCCCGTGGGCGTAGCCCGGTTCGTCT
>CALLQB010000124.1 GCA_938015295.1 uncultured Acidimicrobiales bacterium
TTGGCGGAGAGAGGGGGATTCGAACCCCCGGGACCCGCAAAGGCCCAATGGTTTTCAAGACCATCGCATTCGTCCGCTCTGCCATCTCTCCGCCTGCGAGGATAGTCCCGTGTTGGGTGTGCCACGCCCCGGGCGCCAAGAAATCCGCGTGGCCTCAGGGCGTCCTTTCGGTTTGAACGTTTAGGCCGAATGGAGCCCGATGCCATCGAGCAGCGCTTTAGAGCCCGGTGGCGGGTTGACTGCTTCAAAGGAACGTTTTGTGTGTGCCGCCGTGGCGTTGCCAATCGCGTCGGCGATGCCCGAATCGATAGAAGGAACGTCGGCGAGGTCGATCTCCACCCTTGCTGCGTCGGGATGGTCGTTCAGCGCCTGGCGGAGGAGACGCTCGAATGCCCCGTTCGAAGCGAACCACAACATCCCAACGGGGGTCACCCTCAACACCGCAGCATCGGTGTCGTCGACGGTGAGGCGAAACCGGAGGAAGAAGTGATGGGCGAACGCGAGTGCGATTCCTACGATGACCGCGTAGTAGACGCGTGGGGGCGTAACCAGCGTCAGAAGAAACGTGAGGTACGTGAGCGCTGCTTGCGATTTGGACCGCTGCCATAGAGCGACAAGCCGCTTGGGGTTGACCAGTGTGAATACCGCGCCAACAACGATTGCTCCGAGTACCGCATCGGGGAGCGGCTCGAGAATGCCGGCGAATGGCAGAAAGGCGATGACCACTAGGCCGGTGACGCCGCCACTCCACTTTGATTGGGCTCCGGCGAACCGGTTGACCGAGCTCCGTGAGAACGATCCTCCGACGGGAAAGGCACCGGTAACCCCGGCCACCAGGTTTGCGCAGCCCGAGCTGAAGAACTCCTGGCTCGCACTCCACGCGTCGCCATCTTCGCCGGCGAAGGTTCTCGCAATCGATGCGGGCTCGGCGAACCCGACGAGGGCGATGACCAGACCGCCAACGAACAGCGTGGGAAGGTCGCCCCATGGCAGGTCCAACGAAAATGACGGGACGCCTTCGGGGATGGTGCCGATGATACTGCCGGCGTAGTCCGTGACCTGCGAATACACCACGCCGAGGATGACGGCCACCAGGACTCCGGGGAACAGTTTGTGGATCTTGCGGCCCCCGAGCATGAGCGCCAAGGTGACAGCGGCGAGCCCGATTGCCTCAAATTCCCAGTTTGCGGGGTGCGTCAACGCCCACAGCGTGCGAGCGATGGGATTGTCATAGTCAGGAGGGACCACCCCCATCGCCTTTGGGAGTTGCGAACTCAGGATTACCAAACCTGCGCCCGAAGTGAAACCAATCATCACGGGTTCGGCCAGGAGGTAGGCGACGATGCCCAGTCGAAAGATGCCAAGAAGGAAACGGGTCACGCCGACGATGATCGCCAACAGCGATGCCTGTTTCACCAGGGTCGCGGTGTCGCCGTCGGCGGAGTTGGCGAGGACGCCAATGGTCAAAAGGCTGGTGACGGCGACGGGTCCGGTCTGTAGATAGGGCGACGACGCGAAGACGGCGAAGATCAGCAGCGGGAACGCTGAAGCAAAAAGCCCGACATAAGCCGGGAGGCCCGCCAGGTCGGCGTACGCCATCGATTGCGGGATGAGGACCATGGCGACACTGATGCCCGCCAACACGTCGCCAACGCCCGGGCGTTTTCCTGACTTCAGGTCCGATGCCAAGCGCGCGAAGCCTGCTCGATAGCCGTGGATCACTCCAGCGGAGTCGGTGCGCGAAGGACTGTCCACAATCATCCAGTGAACCAGTCATGATGGCTGAGCGACCACCTAGCCTAGGGGTCGATGCCGGCTCCATCGATGGCCACGCTGCCCCCGCCGCGTAAGCGACGTCTGATCAGTATTGGTTCCGTGCTGGGTCTGCTTGTGCTGGTCACAGCATTTCTGCCGGTGTTGCTGGCCGTTGGTGTTGTGGCCGATTTGCTCACCGGGCCCCGCAAGATGCGCTTCACCCGCCTCGGGTTGTTCACCTCGGCGCTGTTGACGATCGAAGCTGTGGGTATTTTCCAGAACTTCCGGTTGCGTGCTCTCAGTGGGTTTGGGTTTCGGAAAGGTCCGGCGATGCGTCGTCGTTACGCCGATTTGCAGTTCTGGTACACCTCATCGCTGCTGCAGGCCGCCGAGCGGTTCTTGGGCATGTCGATCCAGATCGAAGGCCTTGAGCACGCTGAAGTCGGCAACGTGGTGCTGGTGGGCCGCCACTGCAGTCTTCCCGATGCACTTTTGCCATCGGCGGTTTTTGGGCGCTTCGACCACGAACTGAAGTACGTCTTGGCGGGGGGTCTGCAGTGGGTGCCCAACATCGACCTGGCTGGTGGCGGGCTCGACAATACGTTCGTCAACCGGTCTGCCGATGCTAGGGGTGCTGATCTCGACCCGATCACCGCCATGGGCTCGCGGGTTTCAACTGACTCGGTGAGCGTGATCTTTCCTGAAGGCACGTTCTTCACACCCGAGCGGCGCGAGCGGGCCTTGGCGCGCATCAGCGAGCGCCGACCCGACGAATTCGACCGGGCCAACAAGTTGCAGTTCCTGCTGCCACCTCAGCACGGCGGCTTTTGTGCACTTCTCGATGGTGCCAGCACTGCCGATGTGGTGTTGATGGGACACGTCGGATTCGATCAGCTGGCGACGGTCGACGACATCGTGTCGTCAGTCCCACCCGAACGTCCGATGAAGATTCGCCTGTGGCGATTCCCAAGGGACACAGTTCCAACCGAGACAAAGGCTCGGGTCGATTGGTTGTACGAGCAGTGGGCGGCTCTCGACGAATGGATTGGCGAGAACCAGTAAGACGCTTTTGTCGAGGTTGGGTACCATCGCTGCATCATGACGTCGCTTCCTCCAAGCCCTGCCGAACTCGTCGATTTCGTTGTGGAGATCGCTAACGAAGCTGGACGGCTGACCCTCGAGTATTTTCAGGACCCGTCGCTTGTGGTCGACCGAAAACTCGACGGTACGCCAATTACCGCTGCCGACCGAGGCGCTGAGGAGTTTCTCCGCGAGCAGATACTTGGTCGGTTTCCCAACGACGCGATTGTCGGTGAAGAAGGCGACGATGTCGCTGGCACAACAGGTCGGTCGTGGATCCTCGACCCGATCGACGGGACGAAAAGCTTCACCGCCGGTGTGCCGCTTTACGCAAACCTCATAGCGGTCCTCGACAACGATGTGCCTACCTTGGGCATGATCAATCTCCCGGCCCTCGACGAGATGGTTTACGCAACCGTCGGCGGGGGAGCGTTCCACAACGGAGACCCGACCAGGGTCAGCGACACGGACGAACTTCGCGGCGCCTACCTGATGACGTCGGGTCTCACCTACTGGCCCGAGGGTGCACTCGAACGCCTCACTGCTGAAGGAATGACCATCCGCACGTGGGCTGATGCCTACGGTTACGCCTTGGTCGCAACCGGTCGGGTTGCGGCGATGGTCGATCCGCTTGCGAACCTTTGGGATATCGCACCGATGCAGGTGATTATCGAAGAAGCGGGAGGCCGGTTCACCGATCTCGCCGGCAACCGTTCGGTGGCTAGTGGCAATGGTGTGGGAAGCAATGGCGCATTGCACGACAAACTTCTTGCGGTGTTGCCCGATGCCGGCCGAACGCTTTGACACCCTAAAAAGTGTCAGAACCCCTGCGCCCGCTCCGCAGGGGTTCTTGTCACGATCGGGAGTGTGTCCTCACAGCCGGGCGTGATACCAAAAGCATCGGCACCGACTGTTGCTACCTTGAGTCCGTCCTGAGACGGATGTTAGGAAACGGATGTTAGGAAACGGATCTTAGGAAACGGATCTTAGGAAAGAGGTCCGCCCACAGGAATCGGGCCGGGGCCTGATTCGACAAGGCTGATGTTGACCAGGCGGTCGCCCCAGTCGCTTTCGCCACCAACGGCTTGTGCGTAGGAGGCTTTGCGACGAGCAACACGTCCGGAGGCCTCTTCGGGTGTCGGTAGCGGTTCACGACTGAACTGCGCTTCGATGCCTTCCTTGAGCATCAGCAACGCTTCGGACCGAAGCTGTGAAACGCGGCTCTCGGTTACGCCGAGGAAGCGAGCAAGATCCTGCGAGGTCTTTCCCTCGAGGAAGTAGCCGACAACCACAAGACGTTGGCGCTCGGGGAGCAAACGGATTGCGTCGCGGAGGAACGCGTGCAGTTCGCGGCGCTCGAGTTCTTCGAGTGGCTCGGGTGAGTGACGGTCGATGAGGACGTCGACCAGAGTGAGGTCTTCGTCGTGGTCGTCGTTGACCTCGTGCTCGAGAGCAAGAACAACCGAGCGGAACATGCGGTCGCGGAGGCGAGCCAGTTCGGCGGGGGTCATGTCGAGTTCTTCAGACATTTCTTCCTGGTTGGGAAGGCGTCCGAGCTTGGTAGCGAGACGTTGCTCGGCCGACTCCAACTTGCGGCCAAGGGTACGAACCGAACGTGGTGCCCAGTCAGCGGCACGAACCGAGTCGAGAATTGCTCCTCGAATACGCTGTGCGGCGAAACGGTCGAACGGAACTCCCCGGTCTTCCTCGTAGCGACGTGCGGCCTCCACCAGGCCCAGTGCGCCAGCCCGCTCCAGTTCGGCGCGGTCGACGTGACGAGGAAAATGCACCGCTACTTGAAACACGATGTGTTTCACAAGCGGCAGGTTTGCCTCAATCATCGCGTTGAGATCGGGGTTGATGGTGGTTTCACCCATAGGTAGCAATCGCCCTTCAGTAAGACTCGAACCGTGCGCGGTTCGATCATTGGTCCAGCGATTGTTGTTTCGGCCCGCGCGGGCGCGACCTTGAGGAAAAGTTTTTGAAATAGTGCCTACGGCCTAGTTATCGGCAGCTTTGTTCTTGCTCTTGATGGGCCTTATGTACCTTTGAGATCGTTGCCCCTGTGGGCGACTGGCGAGTTATCCCCAGAATTATCCACAAATTCTCAGCGCGACTGATTTTTTTTCGCTGTTCCGGCCAAGTCGGCGTCGTCGCGCTCATCGTGCTCTTGGATACTTTGGGTCGTAGGTACCCGAAGGTCGATGATCTGAGGGGCCGGGTCGGCTGCCATTTCGGCGAGACCTTCGAACAGCTCGGTAGCCACACCGCGCTGTTCGGTCGCATGGAGGAAGCCGGCAAGGTCGCGAAGCTGACCAAGCCCCCAGCCACCTGGTCGCACCCGCTTGTTTGTGACCCACTCGACAGCAGTTGCTGCGGTTGCGGCAGCGCCAACAGCCGGCGCAGCCACACTGCCCATAATGATTGACCCAAAACCACCAGAGGCAAGCTCGCCTCGAACTTCAACGCGCACCGCACCCACGAGTCCTTCCGGGTGGGGTCGACGAAGCATGGGTAGGTGCATGGTGAGACGGTCGCGTCGGGTCGCCGAAACGCGCGCCGTTACGCGTTGCGCGCTGGGAAAACACGGCACAGCGAGCACGGTGTCGGGCAGCTCGGCCCGGTAACAGTCGTGTGCGTCAACCGGTGAAGGAAACCAGACCAATTCGCGACCGGAGCCGCCGGGCCTTCTTGTCCATACGCCGTCTCGCCAGTCGAGGCTGTGGTTCTTGAGTGCTCGGTGGTGTTGCCGGGCGCAGGCGGGTCCGCCTGTGCCCATCTTCGCAATATGGACCTCGTCGACTCTCGCAAGGCGACCTGCTGCGTGGCCGGCGATGACCCCAGTGAGACCCGGACTGAATCCGGCGCCAATCACCAGAACCGAGCCGGTCTCTTCGGCCAGTCCTCGCAGGCGAAGGAGGCCTTGAACGTCGCCGAGGCTGTCTGAAACCGAGACCACCGAGATGCCGCGTTCGAGAGCTTTGGTGGCTTGGCGTACGTGAAATCCAACGGGAGTTGCGAGAACGAGCACGTCGACGTCAAGAGGCCCGAGACGTTTACCGTCGGCAACTACGTCTGGTGCGAGGTCGGCCACCACCTGCGTCTCTACCGAAGGGCGAATATCGCGTACGACGATCTGTTGGACCGCGTCGACGGCCTGCAGATGACGGGCAACTCCTGCACCGACCGCTCCGGCGCCGAGAACACCAACTCGCATTACTTCTGATCTGGCCCGGAGAGGTTTCGCCATCCGCCCGTTTGTGGCGGTACGCCACCCGAGCCTTTCAGGCGCAATGCTGCGGCTACAGCGGCTCCGAGGCCCAGCGCCGCGACGACGCGCCGAATCATTCCCATAGCTCCAGTATCACTCAAAGGGCCGACCGGTACGGTGTCGGCTTGTGAGCGGATCATGGCTGAACGGAAATCCCAAGAACGCGTATGGGCGCTTTCGTGGAATCCAGATACCATCTAATGCCTTGGAGAGGTGGCCGAGCCAGGTTGAAGGCGCTCCCCTGCTAAGGGAGTAAGGATGGAAACGTTCTTCGTGGGTTCAAATCCCACCCTCTCCGCGTCGGTCTCAGCCCTAACGGGCTGAGACCAAGACAACCAGTCTGCGTGTGCAGTTCGGGCGCAAGTCCGTCTACACTGCAGACCGCTGCGCTCGTAGCTCAATTGGATAGAGCATCTGATTACGGATCAGAAGGTTCGGGGTTCGAGTCCCTGCGAGCGCGCTAAACACCAGGTCAGGGGGCAGATTCGCTCCCTGACCTGATTCGTTTTAGGCTCGCACTAAGGTCCTAGACCTTCTGATTGCAGGAGCCTGTCATGGCAGAAGACACCAGTATTCCGACCCTATGGAGGTCATTCGTCCTCGATTTAGAGAACGCTGGACGCACTCCAAAGACCATAAAGGGCTACGGCGAAGCAAAAGATTCGTTCGCCAAATACCTCGACCAAAACAGCCGACCCCCCGACCTCGCCCTAGTCACGCGTGACGACGTCCGCGGCTGGCTCGCCTCCC
>CALLQB010000125.1 GCA_938015295.1 uncultured Acidimicrobiales bacterium
AACGGCGTCGGCGACGAGCACTTTCTTGGCGAGACCGTGCACAAATCGTTGCAGGCCAGACGTGATCCGGTCGGGATCGCTCACCCGTGAGCCCAACTGTTCGGCGATGGTTCCGTAGCGAACAATCGGACCGGCGATGAGCTGCGGGAACAACGCCAGGTACAACAAAAAGTTGGTAAGACGCCGCTGCGGAGGAGCGGTGCCGCGATGAACATCGAACAGGTAGCTCAGCGCCTGGAACGTGAAGAACGAGATACCAATCGGCAGTGTCTGTTGGTCGATCTGACGGGAGGGCAACCCGAGTGCTTCGGCCAGCGTGGCCAAGTTCTCCGAAAACCAACTTGCGTACTTGAACCACAGCAGCGGCAAAAGGAGCACAACCGTGCCGGTGGCGAGCAGAGCAGTGCTGCTGCGACCGGTTTCTCGGCGCCGGGTGATCGCCCGACCACACCACCAAGCAAGGAACCCCGAGCCCACCAAGACCACCACATAGATGCCCGACCCCCAGCTGTAGAAGAGCAGACTCGCAACCAGCAACAGCAGATTGCGAGCCCGCCCCCGCAACAGGAAGTAGAGCCCGACAACGATCGGCAGAAAGAGGGTGAGGAAGGTCAGCGAAGAGAACAGCACAAGATCTCGACGCCGCAGCGACTACACGTTGTTCGCCGTGAAGACGTCGGCCTTGTTTTAGCAGGGTCTGCTAGTCGAGAAGCTGTGCGTGGGCTCGGTTCATGCCGCTCACGATGGCCCGCATCGAAGCCGTCGTGATGTCGGTGTGCACGCCACAACCCCAGAGCTGGGTTTCGCCGACCACCATCTCGACATAGGCAACCGCCTGCGCGTCAGAACCGGTGCCCTTTGAGTGTTCGTGGTAGTCGAGCACGCGCAGGTCGAGGCCGAATGCGTCGCGCAGACCCTGAACAAACGCCTCAAGTGAGCCGCCGCCTTCTCCCTGCACAACCTTTTGGTCGTCGCCCAACGAAACGCGAGCGGTCAGGAGCGTGCGGTCTTCGCCCGAAGCGTTCTGCGCGGCTTCATACCCGTTCAGCCGAAATGGCTCGTCGAGGTCGAGATACCGGCTGGCGAACTCGTTGTAGATCTGCGAGCCGGTGATCTCTTTGCCCGTGTCGTCGGTGATCTGCTGAATCGAGCGAGTGAACTCGATCTGCATTCGACGTGGAAGATCGAAGTGGTTCTCGGTCTTGAGAAGGTAGCTGACGCCGCCTTTGCCCGACTGGCTGTTGACGCGAACGACGTCTTCGTAGGACCTGCCGACATCTTTGGGATCGATGGGTATGTACGGCACTTCGAAGAGATTGGTGCCCGATTTGTCGAGGGCATCGAAGCCCTTCTTGATCGCATCTTGATGCGAGCCAGAGAAGGCCGTATAGACCAGATCGCCAACGTAGGGGTGGCGAGGATGCACCGGCAGCTGGTTGCAGTGCTCGGCGATGCGACGAATCTCGCTGATGTCGCTGATGTCGAGCATCGGGTCGACACCTTGGCTGAACAGATTCATGGCGACGTTGACAACATCGACGTTGCCGGTGCGTTCGCCGTTGCCAAACAGTGTGCCCTCGACCCGGTCGGCGCCGGCCATGATACCGAACTCTGCCGCGGCGACACCGGTGCCGCGGTCGTTGTGCGGGTGCAGGCTGAGGATGATGAGTTCGCGCTTCGCAAGGTTGCGGTGCATCCACTCGATCATGTCGCCGTAAATGTTTGCGGTGCTCATCTCGACTGTTGCCGGGAGATTGATGATGACCTTACGATCGGGTGTTGGGTCGAACACGTCGACCACGGCGTCACAAACCCGCTTCGCGAACGGTAGCTCGGTGCCGGTGAACGACTCGGGCGAGTACTCGTAGCGGATTGCTGTATTGGGAATTTCTGACTCGAGACTCACGCACAGCTCGGCGCCGTCGGTAGCAATCTTGGTTATGCCGTCCTCGTCCAGCCCGAAGACCACTTCACGCTGAAGCGTTGACGTCGAGTTGTACAGGTGCACGATGGCTTGTTTCGAACCGTCGACCGCTTCGTAGGTGCGGCGGATAAGTTCTTCGCGCGCTTGGGTGAGCACCTGGATGGTGACATCGTCAGGGATAGCACCCTGGTCGATGATTTCGCGAACGAACTGGAAATCGGTGTCGGAAGCCGACGGGAAGCCGACTTCGATTTCCTTGAAACCCATCTCGACAAGTTTGGTGAACATCTTCCATTTGCGGTCGGGATCCATTGGCTCGATGAGCGCCTGGTTTCCGTCGCGAAGATCAACCGAACACCACAGCGGGGCCTTGGTGATGGTTTTGGCGGGCCAGGTGCGATCGGGAAGATCGATTTGGGCGAACGGCCGGTACCGATCGAACGCCATGGCGCTCGACTGCTGGATGGAATGGTTGCGATCTGTACTAGGTATTTCTGAACTCACTGGTTTCTCCTCGACTTGTGCTGCTTACGAACGAACGAAATCCCGATGACCCTCAACGTGAGGTCAGGTCACCGGGTTTGTAAGTCGCAGCACAAGGAGGATGTTGATCACACAGTGAAGCGTAGTCGCGTTTTTTACCTTCGACTATCCGCGCGTGTCGAGCGTGGCACAACGTCACCAAAGAAGAAGCCGCCGTTGCAGTGCAGCGTCGAGCTCAGATGTAGCCCAGTCACGCAGCCTTCACCAGCGACATAGGTGCCGGTCGATAGTGCTTCTTCGGCTTCGAAAAGCTGGCCGTTTGTTTCGACATAGTCGACGTCGAGGTTCGCATCGGCGACATCACTGGCAAAGTCTGAGGTGAAGATGACCGAGATTTCGCCTTCGAGGTCGTCGGGTCTCGTGAACCGGTAGGTCCGCCAGAACCTGGTGGCGCTGGCGGTACCGACGACCGTTTCGCCGACCTTTACTTCGAAGAGTTCGCCGCCAAAATGACCGCGGGCGACGACGTCGATATCGGCTGGGCCGCCGACGGGCAAGAAGCGCTGATTGCCATGCGGGTCGATGGCCGCGTCGAGTGCGCCGGCCTCATTGAGGCTGCCAAAGACGAACATTCCGCCGCAGGCCAGAAGCGTTGACTGCACAAAGCCAGGTGAGCATCCGGACAGGGGAGTGAATGCGCCTTCGGAATATACGGCCGGATCATTTGCTGGAAGAACAACGTCACCAATGGCCAGGCTTTCGACCTCAAGACCACGATCTTTTCCGTCGATCACGCCGTCGTTGGTGAAGGCCACCACCACCTTGCCGGTCGCCATGACCGAAAGTGTCGTGCTGAATGTCGACCATTCGGTGCTGGCCGTGCCGGCGAGTACTTCAGTCTCGCCAACATGAAGAGCGAACGTTTCTGTGCCGGTGATCCCGCGAGTGGTGAGCGAAACTTTCTGTGCGCCCTTTGTCGGAACAGCCGATGCGGTTGCCGGCACCAAGACAAGGCTCGAAACAGCAAGCGCTACCACGAGGAGTAGTTGCGCTGTCCGTCCGGTCCTGCGGGAGTGCATCTTGAGGTGCTGAGAAATCTTGGAACGCTTCATGAAAGTCCGCCTGGTAAAGAGTCGCGAATGTGATACGTCACGCTCCTGTCGGCACTAGTCCGAAAGACCTAAGGGGTAGGCCAAAATACCTAGACGCGTGTTCGAGGCCTTCGAGAGTGGGGTAATTCGTCCGGGGCTGGCACACTTGGGGTGTGCGTCTCGACATTGAATCGCTGCGGATGTTTCAAGCGGTTGTCTCAACCGGCAGTTTCACCGAGGCTGCCGCGCAGCTGAGCCTTACGCAGTCTGCGGTGAGTTGGAAGATGAAGCGGCTCGAAGAGCGCCTTGGTGTGCCGCTTCTTACTCGCGATGGCCGCCAGATTGCGCTAACCGAATTCGGCGAAGAGCTGCTGGTCCATGCTGGTCGAATAGTGGGCGCGCATGATGAAGCGGTCGACAGTTTGTACAAGTCGCAGCTTGAGGGCACGGTAAAACTTGGCACCAACGACGAGATTGAGGCGGGCGAAGTTGCTCGGGTCGCCTCGGGGTTCAGGCGTCGACATCCAATGGTTCGACTGCACCACCGTGTTGGACTGAGTGCCCCGATTGGTCAACAGTTGAAGTCGGGCGATCTTGACGTCGCGATCATTCAGACACTTGAGCCCGAACCCAACGACCGTGTGCTCTGGACCGATCAGCTGCAGTGGGTGTGTTCGCCAAGTTACGTTGACACCGAAGGCGACATCGTTCCGCTGATTACCTTCGGCGCGAATTGTATTGTGCGGCCGCTCACCATCGATGCACTCAACAACGCCGGCATCGACCACTTCAGTGCTTTCGAGGCAGAAAACAGTGTCGCGGTGTGGGCCGCGGTATCTGCGAACCTCGGTGTTGCGGTGATGAATGAACGTAATTCGCTCAACGAGCACCGGGTGTGGACCCGCGAAGGGCTCGAACCGAGGTTGCCCGAAGTCTCCTATGTGATCAGGGTGAACAGTCGGTCGCGATCGGCCGCAGTTCGTGCCTTGGTCGACGAGTTTCTTGAGGCCCTCGGGTAACTCAGCGGCGCAAAAGTTTTGCTTGCTCTCGGCTTGATTTACGGGCACAATCTTCCGACTGGCCGATCGTCCAGTTTCACGACGTTGCCGGTTGGCGACTCGATCTAGCGAGGTTCGACACTGTTGTCGAAATCTGAAGTTTCCGAAACAGGGCCAGCGACATCAGCGGCCCTAGTTTCTGTCGAGCGAAACGACTCGGGTCGGCGTTTGACGGTGTCGTGTGGCGAGCAGACTGTTGTGTTGCATCCGTTCTGGTTGCGCGAGCGTACGTGCGAAGCCGGTGCGCTCGATGCGACGAACCTGCAGCGCCTGTACGACGCGAACGATCTCGATTACGAAGTGTCGATCGAGGCGTGTGCTGTCGATAACGGCGCTCTGTCGCTCTCGTTCTCCGATGGTTACGAGATGTCGATGCCGCTCGGAAGACTCATTCGCGAACTCGGATGGGAGCCAGACCCCGAATCGTTGCCGGCACGCGTGGCGTGGACGAGTGCACTTTCCCCGTTCCCGTACGCCGAATGGGCGCCGCTTGAAGCACGAGATCCGGTGGCTACCGAGCACGCCTTGGGCAACTTCTGGCGATACGGGTTCTTCGTGTTGCGCGACGTTCCCACCGAGGCCGGAACGCTTCGGAAGGTGGCACAGCACCTCGGAAACCTTGTGCCGACGAACTTTGGTGAGATCTTCGACGTGGTTACCGAAGTCGACCCTACCGACCTCGCGTACACACCCATTCATCTGAACGCACATTCTGATGGTCCGTATCGCAAGCCAGTGCCAAGCATTCAGATGTTGCACTGCCTCACCAACGAAACCTCGGGTGGCTACTCGACGTTGGTCGACGGTTTTGGCGCCTCGCAGGAGTTAGCAGTAGCCGATCCCGAGGCGTATCGCGCGCTCACGGAGGTCGATGTTGACTTCCGGTATGACATGGTCGTCGATGTCATCGTCAACCGGTCGCATATTCTCGAACTCGACGAGCACCGCGAGTTTAAGCAGATCAGATTTTCGCATCGGCTCGACTACGTGACCCCAGCCGACCCGTACCTACTCGATTCGTTCTATCGCGGCCGCCGTTGGCTACGAGACCGGATGAATGATCCGGTAAATCAGGTGAAGTTTCTGCTCGAGCCGGGCGACGTCATGATTATGGACAACCACCGTCTTTTGCATGGCCGCACCGCCTTTGACGCCAGCGAAGGGCGCCGCCACTTGCAGGGTTGCTACATCGACTACGACGGCCCCGATGCCTATTGGCGGCTCGCCCGTCGCCAACAGAGCGGCACCACCGGCATCATCGCCTTCAACGGCTAACACTCGTTGCATTAGGGGTCAGGCACTTTAAGTGCCTGACCCCAAAAGTGCCTGACCCCTTAGTGGGGGTGCATGCCGCCGTCGGCGAGGAGGACCTGGCCGGTGACAAAGCTTGCGGCATCGCTTGCGAGGAACAGGGCTGGGCCGACCATCTCGTCGGGGTGTGCGGGGCGCTGAATCAATTGATGCGACGCCATGGTCTCGGGGGTACCCATTGGCGAGTTTCGGGTCATGTCGGTGTCGACGGTGCCCGGAGCGAGTGCGTTCACCCGAATGTTTTGTGGTGCGAGTTCGGCGGCCGATGACCGGGTAAGCGCGAGCAGTCCGGCTTTCATCGTTGCGTACATCGACGTTCCGCGAGCGAACATAAACGCTCCGGTGCTCGACACGTTGATGATGCTGGCGTGGTCGCTTTGTGCGAGCGCTGGCAGGGCGGCTTGGGTGAGTAGTGCCGGGCCTCGCAGGTTGACTTCGAACGACTTCTGCCACGCTTCGGGGGTCTGTTCGCCAACCGGCTGGGCCAAAGCGTTTGCCGCGTTGTTTACCAAGATGTCGATCTGGCCAAACGCGTCGATCGCAGCCTGAGCAAGTTGATCGCCCGCATCGACGTGACCGATGTTGGCGGCAACGCCGACCGCTGAGCCCGTCCCGCCCGCTGCGGCGAGCGCTAGCAGGTGTGCCTCAGTCTCGGCGCAGGCGTCGGCTTTGCGGCTCGACACCACAACATTGGCGCCGGCCGAGACGAATCCTTCAGCGATTGCCCGACCAATGCCCCGGGTACCGCCGGTGATGATGGCGGTGCGACCGTCGAGGCGAAACAGTGTTGTCAGCGAGTCATGATCCATCGCCAAAACGTACTGTGGGGCGGTGCTAAGCAC
>CALLQB010000126.1 GCA_938015295.1 uncultured Acidimicrobiales bacterium
CCACCGGGGTGAGCAGTTCCAGGCGGCTCTGGTTGGCCTGGCGCGTCTCGGGGTCGGGGTGGCTTCTGGCCCGGTCCATGCAACCGGCCACGTAGTAGGCAATGGCGCGGCCGGCTTCGGTACGGGCCTTCATGTCCATCAACATGCGGCGCACGTCCGGGTGGTGCAGGATGGTTTTCTTCTCCGCGCTCTTGTCGCCGATGATCTTGCCCTGCACGCGCTCGCGGGCGTAGGAGAGGGCCTGCTGGTAGGCGCGCTCGGCGATGGCCACGCCCTCCAGGCCGACGTTGAGCCGCGCGTGGTTCATCATCGTGAACATGTACTCCAGGCCGCGGTTGGGCTCGCCCACCAGATAGCCGATGGCGCCCGTCTTCTCGCCGAAGGCCATCACCGCGGTGGCGCTGGCATGGATGCCCATCTTGTGCTCGATGGAGGCGCACACCAGATCGTTGCGTTCGCCCAGGCTGCCGTCGGCGTTGACCAGGTATTTGGGCGCCACGAACAGAGAAATCCCCTTCACCCCCGGCGGCGCGTCGGGCAGGCGTGCCAGCACAAGGTGAATGATGTTCTCGGCCATGTCGTGCTCGCCCCACGTGATGAAGATCTTCTGACCGGTGATCTTCCACGTGCCGTCGCCGGCTGGCTCAGCCTTAGCTCGGAGGGCACCAACGTCTGAACCTGCGTCAGGTTCGGTGAGGTTCATGGTTCCCGACCATTCACCGGTAATCATCTTTGGCAGATAGGTCTCGCGTTGGGTTTCGTCGGAGTGGTGGAAAATCGCGTCGATGGCACCTTGGGTGAGTAGCGGGCACAACGAGAACGCCATGTTCGAGGTTGTCAGCAATTCTTGCAGCGCTAGTCCGACGACCCACGGAAATCCGGCACCGCCATAGTCGGGCTCAAACGACACGGCTCCCCAGCCGGCGTCGACATATTGTTTGTACGCCTCGATGAAGCCTGGCGGGGTCGTTACCGAGCCGTCTTCGTGCCACACACTTCCCTCAACGTCTCCCTGGTAGTTCGTTGGTGCAACCATTTCGACGTTAAAACGCGCTGATTCGGCCAGCGCTCCGTCGACGGTGTCGCCGTCAACATGGCTAAAGGCGTCGAGTTTGCACAATTCTTCGAGTCCGACGATCTCGTCGAGCACAAAACGGATGTCATCAAGGGGCGGGGTGTAGTCAGTCACCAGCCCATCGTACGCAGCAAAGCCGGGACCAACCAACAGGTTCCGCTAGACAAAATTTCCGTGAGGTCGATCTGTCTGACGACGCTGTTAGGTCCCGGCTCCGGTGCTTTTGGAGGGGTTTCGCGCTGTCGCAGCAACGCAATCGTTAACTTAGTCACCACATCACACGCTGAGCAAGAGATAAACAGCGAATTCTCGCCCAATGCGGTCAAAAAATGACGATTACGTGTCGAAAAGCAACGTTTGTCCCACCAGCAACAGCCTGAACAACAGCACCCACCGGCAACAGCTTCTTCAGGCCGAAATCCGCACCGGGGTTCCGAGGGGCACATTTTCGGCCAGAAACGTCACGACGTCGTTGGGAATGCGGATGCAACCGTTCGAGTGCGCACCACCAATCAGGTCAGGATTATTCGTGCCGTGAATGGCGATCACCGGCAACCCGCCGCTGAAGGTCTCGAGCGCTTCGCTGAACGCCGACAAGCTGACAATCCACGGACCGTAGGCACCGTCGGCATTTT
This sequence comes from uncultured Acidimicrobiales bacterium, assembly GCA_938015295.1. Classification (GTDB taxonomy): domain Bacteria; phylum Actinomycetota; class Acidimicrobiia; order Acidimicrobiales; family SHLQ01; genus CALLQB01. Next base: position 1,711 of record CALLQB010000126.1, read on the forward strand.
CACGAGGCAAAAGGTCGTTTACATAGAAGTCGCCCACCGGCGTCGGGGTGGCGTCGGTGCCAACAACTGCCTCGGTTTCGGCGATCAGCTCGGTGTCGTCGTAGACGCGAACCGTGCGCGAGCTTACGATGACTTCGGCATGAACCTGGTGCGAAAACGTCTCGAACCCTGCGGTTCGAATCCAGGCTTCGCTGCCGTTCGGCCGCACCGGCAAGGCAACCTTCACCCACTCATCGCTGCCCACGCCTTCAACGATTCGAAGCGCGAGCGGAGTTTCCCAATATGTCGGGTTAAAGATGCCAAACTCGAAGTACACCGGCTCGCCGTTTGGCGCGTCAAAGGTTTCGAGACGCTCAATCGACGGCGTCGCCACCGCTACCCAAGTCTCATTCGGTAGCGATTCCATCGGTGCGGTCGTGGTGGTCGTCGCACGAGGAATCACCGTCGTTTGTGGCGGCGCTGACGTAGTTTCGGCGACGATCAGTGCTTCGCCGTCATCAAAGGCCAGGGTCGGCCGGTCGTCCGCCCCCGCACAGGCGCTAGCAACGAGTCCGACCACGAGCAACACCATCAACAGTGAGATCCGTGAAGCGGACGCCGCACAGCGGCCGGGTGAGGTGAAGGGGCTCATAACAACAGTGTTCCAATACAACGGTGTTCCAATCGGCGGCAAAGCCAACCCGTTGAAGGGCTCTACCGTACCAACATCGCACCATCTCTCGACCTACCATGGCTCGTGATGCACGCACTCACCGAACTAGCCGATGGGGTTCACGCTTGGCTCGCAAGTTCGCCTTGCCGCGGCCAGACCAATAGCGGGGTCGTGGTCGACGACGACGGCCTCACCATTGTTGATGCCCAGACCACCCCGCTTCAGTCCGCAGCTCTGCTTGAGGCTGTCGAACGATTTGGGGTACCGGTAAAGCGGGTCGTGCTCACTAGCAGCCACATCGAATTCGTCGGCGGATCCTCGGCGTTCACGATGGCTGCCTTTTACGGCTCGGCCCAGATCAGCGCCCATCTTGACCAACCACCAAACGTCGAGATCTATCAGCGTCTACTCCCCGACCTTGCCGACGAGTTCATCGACCTCGCCACCAAGCCGGTGTCACACATGGTCGCCGAAGGCGCGTACGTCTCCGGCACCGCCATCGCGGTGCCGTCCGAAGGCGAGCTGGGCCAGAACCTTATTGTTCAAGTACCACACGCCAATGTGGTCTTTGCCGGAGCACTCGCCCCCATTGGCGTGACACCCAACGCCTTCGACGGCGACCCGGCAAAGTGGGCGCTAGCACTCGACGCCGTTATGGGCTGGGGGCAAGTCATTGTCGGCGGACACGGCGCGATTGGCAACCACAACGACCTCGTTGCCCTACAGGCCTATCTTTGGGCCTGCGTCGAGGCCGAGGGCGACCCCCGACGAATTCCCGCCGGCCCGTGGGACAGCTGGTTCGGTCGCGAGTTCGACGTGGTCAACGTCGAACGGGCACACATGCTCGCCAATGGCGACCCATCACCACCGCCGTCGATGCTCGCCGCCATGGGACTGCACCAAGACGGTTCCTAGCTAGACGGCGCCTAGCTCGTCGCGACCGGCGAAGGCTCCACCACTGGCGGCGGAGTCGACTCGCCCGCTAACGCAGCGTCGCGCGATTCGCCAACAATCCAGTGTTGGCGGCACCGAAGCTCATAGGTAGCGACCGCTGCGTTGCCGGGGTCGTCGACGACCATCAGATCGCCTTCGTATACCTGTCGGCCGTCGATAAGGCGGGCGTTGTGGGTCGCCTTGCGACCGCACCAGCAGCGCGACTCGGCATCGAGTTCGACACACGAATCGGCCATCTCGAGTAGCCGGGTGGTGCCAGGAAACAAACGACCGCGGAAATCGCGTAGCAAGCCAAAGCAGTACACGTCGGCACTGAGCTGGTCGACAACGCGCACTAGCTGATCGACCTGAGCCGCCAGGTAAAACTGGGCTTCATCGCACACCAGATAGTCGAGCCGGCCGTGCCGGCCAAGAAAACCCTTGGCCATCGAAAAAAGATCGACCTCGGGTTCGACGCGGTACGCATCAGCGCTCACGCCTAGACGACTTGAGACGCGACCCTCAACGCGGTCGAGTTGTGTGCACAACATGCCACGAAGGCCCGCTGCCGCAAGGTTGTGATGGATCTGGAGCGCCATGGTGCTCTTGCCGGAACCCATGGTTCCGTATGAGAACCGAAGCTCGGCACTGCTGTGACGTTCGGGGCTCACGAGCACCCGCTCGTCGACCCACAGTCGCTGCAGACGTAACACGAACCTGCGCGTTGCATATGGATGCCGCACTGCATGCACAACGGCGAGTCGCTCAACCGTTCGTTACTCGACGGCGTCGCAACCGTGAGCGCGAGCTGCGAGGCCGACGGCACCGATTTCGGGTCGGGCGCAACGTCTTGGCCCTGCACGGTCTGGGTGACACTCTCTACGACGCCTGGAAGGGTCTGTTGTGTCCGCTCGCCGGTGGTCAAAATGTTGAGCTCGGCCCGCTCTTCGGCCGTGAGATATTCGACCGCCAGACGCCGGAACAAGTAGTCGATGATGCTTGAGGCAATGCGCAGGTCGGGATCGTCGGTCATGCCGGCTGGCTCGAACCGCATACCCACGAAGGCCTCGACGAACGCCCGCATTGGCACGCCGTATTGCAAGCCGTGGCTCACCGAGATCGCAAAGGCATCCATGATGCCCGCCAAGGTTGAGCCCTGCTTTGATACTCTGCAGAACATCTCGCCGGGGCGGCCATCGTCGTACTCGCCAACGGTGACAAAGCCTTTGCAATCGGCAACGCGAAACTCAAGTGTGCGCGAGGAGCGAGACCGTGGGAGCTTTCGGCGCACTGGCTCAATCGGTACTGGCATCGACGCATCAAGCAACGCAGCTGGCGACGTGTCCGCCGCCGAGGCATCGCTCTTGCCCGAGCTCAGCGGCTGGCCGACCTTGCAATTATCGCGATAGATGGCCACCGCCTTAAGACCTAGGCGCCACGACTCGATGTAGAGCTCCTCAACGTCATCGACCGTGACGTCTTCTGGCATGTTCACGGTCTTGCTAATCGCTCCCGAGAGGAACGGCTGCACCGCCGACATCATCTTGACGTGACCGAAGTGATGGATCGGGTTATCGCCGATCGAACAAGCGAATACCGACAGATGTTCGGGTGCGAGATGTGGTGCGCCGATCGCTGAGGTGTTCTCGTTGATGTAGTCGACGATTTCTTGCGCTTGGTCCTCGCTGTATCCGAGCGTGCGCAGAGCCCACGGGATTGTCTGGTTCACGATGGTCATCGTGCCGCCACCGACCAACTTTTTGGTCTTCACCAAGCCAAGATCAGGTTCGATACCGGTGGTGTCGCAGTCCATCAACAAGCCAATGGTGCCAGTAGGGGCGAGCACTGATGCTTGAGAGTTTCGCACGCCCGCCACCGCGGCCAATTCGCACGCATGATCCCAGGCTTGTTGCCCGGCGCTGAGCAGATTCTCATCGACCAGCGTCTCGTCGATCGCCGACACCGATTCTCGGTGCATACCAAGCACTCGTTGCATGTGTTCTTGGTTGTCGTGATAGCCGGCAAAGGGGCCGACTCGTTCAGCCATACGCGCCGACGTCAGATACGCCTGCCCCGTCATCAAGGCAGTAATTGCGGCCGCGGTAGCGCGACCGGCTTCGCTGTCGTACGCCAAACCTTTCGCCATCAGCAAAGCGCCCAGGTTCGCATAGCCAATACCGAGCTGGCGGAAAGCGCGGGCCGTTTCACCGATGGACTCCGTTGGATAGTCAGCGTTGCCAACCAGAATCTCTTGGGCGGCAAAGACGACCGATACCGACGCCGCAAACCCGTCAGCGTCGAACGACTGTGTGTCGGGGTCGAGAAAGGTCAGCAGGTTCAGGCTGGCAAGGTTGCATGCGCTGTTATCGAGATGCACGTACTCCGAGCAGGGGTTACTGGCATTGATGCGGCCGGTATTTGCTGCGGTGTGCCACTTGTTGATCGTGGTGTCGAACTGCAATCCGGGATCTGCACAGCGCCAGGCTGCATCCGCAATCTCTTTCATAAGATCACGTGCCCGGATGGTCTCGATTGCTTCACCGGTGAGAACAGCGTTGAGGTCCCAATCGGCGTCATCGACAACAGCTTGCATAAACTCGTCGGTTACCCGCACCGAGTTGTTCGCGTTCTGGTACTGCACCGAAACCATGTCGTCGCCGTCGACGCCCATGTCGAAGCCAGCGTCGCTCAGTGCCCGAATCTTGCGTTCCTCGTGAGCCTTGGTCTGCACAAAGTCAACGATGTCGGGATGGTCGGCGTTTAGCACCACCATCTTGGCGGCCCGACGTGTCTTGCCGCCGCTCTTTATGGTTCCAGCCGACGCGTCGGCACCACGCATGAAGCTCACGGGACCGCTTGCAGTGCCGCCGCCGCGAAGGTGCTCTTTGGCCGAGCGAATTTTGCTCAGGTTGACACCAGCGCCGGATCCGCCTTTGAAGATCCGACCTTCCTCGGCGTACCAGTTAAGGATTGAGTCCATCGTGTCCTCGACTGCGAGAATGAAACACGCGGAGGCTTGCTGTGGCACGCCGGGAACGCCGATGTTGAACCAAACCGGCGAGTTGAAGGCCGCCTTTTGATGGACGAGCAGATACCGCAATTCATCGGCGAACACCGAGGCTTCGTTGCTATCGACGAAGTACCCATCACGCTCGCCCCAGTCGACAATGGTGTCGACGACACGGTCGACGACCTGCTTGAACGATGTTTCTCGCTCGGCGGTGCCCATTGTTCCGCGGAAATACTTCTGGGCGAGGATATTGGTGGCGTTGACCGACCAGGTGCTCGGCACTTCGACGTCGAGTTGTTCGAACGCCACCGAGCCGTCGCGGTAGTCGGTGATGCGAGCGTCGCGGCGCTCCCAGACGACGGTGTCGTAGGGGTGGACACCTTCGAGGGTGTAGGTGCGGTGGATGCCGAGTCCGGCACGTTCGGGGGCGAGAGCCATGTTTCGGGTTTCTCCAATCGAGGACCCGGTCGCTCCGGAGAGAGAACGGTCGGAAGTGTGTAGTCGTATCAGGTGGATGAGGCGAATTGCTGGTAGATCGCGGCGCAGCCACAACAGGGCAACAGGTACAACGAAACCGACGAATGTATCGAGTTTCGTCCATGTAGTCGTCCGACCCACCGAGAGTGAACGCCAACTGTCATTCCATCGCCCTTGTTGTGGCTGCTCGACCAACATAAAGAACGTGCCCTGTGGAGCAAAAGCCAAAACCCTGTGTAAATCGTCGTGAACCTGTGCATTTCGCGGAGAACCTGTGGATTAGGGTCGAACAGATGCGACAACTGCACCCAACAGTGCTCGATATTGAGGATATTCCCGAAACGTACGCTTGCGATCTTCGACCGCCGCACGCCGATCGTCCGTGGGTTGTTCTCAACATGGTGACAAGCATCGATGGGGCGACCGCGGTCGATGGTTTGTCGGGCGGACTCGGAGGAGTCGGCGATGCCCAGGTGTTTCGGGCGATTCGTGCCGTGGCCGATGTCATCGTCGTTGGCTCGGGCACCGCGACCGCGGAGAACTACGGACCACCCGTGTTGTCGCCTGAACTGATCGAACGCCGCACCAGCCGCGGCCAAGCGGAGCTCCCGGCGATAGCTGTGCTGTCGAACTCGTTGTCGCTTGACCCGACCCAACGCCTTTTTACCTCGAACACCTTTCGACCGATCATCGCCACCTCGCATGCTGCTCCGCCCGGACCGCTGCACGAACTGCAAGCGGTGGCCGACATCGTGCAAAAGGGTGAAACTTCGACCGATCTGGTGGCGACGCTCGGTCACCTGCACAGTCTTGGTCACCGAGTGGCCCTGCTCGAGGGTGGGCCATCGATCAATGCCCAATTTATCGCCCTTGATCTGGTCGACGAGCTGACACTGACCTTTTCGCCCACACTGGTCGGTGGCACCTCGAAGCGACTGGCCGTGGGTCCCGATGCGGTAGCCGCGAACATGTCGCTCGATCGCATCATCGAAGCTGACGATCACCTGTTTTTGCGCTACGTGCGAAACCGCCACAACTAGCCCGAGATTGCGGGGACCTCAAGGTGTTGCCCCACCTCGAGATACGCGCCCCCGGCAATCTCTGCCAGTTGGTCGACCGCTGTACGGCGATCGACGTTCGGAGCTACCCGCTCCGCGATGGACCACAGCGTGTCGCCGGGTTGCACGATAACCACCGTTGCCGGTTCTGCAACCGGAACATGGGTGCGTTCTGCACCGGCCTGTCCGACACCGACCACCGACAAGATGGTCAAAAGAATGACGCTGACCGCAACACCAAGGCGTCGCCGGGCAAAATTCGGACGAGTTGCCGTCCGGCGCTGAGCGGCGACACCGTCTTCATATGCCGCTTGGGGGCGGGCGACCCGGGTTCGGGCGACCGGAAGACGCACCTCAAGAGGGGCGCCCATCGTCAGACCGGAAGCGGGTGCCAGACGCGATGCGGTAGAGCTTGGTGCGGTGAGGACATCGATACTTGGAAGCATTGCCATGAGTTCATTCTCCAGAAGGGGTGTGACACGAACAGGATCTGGCACCCGTTCGTTAGGTGAGTTCTGCATCTCCGCCCGGAAATACTTGACTTGGAACACTTGTTCGACGAACATGTGATCGTCGAACGGTTGTTCGCCCCTACAGCACACAGTTAAGACCGAACACCTGTTCGATGTCAACCACTATTTCCGGAGGTCCTTCCCCATGGCAGATGCACCAACCGCACGCCAGCGTCAGATTCTCGAATTCATCGACAGCGAGATGCGAGATCGAGGCTTTCCTCCGTCGGTACGCGAAATCGGCACCGCCGTCGGCCTCACGTCGCCATCGACGGTCCACTCGCACCTGGCCACGCTGCAGCGACTCGGCTATCTACGCCGCGACCCAACCAAGCCCCGGGCCATCGAAGTGCACTGGGATTCTGCGTCCGATGCGGTGGTCGAACGCCGCCCCGTCTGCCATGTACCGATTGTCGGCTCTGTTGCGGCAGGCACCGATGTACTCGCGCAAGAAAATGTCGAAGAGGTCATGCCCCTCCCGGCCGATCTCACCGGCGATGGCGACCTCTTTATGCTCGTCGTACGCGGCGATTCAATGATCAACGCTGGCATCTTCGACGGCGACTACATCGTTGCCCGAGCGCAGGACACCGCCTCAGACGGCGAGATCGTTGTAGCGGGAATTCCCGGTGACGAAGCAACCGTCAAGACCTTCACCCAAAAGGGCAACACCATTACGCTTTTGCCTGCGAACGACCGCCTCGAGCCAATGGTCTTCGATCACGAAGACGTCAGCGTCTTCGGGAGGGTCGTCACCGTTCTGCGGAAACTCTGAGCGTTCCCCAGCGCCTGAGGCTGGCGCCGGGGTCCAACTGGTAGTTAGGGAAATATGCCGCGCTGGTTGTACACCCGCTGAAGTTTGTCGAGCGCGACGATGTACGCAGCGTGGCGGCGGGTGCAACCGAAGTTGCCCTTTGCCACCACCGTGCGGTCGGCAGCCGCCATTAAGGTGTCACGCAGCTTGTGGTCAACCACGTCGAGGGTCCACGGCTGAGCTGACTTGTTTTGCAACCACTCGAAGTACGAAACGACCACGCCTCCAGCATTCACCAAAATGTCGGGCAGTACTTCGCCACCTCCGGCCAGAAAGGCCAGTTCGGCGTTTGGTGTGGTCGGACCATTGGCCGCTTCGATAATGAGTCGAGCCTGAATGCTGTCGACATTGGCCATGGTGATCTGATTCTCAAGAGCCGCGGGAACCAACACGTCGACATCGGCCGCCCAGAAGTCCTCGACCGAGCACTCACCCGCCGCTGAGTAACCGGCGACCCCGCCCACTTTTTCGACGTGTTCGGCCAACTCGAACGCGGAGATGCCGTCGTTGTTGATGATCGCACCAGTGTGGTCGGCTACGGCAATCACCTGTGCTCCGTAGACCTCAAAAAGACGACCGACGTTCGAGCCAACGTTGCCGTAGCCCTGGATTGCTACTCGTAGACCCGCAAGGTCGGTGCCCGTCTCGTCGCACCAGTGCTGCAAGCTGAAGAGCACACCTTGACCTGTGGCCTTTTCGCGGCCAAGGCTGCCACCGGACTCGATAGGTTTGCCGGTGACGACACCTTTCACCGACTGTCGGTTTGCTGCTGCTGTCGAGTTCGCATACGTGTCCATCATCCAGACCATCGTCTGGCCGTTGCTGCCAAGATCGGGAGCCGGGATGTCGTGATCTGGTCCGATGTTTGAGCCGAGCGCGTGGGTGAACCGGCGCACGATGCGCTCGAGTTCTTCCCGAGAATGTTCGCGTGGGTTGAACGCGATGCCGCCCTTGCCGCCGCCGAAGGGGATATCGCACAGAGCGGACTTCCAGGTCATCCACGTGGCGAGCGCCTTTACCTCGTCGAGGTCAACATGGGGACTAAACCTGATGCCGCCCTTGTAGGGACCGAGCAGGTTGTTGTGCTGGATCCGGTAGCCGCGAAAGGACCGATACTCGCCGCTGTCCATGCGCACGGGGAAGTTCACGATCACTTCGTTCTTTGGGTGCGCAAGAATGGCACGATAGTCAGGATTGAGATCCATGATTTCGGCGGCTTCGTGAAATTGCCGCACTGCCTGCTCGTGCAAGCTCTGCCTTTTTTCCGGTGAATCGACAAGGGTCATATCAGACCTCCTGTCACGTGTATCGGCGGAATCTTTCGACACGTTTAGCCCCTTTGCTGAACGATCTCTGACACGACAACTGTCGCTGCGCACCAACCGTGTGTCGGTGCGAAGGTTGGAGCTTAGACGCCGCCTGACAACAATTCGGCGAGGGCCAGATAGGTGATCTGCAAATACGGCTCTTCAACCCGCTCCTGCTGCGTATGCGCGAGCAAGGCATCGCCTGCACCGAAATTGACTGCTGGTAACCCGCGCTCGGCAAAAAATGCCACATCGGTCCACCCGAGCTTTGCCCGAACCTCAAGGTCGTTACGGCCCGCCAAGGCGGCAAGAAGTGGATGATTCATACCCGGCTTCGCTGACGGTGCGGCATCGGTCATTTCGATGGTGTCGCCTTCGCCCAGAAACGGCGCAACAAATTCTTCAACATGGGCACGTGCCGCAGCAATGTCGCGATCGGGTGCAAAGCGGTGGTTGATGGTCAACCTCACAGCGTCGGGCACAACATTGCCAGCGACTCCCCCGTCGACGAACACGGCCTGCATGCCCTCGTGGTAGGTGCATCCGTCGATCGTAGGCTTGCGAGGCTCGTAAGCCTCCATCGCAGCCAACAGGCCCGACAGCCGGTGGATCGCATTGCGCCCCATCCACGCCCGAGCGGTGTGGGCCCGGTCGCCGCTCAGGGTTACAACAAAACGCATCGTGCCCTGACAGCCTGCTTCGAGCACCGCCGCGGTTGGCTCGCCGAGTACCGCCACATCGGCTTCGCACAGGTCGGGGCGGAGCTCAAAGAGTTCGCGCAAGCCGTTGTGAGCAATAGCGACCTCCTCGCGGGCATACAAGAGATACGTGACATCAACTGCCGGCTCACGAATCTGACGGGCGAGTTCGAGCATCACTGCGAGGCCGCCTTTCATGTCGGCCGAGCCAAGCCCCCACAAGGTCTTGCCCTCGATCTGGGCGGTTGCATTGTCGTTGGCCGGCACCGTATCGGTATGTCCACCAAGCAGTATTCGGTAATCACGACCCAACGTCGTGCGAGCCACAAGGTTGTCGCCAACCCGGTCGACGGCCAGGCCTTCGATGTTGCGAAACTCGGCCTCAAACCAGTCGGTGATCGGGCCTTCGTTGAAGCTTTCGGAAGCCATATCGACCAGATCGGCAGTGAGCCCGAGGAGGTCGGGAAGTTGCGCGATGATCTCTGCGGTCGTCGGTTGTTTCATAGTGTTCAGACCCGATCTTGAAGAAGACGAAGTTTCTCGATTGGTTCGACCGCAGCGACGCGGACATGACCTTTTCCGACCTCGCCGTAGAACTCGCCCGGGCTCACCAGCATCCCGAGGTCGGCGGCCAGCGAACGGGTGAGATCCCAGCAGTCTCCGGTTGGTGCCTGCACCCAAAGATAGAAGCTGCCAGCGGGCATCTGGGCGTCAACACCGTATGTATCGAGCAACTCGATAAGAAACTGCAGTCGTTCGAGGTAGACCCCCCGCAGGTGGTCGACGTGCTCATCATCGTCAAAGGCCACGACCGCTGCTGCCTGAGCGGGTCCCGGCACCATCATGCCCGTGTGCTTACGGCATTCGCTGAGGTAGTGCACCAAATCATCGTCTCCGGCGTAGAAGCCGACTCTGACCCCCGCCATGTTCGACCGCTTCGACAGCGAATGCACTGCCAGTACCCCCTCGGTACCGTGCTCGAGGATGCTCACCGCTGGTCGATCCCAGAAGAACTCGATGTAGCACTCGTCGCTGAGGACCGGAACATTGTTCGCCCGTCCCCACGCTGCGGCTGCACCAAGGTCGTCGACGCCTCCCGCCGGATTTCCGGGTGTGTTCACCCACAGGCACAGCGCCCGATCGGCATCGGCGCGCTCGATAGCTGAAAGATCGATGCGCCACTGGTCGTCGACAGCTACCGGCACCGCCCGCAAGCCGGCAAGAGTCGCCCCCATCGCATACGACGGGTAGGCGACGGCCGGGTACAGCACGGTGTCGCGACTCGGGTCCCGCAGCTTCAACAGCCCCGGCACCGATGCGACAAACTCTTTGGTACCAACGCAGGCCGCAAGCTGGGTGGCCTCGACTGTCAGCGAGAAACGGCGTCGGAGCCAACGGGCCGACGCTTCGCGCAGCGCTGCGGTACCAACCGACGGCGGATACCCCTGCTCGAGCCCCGAGCTTGCAAGCGCTGCGCTCACCGCCGTTGGTGGCGGGTCATAGGGGCGGCCGATTGAAAGGTCGACCAGCCCGCCGGCAAACTGTTCGCCGACTGCCTTGAGTTCGTTCAGACGGTCGTAGGGGTACGGCGGAGGCCAAGTCATGGGGTAAGTCTCACAGTTCGGTAGCGGTTGCGACCAACCATTCGGCCAGTCGGCTCTTCGACGACGCCTCAAGACGCACCGTAATGCGCATGCCTTCTTCGTCGGCGGCCTCGGCGACGACTTGGCCCTCACGATGGGCCATCGCCAAGACGTCGCCGCGAGAAAACGGCACCAGCAGCTCGCAAAGTTCGGTGGTCGACCTGAGGCGATCGCCGATAGCGAGAAGAAGGGTGTCGATGCCGTAACCCGTGGCAGCAGACACTGCGACTGAACCCTCGTTCTTCTCCGCGAGTCGATCGGCTTCATCGGACAAGTCGGCTTTGTTAAACACAACAAGCTCAGGGACTTCGCCTGCGCCAATCTGTTCCAACACTTCGCGCACGGCGTCAATGTTGCCGAAGGGGTCGGGGCCAGAGCCGTCGACAACATGCACGAGGATGTCGGCGTCGACGACGACGTCGAGGGTCGATTTGAATGCCTCCACGAGCTGCGTCGGCAGCTTGCGGACAAAACCGACCGTGTCGGTGAGGAACACCATCTCACCGCCCGGGAGCTGGTGCCGGCGAGTTGTCGCGTCAAGGGTAGCGAAGAGCCGATCGGCGCTCAGAACACCCGCATCGGTCAAACTGTTCAGCACCGTCGACTTTCCGGCATTGGTGTAGCCGACAATCGCCACCCTTCGGTTGCTGGTGCGTTTGCGAGCCTTCGACTGGGTGCGCCGTACCTTTGCCACCTGGCGAAGGTCGGCTTCGAGCTTGTGGACTCGACGCAGAAGGCGACGCCGATCGACCTCGAGTTGGGTCTCACCAGGGCCCCGTGTACCAATACCGCCGCCCTGCTGGCTGAGGCTTTTACCCATACCGCGAAGCCGTGGCAGCCGGTACTTGAGCTGCGCAAGCTCCACCTGCGCCTTACCCTCTTGACTACTCGCGTTTTGCGCAAAGATATCGAGAATCACCGCAGTACGGTCGAGTGCCGTTCGACCGAGGATTTTTTCGAGGTTGAACTGCTGCGCCGGCGACAGCTCGTCGTCAAAAACGACCGTGTCCGAGTCGACCGCCTCAGATAGTTCCTTGATTTCCTGCGCTTTGCCTTTGCCTACATAGGTCGCCGGGTCCGGCGACTCGCGCCGCTGATGTACCCGCGCGACCTCGTCGGCGCCCGCAGTGTCGACGAGCAACGCAAGTTCGTCGAGCGAGGCGTCGGTGTCGTCAGGATGGCCGCCAGAGGTGGTGACGCCAACCAGAACGATTCGCTCACGAAAGGTCCGGTCGATAAGACCGCCGCTCTCGCCACCAAATTCGCCGAACGCACCGCGGTGCGACTCGGTGTTCTCGGGTTTGTCACCCATGTGTGGTCTCGATGCTGCCGACAAACTCGGCGGGGCCAGTTAAGAAGACCGGGCTGCCGACCTCGACCAAGACCTCGCCACCAGGCATTCGGACCGTCACCTTGGGCCCTACTATGCCCCACTCATGGGCGCGGGTGGCGGCTGCACAGGCGCCGGTGCCACAGGCTTCGGTGATGCCGGCGCCGCGCTCCCAAACCACCAGGTCGAGCACATCGTTTGTTGTTGGCGCCGCGGCGATGAACTCGACATTCATTCCCTCGGGGTACTTCCGTTCCAACGATGGCCCCTCCACCGCGAGGTCGATCGCCGCAGGGTCGTCCACCACAACAACAAGATGGGGATTTCCAAGATCGGCCGTCGCGGCCTGCGCAAGCGAGAGCGACGGGTCGACGCCTGGCCCAGCACCCACTGGCCCCATGTCGACGCGTGCAAAAATCTCGTTTGGTGCCGAACCCGTCGACACCGACACAACACGGAGCCCACCATCGGTCATGAAGGCAATATCGGCTTCGACGAGCTGGTCGCGCATCGCAACAGCTTGAGCGAGACACCGGATGCCGTTACCGCTCATCTCCGCTCGCGAGCCGTCGGAATTCAGCAGCACCATGATCACATCAATGTCGGTATCAGGGCTTGGTAGGCCGAACAGAAGTCCGTCGGCGCCGATACCGCGGCGACGATCGCATACGGCTCGGGCCAGATTCGTAGCGTCAGCGGGAAGGGCGTCGACCAGCGCCACCAGAAAGTCGTTGCCGAGTCCATGATGTTTAGTGAGGTGCATCGTATGTTTCCTGCGACATAGGGGGCTCAGTCGCTGCTGAGCACAAAACAAAGTGTTCCAGTAGTTGGTCGAGTAGGTCCATTGGGTTTTTGTCGGTATCAAGCCAGGTGATTCTTGTGTCGCGACGAAACCAACGTTCCTGTCGGCGGGCAAACTTTCGTGTCCGGATCTGCGCAAGGTCAACTGCCCCGGCGAGCGACAGCCGCGCCTCAAGGTGCTCGAGAAGTTCCTTGTAGCCAAGAGCCTGGCGAGCGGTCCGCGAGAGGCCACCCGGTCGCCGCCGGAGCGTGTCGACCTCTTCGAGAAATCCGTCCTGCATTTGCTGGGCATATCGTTCATCGATCCGCTCGTCGATCAGTGGACGCGGGAGCCGAATACCGACCTGGCGAAACGGCACGTCAGGGTACGCATCGATACCGGGGCCAAACGACGAAAAGGGCTCACCCGAGCCGAGGGTCACCTCAAGAGCGCGGGTAACCCGACGCCGATTGTTCGGCTCCATTCGGGCTGCAGCGACCGGGTCGAGTTCTGCCAACCGGGCGTGTAACCCAACCGTGTTTGGATCCGCATCAATCGCTGCACGAACCTTTGGGTACTGATCGGGAATCACCAGGTCGTTCACCACCGCCTGCACATAGAGGCCGGTGCCACCGACAATCACCGGATGGTTCCCCCGCGAGCGGATATCCTCGATTGCTTCCTTCGCAGCCAGCTGGAAAGCAGACACGGTGTAGTTGTCAGACGGGTCGGCCACGTCGATGAGGTGATAGCGAACTTCTTGCTGCTCAGCTCGTGTCGGTTTTGCTGTGCCGATGTCCATGCCGCGATAGACCTGCATAGAGTCAGCCGAAATGATCTCGACACACCCCGAGGTTCCTCCGTCAGCGGCTTCTACCCTTCGGGCAAGAGCATGGGCGAGGGTCGACTTCCCGCTCGCTGTCGGCCCGATAATCACGAGCGTGTCGGCTGCCGTTTGTGTCACGAAAGAAACTCGGCAAGCAGGCTGAAATAGTCGACGCGAAGTGGATCGGGGTGTTCGAGTCCGTACGAGCTGAAAAACAGCGGCACGAGTTCGGCCCCGAACACGCTGGCCACCGACCGGGCTCCCAGCGCGAGATCAAGATACGGGTCGCACATGCCGGCCAACGCCCAATCGGTGATGCCGGTGACGTCGCCACCTGGTTCATCGGGATTGTCCAGCAGTACCGCGTGAAGCCCAAAAGCGCCGTGCCCGAACGCGACCCGGTCTTCGGCCGGGCGACTCTCATGCAAAATCTCGACTAATCGGGCAGGTTCGAACCTTTGATAGGGCCCGCTCATCTCCCCGGGGTTGAACTCGCCGTTCGACAGGCGTTCGGCAATTGTCGCAAGAAGTGCGTCCAGTTGGCTGTCGTAGGGAAAGTCGGTCGGGTCGGTACGGTGCAACATTCGCAGTGCCTTGGCGCTGGCCTGCACCGAATGGCCAGGGTCGACTCGGTTCTCCGGAGAACTCGCAGGCGACCCCACCGGGTATTTCAGAACCGCCACGTCACGGCCGTCGGCAAAGCTTCCAGTTGCCAGCACTCTCGGCACCGGCAGCGTCGTGCCGATCCACCGCAGGCGGGCAACCTCACCGGCCACCACACCCGGCGACGTGGCGCCGTCGACCAGCAATGCCTGCAACGGCCAATCGCCGCGATGCACAAACTCGAAAATCTGGGCGCCACGGGTCGTCGATCGAACCTGCCCCGGAACTGCCCCCTCGACATGCGAGGCAACCGCAGTGGGAAGCCCCTGTGGGAATGACAGCGAGCTCAGGTCGCCACCACCGGAATACGCACCTTGTGCCTCGGTGCAGCGAGAACCTCGATGATTTCGCCGAGCAGATAGTGCCCCTTCGATTCCACGATCCTCGCCGAAGCGAAAGCACCAGGGCGAAGGCCATCAACCTTCGGCACGTGCACAACTTTGTTTTGGCGAGTGCGTCCAGTCATGCGAGCAGCATCGCTTTTCGATGCACCTTCGATCAGTAGCTCTTCGATCCGTCCGACCCGTTGTTCGTGTTTCATAGACGACGAACGCTTGATGACCGTGCGGAGCCGCTCGTAGCGCTCAACGGCAACCTGGTGCTCGACGAAATCAGACTCTCGTTCGGCCGCCTCTGTTCCCGGACGGGCCGAATAAATAAACATATACGCGGCATCAAACTCGCCTGCTGCTGCCAGCTCAAGCGTCTGTTCGAAGTCGGTTTCGGTTTCGCCTGGGAATCCCACAATGAAGTCGGTGGTAACCGCTAGGTCGTCGATCGCTGCCCGCGCCGCTGCCACCCGCTCGAGGTAGCGGTCGCCGGTATAGCCGCGGTGCATCGCAGCGAGCGTGGCATCACTTCCTGCCTGCACGGGCAAATGGAGGTGTTCACAAACCGCAGGGGTTTCGGCCATCGCAACAATGGTCTCAGGGCGAAGATCCTTCGGGTGCGGGCTCGTATAGCGCAACCGCGACAAACCTTCGACTCCACCCACCGCTCGAAGCAGATCGGCGAACAGCGGCCGCACCCGCACGTCGGCCCCTTCGCGACGTTGCGCCAACGTCAGGTCGCGCCCATAGGAGTTGACGTTTTGCCCGAGAAGCGTGATCTCGGAGACCCCGGCGTCGACCAACAACCGGGCGTCGTTGACCAGATCGTCGAACGGGCGACTTAGTTCAGGGCCCCGCACAGCTGGCACGATGCAGAATGCACAACTGTTGTCACAACCGACCTGAATCGTCATCCACGAGGCGAAGTCGGTCTCACGGCGGGCCTGCAACGCCGAAGGAAAGGCCACCGCGTCATCACGCGCTGCGGCTTCGAGCACTTCAACAATCGGCCCGTTCTCGCGAGCCTCGTGCAGGAGGTCGACCGCCCGGTGCACGTTGTGGGTACCGAAGACCACATCAACATGTTTTGCCCGTTCGCGAATGGTGTCACGGTCTTTTTGCGCCAAACAACCAGCAACAGCAATCTGCACATCTGGTCGCTCGGTCTTGAGTACCTTCAGGTCACCGAGCTTTGCGTAAAGCTTGTTGTCGGCATTCTCGCGGATACAGCAGGTGTTGAGCACAATCACGTCCGCGTCAGCAACATTGGCCACTGGGGCCAAACCATCAGCTTCAAGCAGACCCGCAATACGTTCGGTGTCGTGCTCGTTCATCTGACAGCCGTACGTCGTGATGTGGTACTTCTTGGACACCATCACATCGTAGGGGAAAGGAAACGGGTGACATCTGTCCGCCAACAAACAGATGTCACCCGCAGACCGCTACTCCGGTTCCCTGCTCTTAGAGATACCGCACCGCGTCATCGACTGACGAGACGGACGACACACTTCACAGCTTCGTTACCTTGTGGTAACTAGTCGTCGAGACTGATCGGCTCGTCGTCGGCATCACTAAATTCGGCTTCGGACTCTTCGGTGAGATCGATTGCGTCTTCTGGTTGCGGCATGACGGTCTTAAAGACTCGGTCGGTCACCTCAACCATGATTTCGGGATTCTCTTTCAAGAACTTCTTCGCATTTTCCCGACCTTGACCCAGCTGCTCGCCTTCGTAGGTATACCAAGCACCCGACTTCTTGATGATGTCGTGTTCAACGCTGATATCGAGCACCGAACCCTCTCGGCTGATGCCTTCGCCATACATGATGTCGAACTCAGCCACCTTGAACGGCGGAGCGACCTTGTTCTTGACGACCTTGACCTTGACCCGGTTACCCACCAGCTCGCTGCCATCTTTGATCGACTCGATGCGACGGATGTCGAGCCGCACCGATGAATAGAACTTAAGCGCCCGGCCACCAGGAGTGGTCTCGGGAGAACCGAACATGACGCCGATCTTCTCGCGGAGCTGGTTGATAAAGATGCAGATCGTGTTGGACTTGTTGAGGTTCGAGGTGAGCTTCCGCAAGGCCTGGCTCATCAGACGGGCCTGAAGGCCAACGTGGGACTGACCCATATCGCCTTCAAGTTCGACCTTCGGGGTCAGCGCAGCGACCGAGTCGATAACCACAACGTCGATAGCACCAGAACGGATGAGGGTGTCGGCAATCTCCAACGCCTGCTCGCCCGTATCGGGCTGCGAGATGAGGAGTTCGTCGACGTCAACGCCGATAGCACGCGCATAGATGGGATCCATTGCGTGCTCAGCATCGATGTAGGCACAAACGCCACCATTGCGTTGCGCTTCGGCGACAACATGGGTGGCCAAGGTGGTCTTACCTGAAGCTTCAGGACCGAAGATCTCGACGACACGACCGCGAGGCAACCCGCCAACGCCGAGGCACAGGTCGAGCGACAGCGCCCCAGTCGGAATGACGTCGATCGACATCGTGGTCTTGTCGCCCATCTTCATAACGGCACCCTTGCCGTGGGCTTTTTCGATTTGGCTGAGCGCCATTTCCAGTGCTTTATCGCGATCCATAATCGGTTTCTCCTTCGGGGCGCCATAACGGCGGTGGGGCAAATTAGCTAGTGAGCTTTGGGCATTCGCGGCAACGGTTGCCACAGGAAACGAACCTACTGAGGGGGTGTGACACGCTCGCTCGCAACTGAACTTCCATGAATGTAGTTTCGAACAAGCGTTCGATGCAAGCATAGAAGGACATAAGTTGTGAAAGCTCGCGAAAAGTGCACGAATGCGCCGAATTCTCTTTTTCGCCCGGTTTTTCCCATTCAGTGGATACGATTTTGGCTGCGGGTGGAGTACCGCTACTACCGCCGCGACCCCTTGCAGGTCTCGGACAGGAGGCCCAAGTGCCCCGCAACTGGATCTACTTCCTACTGATCCTCTTCATGCTTTATTTGATCAGTCTCAACCCGACAGACGCTGGTGTCACCGCGCATTCCTTCTTTGGATGGCTCGGAACGATGCTGACGTCGATCGGCCAATTCTTCGACGGACTCTTTGACGGGCCCGGCCCCATCGACCCAGCCGCCGGCTAACTAGCGAACCACGCAAAGTCGCCGATGGTCGCCTCATCACACGCCGGAACCCGGTCGTCGCTTACCGCGCTTGTTTGGCCGTTGCCAGAAAGCGAAGTTCTGGTGCCCGGTGAGAAGGTCTACTACCGCGAGCGACGTCACTGGACATATCTGTTTTCGTACCTCGTCGAAACGGTCGCTATCTTCATCTTGCTGATGGTGTCGTTCGAAGGCCTGCCGAGGGGCGGAGGTACTCTGGCGCTGTTCATCGTCGTCGGCTCAGGAGTTGTTGTCTTCCGGTTGGCGCAAGCGCGCAGCTGGAACTGGACAGAAGGCATCCTTTTCGGCTGCGTCGCACTGCTGGTGGTAGGAGCCACGGGAAACTCGCCCGGCGCGATCGCCCTCGTCGTTGCGCTTGCCGCATCGGTGCGCCTCGTTGCCCACTATTTACGATGGGCATTCTATGAAAACCGCTACATCACCAACCGCCGCATCATCGAAACCAGCGGCTTCTTCGGATCTCGGATCTCGTCAATGCCCCTTGGTCGGGTCACCGACATCAGCCTCACCAGAAGCGTCTGGGGCGAAGTTTTCGACTTTGGCACCTTGCGAGTCGAGAGCGCCGGGCAAGAACAAGCACTCGGTCGGATTTCCTTCTTAGTTGAGCCTGAAGTCTTCCACGAAACCATCGTGCTTCTCTCGACCGAAACGCACGCCTAACCCTGCTTCCTAACCCTGCTTCCTAACCCTGCTGCCTAACCCTGCTGCCTAACCCTGCTGCCCGACCCTGCCGCCTGCAAGACACGCCCAGCGGCCCAACGGCCCAGCGGCCCAGCGGCGCAGCGGTAAGGTGGCAAGTAGCGATACGATTCGTAGTGTTGATGCTGCCAGTAGCACCAGTTACCACGTCCATCTCA
>CALLQB010000127.1 GCA_938015295.1 uncultured Acidimicrobiales bacterium
CGTGCGGCGTAACAACTTTCCTGTTTCGTTGTACGGCAACTCGTCGACAACAACAACGTGGTCGGGCGATCTTGACGAACGAAGCTCGCTGGTCACCAGCGATTGCACTTCGGCTTCCGAAAGCGTCGAGCCCTTTGCCAGCACAACGACTGCAGCGATGACCTCGCCCCATTGTGTGTCGGGAATACCAATCGCGGCCGCCTCGCGGATGTCAGCGTGCGAAACCAGTACCGCTTCGATCTCGCCCGGCGAAATGTTCTCGCCGCCGCGGATAATGATGTCGTCGAGGCGCCCCTCGACAAAGAGATAGCCACCCTCGTCGATCAAGCCACCGTCGTTGGTAGGAAACCAACCATCGTCGGTAACCCGGCTACCAAGGCCGAGGTACTCGCCCGACACCTGCTCGCCGCGGACCCAAATTTCGCCGCTCTCGCCGGCACCCACCTCGACGCCCGCATCATCGCGGATCGACACTTCGAGCGACGGCAACGGCTGCCCTGCCGACGACAACCTGGCTCGGACGGCTGCGTCGTCGCTCGCCATTGCTTCGCGGTGATCATCGGGGCCAAGAATCGCAATGGTCGAGCTCGTCTCAGTGAGCCCGTAGGCGTTGACGAAGTTGGTTTCGGGCAAAAGTTCGAGCGCCCGCTCGATGACGGGGGCAGGCATTTTGCCACCACCGTAAGAAAGCGCACGAAGGGTGGGCAGGTCGAGAGACCGCTCGTCGAGTCGTTCGACGATGCGCGCCAGCATTGTTGGGACGACCATCGCATGCGTGACATCTTCGGACCGCACAAGGTCGATCCATTCGTCGGCAGCAAAGTTCGGCAATTGCACGATGCGTCGGCCCGCGTAGATCGAGCTACAAAGCGCCGCCATTCCGGCGATGTGATAGGGCGGCACCGAGACAAGGGTCGCCTCTTCCTCGCCAGCTCCCATGAATTCAACCGACGTCAGGATGTAGCTGACCAGGTGTTTGTGACGGATAACAGCACCCTTAGGCGCGCCGGTCGTGCCGCTTGTGAAGAGCAAGACAGCGATGTCCTCGGCCTCCATCGACCACGTCGGATCCGTCGGGCCGGCGCCGGCGACGAACGACAAGAAGTCGTCACGAGACGTCACCGCGAAACCGTCGGGTTGGCCAAAGCTCTCAGCGCCACGGTCGCCCACAACCGCTGCGCCAGGAGCGATCTGCTTCGCAAGCGCTGCCAACTCAGGCGAGGTCAACCGGTAGTTAAGCGGCACAAATGGCTTGCCCGCCCAAGCCGCACCAAACAGCGAGATCGGCAACGCCGGACTGCTGATGTCGACCAGTGCGACATGATCGACGCCCTCCGCGGTAAATCGTTGGGCGGCCCCGCCGGCCTGATCGAAAAGTTGCTGGTAGGTCAGACCCGATCCGTGCTTACTGCCAACGGCCACACGCTCGCCAAAGCCTGAAGCTGCCATCTCGAGCAGCATCATAAGATTCATTGTTGTGCTTTCTTGGTTACGCTGCGGACGATTCGAGAATGTGCACGCCGCAGGCTGAGCCGAGGCCAATCACGTGGGCCAGCCCAACTCGGGCGCCCTCGATCTGACGGTCGCCTGCTTCACCCCGAAGGTGATGGCACACCTCCCAGACATTGGCGATACCGGTCGCCGAGATCGGATGTCCCTTCGACTGCAGGCCGCCTGACACATTGACCGGCCGTTCGCCGTCGCGGAAAGGCTTGCCCTGTTCGAAGAAGTCGACCGCGCCACCCTCTTCACACAGCATCAGATTGTCGTAGTGCACAAGCTCAGCGGTCGCGAAACAATCGTGAAGCTCGACCAGGTCGAGATCTTCGGGACCGACCGAAGCGGCTTCGTACGCCTGAGTTGCAGCCATGCGGGTAAGGGTGTTGACGTCGGGGAGGATCTGACAACCCTCTTGCCAGGGATCGCTGGTGAGCACCGAGGCCCGAATCTTTACCGCTCGACGCTGTTGTTCAGCCGAGAGGCTCTTGAGCTTTTCACCCGAGACCAGAACCGCTGCCGCTCCGCCGTCGCAATTGGCCGAACACATTGGCCGGGTGTTGGGATAGGCGATCATCATGTCGCCCATAATTTGTTCGAGCGGCATGGCCTTGGAGTAGGCGGCAAGCGGATTGAGTGTCGAGTGGTTGTGGTTCTTCTCGCTGATGCGGGCGAACAGCTCGAAGCTCGTTCCGCCGTACTTGTGGCCGTACTCCATGCCCACCTGGGCAAAGACGCCCGGCATCGTTTGGGTGCCGATTCGGCCATCGGTTGACGCAACGGCTCCGTAGCGGCCATCGGGCGCCCATGTATCGTCGTCGCTTTTCTTCTTACCGCCGCCACCAAGAAGGCCAGCACCGGACAGCTTTTCGACACCGACAGCGAGACCCATATCGCATTCGCCCGCCTTGATCGCCATAACGACAGTTCGCAACGCCGTTGCGCCGGTAGCGCAGGCGTTCGCGACGTTGTAGACGGGAATCCCGGTCTGGCCGATCTGCTTCTGCAGGCTCTGACCGAACCCGGGCGAGCCGAGCAGGTTGCCAGCGGCCAGGATGCCCATATCGGCCATCGTGACACCGCCATCGGCGAGCGCCGCCATCGCGGCCTCGGCGCCGAGATCGAGCGAATCCTTGTCGGGGTGTTTACCGAACTTGGTCATATTGATGCCGAGAATGAAGATGTCGTCGCTTGCCATGAAGGCCTCAGTTCACGTTTGGGTCGGGATAGACGGGGTACGAACAGTAAGAGTGATGCAGGGTGTTGCAGGAGCTACAGAAGAGTCAGAAGTGATCTCAGGCTGGTTCGAAACCGAACCCGATCGCCTCAGTGCCAGCACTGTCAGCCCCGAGCGAGTAGGTGGCGAGCTTCACCTGCATGCCGAGCGTGACGTGCTCGTCATCGGGCTCGCAGTTAATGATGTTGCCTCGCACCGATGTGCCGGCACAGTCGATAACTGCGGCGACAAAAGGTGTGGGCACACCCGGAGCAGCAAACGCGACGATCGAGAACGCGGTCACCTCGCCAGCGGTTGCGATATCGACCTTGGTGAAGTCGCTTGCGAAGCACGAAGCGCACGCATTGCGGCGATCGAAGTACCTGCTGCCACACGAGGTGCACTCGTTGGCAACCAGGTGCGGTTCATCGCCAAGGACGAGGTAATCCACGAGCGGAATCTGGGACACAGTGTCGGACATGGTTCAACCATAGAGTCCGCGAAGAACGTGTTCTACTTTCGTTGCAGATTCCGCCCCGTTTCGTGCCACACTCACTACCCATGTCACCGCCGCAAGCCGCATCGCCGAACAGCGACACCGCACTAAAGGCCGGCGAAACCGGCGCGGCTGATTCGCTTGGCGAGGTCGATCTTGTCATCGTTGGCGCCGGGTTCGCGGGCATCTACATGTCGTATCGTGCCCGCCAGCTCGGTCTCAGCTACCGGGTCTTCGAGCGGGGCTCCGGTGCAGGCGGCACGTGGTTCTGGAACAGATATCCCGGCGCACGATGCGACGTGCACAGCCTCGAGTACAGCTATCAGTTTGACGATGCGCTCCAGCAGGAATGGCAGTGGACAGAAAAGTTCGCCAGCCAGCCGGAAATTCTGCGGTACGTCGACCATGTCATCGAACGGTTCGACCTGGCAGGTGGCATCACCTTCAACACGCACGTGCAAGGCGCCGTATACGACGAAGTACGCCGGCGATGGACGGTGACGACGGCCGGAGACGAGACCGGTAGCATTCGTAGCAGATTCCTTGTGCTGGCTACCGGTTGCCTCTCGTCGGCAAACCGCCCGGGCATCGCAGGCCTCGATTCGTTCGGTGGCGATGTCTATCACACTGGCGAATGGCCCCACGATGGCGTCGACTTTGCCGGCAAGCGCGTGGCGGTCATCGGCACAGGATCCTCCGGAATCCAGTCGATTCCGATCATCGCTACCGAGGCCGCCCACCTCACGGTTTTTCAGCGCACGGCCGCCTACACCGTTCCTGCCCGCAACGAACCGCTCGACCCGGCGATCGACGCCGAGGTGAAGGCTGCCTATACCGAGTTCCGTGCAAAGGACTGGCAAGAAAGCAGCGCGTTCGGGATCTTTGATCCGCGTAGCCCCGAACACGCCAACCAGGCATCGCCCGCCGAACGGAATGAACGCTACGAACAACGCTGGCAACGTGGCAGCTGGTCGTATTTGCGGTCCTACGTCGACCACATCTTGTCCGAAGAATCCAACGGCTACGCTGCCGAATTCGTCCGCGACAAAATCCGCAAGACGGTGCAGGACCCGACAACGGCCGAACTGTTGTGTCCGACAACTATCATTGGCTGCAAGCGTCTCTGTTTCGACACCGGGTATTACGAAACGTTCAATCGCGAGAACGTCGAACTTGTCGGGATCTCTGACACCCCGATCGAAAGAATCGAACCGACCGGCGTCGTGGTCGACGACACGTTGCATGAGGTCGACATCATTGTCTTCGCGACCGGGTTCGATGCCATGACCGGTTCACTTCTCAAGATCGACCCGGTTGGTAAAGACGGTACCTCGCTATCGACGGCCTGGGAGGCTGGTCCAGTCACCTACCTTGGTCTTTCGGTTGCCGGCTTCCCCAACATGTTCACTATCACCGGACCAGGAAGCCCCTCGGTCCTCGCCAACATGATCACGTGCATCGAGCAGCATGTGAACTGGATTGCCGACCTCCTCGCCCATATGGAAGCCAAGGCGATCCACACGGTCGAAGCAGAAACACAAGCGGTCGCGGCGTGGGTGCAACACGTAAACAATGTCGCACACTCAACGTTGTTTCCCTCTTGCAACTCGTGGTATCTCGGCGCAAACATTCCCGGCAAGCCACGGGTTTTCATGCCGCTGCTCGGCTTCCCCGCTTATGCGCAACGATGTGACGAGGTCGCAGAGCAGGGCTACGAAGGGTTCGTGTTGCGCGGTGCAGACAGCATCTAGCCCACCGTCATCACCCCGCGAGCTCAGCCCGCGGGTCCTACTGGCAACCGTGGTACTTGTCGCAGTCCTCATCGGCGGCAACTTCTCGGCGATCAAGTTCGCCTTGGATCACACGACACCATTCTTGCTGACCAGCATGCGGACCGTCCTTGGGGGCAGCTTCCTCATCGCACTCGCGTTGCTGCGCGGCGAGACAGTGCCGCGGCGACGCGATGACCTCAAGAACATCTTCGTGGTTGGCTTCAGCATTACCACGGTGTCATCCGCACTACTGATCTACGGCATCAATCGCGTGCCCGCTGGCGTCGCCTCGCTCGTGGCCTCGACCATGCCGCTGTTCACCGCCGTGCTGTCGTTCGCGCTCCTCGGCGTTCGCACGAACCGGCTGGGCCAAGTCGGACTCTCGATTGGCTTCGCTGGCACCATCGTCTTGGCAAGCCCCTCGCTCACTGGCGAGACCGGCGCGATCGGCATTGCTTCGCTGGTGCTCAGCGCCCTCGCGTGGGCATTCGGCACGGTGTATATGAAGTGGAAAGACTTCAGCCGCATCTCCCCCATCATGCTCGTCGGGGTCCAACTGGTGATGTCGGCGATGATTTTGGTGCCCTTTGGTCTCGCTGTTGAAGGAACAGCCGACACCGACTGGTCGGTGGGACTGCTCGTGCCGGTGCTGTATGCCGCAATCCCGGCGAACGCCGTGACGTTCTCGTTGATGGCCACCGTGGTGAAGCGAGCGACACCCACCGTCGCCGCATCGACTGCGTATCTCATTCCGGTCTTCGGCGTTACCTTCGGCTGGATCTTGCGCGCCGAACGGCTCGGCGTGCTCGAGTTCGTCGGCGGAGCGTTGGTCATCTGCGGGGTGTATCTCGTGGTGAACGCGGCCAGCCGAGTCGCCACAGCCTGACCGACTTGCCGGGTGGCTGCACTAGTGGG
Organism: uncultured Acidimicrobiales bacterium; assembly: GCA_938015295.1. Classification (GTDB taxonomy): domain Bacteria; phylum Actinomycetota; class Acidimicrobiia; order Acidimicrobiales; family SHLQ01; genus CALLQB01. The sequence goes on from CALLQB010000127.1 coordinate 5,897, forward strand.
TGATGTAGTCACCAAGCTTTGGTTCGGCCATCTCGGCTTTGAACCGGTCGAAGGGGAACGGCCAAGCGAACGGGATGCCTCGATCATCGAGATACCAGCTCCTACAGCCCGTCGCCCAGACGGTTTTCTTGGCCGCCTCGACTCGCTCTGCCTCAAATCGCGCCGCAGCTTCGTCGGCCGGATGCACAAAGTCGGCTTGACCAGATCGCCACATTTCGACCAGTTGCATGATGTAGCTGAACTGCAGTTCGGCGGTAGCGATCAACGAGAAGTTACCAACGGGACTATTCGGCCCGTTGAGCATGAAGAAGTTGGGGAATCCGTGGATTCCCAGAGCCAAGTAGGCGGACGGTCGTTCCTTCCAGACATCGTCGAGCAGCACACCGTCGACTCCGTGGATATCCATTGGCCGCATGAAACTATCGACGTGGAACCCGGTCGCGAGGACCACAATGTCTACCTCGTGAAGAACCCCGTCGGCGGTGCGCACGCCGCCCGACTCGAGACGGTCGATGGCATCGGTGACGACCTCGACCGACGGAAGCTGCACGGCGTCGTAAAAGTTGTGCGATACCACCAGTCGCTTGCACCCGAGCGTGTAGTCGGGGCGCAGCTTCTCCCGAAGCACCGGATCGGCGATCCTCGTTTCGAGCGCGTCGGTGCACACCACCTCCATGTCGCGAACCATCTGCGTCTCGGCATCGATGATGTTTGACGCAAAGCCTTCATGAAACGAATCCGATAGTGACTCGTGGAGCTCGCGCAGCAGATCGGCGTCGGTGCGAAAGGCCTGCTTTTCCTCTTCGGAGTATTCGACCTGTTCGAGCGGCACAACCCACTGTGCGGTACGCATGAACAGCGACAATTTCTCGGTCCGACCTCCGAGCGCTCCGGTCAGCTGAGTGCCAGTCGAACCGTTGCCGATCACCGCAATCCGTTTGCCCTCGAATTCGACGTCGTGATCCCACTGAGCGCTATGAAAGATGGGCCCGGCAAAATCGTCGAGGCCATCGATATCGGGCCGCTTCGGGTGGTGCAAAACCCCCGTCGCAGCAATGACCCAGTCGAAGCGGCCGCTGAATCCGTTGTCGGTTCCGACATGCCAAGCTTCGCCGTCCCACGCCGCCGATGACACAGCTTCACCAAACCGGATGTGCGCGTCGAGCCCGTACTTCTCGGCGACCATTTCGAAGTACCGCTGCACCTCTTCGCCCGGTGAGCTCAGATATCCCCACTCGGGGTTGAGCTCAAAGGAGTAGCTGTAGATGTGTGACGGCACATCGCATGCAATGCCGGGATAGGTGTTTTCCCGCCAGGTGCCGCCTACCCGGTCAGCCTTTTCAAATACCGTGAAGTCGAGGCCAGCCTCTTGAAGCTTGATCGCTGCGAGAATACCCGACATTCCGGCACCGATGATTGCGAACTTTGGATCAGGTCGTTCCATCCGTTTGTTTTCCCATAGAAATCCCTTCGAACCCAAACCTGACGACCCCTCAGATTCTGTGCCAGTGTTTCCCCATGGATATTCGCCCCGTCGCCGGCGCCCTCGGCGCCGAAGTACACGACGTAGACCTCAACGAACTCACCGACGCGCAGAACGCAGCAATCGTCCAGGCGTTCGCCGACCACCTCGTGCTGTTCTTCCCTAACCAGAACTTGACCCATGAGGGGCACCACCGGTTTGCCTCGCTGTTCGGCGAACTCGAGGTGATACCGATTCTCGAAAAGCTCGACGATGACTTCCCCGAGATCGTGGTGCTCGACGACGCCGTCACACCCGCCGCCGATGTCTGGCACACCGATGTTACCTACCGCGAGAGTCCACCGATCACGGCGATCCTCCACATGCTCGAATGCCCGCCCGTCGGCGGCGACACCATGTGGATTAATCAATACAAAGCCTACGAGTCGCTTTCGGCACCGATGCAGGAAATGCTCGAAGGCATGACAGCGATGCACGTCAATCGCTACGGCGAAGGCAACGCCGAACATCCTGTCGTTCGGGTCCACCCCCACACCGGCCGAAAGAGCCTCTACCTCAACCGCATCTTTACGAGCCACATTCGCCAACTGTCGCGGCCCGAGTCCGACACGCTGCTGCCCTTCCTGTTTCGTTGGTGCGAACAGCCAAGCTTTTCGGTGCGATACCGATGGTCGGCCGGCGACGTAGCCATGTGGGACAACAGGTGCACGTTACATTCGGTTGCCAACGATTGGACCGGGCGACGGGTTATCCAACGCATCACGGTGCTCGGCGACAAGCCGGTCGGCGTCGGCGAACCCCGCTGGTCGAAACATCAACCAGCGACCAACGGCGCGAGCGACTTTTACGGCACCGTCTACCCGTTCTAACTCGCGAGCCGGCGCTCGCTCTCCCAAATACTTTCCATCGCAACTCCTGAACCAGCTCAACCAGAAAGCAAACCATGCAGGGACTCATCCTCGAAGGCACCACAGAAGACAGCATCCGACTCTCAAATGACATCGAACACGTTGCCGACCTGCAACCACGTCAGGTGCGCGTCGAAGTCCGCGCTGCAGGAGTCTGTGGCAGCGACCTGAGCTGTGTTCACGGCAAGTACTACATGCCCACGCCCCTTGTTCCCGGTCACGAAGCGGCCGGAGTTGTGGTTGAGACCGGTTCGGCCGTCACCTACTGCGAGGTCGGCGACCATGTTGTGCTGAGCACCTTCGGTAACTGTGGCCACTGCGAGGTCTGCGAAGGTGGCGACCCCGGCAACTGCGGGGCACTGGGTGCGCTCGCCCAGCCGTACAAAGAAGGCGACCAGCCGCTCTACAACTTCGCCAACATCGGCGCATTCATTCAGGAAACGATCGTCTCAGAAAATCAGTGCATACCGATTCCCAAAGAGGTGCCCCTTGCTTCGGCAGCCCTCATTGGTTGTGGAGTCATGACCGGCGCCGGAGCCGTATTCAACCGGGCTCAGGTCCGCATTGGCGACACCTGTGTCGTCATCGGAGCCGGAGGCGTTGGCCTCAACGTGATCCAAGCCGCAGCGCTCTCCGGTGCCAGCCAGATCATCGCCATCGACCGAGCACCAACCAAAGAACGAATGGCGATGGAGTTTGGCGCAACCGACTTCCTTCTTGCTGACGGCGACGACTTCGACGCTGTCGCCGAGGTAAAGGCACTTTCAAAGGGCGGCGTCAATCACTCGTTCGAAGTTGTAGGCAGTACCGCATTGCTCGCCGATGCGATCAAGATGACTCGTGCTGGCGGCAACGTGTGTGCGGTCGGGGTGCCCGATCTCACTGCCACCGTTACCTATGGCTTTCAGGACTTGCACCAAAACAAGAACCTGATGGGCATCCGAGCGGGCGGCGGCAAACCTCGCCGCGATTTCCGATTGCTCGCCGACCTCTATCTCAAAGGCAAGCTAAAACTCGACGAGATGATTTCGAACACCGCAGGCCTCGACGGGCTCCAAGCAGCGTTCGACGCGCTAAAGGAAGGCGCCGAAGCCCGGACCGTGCTGCTACCTCACGGCGAGTAATGGCCAACGCATCCCCCACACAGAAGGTGGCCGTTGTCACCGGGGCTAGTCGAGGCATTGGCAAAGGCATCGCTCTGCGTCTCGGAGCCGAAGGCTGCGCCGTCGCCTGCGTTGCCCGCACGTTAGGTGACGGCGATAGCCATCTTGAAGGATCCCTTGAAGGAACAGTTCGCGAGATCGAAGCAGCTGGAGGTTCGGCGATCCCCGTTGTCGCCGACCTGTCCGCTGAAGACCTCGATGCAACGGTCATTATCGAACAAGCAGTTAGCGCCTTCGGCCCTGTTGACTTCCTCATCAACAACGCTGCGGCCGCCTACTACACGCCGTACGCCGACATCAGCGCCAAACGAATCGACATCGCCTACCGCGTAAACGTGCGGACACCGTGGCTGCTCGGTCAGGCTGTCCTGCCCGCCATGCTTGCCCGGGGGTCTGGGTCGATCCTCAACATTAGTTCGGGTTCGGCTCGCCACCTTGTTGGGCCTCCGTTTGCGCTGGGTCAAACGGGCGGCGCAGCGGTGTACGGCGGATCAAAGGCCTTTCTCGATCGCGCTACCACCGGCGGCGCTGCCGAACTCCATGGCACAGGCGTCTCACTCAACTGTTTGACACCCGAGGCGGCTGTCGCCACCCCTGGAGCGCATGCGCGAATCGATCTCGCCGCCACCGGCCACATCGTCGAGCCAATGGACACGATGGTCGAGGCCGCATGGCTGCTACTGCGCAGCGATCCAGCAGTGGTGACCGGCCGAATCGCCTACAGTCTTTCGCTGCTCCACGAATTTGATCAGCCGGTCTATGACCGCACGGGCAAGACCTTGGTCGAGGGCTGGCAACCAGCCGACTTCCCGCTCGACCGGCTCAAGTTTCCCGCCGGCTAGTTCGGCTAGTTCGCCGACAGGCGAAGGATTCGACCACTGCCGAACTCGGTGACCAACACCGAATCACCGTCGACGAGCAAATGTTGTGGGTTGAGCAGACCCGACGCCAGCACCTCAGGAACAACAGGCCATGTCGCTGTGGTGTCAAGCGATACGATCTCGCCTCGGCTCCAAAGCGCCACAAGAAGACGATCGGTGTCCCAGGGAGCAACGACAATCGACGTCGGTGTCGCTCCGACGCCAAGGATCGCCAGCGACGGCGGGGTCACAGAACAGCGACTGTCGGTGCCGCCGAATTCATCGACGACTCGGTTGTCGCCGACACAAGCGGGCCAGCCATGGTCGACCCCAGTGAGGACCTCGACAACTTCGTCGGGTGCAGGCGTTCCATCGAAAGTGCCGTCGGTCATCTCGGTTGACCAGACACGACCCGTCGCATCAATCGCGTGGGCGTACGCGTGTTTGAATCCCGAAGCTACCTCCGAAACAACATCATCTCCTCGGAGAGAAACCGACCAAAGACGACCCGAGCCCTCGACCACCGTGGAGCCACGTTTGCTTCCCGACGTGTCAAACAAGAGGCGATCGGGCGGATCAACCGTGAGCGTGCCCTGCGACCGGCCATTGTTCGGCAACCGATCGACAACAGTCTCCAGCGGCCCGCCAGCTACAGACTTCGACAAACGGTCTGCCTCGATCAGCCAGATTGTGTCGCCGGCTGCTGCTATCCCCGTTGGCTTATCGAGCCCCCGAAACAGCACCTCTCGCATCGCCTCGGTCGACGAGCTCTCCGCCTTGGTCGGCAACCGACTGACGGTTCCCATTGCATCGTTCTCCCCGCCGTTGATCTCGGCGACGAGCAGTGAACCATCGGAGGCCAAGGCAATCTGTGTCGGGCCGTCCAAACCGGTCACCACCACATCGATGCCAAAATCATCGGACAGTAAGGCTTCAGAGCGCACCGCCGGTTCGTCGTCAGCGACACACCCGACACTTACGACACACAACAAAAGGCAAAGGACGGCGCAGCGAAACACCTCGTTAGTATGCAGCGCCGCGACACGTCTAGGAGATCTAGCCTTCGACACCTTCAACCAGTGCAGTCGCAGCGCGCTCCAACTGCTCTATCGCGAACACGCCCGCCTCATGTATCGACATGGTCGGTCCGGCCGATGAATACGTCGCCAGGTCGTATCCCAACGCTTTGGTGAGTGCTCGCCGAGCGTTCGACCGCGGCTGGTGCCCATGTCCAATCATGGTGTTCAGCAACACGGCGCCCGCCTCAGGCTCTCCGGCCCTTGCCAGAATGATCCCCGCGACGCCAAAGAGATGGCTGGTGCCAGCCATGTAATGCTGCTCAATCGCGTCGTGCAGAGTCTCGATGCACAGCTGCAACGCGCTTTCGAGGCCGCCAAAACTCGCAAGAAAATGCAGGCGCAATCCCGAAATCAAATGCACCATCAGGTGGGTGGACGAAAGAGACCGAGCCGAATCGAGGCCGCGTAGCCAGTGTTGTTCTGCTACTGCCGGATCAGCGCTGACAGTCGCCATTCCCTCTGCCCAGGAGGCGAGCGCTGAGGCGCTGGCACTCTGCCATTGATCAGCAAGTTGTCGCGTGTTTCTTGCGTGTTGGTCTGCGCCCACGTCGAGGTAGCTACCGAGATGAAACGCCCTCATGCCCTCCGCCCAGAGTCGGTTCGCCGGGATATCGTCGCTGATCATCGACAACCAGTCAGACGTAAGCCGGTCGCTCTCCTCTTTTGAAAAGACATTATTGAGATACACCGCCGAGAGCGCACCACGATTGAGGCCGGTCGGATCGTCAGGATCGGCCTCCAACCCACGTTCGGCGAAATCTGCAGCGCGGTCATCGGCCGTGAAATAGGCCAGCAACGCACGGATTCCGAGCAGGGAGCCGAACAATTCGAGGTCGTCTGCTCCGGGTGTCGCCAAGACTTGCTCAGCGAACCCGAGCCCTTCGAAACGCATCGCGAAGGTTGAATACCAGGCAAGATCAAGCGTGAGCCGGCTGGCTTCGGCAAGCATGTCGGCCTCAAGGAGAAACCCGAACGCCGCACGAATGTTTCCCCACTCAATCGACAGCAGATCCCAGACTGACGCCTCTTTCGAGGTAAGGAGCCGCTCGCTCTGCTCCTGCACGAGTCCGGCGAAATACGACGCGTGCCGCGCTCGAATGCCGCCATTTTCTTGTCCGCCGCTCAGGCCCGGCGAGTGCTCCAGCCGCCGTGCCTCGCCGTACTGTCGCAAGGTTTCCAAAAGGCGGAAACGGATTCGACCAGTTCCGCTCGCTCGATGCAACAATGACTTGTCGACAAGCGCCAAGGCGAGGTCGACGACATCTACGCGAAGGATCTGGTCATCATCAGAACAGACCACTTCCACCGCTTCGAGGTCGAAACCTCCCGAGAACACCGACAACCGTTGAAACAACGACGCTTCGGCCTCATCGAGCTGCTCGTAGGACCACTGCACCGTATCGAGAAGTCGAGCATGACGGCCCGAAGTTGACCGATCGGCCAAGACAGCGAAGCGATCATGTAGCCGATCGAGAAGCTGACTCGGCGTGAGAACTCGCACTCGTGCTGCAGCAAGCTCAATTGCAAGGGGAATACCATCGATCGCTACACAAATGTCTGCGATGGTATCCAGATCATCCGCTGTGGGCTGGAAGCCCGCATCGCGTTCGCTGGCGCGCTCGAGAAAGAGCCTGACTCCATCGGTGGCCGGGTCGAGAGGCTCGACGGCCGTCACTCGTTCGCCGACCACCCGCAATGGCTCGCGGCTCGTGGCAAGCACACGGCTCGCCGACCCGCGGAGCAACGACGGCACAATCTGTCGCACCGCTTCGATGACGTGTTCGCAGTTGTCGAGCACAACAAGCATTGCTCGATGCCGGACAAAGCTATCGATACTTTGGGAGAGTGTCATACCCGGCTGTTGCCGTGCACCGATAGCCAACGCGACTGCGTCGGCGACAGCATCACCGCTTCCAATCGATGCAAAGTCACAAAAGACCGCACCATTCGCGAACTGTTCAGCGACCTGACCCGCAGCAGCCACGGCGAGTGTTGTTTTGCCAATGCCCCCCATGCCAACAGCGGTGACCAACGGAAACTCAAGGACAGCATCCCCAAGCTCAGCGACCTCGGCGTCGCGCCCGAGAAGACGACCGACCAACGGCGGCAACGGTGTACCAATCGCCAGCGAGCCCAAACGCAACGGTCGATGATCCTCGACCAAGCGGTCATCGACAACTCGCCAAAGCTCGTCGCTGCCTAGACCCTTGAGAAGGCATTCGCCGAGGCATTCGAGTCGATCACTGCTCAACAGCTCGGCGGTCGCACCCGAGACAACAATCTGGTCGCCATTTGCTGCGTCGCTAACTCTCGCCGCCCTGTTGAGCGTCGGGCCGCGGTACGACCCGTCGACGAATAACGCCTCGCCGGTATGTATCCCCATCCGCACGAGCAAACGCTCATCGCCCGACCACCGCTCGGTTTGTAGCCGAAGTTGCATAACAACCGCAGCGTCAACCGCATCTTGTGCGGAAGGAAACGATATGCCCATGCCATCGCCGGTGTGCGCAAAAACGAATCCATGGTGCTCGTCGGCGACGCCCCGCAAAATGGCGTCGTGCCGCACAAGCGAAGCAGCCATCTCGCCAGGGCGCCGCTCCCATCGTCTGGTGCTCGCTTCGATGTCGGTGAAGAGCACCGAAATCTCGCCGCTAGGCCGACCGTCGTCCCCGCTAGAACTCACCCCACATGTTTAGTTGCTCGTTACCGACGCCGCGCACGTAGCCCGGCGGTTCAATGAAATTTCGCACCCGATTCCCGTTGGGTTTAGGTTGCTCATATGGAGATCTCAGGCTGGCCCAAACTCACCATCATCTACCGCACCGACCCCGGCAAGGTAGCCGAACTTCTCCCCCCGGGGATCGAACCGGGCCCCGAGCCTGAGGTACAGCTTGGCGTCTATTGCATCCCGGTGCGCGAAGAACCAGAGTTCGGTATCAGCACCAAGGTGTCAGCGACCTACAACGGCATCGACGGTTGGTACTCCCTCGGGATGGGCATCGATCAAGAATCGGCAATCTTCATCAGCCAAGAAACCAATGGCCAGCCAAAGTTTCCGTGCGATGTCAGATACTTCCGACTCGGCGACAAGGTCGAGGTGAAGGCAAGTCATCAGGGATACACCTTCATGACCTTCGTCGGAACCAGCGATGGCACCGAAGAACCGACCGGTGAAGACGAGGAACACAACGAGTGGTGGATCAAATCGATCCGAGCGGTGAACAACGTCGAGAACGAGTGGGACTTCCCGCCCCACGTCATTCGGGTGCAACAAGTCAGCGAGGTGAAGAGCACCGAGTTGCTTGACGGAACACTACGCCTCCACGAGAGCCCATGGGATCCTCATACCCGGTATCTCCCCATGGAAGAACAGGTCTCGGCAAAGCTCACCGTGAGTCAGCACAAAGCGCGCAACATCACCAAAGAGGGTCCGCTTGACCCGGTCGCATTCTGGCCCCACGCTGATGTCATCGGCGGGAGCCGCTGGCCAGGTGAACGAGGCGGCCCCCGGCCGCTCGGCTAGCGACCCAGCGATAATCCTTCAGGCGGCCTGCTGATTTTCGCTAGACCCAGTATTGCGGTTTCTGTCGGCATGCGCCCGGGTGAGAGCGTCGGCCAGCGATTCAAGGCGCACCGGCTTTGATACGTGGTCGTCCATTCCAGCCGCGAAACAAGCCTCCCTGTCGGCATCCATGGCGTTGCCGGTCAGTGCAACAATCCACGGCTGGTTGTCGATCGGCAACTCTCGTATCTGCGCCGTTGCGTCCATGCCATCGAGCACGGGCATTTGCACATCCATCAAGATCACATCGGGCACCGTCTGGGTCACCGAGGCGATGGCCTGCTCACCGTCATCGACAGTGTTCACGTCAACATCGTCGTAACCGAGTCGACTAAGCATCGCCTCGGCCACCTTCTGGTTCACGAGATTGTCTTCAGCGATAAGGATGCGAAGCGGGGTACGACCGGCGAAACCTTCCCAACGTGTTTTCTCGTCGGCGAGCTCGAGGTGTTTCGCCGCACCGTCGCCCTTCGGTTCGGTTTCGTTCTGTAGGGCTGGTTCCGGGAACAGTGACGCCAATAAAGCTCGAAGCCGCCAACTGCGCACCGGCTTGATCATCGTTGCGTCGAAGAGCCCTTCGGTCTCTTCGCTGATCAGTAGCCCTGACGACAGCAACAACAGAGGAAATGGCGGGGTTCCGGCATCAAAATGCTGGTGAAGGATTGCTGCGAGTTGAGCGCCATCGGTACCCGGCATATGCATGTCGAGCAGTGCGACATCAAATGGTGGCCCTTGGGCCACGGCGAGAAGGGCTGCCGGTGCCGAATCGGCAGACACGGTTTCGAGCCCCCACTGGCTCGTCTGCGCTTCGAGAACACGACGATTACTTTCGTTGTCATCGACGATGAGAACGCGATGTCCGGCGAGCGACCGGTCACGGTCGGCTTTGGCAGCCTCGGTTGTTTGTTCGGTGGTTTCGAGTTGCACCGAGAAGCGAAATGTCGTGCCTTTGCCGATGCCGTCGCTTGCTACATGGATCTGACCGCCCATGAGCTCGACGAGCGACTTGCTAATTGCTAGACCGAGTCCGGTTCCACCGAACTTCCGGGTTGTCGACTCGTCGGCCTGACTGAAGGACTCGAACAGTTTGTCGACTCCGCCCGGAGCGATCCCTACGCCAGTGTCAGTAATTTCGAACGAGATCTCGCGTTTTGTCGAAACATCGTGCTCTGCGTCTAGCGCCAAGACAACGACAGATACCTCGCCTTCTGATGTGAACTTGATGGCATTGCCAACCAGATTCAAGATGATTTGACGGAAGCGCGTAACATCGCCGACGACGAGGTGATCGAGGTTGGCATCGGGATTGTAGACGAGCTCGATCCCTTTCTCGGCGGCCTTCGGAGCGAGCAGCTCCAACCCTGAAAGGACGCACTCGCTCAGGTCGAAAGGCGCTCGTTCGAGCGACATCTTGTTGGCTTCGATCTTTGAGAAGTCGAGAATGTCGTTCAAGATAATGAGAAGCGACTCGCCACTCGACCGGATAGTGCTCGCAAATTCGCGTTGATGTGGCGTGAGCTCTGTCCCGAGCAAGACGTCGGCCATGCCAATCACCCCATTCATCGGTGTGCGAATTTCGTGGCTCATGTTCGCCAGGAAGTCGCCCTTTGCGTCATCGGCCGATTCGGCGGTTCGAACCGCTAGTCGAAGCTCGGCTGTTTGTTGTTTGATGATGTGTTCTTGTTGTTGTGCAAGGGCGAGCACTCTGTCGTGTTGTACCCCCGCAAGCCGCGCCGCGATTCCGAGAAATAGAGGTGCTGTTGCAATGATCCAGAGAAGCGGGTTGGCTAGAAACCGGTCAATACCCGCGCCGATAGCGAACGTGCGGTCCACGTTCCACAGATCGAGCGGAATCGCGATCAGTGGAAAACAGCACCCGAACGCGACACCGAGCGCTGTATACAAGCGCGTCTTGGTTCCACCGTCAGACTTCACGACCTTCTATCGGCAGAAGCGATGTGCGCCCAAGAGTCAAATGACTTGATATGCCCGATTGAGGGCGTTACCGCGGTCCAAACGTGCGCAAAAGTACCTAAGTACTTCGGCAACTACCCCGTCGCTGCCGGCGAGGCAACCTCATCGAGTGCGTTGAGAAACCGGTCATTCTCCTCGATTGTGCCGATCGTGACTCGAATTCCAGCGCCGGGAAACGGCCGGATAACAACCCCGCGCTGTTCAAGCGCAACAGCAATATCTTCGGTCGCACTGCCTATGGGAATATAGACAAAGTTCGCTTGGGCGTCGGGAAGACTCCAGCCCTGAGCTCCAAGGGCAGCGATAACCCGCTCGCGTTCGGCGAGAATCAGATCGATCTTCGGCTGAATTTCGTCGAGTGCACCGAGCGCGGCGAGGGCCCCGGCCTGAGCGAGGCCGTTTACCGCAAAGGCAAGAAGTACCTTGTCGAGTTCGAGCACCACGTCGGGGTCCGCGACCGCATACCCAACCCTTAGCCCAGCTAACCCGTACGCCTTCGAAAGTGTGCGGCTGACGATGACGTTGCGGTAGTCGGGCACCAGATCGACAACGGGGTCGCCAAGAGCCGGGTCGGTAAATTCCCGATACGCCTCATCAATCAGCACGATGACGTCGCCAGAAATCTGGTCGAGAAAGGAGCGGATTTCGCTAGTACTGAGCGCCGTGCCAGTCGGGTTGTTCGGTGTCGCCAGCATGACAATCTTCGTGTTGTCGGTGACGGCTGCAGCCACGGCATCGAGGTCGAAGGCATGGTCGACAAGGTCGACGAGTACCGGAACACCCCCCATCATCTTCACGTTGATGGGGTACGCCTCGAACGATGGCCAGGGATACACGACTTCATCGCCTGGATCGATGTAGGTGAGACAAAGCTGCTGAAGCAGCCCGACCGAGCCGCACCCGACAGCAATCTGGTCGGCCGAGAGTCCGAGCCAGGAGCCAAGCTGCTCTCGCAGCGCCAGCGCACGGTGATCGGCGTACCGGTTGACCCCCGAGGCCGCAGCTTGCACAGCTGCAACCACCGAGGGCACCGGTTCGTAGGGGTTTTCGTTCGACGCCAGCTTGATGGCGTCTGCGATGCCGTGCTCAGCCTCCGCCTGCTTCGCACTTTTACCGGGCCGGTAGGCGGCGAGCGCCTGCACCGACTCACGAACTCGTCCTACTGATGCTTCTGACATGCCCCTTTGTTTAGCTGGGCCATGGTTGACCTGCTAGTTGAAGAGGTCCTGCACGCTGTAGTCGCTATAGCCAAGACCGCCAACGTCTTGGGCTCCAGGAGGTGGTCCTTCGTCGGGGCGGTTGGTCTTCTGCGTCACACGGTCGATGCCGAATCGACCTTCGCCTTCAAGCTCGATATCGCCGATCGTGCCCGACACCATCGCTTCTCGGATTGTTCCCCGCCAGATGTCGATGTCGACAAGGTCACCTTGGATGTTTGTTACCTTTCCGCGCTGCTTGATTGGCTCACCCATCGGCGTGAGGGTTAGATCGAACGCAATGGTGTCGCCGGCGGTTCCAGTCTCATCGACCATCACCTCGCCCAACCCGACGATCCTCGCAATTCTCAGGTCGGTGGCGACACGAAGTCGCACGTTCGGTCCACCCGCATCGATGACTCCTACTGCGGCACACGCCTCAGGAGACCCTGGCGGAGCGAACGGATCTTGTCCATCTGCGCAATCGAAGTTTTCGATGAATGCGCCGCCGCCACCAAAGTCGGTGCTGCGGTCTGCTCCGCCGAAAATCATGTGGGTGTTGCCGAGTGGACTCGTCCCGACCGGCGTGCCGTCCATCACAACCGCCATGTAGTCAGAATATTTCACTTTGAATTTGGTTACCGTCAGCTCGTCGCCCTGGGCGGTTGCTGCGCCTGCATAGCCGAGGACGCTGGCCAGCATGGCAACTATCGCCACGACCACCGCCCACGTGCGCGTTGTACTCGTTTCTTTCATTTCAGGTACTCCCCGTCTTGATGACCGGTGCCCGCTGCACCGCTCACAGGGGAATCGTTTGCGAGCAACGCGATCTGTCGCGTGGTTGCAAAGTTTTCCTCTCCAACCTCGGTTTGAACGACCTTCGAAGAGTCCGTTCGGACTACTTAAGAGACCCCAATAGTTGGGTCGATATTTTTGGGCATGACCCGCCAGGTCGGTCCAACCCAAATGGACTACAAAAAAGCTGACAAGGACGCAGAGGGACAGTCGTGGAACGGCCGTCCCGGACTCGCGCGCCTCATCCGCTTCATCTTGTGGATCCTGCCCCTCGCCGGATCACTCACCTTCGGCTTCTGGGCATCACAAGAACTCCCCCCAGAAAAACTCGG
>CALLQB010000128.1 GCA_938015295.1 uncultured Acidimicrobiales bacterium
TTCGGTGAGACACCGGCCTTCGAAACACCGGCCTTGGGCGACGCACCCGACCCGTTCGCACAGCCGGTTTCCGCCGACAATCCCTTCGATGTTCCTGCCGTCGAGCCCGAGCCATCGCTGCTCGACTCCTTCGGTGCAGCCGAGCCCGAACCGACGCCCGTTTACGACCCCGTCGACATGGGCACCGACCCCTTTTCAGACGGCACCGCAACCGATCCGACGCTTATCGATCCCTTTGGCGCTCCGGCGGCGCAAGCCGACGCTTCCGCGGCCGAGGCCCAAGCCGCCGCCGATTATGCGGCTTCCCAGCAGGCGGCGGCCGAGGCACAAGCTGCAGCGGATTATGCCGAGGCGCAGCGCCAGCAGGCTGCGGCCGAGGAGGCAGCACTCGCCCAGCAGCAGGCCGCAGCGGTCCAGCAGCCTGTCCAGCAGCAGCCGGCCCAGCAACAGCAGGCTGACGCCGGTGGTCCGCAATGGGACACCGCTCGCAATACCTACATCCAGTGGGACCCAGTGTTGCGTGCCTGGATGCAGTGGGATCAAACAGCGGGCCGGTGGATTCCGATCTCGACCTGATGTCGCCGGCAGTCTCAGGTCTGGCTGAGCACTGCCAAAGATTTCAGCCGCCGCTCGATGTGATACTCGATGATCTCCACCGCGAGATGATCGACCTCGTGAGTTGCCAGACCTTCAGGTAGGTCGAGGGCAAGCCCTAGCTGACCACCAAGCATCAGCCGAAGAATCTGCAACGCTTCGGGGCTGATGGCGCGCCCGCGCCGACAGTCGCTACAGAGCACGCCACCCTCGCCGATGTCGAAGGCGACAAGCGCGGTCGTTGCTTCGCAAAGCACACACGCGTCGAGAAAGGGTTCGACGCCGTCGTGCGAAAGAAGCTTCAGCATGAACCCTGCCATGACCAGAGGTCGCGGGTTTTTCGACAGCGTGTCGAGCGCCCGCGCCAGCAAGGTGAACAGCACTGGGTCGGACTCGCGCTCTTGCATGACGTGATCGACCGCTTCGAGCATCGCCATGGCACGCGTGAGGCGGGTGAAGTCGTTGCGAAGCCCATCGAAACGGTTGATTGTTTCGACTTGGGTAACGATGTCGAGATCGCCTCGGGTCTCGAACAGTTGCAGCGAAAGATGCGCTGGCGGGTCGAGTTTGCCCGCGAGTTTTGCCTTCGTCTTTCGCACGCCACGAGCCACCGCTCGAACCTTGCCATGTTCGGCGGTCGCAAAAACAATGATGCGATCGGCTTCGCCCAGCTTCCACCGGCGCAGCACGATCCCCTCTGCCCGGTACAGCGCCATTACGGGTGGAGTCCCATCAACCGTCGAGTCCGCCGAATCGGCGTTCGCGTTCCTGGTACTCGCGAATGGCATCAGCGAGATGTTCGCGCCGGAAATCGGGCCACAACACGTCGGTGAACACGAGTTCGCTGTAGGCGAGTTCCCACAAAAGAAAGTTGGAGATCCTGAACTCGCCCGAGGTGCGAACCATCAGGTCGGGGTCGGGCATGTCGGGGTAATACAGGTGCTTGGCGATGGTCTTTTCGGTGATCTTGTCGGGGGCGATCCCGCTGGCAGCGATTTGGCGAACAGCGTCGACGATCTCGGCGCGGCCGCCGTAGTTGAAGGCGATGGTTAGCGTGAGCTTGCGGTTGTTTTTGGTGAGTTCGGTGGACTCGTCGATGTGACGCTGCAGCCGTTTCGGCACCCGCCATCCTTGACGGCCAGAGAAGCGGATGCGAACGCCCTTTTCGTTCAGCTCATCGCGGCGTCGAACCAGAATGGATTCGTTGAACCACATGAGAAACTTCACTTCATCGGCTGGCCGTTTCCAGTTTTCGGTGGAAAAGGCGTAGACCGTGAGCCACTTTACGCCGAGCTCAAGCGCCCCTTCGACGGCATCGAACAAGGCTTCTTCGCCTGCGGCGTGGCCATCGGTTCGTTTCAAGCCGCGCCGGGTCGCCCAGCGCCCGTTGCCATCCATGACGCACGCGACGTGGTTGGGGATTCGTTTCGGATCGAGGGGTGTCTTGGCCACGACAAGAAGCTACCGCCTCCGCGGCGATCCACAGACCATCAACACGAAATCTTGACATTTCGCTAGATTCACAAGCGTGGACCCCAAAGACTCGCCGAATTCTCCCGACTGGGATGATCTTCATCGTCAGCATCACCAGCAGCGCGGTCGACGCATGGCGATGGGACTTCTCGCGATCTCGGCGCTGCTTTTCCTGATTGTGGCCATCGTCGTCGCAGTGGCTGCGTAGCCACGAACTATCTTCGCCCAGAACGCGAGATCGCGGCCGCCGGGCTCTAGATTCTGACCGTGTCACTTGCCGAATCAACCGAACGGGCCCTGGGGTCGGTCACTGTCGAGCTGCCGGGAGGCGGCGAGACGCGTACCGGGCAAATCGACATGGCTCGTGCCGTGGCAGGGGCCATCTCGGCGAAAGAGCATCTGCTGGCTCAGGCGGGCACCGGTACGGGCAAGTCGCTTGCGTACCTCGTCCCGACGCTTCTCAGTAAGAAGCGCACAATCATCGCCACGGCGACCAAGGCGCTGCAGGACCAGCTAGCGACCAAGGACCTTCCCTTTCTCGCCGAGCATCTCGATCACCCATTCGAATGGGCTGTGCTGAAAGGCAGATCGAACTACGTGTGCCGGCAACGGCTCGACGAGCTGGAAGACGCTGGCGATCAGCTACAGCTCGATGGCCTGAGCGACGGCGCCGACACCGACGAGATCGACGCCATTCGCGAGTGGGCCGAGACCTCGGCTACCGGCGACCGAGCGACGCTCGATTTCGAGCCGCGTGGCCGCACTTGGGCGGCGGTGAGTGTCGGGCCCAGAGAATGCCCGGGCCGCAGCCGCTGTCCGCAAGGCAACAACTGCTTTGCCGAAGCGGCACGCGACGAAGCGGCTGCCGCCGATGTGCTTGTCGTCAACACGCATCTGTATGGCATCGATCTTGCGTCGGAAGGAGCGATCCTCGGCGAGCACGAAGTGGTGGTGATCGACGAGGCCCACCAAACAGAAGACATCATGTCGGCCACATTTAGTTGGGAAATCAGCGGCGGGCGTTTTATTAACTACGCCCGTAACTGCGGTTCGATTCTGGCCGACGATGATCTGGTCGGTTCGTTGTTCGAGCTGGCCAACGACTTGGGCGATGAGCTCGAAGGCAAGGTCGGCGACCGTCTACTCGAGGGTCTTCCGGTCGACCTCCATCGTCATCTCGACAATGGCCGCCGACTCACCGAAAAGTCGATGAATGCGATGCGAAACATCGACGATTCGGCGATGACCGGCAAGGCAAAACTCGACGTCGCCGCTCGCAAGCAGCGCGCTATGCAAGCTGGCACGGCGCTCATCGAAGATCTCGATCTCATCATGTCGGAGCCTGGCGGCATGGTGTCGTGGATCGATGGCCCAGAAACTGCGCCGTCACTCAAGGTGACCCCGGTCGACATTGGCGATCTGCTTACCAAGTCGCTGTGGCAGGAACGTACCGCGATCCTCACCAGCGCGACGCTGCCTACCGGTCTCTCGGGCCGTCTCGGGCTCGGCCAGCACCCACACAAACAACTCGATGTGGGCAGCCCGTTCGACTACGAGGAACAATCGCTCCTGTACTGCCCGGTCAACATTCCCGAGCCACGCGACAGCAAATATCGCGACGCGATGCTCGATGAACTCGAAGCGCTCATGCTTGCCGCAGGTGGGCGTACTCTTGCGCTGTTTACGAGCTACCGGGCGATGAACGATGCTTCGGAGTTTCTCGAAGGGCAGATGCCGTTCAAGATCTTCACGCAGGGCGATTTGCCGAAGCAGACGCTGCTCGAGGCGTTTACCGACGACGAGTCTTCATGCCTTTTGGCCACGATGAGTTTTTGGCAGGGCATCGATGTTCCGGGGCCTTCGTTGTCGCTGGTGGTCATCGACAAGCTCCCGTTTCCTCGACCCGACGACCCGGTGCTGCAGGCGCGACGCGACCTTGCGGGACCGTCAGCGTTTCGAACCATCGACCTACCTCGTGCCGCAACATTGTTGGCTCAGGGTGCTGGCAGGCTTATCCGAACGGCGAGCGATACCGGCGTCGTGGCGGTACTCGACCAACGGTTGGCCACCAAACGTGCCTACCGCTGGGACATGATTTCAGCGCTTCCCCCCATGCGGCGCACGAAAGACCGCGATGAGGTTGTCGCGTATTTGCGTAACATTCGAAATTCCAGCTGATCGCCCTTTACCCTCACAGCTGGCTGGATTACGCCGATAGGCGGAGGTGACCGACACTTCCGCCAGCAGCGACGTTTCACGCGCAGCAGAGCCGCAAAGGCTTGCCATCCCCGTCCCTGCAAGAAGCGGAGAGTCGTGGCTCCCGCCCGACACGGGCAATGATCCCTTTCGTCTGATTACCGACAATCAGATCGACATGATCTGTTTGTACCGCACCGACGGCACGATCGAATACACCAATCATTCCTATGCGCGCTTTTTCGGCCACACGCCGGCCTCGCTTGTTGGCACCTATCTGGTGAATTTGTCCCCTCCTGAGGCACAGCAGTCGGCTGAGGAGAACTTGCACCAAACGGTGGCGTCGTTTCTCAAGGACAGCGAGAAGACGACGGTCGAGTTTGAGCTCAGCGATTTCGAGGGCAACAACGCCTGGATCGAGTGGAGCAATCAGCCGGTGTTCGACGATCAGGGCAAGCTGTTGTTCATCGTCTCAGTCGGGCGAGATGTCACCGCTCGGTATACCGCTCAGGCCCAGCTTCTCGACATGAACCAGCGGTTGGCCGACAGCAACCGAGATTTACAAGACTTTGCGTATGTCGCGTCGCATGATCTTCAAGAGCCGCTAAGA
Organism: uncultured Acidimicrobiales bacterium; assembly: GCA_938015295.1. Classification (GTDB taxonomy): domain Bacteria; phylum Actinomycetota; class Acidimicrobiia; order Acidimicrobiales; family SHLQ01; genus CALLQB01. The sequence goes on from CALLQB010000128.1 coordinate 4,874, forward strand.
AAGATCATTGCCTTCAGCGGCCGACTCGCTCAAAAAGCCGGGCCCGAACTCGGTGAGAAAAACCTTGACTATCTTGACCGCATTGGCGGCGCCGCTCACCGGATGCAGCGGCTGATCGAGGACCTTCTTGAGGTCTCGCGGGTCGCGACCAAGGGTTCCGAGCTTGTCCCCACCGACCTCAATGTCGTCCTCGCCGATGTGGTGTCCGATCTTGAAGTTGCGATCGAAAGAGCCAACGCGACCGTGACTATTGCGTCGGACCTACCCTCGGTACCTGCCGACGACGTGCAAATGCGGCAACTGTTTCAGAACCTCATTGGCAACGCACTGAAGTTTCGGGCAGACGGCCGCCCTCCACAGGTGAGCGTGACCGTCAAACAGCTTGCGACCGACGATCTGCCCGCCACATTGCGGGCCACGAATAGCCGGTTCGTGCAATTGTCGGTTGCCGACAATGGAATTGGCTTCGACGAGGTCTACGCCGACAAAATTTTCACCGTGTTCCAGCGCCTGCATGGCCGCGACGCCTATGAGGGTTCGGGAATCGGCCTGTCGGTGTGCAAACGCATCATCGATCGGCACCAAGGCCTTATCAGTGCGCACAGCGTCGAAGACCAGGGCGCCACTTTCAACGTGATCCTTCCGCTAAGCGACGACAAGTAGGCCCTAGAGGTCGAGTCGTTCGAGCGCTTCGGGCGTGCTCTGCCAGTTCTTGTCGACATTGACAATCAGCTCGAGAAAGACGCCGTCGACCAGCTGGCTACGCACTGCCGTGCCCACCTCTTTGAGAATGGCGCCCTTCTTGCCAATGACCATGCCCTTTTGGCTTTCGCGTTCGACGAGAATTTCGACCCGAATGCGCGGCCACTCCCATTCGGTGACCCGGGTGGCGATGGAGTGCGGCAGTTCTTCTCGCATGCGATGGTTGAGCTGTTCGCGCACCAGCTCGGCAACCCACACTGCATCAGGAAGGTCGCTAACCATGTCGTCGGGGTAAAACTGTGGCCCTTCTGGCATGAGGGCTAGTAGGTGATTCACCAGCTCGTCGATGCCTTTGCCGGTGGTTGCCGACACCGGGAACAGCTCTTCGAAACCGAGCTCGCTGGCCGCGGTGAGCTGCGCAAGGATCTTTTCGGGTGCGATGCGGTCGCACTTGTTCAAAATGACGATGGCATCTTTCGGCGCCTTCGCCGCAATGAACTTGTCGCCCGAGCCAATCATCGAGCTGGCATCGAGCACCAGACACACGACGTCGACACCACCGATTGAATCCGATGCTGCGCTGTTGAGTCGCTCGCCTAGCGGCGACTTTGGTTTGTGAATGCCAGGAGTGTCGATGAAGACCAGCTGGGTGTCGCCTTGATTGAGCACCCCTCGGATCTGCCGCCGGGTGGTTTGTGGCTTGTTCGAAACAATCGACACTTTGGTGCCGACGATTTTGTTGACAAGCGTCGATTTTCCAACGTTTGGTCGTCCGACGAGGGTGACAAAACCCGATCGTTTGATCTCGGTGGTCATGATTCTTCCTCTTCGGTCGCGTCTGACGGCACGCCCCGTTCGGCGGCCGCGAGTTCGGCCTGTAGATCGAGTCGTGCGCCGCGCGGTTGGCGGATGAGCACGCTGGTAATGCGACGGTCGTGAATGCTTTCGACAATCATTCGTAGCCCGGCGACTTCGAGAACTTCGCCGGCGACCGGAAGGTGGCCGAGCGAGTTGAAAATCAGGCCGCCAACGGTGTCCCAGTCGCCGACGGGTAGTTCGCCTTCGATGAGATCGTTGAGCTCGTCGACCGGCATTCGGCCATGCACTTTGACGCCGCCGGAGAACGTAGCGAGCAGGGGTTCTTCTTTGTCGAACTCGTCGACGATTTCGCCGATGAGTTCTTCGATGACATCTTCGAGGGTCACGAGTCCGGCGGTGCCGCCGTATTCGTCGATCACGATCGCGAGGTGCACCTGGCTGCCCTGCATTTCGCGGAGAAGGTCGTCGCCGGGTTTTGTTTCGGGCACATAAGTGGCGGGGCTGAGGTGGTCGCCGACCGGGTCGGCGCCTTTGCCCGCTCGGGCGAGGCCCACAAGAGATTTCACGTGCACCACCCCGACGATGTCGTCGACGCCGTCGCCGGTAAGGGGCAGTCGACTAAAGCCGTGTTCGATGGCGAGATCGATGGCGGCATCGACATCGGTTTCTTTCGGGGCCGTGATGATGTCGGGCCGCGGTGTCATGATTTCGCGCACCAACGTGTCGCCAAGGTCGATGACCGATTCGATCATCTTTCGTTCGCTTTGTTCGATGACTTCTGATTCGAACGCGGCGTTCGCGAAAGCAATGAGCTCGTCGTCGCTTGCCACGACCGATGCTCGTCCAGATTGTTCGGGCAGAAAGAGGGCCGCTATGCCCAACAGGCCATCGGTTATCCAGCGCAGCGGCGGGAACCGCAGAAGTCCGTCGACGAGCGGCGCCATCGCAAGCGCCGCTCGGCTCGCGTTCTGCAGGGCCCACGCTTTGGGGATAGCTTCGGCGACGACAAAGAACACAACGACTTCTAGAACCAGCGCAACGGGCACCCATTCGGCGCCGAACCATCGCTGCACCAGGGCGCCAACGATGGTCGCTGCGCCGAGCTGGCAGGCAAGGACGAGCAGCAATACTGGGCTGAGCACCCGTTCGCGGTCGTGGAGCAACGCCTCAAGAACGGTGGCGCCCTTCCGGTCTTCCTCGCGCAGCGCTGTTGCTCGTGCTCGGGTGATGCTGGTGAGGCTCGTCTCGGCTGCAGCTAGGACCGCTGCGGCGACGAAAAAGATTGCGACGGCGACGATCCCAAAGATTTGTAAACCACTCACTGGTGGTACCGCGTCAGAAGTTGTTGTTCGGCGGCCTGCATTTCAGCGGCCTCCTCGGGCTCTGCATGATCCATCCCAAGAATGTGCAGCACGCCGTGAACAATAAGTAGCGCTATTTCGTCGTCGTAGGTGCCTGCGTGCTCGGGTGCCTGATCGGCGGCGTAGGCCGGACAGATCGCGATATCGCCGAGCAATGTTGGCCCACCAAAGAGCGCGTCGAGGTCGTCGTCTCCGTCGGCATCGATGGGAAACGACAACACGTCGGTGCATCCGTCTTCGCCCATGTGTTCGGCATTGAGTTCGGTCATCGATTGCCGGTCGACGAACAGCAGATTGAGCTCGCCGGTTGTCACGCCTTGATCGACGAGGGCTTCGGTGGCCAACAACGTCCAGCGTTCGATGTCGACTGGCTGATCGGCCTGTTCGTTTGTCGCTATGACCTCGACACCGGCGTCAGCGGGTGCTGCCGTTGCCGGGATGCGCGACGACGAACGGGTCGGTCTCACGAGTTCGCTTTATCCGATTTCTCGTAGGCGTTGACGATGTCTTGCACGATGCGGTGACGGACCACGTCCCGGCTCGATAGACGAACAAATTCGAGTCCTTCGATGCCGCCGAGCGTTTTTTCGAGGCCGCTGAGTCCGCTTTTGCCGCCTTTGACGTCGACCTGGCTGATGTCGCCGTTGATAACGACGGTCGAACCGAAGCCGATGCGGGTGAGGAACATCTTCATCTGTTGTGGTGTGGTGTTTTGTGCTTCGTCGAGGATGATGAAGCTGTTGTTGAGTGTTCGGCCTCGCATGAACGCAAGGGGCGCAACCTCGACCTGTCCGCGATCGAGCAGACGTTGGGCGCCTTCCATCTCGACCATGTCGTACAACGCGTCGTAGAGCGGGCGCAGGTAGGGGTCGACTTTTGCCAGCATGTCGCCGGGAAGGAACCCGAGGCTTTCGCCGGCTTCGACTGCTGGCCGGGTGAGGATAATGCGCTCGACAGATTTTGCGTTGAGTGCCTGCACGCCCATGGCCACGGCGAGCCAGCTCTTTCCGGTACCCGCTGGCCCGATGCCAAAGGTGATGACGTTCGCGGCGATGGCGTCGAGGTACTGCTTTTGGCCGGTGGACTTCGGACGGATTGTTCGGCGACCGATTTTGAGGGTGCTGCCGAGCACTTCGCTGGGCCGTTCGTTGGATCGCACCATGTCGATGGTGCGGGTGACGGTTCGCGGGTCGAGGCGTTGGCCTTCTTGTAGCACCAGCACGAGTTCGTCGAAGAGGTGCCCGACCATGACGGCGTCGTCACCGCCGACGGTTACTTCGTTGCCGCGTACATGAATGTCGGCGGAGGAGAAAGCGTCTTCGATTTGTCGAAGGTATTCATCGCGTTCGCCGAGGAGGGCAGTCATGATGTGATTGCCAGGGACGTGGACGGTGACTTTTGTGTCGGACAACAAGGGTGCTTTCGTTCTTGGTTGCGGCTGATCTGCGGTGCAGGCTACCGCTGTTCCTACGACGGTACCTGCAGTAAGAGCTAGGACGGAGACCGCGGTGCCAGGTTTTCGGGCGGCGTGGCTAGCGCAGCAGGCACATGAGCCGTTTTGCTCTTACGGGCTGATGGCGCGATTTCTACCATGGGCGTATGGATCTTCTTGGTGGCGAGTTCGGCGCGACGTTGCACCGGTTCATCGCCGACGCCCTGGTTGATGAGGCCGCAGCTGCTCGATCGCGACAGTTTTGGCTCGAGCAGCAGCTGGCTGAGGGGGCGACGCTGGCCGGCGTACTGATCGATATCGCCGAGTCGCAGATCGCCTGCCGGGCCACCTTGACCTCAGGTGCGGTGCTTCGTTGTCGGCTCAGCGTTGTTGGCGACGACTTTATGCTCGCGGTCGACGATCACGATGTTGAACATTTCGTGGCGCTGCCTGCGATCAACCACGTGGCGGTCGAGTCGACCCGTGCGCCGGTTGGGTTGTCGAGCCGCTCGGCCAGCCTGTCGTTGGCGCTCGCTCTGGCAGCTGTAGCCGAGGATCGCCCCTTGGTCGCCGTGCATCACCTTGATGGCACCAGCGTTCGCGGCGAGTTGCTGCGCTGCGGAGCCGATCACTGCACCTTGCGTGTGCGCGAGGCGGCGTTCAAATCGGTGATGGTGCCGCTGGCTTCGCTGAGCCACCTCACGTCGTTACGCTAGGCGTCGCCGCGGCGCGACAGGATTGCTCTAGAAACTGGACGTCACGCGCTGAGCGACTGGCCGGGACAAACAAATCGGGCACCCCAGAGGGTTGTGCTGTTAGTCGGTGGCAGGCGCTGCGTCTGGGTACAGGTGCTCGAGTGTTCCGGGTTGGATTTTGCACGTCTCAATGAACGAATCAACTTCGGTCTGCTTGAGACGAATCACTCGTCCAAATCGGTAAGCCGGCAACTGCCCCTCATCAATGAAGCGGTAGAGCGTACGCGGGGTAATACCAAGGCGCTTGGCAGCATCCGCTGTGCTCATCCACTGCACGTCATCAATTCCCATACCGTTAGTTCTACCTCATACCGCAACCAAGGTGTTGCATCATGAAATTACATGAGGTACTTCTAAATGTCTATATATGGGGCCGAAAACACGTTCGAAGACCGAGAAGAGTGAAACAATCATCACGCACCGCGCGGATGAACTCACGCAACGGCGCATTCGACCGTTTCGACCGCTGCCATCAGGACGAGCGGTGGTCGGGGCGCTACTCATAACGTTGGCCGCTGTCGGCGCCTATGTGCTGTCGGGTCAAAACGAAATCGACAACCGGATCGCCTACCTCGTGGCTTCCAGCGATCTTGCACCGGGACAAATGCTTCGGGCCGAGGACATCTCGACTTCGCTTGTCGAGCTTCCACCGGGCCTCGCCGATTCGAGCTTCACCGATGCAACAGCGGTGGTCGGCGCAGTGGCGCTGGGGCCAATCGGCGAGGGCGAGCTGTTGCAAACAACAGCCATGACTCCCCCGCAACTCTCGCTTGACAGAGAACAACCCATCGAGTTCTCCTTCGCGTTGCCCAACCAGGGTGCGCCCCGCTCGCTTCGCCCTGGCGAACACGTCGCAATGCTTTCGACGACCGGACGAAACAGCGATGCTGTCACCACTGTCGTAGTCGGCGACGCAGTCGTCACCGATGTTGTCCACGACGACGAAAGCTTCGCCAGCTCGGGCGACATGATCATCACGTTGGCCATCGCTGACTCAACCGAAGTTCTGGCCGCAGCGAACGCTGCCCAAGCCACCGATGTCACGATCCTTCGGCTGCCCGCCGACGGTTCGGTTGTCCTGCCCCCATCCTCTGCCCTACAACCGAGCGCCGTCCCCACCGACGCGATTGCTGACCCTCTTGCAGCACCGTCGATGGGAGACCCCGCTGTTGACGAATGAACGTTTTGTAGTCATTGGGGTTGCCACAGCTCGAGCTGACTGGTTCAGGGCCACTAGCCAGTGGGCCACCACATCGGCGTTGCCCATCGAGTTCCTTCGCTGTGTCGCGGTAGACGAAGCGCGGGCACGACTGCAGTCAACCTCCAAGCACTCGGCGCTCGTCATCGATGAGCGAATTAGTGGGCTCGACCGAGACCTCGTCGAAACCGCCAAGTCGAATGGCTGTGCGGTAGTAGTCATCGCGTCGCCTACGACCCAGCGATCCTGGGATCACCTCGGCG
>CALLQB010000129.1 GCA_938015295.1 uncultured Acidimicrobiales bacterium
GGTAGGGGTGGCTGCGGAAAGAAAGTCGGCTTCGCTGAGGATCGCAACCGCACTGTTGATGTTGGTCGTGACGCCGGTGACCTGCGAAGTACGCAATGCTCGCGCAAGGATCGCGGCCGCCGAAACCCGGTCGGGCCCGTAAGCAATCACCTTGGCCAACATCGAATCGTAGTCGGGCGAGACCTCGGCACCGGCCCTGATGCCGGTATCGACCCGCACACCTTCGCCGATCTCGAACGAGCTCACCGTGCCGATCGACGGCATCCAGCCCGTCGCCGGATCCTCTGCCACCACGCGCACCTCGATGGCGTGGCCCGACATAACCACGTCGTCTTGACGCACCGGCAAGGTTTCGCCTGCGGCGACGCGCAGTTGCAACTCGACAAGGTCGAGGCCAGTGACCGCTTCGGTAACCGGATGCTCTACCTGAAGCCGGGTGTTGACTTCAAGGAAGGTGATGGTGCCGTCGTCGCCCACCAGGAACTCGACAGTGCCAGCGTTCTGGTAGCCAACGTGGCGGGCAAGGGCGAGCGCTCCGTTTAGCAACTCGTCGCGAACCTCGGCCGAAATGCCGGCCGACGGCGACTCTTCAATCACCTTCTGGTTACGCCGTTGAATCGAACACTCGCGCTCGCCAAGATGCACGACGTTGCCATGAGCATCGCCCATGATTTGTACTTCGACGTGACGGCCGCTCTCGATATAGGGCTCGATGAAAACGGTGCCATCGCCGAAGGCAGCCTCGGCTTCGCGGGCCGCCGACTCGACAGCTTCAGACAGCTCGTCTGAAGTTCGAACGATGCGCATCCCACGGCCACCTCCGCCAGCCGCTGCTTTCACCAAAGCAGGCATTGCGACATCGTTTGGCACCGAACCCGGCGCCGCCTCGGTGATCGAGGTAGTGGGTACGCCTGCGGCGACCGCCGCCTGTTTCGCAGCAACCTTGTCGCCCAGCAGACTGATCTGTTCGGGTGTTGGGCCGACCCAGATGAGTCCAGCATCGATGACCTGCTGTGCAAAGGCGGCGTTCTCGGCCAGAAAGCCGTAGCCGGGATGCAACGCGTCGCAGCCGTTGTCGACAGCAGCCGCCAGCACCGCATCGGCTCGGAGGTAGGACTCGGCTGGGGTGGCTCCGCCCAGCGACACGGCGATGTCGACCGAATCGACATGGAGAGCGTTGGCGTCGGGTTCGCTGTAAATGCCAACGGTGTCGATGCCAAGCCGATGTGCAGTCCGCGCGATGCGCACAGCGATCTCGCCCCGGTTAGCGATAAGAAGACGGGTAATTCGGTGTGTGCTCATTAGTGCCTCCACACGCCGTATTCGGTCGCGCCCTGAATGTTGTTGGAGTGCGCGGCGGAGATTGCCATGCCCAGCACCGTGCGGCTGTCGGCCGGGTGGATGATGCCGTCGTCCCACATTCGGCCAGTGGAGTACAACGCCGTCGACTCCTCCTCTATCTGGGCTTCGAGCGCTCCGGTCTGCGCTGCGAGCGCCTCTTCGTCGACCTCGACACCGCGACCTGCCGCGGCATTGCGGGCGATGATGTCCATCACTCCCGCAAGCTGCTTGGGGCCCATAACGGCGATGCGATGGTTAGGCCAGCTGAAAATGAAACGGGGGTTGTAGGCCCGGCCCGACATGCCGTAGTTGCCGGCGCCATAGCTGGCGCCGACCATCAAGTTGAAGTGCGGTACTTCGGAGTTGGACACCGCATTAATAAGCTTTGCGCCGTTTCGGATGATGCCACCTTGTTCGGCGGCGCTGCCCACCATAAAGCCGGTGATGTTGTGCATGAACACCAACGGCGTGTTGGTGCGGTTACACAGCTGTATGAACTGTGCCCCCTTGCTTGCTTCTTCGGAGAAAAGGATGCCGTTGTTGCCGAGCACGCCAACCGGGAACCCATGGATCGAGCCCCAACCGCACACCAATTTGTCGCCGTAGAGCGGTTTGAATTCCTCAAATCGGCTGCCGTCGAGGATGCGAGCGAAGACTTCTTTCATCTCGAAGGGAATCCGCACATCGGCTGACGCGCAGCCCATCAGTTCGGCCGGGTCATACAGCGGCGGATCGTCGGGTTCGGTTGCTCCCGGTCCGAGTTTTTTCCACTTGAGGTGTCGAACGATTTGGCGGGCGATGCGCAGGCCATCAAGTTCATCCGCGGCGAGATAGTCGGACAAGCCACTGGTGCGGCTGTGCATCTCGGCTCCGCCGAGCGTTTCTTCGTCGACCACCTCGTCGATGGCCATCTTTACCAGCGGCGGACCGCCCAGGTAGGCGGTGCCGCGGCCTTTGACGAACACGGTGTAGTCGCTCATGCCAGGCGTATAGGCGCCGCCGGCGGTGTTCGGACCAAAGGCAATCGTGATCGACGGAATGCCGAGCTTCGAGAACTGGGTGAGGTTACGGAAACCCTCGCCGCCCTGCACAAAGAGGTCGGCCTGGCGGGGCAGCTCGGCGCCCGCTGATTCGTTGAGGTTGATAACCGGTAGTCGGTTTTCGCGAACAATTTCCTGAAAGCGCGAGCTCTTGCGGAACGAGTTGGGGTTGGCCGACCCGCCTCGGTAGGTCATGTCGGCCCCAGTAATCGCGCACTCGACACCTTCGACCACGCCGATGCCGCAGAACGTGCCAACACCGACCCAGTCCTGTGTGCCCCAGCCGGCCAGAGGGCTGAGTTCGAGAAGTGGCGTGTTCGGATCGACCAGTGCCTCGACCCGTTCGCGCACCAACATCTTTCCGCGCTTGCGGTGCCGGTCGACATACCTTTGCCCGCCGACGGTAGGAACCTTTTCCATCTCGACAGTGACCAAGTCCCACAGCTCCTGCATAGCAGCGAGGTTGTCTTGGTAGTCCTGAGATTTTGTGTCGATACGGCTCTTGATCACCGAACCAATGCGACTGTCAACCGGCATAGTTGTGCGACTCCCCTAGTCGTTGCCGCTCGTCGTGTGCAGCGGGTGATGCACAGCAAACACGAACGGGCCAGAACCTACCAGAGCACCTTTCACCCTCCCTACTCACCCCCACCCCACCCCAAAATCTCGTGACACCAGACGACGATATTTGTCGCCTGGTGTCACGAGATTTCTGGTTGCGAGATCGTATTGGCGCGAGAATGTCCTATGGAAGAAACCGTGTCGCCGATTTCACGAGTTCTGCTGGCGCAAACCAATACGGGAGAGGACGCTGCGATTCCCATCGCCAAGGCGCTCGCCGAGATCGTCGTTTGGTGCGCCGACAACCTTGAGTGGATCTTCGACGCCATCTTTTGGCCTTTCGAAAAGGTAACGAACCGCTTCTTTGACCCATCAGGGTTCTTTCTCACGATGAGCCCGTGGTGGTTGGTCGGCGCGATCTTGGTCATTGGCTTGGTCAAAGGCCCTCCGGTCGCTGCGGTCAAGGCAACTCTGGCGATGGCCGTAACGATCGGCCTTGGTGCTGAAGTTTCCATGGCCGCTGTCGAAGGGTTCGGATACATCCTGACATCGCTTGCGGCAGTCCTCGTCGTCGCTACTCCGTTGGGCCTAGCCCTCGGCCGGTGGCGCAGTCCGAAACCATATTCGTGGGTGCTCGAACGGCTGGGGCTTGTTCCCGTTTGGATGCTCCAAGGGGCGACAATCTTTTTGTTCGGGATCGGAACTGCGGCATCGATGGTTCTCGCGGTGGTCGTTGCTTTGCCTGTCGCCGTGTACTTCACCGCTGCCGCGCCGCCGAGCGATGACTCCTTCAACCGCGTGGTTGCCGGACTGCAGAAGGCCCTCCTTCCTATTCTTTGGACCTACATCATGACGGCGATGATGGGAAGTGGAGGTCTCGGGTTAGTCGTGTTCAGAGCAGTAACCAACCTCGATCTCGAAGCCTCAATCGCCGCGGGTCTGGGAGTTCTGCTTGTCGGCTATACCTTTCAACAACTGCTCGAACCTCGCAAGGCGTTGCGAAGAAAACCTGCACACAACAACCATGACTCAGTCGACGTGAAAGCGGTCGTCGACGTGCCCTTAACGCCCAAACCCGCATAGCCCGCCGACGCACCAAGATCTCGTGACACCAGGCGGCAAAGACTGTCTTGTGGTGTCACGAGATTTTGCTATTTGGCTTTCTGGCTGGAGGCCAACAGCTTGGTGGCGTACCAGCTGGCGAACTTTGCGACGCTTGGTTCTAGGTAGCTGAACCGGCCCTGTTTGGCGAAGGGTGATTTGAGGCCCGCGTGCTGCTGTTCGAGTACCGGAATATCTTCGGCAATCGCAACATCGAACCGCTCGTAGTAGGCCTCAGCCTTCTCGGCGAAGCCCGGCGAATCGATTGTCGACTGGGGGAAACACACCACCTGAAAGCACCGCACACGGTCAGGCCCGTCCGGGTAGAGCTCATACATCCACATAGCTTCCGAACCGACCGCCACGATGATGTTGGGAAAGAGCCAGGTGTACCGCACACCTTCGGCTGCACGGCCCTCGAGCCCGGCCATCATCGGTAACTGTTTGTCGAGATCGGTCACCAACAAACCACCCGTGCCAACGGTCGTACCGAAATGTGTTGCGTACGCGCCGACCACGTCCTCAGGATCGTCGGGCTCGTTATAGGTGCTGTCGATGCTGCCCGGGTGCACATAGGGAAGGTGGTAATACTCGTTGAAAACCTCGGCGAACGGCTTCCAGTTGCAGTTGACGATCAGCTCTCGGCGACGAGTCGACACCAAATCAGCAATAGGCCACGGGGAATGGAAGGTGTCGAAGTCGCCAATCCACCCGTCAACCAATGGCGGGTCGGCTTCGAGGCACACAAAAACAAACCCGTGTCGTTCAGCAAGAGAGAACTCGACCATTCCGTACTCGGCGCGATCGAAGTTGGCAGTCTCGCTCATGCTCGGAGCACCGATGAGACGCCCGTCGAGACCGTAGGTCCAGTAGTGAAACGGGCACCGCATCCGCGAGCAGCTTCCCTCGCCCACCATCACCTGAGCTCCCCGGTGACGACAACTGTTCGCATACGCACGCAGGTCACCAGCATCGCTTCGCACCACAACGACGGGCACACCGCCGATGTCGAACGCGCTGAAATCCCCCTCGTTCGGCCAACGATCGGACCGCCCGACGCCCACCCAACCCTGCCGAAACAACACCTGCTGTTCGAGTGCGTAGACATCGTCGTCGACGTAACACGCTGGCGGAAGCGTATGGGCAACGTCTGCTGGGCCAAGGCAGCGAGTCAGCTCCTCGGCTATGCCCACGTCAAGAGACTGGTCGAGAGACATGCCGCGAGTATGACGTTCGCCGATCTGGGACCGCAAGGAATGTGTCGGGCACTGCCGGAGAGCGGGAACCGGGTCGCTGCACACCTTGCCCTCCTTGACCCACCCGCTACCCGCTCGTACGCTTCGGCGGCTATGTCTCTTGAACTCCGCAAAATCGTCACCGTCGCCGAAGAACTGCACATCGAAGGCGGAAAGGCAGCCAATCCACCGCAACGCATGATCGGCGTTGCCGCAGTGCTCACCAACCCGTGGGCCGGACAAGGGTTCGTCGACGATCTCAGCCCTCTACTTCTTGACGTCGCCCCGAAACTCGGCGATGTACTAGTGCCGCGCCTTCTCGACATTGCGGGCGGCGGCGATGCAATCGAGGCCTACGGTAAGGCCGCCATGGTCGGCACCAACGGCGAGGTCGAACACGGCTCGGCGCTGACCCACACGCTGAGGTTTGGCAACAAGTTCCGCGACGCGGTGGGCGGCACGGCCTACCTGTCGTTCACCAATAGCAGAGGCGGGCCGGGAGCAAACATCGCCGTCCCCATGATGCATAAGATTGATCCCGGCCAACGATCGCACTACCTCACGCTCGAGATGAGCATCAACGATGCGCCGGGCCCCGACGAAATCGTCATCGCTATCGGCGGATCGGTGGGTGGACGCCCGCACCACCGCATCGGCAATCGCTACTCCGACATGGAAGAAATGGGACTCACCGAATGAGCGTCACCGACTATCAGCTCTACATCAACGGCGAGTTCTGCGACGCCTCCGACGGCAGCCGCTTCGACTCGATCAACCCGTCAACCGGCGAGGTCTGGGCAACAGCTCCAGCGGCTACCGAACAAGACGTCGACCGGGCGGTCAAAGCCGCTCACCACGCCATGTTCGAAGGCGAATGGTCGAAGATGACCGCGACCCAGCGTGGCCATCTGCTGTTCAAGCTTGCCGACGCTGTGGCCGAAGTCGCCCAAGATCTGGGTTCGATCGAAACCACCGACAGCGGCAAACTCGCAGCCGAGACCCGCGGGCAGAGCGCCTACGTGGCGGACTACTACCGCTACTACGGAGGCATGGCCGACAAGATCCAAGGCGACGTGTTGCCCATCGACAAACCCGACATGCACGTGTACACGCGCCGCGAACCAATCGGTGTTGTCGCAGCGATCGTGCCGTGGAACGCCGAGATGTTCCTCACGGCCACCAAAGTTGGACCGGCACTCGCCGCCGGCTGCGCAGTGGTAATTAAGGCATCAGAGATTGCGCCCGCTCCGATCCTTGAATTCGCCAAGGTTGTCGACCAAGTCGGCTTTCCACCAGGCGTTATCAACCTCATCACCGGTTTCGGTGAGCCATGTGGCCGCATCCTCACTAGCCACAAACAGGTTTCGAAGGTTGCGTTCACCGGCGGCGCCGACACCGCTCGCCACGTCATCGCAAACACGGCAAACAACTTCGCGCCGGTGTCCCTCGAACTCGGCGGCAAATCGCCGCTGGTTATCTTCGATGATGCCGATCTCGAAGGTGCGGTGAACGGCGCCGTGGCCGGAAACTTCGGGGCATCGGGTCAGAGCTGTGTTGCCGGGTCGAGAGTCATCGTTCAAGCTGGCGTCTACGACCGCTTCATCGAGATGGTCACCGAACGGGCGCAGGCAATCCGCCTCGGCGACCCGCTCGACGACGACACACAAATGGGTCCACTCGCCACCCAAGTGCAATACGACCGCTGCATAAGCGTCGTTGCGGCGTCGGCATCCGAAGGAGCCACCATCCATACCGGCGGCAAACGCCCCGATGGATTCGAGACCGGCTGGTACTTCGAGCCGACGGTTATCGCCTGCCCCGACCAGACAATCACGAGCACTCGAGTCGAGCTGTTCGGCCCGGTGATGTCGGTGCTCAAGTTCGAGAACGAAGAAGATGCCATCGGTCTCGCCAACGACACCGAGTTCGGACTCGGCGCCGGCATCTTCACCAACAACTTGGCCCGGGCGCATCGAGTATCGGAGAAGATTCATTCGGGCATCGTGTGGGTCAACACCTACCGGGCCATCTCCCCCATCGCGCCGTTCGGAGGTTTCGGCAACAGCGGCTACGGCCGTGAGGCGGGCGTCGACGCAATCCACGAATTCACTCGAACCAAGACCGTGTGGATCAACACCTCACCAGAACCAATGGCCAACCCGTTTGTGATGCGCTGATATGACTACTGTTTCTCTTGACGACATCCAAGCAGTCACCACTGCGGCGCTGATAAAGCATGGCGCCCGCGAAGATATTGCGGGTCACGTAGCAACTGCGGTGAGAGTTGCCGAGGCCAACGGCAACAAGATCTGTGGCCTCTACTATCTCGACAGCTACTGCAAACAGCTCGAAACCGGCCGGATCAACGGCGCTACCAATCCGGTCGTCACCATCGACCGTCCGGGAGCCGTGCGGGTCGACGGTCAGCTCGGATTCGCACAAACCGCGTTTGCTGCCGGATTCGCCGCCGCTGTCGATTCAGCCTCAGCAAATGGCATCTGCGGCTTCGCCGTCGAACACACGCACACGTGCACCTCGCTGGGATTCTTCACCGAACAATTCGCCAAGGCCGGCATGTTTGCCATCGGGGCCACCAACGCAACGCCACGAGTAGCGCCGCCAGGTGGTTCCGAATCGCTTCTCGGCACGAACCCCATCGCCATGGCCGTACCCGACGGCGACGGCGGCGTGGCCTTTCAGTTCGACTTCAGCACAAGCGCCGTGGCACTAGGCAAAATCACCATGGCTGCCGCAGCCGGCGAACAGATTCCGCTTGGTTGGGCAGTCGATGCCAACGGTCAACCCACCACCGATCCCAAGGCAGCGCTCGAAGGGTCGCTGGTTTCGGCCGGTGGATACAAGGGATTCGGCATCGGCCTCATGGTTGAGTTGCTTGCCTCTGCGCTCACCGGCTCGCGGCGCAGCGTCGACGTTCCGCCGCTCAAGGCCCCAGAGGGTCCTCCGCACGACCTTGGCCAGTTTTATATCGTTATCGACCCGACGGCCTATAGCGATCAAGGATTCTACGACCACCTGGCCGGGTTGGCCGAGTCGATCGCTGCTCAACCGGGCACCCGGCTTCCGGGGCAGGACTCTGCGCGGCCCGACGCCGTCGAGGTCGAAGATGATGTCTGGCAGGCGGTGCGGCACCTCGCCGAGTAACTTGGTTGCGGTGACCACACTCACGACAACGGGACCGGGTTCGCCTACACCCGACAACATCGCCGCAAACCCGGTGGGCGGCAACCTTTTGCAACGCCAGACGCGCACCACGCCAGGCCGATTGCGCCTGCGCACGTTCGCCATTGTTGCCTTGGCGCTTGCCACGGGCATTCTCGCCGCGATCATCTTTAGCCAACGGGCAAACACTGTCGACGTCATCCGAGATGTCGACGAACCGGCGATTCTTGCGGCACGACAGGTGCAGGCCAGCCTTGCCGAAGCCGACGCTTCGGCTGCCAACGCGTTCCTTGACGGGGGTGCCGAAAACGCGGTGCAGCGAGCGCGCTACGAAGAAGCGATCTCGTCGGCTGAGGAATCGCTGGTCACCCTCGCCGCTCGCATCGGCGACGATCAAGAATCGACCGACGCTGTGGTGGCCATCGAGCAAGCGGTGTCGAACTATGCCGGTCTCGTCGAGATCGCCCGAGTCAACAACCGCCAAGGATTCCCTGTCGGCGCCGCCTACCTCACCACGGCATCTGACCTGCTTACCAACGAGGTGTACCCACTCACTGACCTCGTAGCGAACAACAGTGCCCGCGAATACCGCAGCAACTACAACAGCTTGCTTGGTCCACAGATCGGGCTCGCTCTTGCCGTGGTTGGCCTGGCTGCGCTGCTCACCATCGTGTTGCTACGCACGCACCAGGTGATTTCGCAGAAGTTTCGACGCCGCCTCAACCCGGCGATTGCGCTTGCCACACTGCTGGCAGCGGGCCTAACGCTCTGGCTGATTTTGAGTTTGGCATCGCAAGCAAGCTTCGTCGTCGACGCACGCGACGACGGGTATAGCGGCGTTCGCGAGTACGTCGATTCTCGAGCTCTGGCCTTTCGGGCCAAAGGCGCAGAGTCTCGATACCTCATCGCCCGCGGAAACGAAACCACGGCCGAATTTGATGCTGCTGCTGACAAGCTTGAGGGCGTCCTCGCTCAGTCTTCGCAGCTTGCCGATGGCGCCAGCGAGCAGGACGCAGCCTCCGACGCACAACAAACATGGCAGGGGTACCGCAGTGTCCACGACGAAATCGTGCTGTCAGTCGAAGCAGGAAGTCGCCAGGAAGCTGAAAACCTGGCGCTCAATCAATCCAACGTCGCCTTCGACGCCGCCGACGAGGCACTTGTTCGCGGCCTCGCACTCAATCAAGACCAGTTCGATCGTTCGATGAACAGCGCGGCGGAGTCCACCAACTTCCTGCCGTTTGGTGCATTGGCGTTGGCCATCGCCAGCGCACTTCTCAGTCTGTTCGGTATCCAGTCACGCATAAACGAGTACCGCTGATGCGCCGATTCGCTTCCCTCATTCTTCTGTTTGTTCTCGTTGCGACGGCCTGCGCCGCTCCAACTGAAGAACCGTTCGATTCGGTCGCCGAGATCGCGGATGCATCGGGTTCTGGCTCCGACGCACCGGCGCCCGAACCCGATCCTGCTTGTAACCCTGACAACGCCCGACCAAGTCTGCAGCCTGACCAGCCGCTCCCTCAGCCCGGGGCAATGCCAGCGGGCACTCGAATGGCCGACATCCTCAGCGACGGGACCTTGCGCATTGGGGTTGCCCAAGACACGCTGTTGTTCGGTTTCCTCAACCCAGGCACTGGCGAGATCGAGGGCTTCGATGTCGAGATCGGCAAACTTGTCGCCGACGCGATCTTCGGCACCAGCGACGGCCGGGTCGAACTCATTCCGATCTCGAGCGCCGAACGCATCCCCGGCCTGGTCGACGGGCGATTCGACATCGTCGTCAAGACCATGACCATCACCTGCACGCGCTGGGGACAGATCGACTTCTCGAGCGTGTACTACGAGTCGGGTCAGAAGGTGCTCGTGCGTGAGGGCGCCGGCATTGAGCGCATCGAAGACATGACTGCCGAAGAGTCGGTGTGTGCGGCCGAGGGCACCACGTCCATTGCGGCAATCGATAACTTCGCGGTGCAATCGGTAGGTGTCGAGACCTGGACCGACTGCCTCGTGCTGTTCCAGCAGGGCCAAACCGATGGCATTTCTACCGATGACACGATTCTGGCTGGTCTTGCCGCCCAGGATCCCTTTGCGGTCATCGTCGGCGACCTGTTCTCCGAAGAGCCTTACGGCATAGGAAGTTCGAAGAGTTACCCCGAGTTCACTCGGTTCATCAACGCCGTGCTCGAGCAGGCGCGCCAAGACGGAACGTGGCAGGACCTGTACGACACCTGGCTTCGCGACACCCTCGGCGAACAATCGCCACCAACCGCCCAGTACCGCTAAACCGCAGCAGCCAGCCAGCCCAAAAGTAAGAACGCGGGGTCTGACCCGCGTTCTTACTTTTGGTAGGTGGTGGTGCTCCGCTTGGTTCGTTAGGACTGTTTACGAGTAGAAATTCGTTCATATGTCCGTGACATCTCGTCTCTTTCGGCTCGTTCTTGTGGTCTGCCTTGTTCTTTCTGGCACCGTTTTCACCGGAGGCTCAGCAGCAGCAACAGAAGACTCCGACACCGCTATTGACCTTGTCGAGTCAGCCAAGAAGAAGAAGGAACCGGCTACACCCAAGCCGTTCGTCTGTCCGACTACCGGGCCTATCCGCATCTCCGTCTCGCCGGCCCGCAAAGCAAAAAATCTCAAAGCAATGTCCAGCTCGGCGAAACCTGCCCCGGCGGTAAGCGGACGCAACCGCCCGCACCCGGGGTACTCGGGTGTGGTCGGCGCACTCGAACCCTCCACACGAGTCGTCGTGCCACAGGCTGCTCCACCCAAACGCGTCGCCGAAGGCATCTCGCCGCTCACCGGAAAAAAATCGAAGAAGGCCGATCTTCCCGCTGTTGTCGTGAAGATCTCCAACTCGCCCCAGGCCCAACCACAAACCGGGCTCCACAAAGCCGACCTGGTGGTCGAAGAGCAGGTCGAAGGCGGCATCACGCGTTTCCTCGCCATCTATCAAAGCCAGACCGCTCTCGTAGGTCCAGTGCGATCGGTACGGTCGACAGACATCGCCGTGGTCAACTCGCTTCGCACCCCAGCAATGATGTACTCAGGTGGCAACCGAACGTTCGTCAGGCTCATCCGAGACCAAAACATCGTCGATGTCAGCGAGGCAACATGCCCGAAATCGTTCCGGCGGGTCGCCGGTAAGAAAGCGCCGCACAACCTTTACTCTCGCACTGGTTCAATCGCAAAGGCGCTCGATTCTGAGCCACCACGCACACAATTCAGGTTCCGCAAGAGGAATGAGAAGGTTGGCGGCGTTAAGGCCAAGCGAGCGCAGGTTACCTACACGGCCAACTTGGTCGACTGGCAGTGGCACCCGAAGAAACAGGTCTGGCAGCGGTGGCAAAACAACCGTCCACATGTAGTCAGCTCTGGGGCTCAGATCGCGGCACAAAACGTGATCATCGCCGAGATCGATCGGGTCGATTCGGGCTTGCGAGACAGCGTGGGATCCGTCGTCACCGAAGATGTTTTTGTGGGTAAGGGCAGGGCGGTGATCCTGACCAAGGGTCGCGCAATCCTCGCCCGATGGAACCGGCCTTCACTCGACCTTCCCGCGACCTTCATCGATCGCAAAACCCGCAAGCCGATCTTTATTACGCCTGGCAACACGTGGATTCAGCTCGCCGAAACCGGCGAATACGATTTCGAATAATTCACCGCCAAACAACAACTCGAGGGCGAGTACACCTTTGGTGTTCGCACCGACTACGCTGACGACATCGCCGCACTGCGGACGACGAGGCTCCCGTTCTGACGAGCGATCCTCTCGTTTCGGAGTTTGCGAGCGGCTTGACAGCTTTGGCGGGAACTCCCGTCACTACGAACCCTCTCAGGAATGACGTCACCTCTGTGTTGACCGATGCTGAATTTGACCGTCTTGTCCAACATCATCTCGATGGACGGGCAGACGAACAACAAGTAGCACATCTCACCAATGCCAAAGACCGATGGGTCGACGCCCTCTTCGACATGCTCGACGAGGCCGAGTTCGTCTACGAACGCGCCCGCAAGACCACCAACGGACCGGGGCGCAACAACGTCCTTGACGATCTCAACGCCGAATGCAACCGCATCGACGACGTCATCACCGAACTCATCGGCGAGCCCGATATCCCCGACCGGCCAGCACCGAAGCCCGAAGAACCACCGGGCAATGCCGTGCTGCAACTCTCGTGGTCGGAGGGCCAAGTTGTTGCGTGGGCATCAGGGCACCGGGCCGAACGCGAAAGCACCGAGCAGGTACTCGAACGTTTGAAGGCACTCGGCGCCGGAGCAATCGACTGGGAGGAACACCAGGCGATCAAGATTCCAACCATTGGACGTGCTCCAGCGTTGTCAGCCCCGCTTACCTCGATGCTGGGTTGGCTAGCTGCCCTTGGCGCAACACGCGACGCCGAAACGGTTGGACCCAGCGTTGCGTGGATAGGCCTTGCCACCGCAGCTGCGGTCGAACAGGTCGCGCAAGGCCGTATGGTCCCGCAGCTAAAGCAACGCCGAGCCTCGCGCCGCGGCGGCAACGGCGATCAACCGGTGTTTCGGGTTCGTTGGGTGCCGACACTGCTCGACGCGAAACGAGTTTCCGAACTCGTCAACTCGCTCCCCGGCGCAGTCATGGCGTCAAATGCTCGCCAGGACAAACACGCTTTTGTGGTGTCGCTTCTCGCAGAGCTGGTCGATGCCATCGCCCGTACCGCTGCCGAACGAATCGAAGCCCCAGCGGCCCCACCAGAACCCAAAACGCTCAACGACGCCGGCGAAGCAATGCTCGCCCACCTCGACGGATCAACGTTTAACCTTCCGAATCAATCTGGCGGCGACCTGGCTCGGAAGCTCACCCGCTGGGCTCAGCATGTTGTCGGCGTCGGAGGCGACCGGCTGATCATCCAGCTCGACCCGCCAGACGACATCGGCGCATGGCACGCAGCAGTTCTCGCGCCGACCGAGGAAGGCGACGTCGAGCCGGTCGAATCTGCGCTTGTCACCTCATCGAAGTCGCGGGCCAAGGCGCTCAGCGACCAGCTATCTCGAGTCGAACGGCTCTTCCCCGAACTCATGCGCGGCGGCGGGCAGCGTCGAGGTGAGGTCATCCTTTCTCAAGACGAGGCATGGCGCCTGATGACCGACGAGGGCGAAGCGCTCACCGCGTCGGGTTTCGAAGTGCGGGTGCCTGCACTGTCTCGCAAGAAGCCGACCCCGTCTCTTCGTCTCAGCTCCGAAAGCGACGAAACGGTGGTCGGGGCACAACAATTGGCCAACGTTCGCTGGTCTGCGGTGTTCGGCGATGTCGAACTGACGGCTGAGGAAATCAACCGGCTTGCTCTCGAGAAACGTCCGTTGGTGAAGTCGCGTGGCAAGTGGGTTGAGCTCGACAAGGTCGATTTAGCGGCGGCCGCTGAAGCACTCTCGCAACGGGCAGACCAGACCCGCCTTACTGGTGCTGACATGTTGCGACATGCCCTCGGCCTTGAGGGCGGGTCGATGCTCGGCGGTATCGCCGTATCTGGCGATGGTTGGGCGGCCGACCTGTTGCGCAGCGTTTCGAATCTGCCCAAAGAGCCCCCCACGAAACCACCACACTTTGCGGGCGAACTTCGCTCCTATCAGGCCGATGCTCTGGCCTGGCTCGGGTTCCTTGACGACGCCGGCCTGGGCGGCATCCTTGCCCTCGATATGGGTCTCGGCAAGACGCCAACGATGCTCGCCAACATTGCGGCATCAAACCCTGAACACGGGCCCGCTCTTGTCATCGCTCCACCTGCTGTTGTTGGCAACTGGGCGTCTGAGGCAAAGAAGTTCGTGCCGGGCGTGTCCGTGCTGGTTCATCACGGCCCGAACCGTGCAAGTGGCGACGAGCTCATCGATGCCTGCGATGACTACGACGTCGTCATCACTACCTATGGCACCGCAGTACGCGATATGGACGACCTCGAAGACGTCGAGTTCGGAAAGGTCGTTATCGATGAAGCCCAGGCAATCAAAAACCCGGGCAGCGAAACAGCTCAGCAGCTGCGACGCCTTGACGCCCGCACCCGCATCGCCCTAACCGGCACCCCAATCGAAAACGGCCTTGGCGACCTGTGGGCAATTCTTGACTGGGCCAATCCGGGCCTGGTCGGCGCCCGAGCGCCGTTTATTGCCAACATGACCCCCGAGGCCAAAGGCAAGGAGGGCGCTGAGCAGGCATTGCGGGCGCTCAACGGCCTGCTCGTGTTCCGCCGTACGAAAGCCGAGCCGGCAATCGCGGCCGAGCTTCCCGACCGCATCGACGAACTCGACCATTGTGCGATGACCCCCGAACAGATCGGCCTCTATCAAGCCGTTCTCGACGACCTCGCGGTCGCTACCGCCGAAGCCGACACCGGGTCTTCGCAACGCAAAGGTGCGGTACTCACCGCCATCACTGCGCTCAAACAGATCTGCAATCATCCGGTCAACTACGACGAAGACGGCGGCGATCTCGAAGGACGCTCGGGCAAGCTTGCGCGGCTCAACGAGATCCTCGATGTTGTGTTTGCTGCCGACGAGCGGATCCTCATCTTCACCCACTTCGCCACGTGGGGCGATCGTCTCGCGAAGTACCTCACCGAACGTATGGGCCAGTCGATCCGCTGCTACCACGGTGGCCTTTCGCGCGGCGAGCGCGACCGGATGGTCGAGGAGTTCCAGGCCGGAGAAGGCGCCGGCGCCATGGTGCTATCGCTCAAAGCCGGGGGCACTGGTCTTAACCTCACTGCGGCGAGCCACGTCGTGTTGTACGACCGCTGGTGGAACCCAGCCGTCGAGGATCAAGCCCGCGACCGGGTGTGGCGTATTGGTCAGAAGAACACGGTTATCTGCCATCGTCTGGTATGTCCGGGCACCGTCGATGAACGGGTCGAAGAAGTGGTCGCTGGCAAACGCCAGATCGCCAACATGGTGCTGCCCAAGTCGAGCAGCATTGGCGATCTCGATGCCACACAGCTTCAGCAAGCGCTCGGGCTCGACCCCGATACCCTGCTCGAACTCGACGCCGACGACGAACTCAATGTTTCGTCAGGTCAGACCGATCAACAAGATCCATTCGACGCCCAGCAAAGCGAACACGAGGAGGTGGGCGTATGAGCTCACGAGGTCGCCGTCGCAAGAGCGGCTCGAACCAGGGCAATCAGAACAACTCTTCAGGCTCGCAAGCCAACGGTTCGAAGAACAGCAACAAAGGTCGGCAACCCAAGCAGGGGAAGCAGGGAAAACAAGGTAAACAAAAGGCGCCAAAGTTTGATGCTGCCGACTTCTGGGGCGATGCAGACGATTTGCCGGAACCTCACGGCTACGATGTCGAGGCAACCGACCCGACCGCTATTCTTCGATCACTCGGCCGACCGCCAATTCCGGGTAGTGAAGCCGCTGCCGAGCACCACTTCACTATGATTTACGAACGTTCAGGCATGCTGGCGACCGCTCTGGCTGCTGCTGGTGGCCTCGGAGAAATACAAGCCAGCCCTGAGGCAGACGCGAGCTAACCCAGGCGCCTGTGCCAAAGGACCTATTGATGCATTTCAGTATATTTGGTTCACTGGGAATACTTTTCTGATACGAAAGCCGCGAGGCATCCCCCCATGCTCGATGCAAATCCTCAACGACAAGCTCTGGTAGATCGCTTGTCGACCCGCGAACCGGAACCGCCGGCCGAGATGACCGTGCCCGAGACAATGTCGGTGCTCGCCCGCTATATGCCCATTGTGCTTGCGGCAGCGCTGGCCATCGGCGCGCTCACCTTTGTCATTTCGAGCATGCAAACGAAGCAGTTTGATGCCAACGGTCGCCTTGAGCTGTCGACCCAGGTTGACTATTACGACATCGACGGCAAGCGTTTCGCTGCCGACACCTTCCTAAAAAGCGACGAGACTATCGCAACAATCAATGCCTTTGCCAGCAGCATTGGTACCGAAATTCTTGCTATTCGGGTCGATCTTCCGCCTGATTCAAAGGGCATCGATGTCAACGTCAGCGCCACCACAGCTACGGGCGCGTCAGCGGTTACCGACGAGCTCCTTTCGATGGCAGCCGCCAACGACGATGCCAAGCGCGCAGAGACAATCGATACCGCACGCGAGGGCATCCGCGCACTCATGGATCGCCTCGAAGGCGAAATGGCCGACCTCGACGCACAGATCTCTGATGTGCTCACGCAGCAAGAGACGGCTACCAATACCGAACGGAACCAACTTCAAGACAAGCTCAACCAGCTCCAACGCGATCGCAACACACGCCAGGATCAACGCAACCAGTACCAGCGCGAGATCGACAACCTCGAACTCGACCTCGACTACCGCCGCGCCAATCTTGAGGTCGCCTGGAAGGCACTGACACCAGTCGACGCTTCCCGCCCGAAGCCGGCTCGAAACGGACTCCTCGGTTTCCTGCTTGGCGGCATGATGGGCGCCGCAATGGTGATGGTGTTCTTCCGAGATCGTGCTCGCGTCAGTGACAGTGAGCGCCTCGGCGCCCATTTATCAGCTCCGGTGCTTGCCGAGTCGTCGCCTTCACTGTCCGCCGCCGAGCTTATGCCAGCGTCGATTGCTATCGATCGGCGTGCTTCGGGCCAACGAGTTGGCGCTTTGAGCCTTGCCGATGCCGCAGTCGACCAAGAGGCGGCGAAGACGCTCAACATGCTCACAGCACAGCGGATGGACGAGGTCACCCGCACGCACTGGCTACAGGTTCCTCCAGGAACACCGGGCGCACCGTGGATCGTTGCCTGCGGCGATATGGACAGCGCCGATTCGGCTGCCTACCTCAACATGGTCGACTCGGTCATCCTCACAACGCTCAAAGGCAAGGTTTCGGTCCGCAGAGCGCACGCCGCAGCCTCTCGCCTGCGGGCTCTCGGCATCGACGTTCTCGGCGTCGTTGTCGTGTCATGATCACCGACGCGCCCCAGGAAACACCAGCACAATCCCCGTTCGCGCTCAACTGGCTACCCCGCGAGATCAGGTCAATCATCCCAACGCCGCTCATGCTGGCGGTGGTGTTCACCGTGATTCTGGTGCCGCTCGACTTCGCCGCGGTGTTCCAGCTCGGCGATATCGACGGCAGCCTCACTACCCGAGGTTGGCTGCTCCGCATGCTAATGGCTGGCGGGCCGCTACTTTTTCTAGTGAACGATCCCGGTCGTGCGTTTGAACGGATGACCCGACACCCCATCGTCGGGCTGACCTTGGCGTTGACGTGGAGCGTACTGACTATCCCTTGGTCGATAGAGCCAAAGCTGAGTCTCGTAGCTGCCGTTTCGTTCTCATGCACCCTTTGTTGGCTGGTAACAGCGGTCGACCGCTCTGGCTGGGAAGCTTTCGAACGAGCCGCGACATTTGGTCTACTGCTCTTTGTGACCTGGGCCATCGCCACCGACATCATGGGCAAGGGTGTTGTCGACAACCCGGGCATAGCGTCGATCGACTTCGGCCGCCTCAAAGGCATTGCCCTACATCCAAATACCCTCGGCGCAGCTTCGGCGATCTTGGTACTGATGTCTCTCGCCACGATCGAACGACAGCGAGCCGTGCCATGGCTGCCGATTATCGCTTTGCCGGTTGGCTGCATTGCACTTGTCTGGACCCAAAGCCGCACCGCACTTCTCGGCCTTTTGATCGCCGTAGCGTTTGCGATTGTTCCTCGTGCTTTGCGCGGCGTGCTTCTTATCTCGATGTTTGGTGTGCTGGTGTTTATCGCTGCGTTTGGTGGTTTCGAGGGCGAAACTTGGCGAGATCTCAGTCGGGCACCTGAAGACGCGACCGAGGTCAGTGGCCTCTCTGGTCGTCCCGATCTGTGGGGCGAGACAATCAAGGTAATCGGCAATCGTCCTGTCCATGGCTACGGCATCGGCACCGCACCCGAGGTGTACCGCGAGACCGGCGTAGCGATGCGTACCGGTTGGGATCCGCCCGATGCCCACAACGAATACCTCCAAAGCACGCTCACCATGGGCGTCGTGGGTTTGTTCTTCGTCTTATGGAGTCTCGTTGGCTACTGGCGTGCATCACGGCTTCGACCAGACAAATGGCGCGATGCTGCGGTGGTAATGGTGCTGGCCGGAAGTTTCACTGAATCGGTTCTCTTGGCCTTCTTACCTTCGCTCACGTTTGTGGTCATCGTTGCCGCACTTGCTTCGGCGAGCAATCCTCAGGAAACCGTTCGGTCATGAGCAGCGGTTGGATTCCGAGCGCGACGCACCCACAAGATCCCTATGCCGTAGTGATCATTCCTGCCCACAACGAAGCTGACACCATCACACGCTGCCTCATCGCCGTGCTCGATGACCCCAACCGCGATGCGCTAGATGTCGTTGTGGCCACCAACGGATGCACCGACAACACCGCAGACCTCGCGGCCGCAATCGGCCACCCGGTTCGAATCCTCGACAGCCCGATTGCCGGCAAGGGAGCCGCCCTCAACATGGCGCTAGCGCACACTGCCGATGTGACGCGAATCTACGTCGACGCCGATGTCGTCGTCAGCCCAGGAGCGATCACTGCGGTTGTTGAAACGATCAACCGAACTGGGGCAATGGCTGCGGCGCCGAGAATCGTGTTCGACACAGACAACTGCAGCCGACCCGCACGCCTCTATCTGCAGACGTGGGCCAAGGCCGACTATTTCACCGAGGGCCATGTCGGAACCGGCCTCTATGCGATCTCGGCTGAGGGCCACAAACAAATCCCGACGTTTGACGACCTGTTTGCTGAAGATCTGCTGCCGATCCAACGATTTACGCCCGAGCAGCGGGTCACGGCCAGCCAAGCAACGTTTCAGCCGCTCTTTCCTCGAAACCTGCGCGACCTGATTCGGGTGCAAATGCGACAACAGGTTGGCGTCATCGAATTTTATGAGTGGTTGGACGCCAACGGCGAAGAGCCCAACCTTGACTCGCTCGACCGCTTGTGGATTCGCAAACTGCTTCGAGACCCCACCCAGTGGGCTGGCGTGGCGCTGTATGCCCCACTTCGTGTCGTCATCCAAGTCGGCGCGAAATGGAAGCGTCGCTTCGGGACCCGCACATGGACACGCGACGAAACGTCACGCCAGTCCGTCACCGCCTGACTTACCATGGCACGCGTCGAGGGAACCTCGTTCCGCCAGAACTCGCCCGGCATCGTTGCAGTATGTATTGCGACCTTCTCGCGTCCCGAGCAGCTCCGGTTGCTCCTCGACGATCTCACTGGGCAATCGTTCGCCCCCGGGTGGGCGCCTGCCGAGCTACTGATCGTCGTAGCAGACAATGCTTTAGAGGGGTCTGCCAAGCCTGTGGTCGATGCCTATGAGGAAGCCTCGCCGCACACGGTGGTGTACGTCCATGAGCCGCAACGCGGCGTTGTGCACGCTCGCAACGCCAGCGTGCGTGAGGCCCGACGACTCGGCGCCGATTGGTGTGCGTTTATCGATGACGACGAACGACCGGTTGCCACCTGGCTCAGTTGCTTGCTTGAGACGGCCCGACAAACCGGCGCCTCAGCAGTCGCCGGGCCGGTACCAGAGCGGTTTAGCTATACGCCGCCGGCCTGGTACGTCGCTGCTGGCTTCGATGAGCCCGAAACGTATCCGACCGGATCGACCGTTCAGCGATTCGGCGTTGGAAATCTCGTGGTCTCGATGGGTGCTCTCGAGGATGTGGCGTCCCTAGCACCTGGGCCTACATCCACGGCCTACTTTGATGTGCGGTTCAACAGCACCGGAGGCGAGGACCTCTTCCTCGGCGAACAGCTCAAACGCACAGGGCACCGAATGGTTTGGTGCGACGAAGCAGTTGCAACCACCGACGTCCCCTCCAACCGGGTTCAGGTTCGGTGGGTGATGAAGCGCCAGTTCAACGCCTATCGCAACTATTCACGGGCGCTTCGCCTAGCCAATGGCAGGCAACCCTGGGGCGAGCTCGGGCGCAGCGCTGGACGCCTAGTAGAAGCTGCCGGGCGGGTCGCTGGCGGACTTATCGCCCGCGACCGCGGAGCGGTTGCTGCCGGTCTACACATTGGTGCTGGCGCCCTCGGCAAGTTCGCAGGAACCCTCGAGCGAGGCTCGAAAGCTGGTTGGTGGGACTAATCAGCAGCTGCGTTTGTTAGTCCCGGTCGACCGATCGAAGTCGTGGACGGTCCTGTTGGTTACGAATTCCCTGTGTCGTCGAGCGGCGGAAGCGAACATCGATGACCTCTTTTGCCCACACCGGCACGAGGAAGATCGGTTCAAGGAGATACCGCTGCCACAACCGTTTCGGCTCGGAGCACAAGCGATGGATCCACTCGACGCCGTACTTGCCCATCCAACGAGGGGGCGTCGGAATCAGACCGGCGACGTAATCCATGCCAGCGCCGACCGTGACAGTCACCGGCACCTTCAGGGAGCGACGATTGTCGGCCACCCAGACTTCCTGGCGGGGCATACCCATTCCGATCAAGACGACGTCGGCCTCGAAGTCATTGATTTTTTCGATGACAGCCTGCGATTCGGGTGAGCCCGATGTCGCATCAAAGTAGCCATCGTGACCTTCGAGTTCGAGCGCCGGGAAACGTTTGCGAAGGACGTCGCAACCGAGGCTGAGAGCCTCGGGCGTCCCGCCAAGAAAGAATACTTTCCACCCACGGTCTTGGGCGAGACCAAGCAAGCTGTCGTACCAGTCGAGATAGGTGTTTCGATGACTGCGATCGACCGCGCCGCCGAGGAGGCGACCTTGCACAACAAAGGGCATGCCGTCGATGTAAGCGACGTCGGCAGAGGTGTAGGCGGTTCGAACCGACTCGTGACGTTGTTGCAAATACGCACTGTGGAGGTTCTGGTGAAATATCGTGAGGGGCAGGCGGGACTTCACGTGGGTAGCTATGAGGTCGAGCATGTCGCTGCTGGTTATCGCAGTAACATCAACGCCAAAAATTCGGCGCCGCTCCAACGGTTCGACGTGCACAGGGCGGAGCCGGCGCGACAAATCGGTGGTCCCCGGGCACCTGCCGTCAGGGTGGGGCAGGTCAGGCCGGGAACAGCATGTCCTGCGGGGCAGGATGCCGTGGTCGGTCTTGGTCATATGGCGGATCGCTAACTTCTTTGGGGGGAAAATACGCTTCTTGAAATCTTAAACTCGCAAGCAACGAATGAGATTGAAATTCATTGAAATGTATTAACAACTATTGTGCCTGATCGAACATTCGGACGCAAGGTCTGGACGCACTACCCGCCGCACAACACTCACCCTAGGCGCGCATTGCACGGCCTGCCAGACCGGCCCGCCCCGGCCATCTCAACCGATTGGGATGTCCCCAGGGCGCTTTGGGGGGTTTTCCCAGCAGACGAGGGGGTACATTGCTGGCTCAATGGAGACATGAGCAACACCGCATCCCTCCAGACACGTTCCACGCCCAAAGGATCGCTTGCCGATCTGGCCAGCGCAGCCAAGCCCGATCGAAACCGCGCCGTCGACTTCTATCGAGCGATCGCCATGCTGGCGGTGGCGTTTGGTCATTGGGCAGCCATCGCGACGAGCGTCGACGCTAACGGCGAACCCTCTGCCGGAAACGCTCTCGAATATGCGCCGTCCATGTCGTGGGTCACCTGGCTCTTTCAAGTAATGCCGCTCTTCTTCGTGGTCGGCGGCTTCTCCAGTGCCATGTCGCTCGACAGCCACTTCGCCAAGAGCGACAGCCGCCACCAAGATTGGATTGCCGCACGTCTTCGCCGGATGGTGGCCCCCGCCATAACACTCGCCACAACGTGGACCGTGCTGCTTATCGGCGGCTACATGACCGGCATCGGCGCCCTGATCGGCGCCGGAGCGGCAGCCGCAGCGATTCCGCTGTGGTTCCTCAGTAACTACACCATCGATACCGCCATTGCGCCGTTTGTGCTGCCCCGCTTTCGCCAAAATCCCCGCCTGTTCGCCGTCGGCGCAATCGGTGTCTTTGTGGGGCTCGAAGCGCTGCGTTTCAGTGAAATCCCGGTCTTGCATCATCTTGCGCACCTCAACTGGGTACTCGGTTGGCTGCTGTTTCAGGTTGCTGGCTTCGCCTGGCGCGACGGCATGCTGCCGACCGGCGCTCGTCTTGCCGCAATCTCGGCAGGCCTTTGGACCGCTGCGGTCGCTGCGGTCACACTCGGCCCATGGCCAACCGCAATGGTGCACTTTCCCGGCCTGGAGAATTCGCCAACCCATCCCCCCTCGCTCGCACTCATGCTCTTCGGCGCCGCCTACAGCTCGACCGCCATCTTGTTTGCCCCACGCATCAGCGCCTTCCTTGCCCGCAACAAGTCGGCATGGTCGGCCGTGGTCGGAGCGAACGCCGTGGCCATGTCGGTATACCTGTGGCACATGACTGCAGCCATCGGCGCTGTACTCATCCTGTGGGGTCTTGGATGGCTTCCGACCGCCGAGGTCGGCACGTTCGCTTGGTGGCTGCAGAAGTTGCCGATGTTCGGTCTGGCGACACTTATTCTTGCTGGCATTGTCGCCAAGGTAGCCAAGGTCGAACAAGCAGCGCTACTGGCCCCCCGCACCCCGTGGAAGGGCGGCATGGTTTCGATCTTCGGTGTAGCAGCGTTGCTCTCTGCATCGCTAAAGATGTGGGCAAGCGGCAGCGTGGTGATTGTAGCGATCTGCATCGCTACCGTGCTCGCCACTTGGCACGGCGCCCTCAAGACTCGGGCGTGAACGACCCGCTGTTACCCGGCTCGACTATTGAGCTCGGTGACATTCTCGAGCAAGATCCGCTTCTGGGCTGCCTTGTCGAATTCTTTGAGTTCGACAAGGTAGTCGAGCGGTTGCGGCATCCCTTCAATGTGGGGCCAGTCAGAGCCGAAGATCACTCGGTCGGCGCCCATCAGCTCGACAATCTCGTGCACGTCATCTTCCCAGAACGGGTTCATCCACACATGCTGCTTGTAGCTCTCGACAGGGTCGACCTTGAAGTAGCCGGGGTACTTGCGTGAGGTCTGCTCGAGCTTTCGGAACAGCTGGGCAAGGAAGTCCGAGCCGTTCTCGACCGACGCGACTCGCAGGTTGGGAAATCGCTCGTACATGCGCTCGAACGACATGGTGATGAGCCAGTCGAAGGCCGCTCGCTCGATGTTGAACGACTTGATGGTGGGTTTCCATGCACCACCTGCGCCGATGTCAGAACCAAAGCCGTCCTGCGCGTAGCCGTTGGTCTTGTAGCCGCTGTCGCCGGCATGAATCACGACGGTGACGCCGGCTTCGTTGGCCAGCGACCAGAAGGGGTCAAACATGGCGTCGCCAGGCGACTTGAAACCGTCGGCAGTGAACACTGGCGCTGGACGCATACAGACGACGGTGGCGCCTCGGTCAAGCGCCGTTTGCAACTCGGCCACGGCGTGATCGACGTTTCCTAAGGCCATGTACGGAGCAGCAAAAATCTTGTTCTGGTAGTTGCAGCCCCAATCTTCTTCTAGCCAGGTGTTGAAGGCGGTAAAGAGGTGACTTACCGCATCGATGTCGGTGTGGAGCAGTTCCTCGTACAGCACCCCAAGGGTGGGAAAGAGCCAGACACCGGCGAGACCCTGTTCACCGAGCTTCGCGACGCGTGCGTCTCGGTTGATGTATTCGGCCGGAAGGGGCTCGCGTTCGCTCAGCATCTCGAGCGGTGAGCGTCCGTCGGGGTTACCGCGAAAGAAGTCGTGCAGTGCACCGGGCTTGGCAATGGGATCCCATGTGGGGTTCTTCACCGCATGGCTGACTCGGCCGCCCACCACGTGATGTTTACGACCGCCGATGTCGCACCATTGCACACACCGAGCCGCCCACTTTGGGTCAACATGGCGCGTGAACGCGTCGAGCCCTTCGTAGTAGTGGTTGTCGGCGTCGAACGGCAGATAATCGAGTTCCAACATGGGAGCAACCTTAACGTGGCTAAGCGGAACGCAGGTAGCTGATGAGCGCAGCGGCACGACCGTCGGCGTCCTTGGCACGCAAGCCGCGGTCGGTTGCGGCCGCGAGGTGATCGGCGACCTCCTCAGCCTTCGCCGGCCGGGCCAGCAGCGCAACCATCGGCGCGATCTGCGTCTTTATCGTAAAAACAATCGCCCCCGTTTCGGGGAGTCGCCGCAAAGTCTCTCGCTCTGACCTGATCCACAACGTGCCAGCGACACGGGGATCAGAGGTGTGCTGATGAACGAACTTGACCGGCTGGTGGTAGTCGTCGATGTCGTGCACAAACCAGTTGCGCCGCCACGCCAGACGTCCAGGCCGCAGATTATCGAAGAAGGTGTCGACCTTGGCCGCCAACAGCTCGGCGTAGCCGTCGGTCGGTTCGTGAATATCGAGCAGGCTGCCGCCGATTTTTTCGGCCATCGTCCACTGGTTACCGAACGCAAGGCTTCCGGCAGCCAACCGCCAAGAGCCGGGGCTGCCGGTTGCTTGGTCGGACCGGACCATCACCGACAGATCCTCGGCTACGAGCCGAGCAGCTGCGTCAATCGGATGTAGCCCAGGCTCTGGCTGCGCAGCGGTGTACTCGACGACGAGAGCGAGTAGCTCATGACACGCTGGTAGCGCACTGTCCTGCCACTGCACGACCTCTGGATGGGCCGCAAGGATATCGAGTTTGGCCGACCGCTGTAGTTGGGTGAGATCGTCGACAGGAAACCATCGCGACAGGTCGAGGTTTCGGAGCCCCATCTTGAGGTCGGGCGGCCCGAGGTGGGTCGGCAACTCATCGAGCCACGAATAGTCGACGTGGTCGTGACCCCCAAGTGCTTCGGCAAGTCGGGTCTGTGTGACGAAGTCGGACATGACCTAGTTGAACTCGTGAACCGTGGTCGAGCTGTACGTTTCGCCCGGCCTGAGGATGACCGAGGGGAACGAGGGCTGATTTGGGCTGTCGGGAAATCGTTGCGTTTCGAGACAGACGGCGCCAAACGGCGTGAACTCTCCACCGAGGAAATTGCCGGTGTACACCTGCACACCGACTTGGTCGGTCGATACCAACATCGATCGCCCAGTCGACGCTTCCGAAAGCGATACACAAGGATGAGCCAGATCGCCCGGCACCACGAAACAGTGATCAAAACCGCTCATGCCTTCGATTGGCAACGACAGCGGCGTTGGCGCTCGAAGGTCCATGGGTGTGTTGTCGACGTCGGCGATCTCGCCGGTAGGAATGGCCGTGCCGTCGACAGGGAGAAAGGCGTCAGCATCAAGCTGCAGGACATGTCCCTCAACGGTCGCACCGCTCGAGGCCCCCGCAAGGTTCCAGTAGGCATGGTTGGTGAGCCCGATCGGTGTGGGTGCGGTAGTGGTTGCCTGGTAGTGCATAGTCAGACGGCCCGGTTCGACGGTGTAGGTCACGTTGACTGTGACCTCGCCAGGGTATCCCTCGTGGCCATCGGGGCTGATCAGCTGGAGTTCGAGGCGTGCGGTGTCGCCGTCAGCCGACGCATCAACGACCGTCCACACGAGTCGCCCGAACCCCGTCGAACCGCCGTGGATGTGATTGGGAGCAAGGTTGCAGTCGAGGTTGTAGGTCTGCCCATCGATTTCGAACGATCCGGCGGCGATGCGATTGGCGACTCGCCCAACCACGGCTCCCATCGAAACATTGCGGTCGGCGTCTTCGTAGGCTTCGAGGTCGGGCAACGTGAGCACAACGTTGTCGGGTACACCAGCTTGGTCGGGTACGTCGACCCGAACGAGGTGCGCACCGAACGTCAGCACCTCAATAGCGATCCGGTCAGTTTCGAGTCGGTACCGATCGACATCAGTAGGCCCCTGCGATGCGTTACCGCTGGTGGTTCCCCATGGGGTCTGCGAAACGGTTGCGGAAGCAAGAGTAGTCATGGCTGAAAGTCTGGCATCGGCAATCGAGAATCAGACGATTGGGGTGCTAAGTGGCCCGGCTTTGTTGCGCCTACTAGGTTCACCCGGCGTGGATCTCATACTTGTCCGTCATGGCCGCCCCGAACGAGATGAAACGTCGTCGAACCCCCCGCTCGCCGACATCGGTCTGCAACAGGCACAACGCGTCGCCGACTTTTTGCAGGGTGAGCACATCGATCATGTGGTGGCCAGCACGATGACTCGGGCGCACCAGACCGCTATGCCGCTCGCCCAAGCCCTAGGTCTCGAGATCGAACTTCGCGATGACATTCGCGAAGTCGACGAACACCGCAGCAGCTACACCCCGAACGAGGAGATGGGCGAAGACCACGAATTCATGCAGGCATGGAAGAACGACCCGTACTTCCTCTTCGCCGACCACGGCGGTTGGGAGCCTTGGAAAGAGCGGATCTCGGGAGCGTTCGATGACATTGTCGCCAACAACCGCGGCAAACGAGTCGCCGTGTTCTGCCACGGCATGGTCATGGCGACCTACTACTGCACGGTCATCGGATCAGAAGAACCGTTCAACTTCCTGGTCGACTACACCGGCATCATGCGCGCAAAGGCCAACAGCGCGGGCCTTCGATCGGCGTCTAGCTGGAATGAATCGGGCCACGTGCGCGACCTTCTCGGCTAGCAGGAGCTCGGTGCGGTGGGCCGGCTAACCAATCAGCTGGGCAATGGCGTGGATGACCAGGCCAGCGACGCCACCAACGACCGTGCCGTTGATGCGGATGAACTGTAAGTCGCGGCCGACCTGCTGCTCGATGAGTTTGCTGGTGTCGTCAGGGTCCCACTTCTCGACGGTCGAGGCGATGAGGTCGGCGACCTCATTTTCTGACTGGTTGGCGACATAGGTAACGGCGCCGGCGACCCAGCGGTCGACCTTGACCTGCAGAGCCTTGTCAGCCTGAAGGCGACGGCCGCCGCTAAGCACCACTTCTTCGAATCGCAGCCGAAGCTCGGATTCGGGATCGTTGCTGGCTTCAACAAGCGCCGTCTTGATATTGGCCCACAGTTCGCCGATCCACTCTCGAACGTCGGGATGTTCGAGAAATTCTTCTTTGACCTGCTCGGCCCGCTCCTGCATTCTGGGCGAAGTTTTGAGCTGGTCGGAGAGTTCGCGAACCTGCTTCTCGAGGTTCTTGCGGAGTTCGTGGTTCGGCTGACCGGCAAGATCGGTAAGAAACCGGCTCATGCCGTCGTAGAGGCGGTCGAACACGACATCGTCGACCGGTTCGGGCACCCACCACGGCGATTCGGTGGTGAGGCGTTTGCGTAGGATGGCTTTGTTCTCGTCGAGGACGTTCGAGACCCCCGAGAGCGACGCGTCGAGGATCGCTTCATGGTGACCGCCGTCGACGACGAAGTCGACAGCCCGGCCAGCCAATGGAGCAACGTTGAGTTCTTCGATACGGGTCTGTAGCGCTTCTTCTATGCCCGCCTGTATTTCTTCGTCGGCGAGCACGTCGGTGATGCCGCTAACGATTGCACCGAGTTGCCGACCTGCAGCGTTTGCGTTGATGGGGTCGACGAGCCAGTCGCCCAGGCGCGCACCAATTCCGGCGTCTTTCAGTCGACCTTCGAGCACTTCAGAGTTCAGGAAATATCCCTGCACGAAGCTGCCTAAGCTCCGACCAATTTCGTCCTTGCGTTTCGGGATGATGGCGGTGTGGGGAATCGGGAGTCCGAGCGGATGCTGAAAGAGTGCGGTTACCGCGAACCAATCGGCGAGACCACCAACCATTGCTGCTTCGGCTGCCGCTTCGACGTAGCCCCAAACCGTTCCCTCGAAGCCCTGGATTCGCAGCACCACGAACACCACGGCTGCAACGACGAGCAACGATGTTGCCCCCGACTTCATGCGCCGTAGTTCGCGTGCGGTCGCGAGATCTTCTGGGCCTTTTGTGCCGAGCATCGAGGGTGCAGCCATTTACATCTGCACCGAGAAACGCGAAACCGTTTCGGTGTGGCTGGTCATCGGAAACAGATCGACCAGCGTGACCGAGTCGAGGTGGTAACCCTTGCGTGCCAGGAGCGAGGCGTCACGGGCTAGCGACGCTGCATCACAGCTAACCAGCACCACAACAGCAGCATCGGTAGCCGCAATTCGCGAGACGGCGTTGCGACCGAGTCCTTGTCGCGCTGGGTCGGCGATGACTACGTCGGCTCGTTTGGGGCTCCAACCTTCAACCTTGCTTCGCACAAGTTTGACGTTGCGCCCTTCGAGATTGACCTTTGCGTCGGCGACCGAGCTGGCGTTTTGTTCGACCAACACGACGTGATGGTCGGGGCCAAAGACCGTGCCAGCAAAAAGGCCAACGCCGCCATAGAGATCGAACGCTCGAGCGTCTGGCGGCAGTTCGCCAACCGCTTCGCGAACCTCGTCGACCAGCGCCTGGGCGCCGTCTTGGCGGGTCTGAAAGAACGACCCGGCACTGATACGCCATTTTTGGTTGGCGACGATTTCGTGCATCCATGCACGACGGCCCGCCTTGAGTTCGTCTTCGCCGACCACCACGACATCGGATGGAACCTGCGCCCCGAGCGACGATGAGTCGGCGACCACCAGCCGTTCGCCGGTAGCGGCACCAACCCGAATGCTGATTTCGCTGGCCGTGCCGTAATAGCCGGTTTGGATGAGTTCGTTGGCCAGTGGGTGCGCGACGTAACACGAATCGATGTTGATGGGTTCGTGACTTCGCCTGGCGCGGTAGCCAGCTTGGCCATCGCTGACGACACATCGCACAGCGGTGCGGTAGCCCGAGGCCGGTAGCGGCACGGTCACGATGTCGGGAATCTGTTCAAGCTTCCCGATGCGCTCGAGCGCATCGGTCACAATGACACGTTTCAGCTCGAGTTGATGTTCGGGGCTGGCTATCTGAAAGTCGCAGCCGCCACAACCGTTGGCCACCTCTGCGCAAGACGGGTCGATGCGGTGCGGTGATGGTTCGAGGATTTCAGTGGCGCGGCCACGAAGGAATCCCTTCTTGGATTCGGAAATTTCGACCATTACCCGTTCATCGGGAAGGGCGCCCTCGACGAAAACCACTCGACCATCAGGTTCGCGGGCAACGGCTTCGCCGCCCTTTGCTACGCCATGAGTTACGAGCTCTAGCGTTGGGGATTCATCCACGCCGGAAACGTTAGAGGCAAAAGGGCGGAGAACAAACGGCCGGGTCGAATTCCTTTCGGAGGCTTTGATGAGAACGACGATACCTACGACCACTAGTGTCGGCGCGATGAGCCGCCCTATTGCGATCGCCCCGTCCGTTCTCCCCGCCGATTTTTCGGCGCTTGGCGAGGCGTGTCTATCTCTCGAAAAAGCCGGCGTCGACCGTATCCAATGGGACGTTATGGACGGCGTGTTTGTGCCGAACCTCACGTTCGGGCCCGATGTCATCGCTGCCTGCCGCCCGCATGTCACCGTACCGTTCGAGGCTCACCTGATGGTGGTACAGCCCGAGCTGCTCATGCATACCTATGTTGAGGCAGGCTGCGAGATCCTCATCGTGCACGCAGAGAGCACTACACATCTGCACCGCACCCTCGCCCAGGTAAGGGCGCTTGGCGCCTCGCCTGCGGTCGCGCTCAACCCGGCAACACCGGCGTCGGCCATCGAGCATGTGCTCGACCTGGTCGACATGGTGTTGGTTATGACCGTGAACCCGGGCTTTGGGGGCCAGGCATACATCTCGACGATGGAAGCCAAGGTTTCTGAGATTCGAGCGATGCTCGACAAACGGGGCCTCGACGTCGATATCGAGGTCGATGGCGGTATCAACGCCAAGACCATCGAAGGCGCAGCCAGTGCTGGTGCCAACATCCTCGTGAGCGGTAGTGCCCTGTTCAAGTACCCGTCGCTCGCCGAAGGCGTCGACGACCTCCGGGCTCTCGCCCAAGCCGCGGTCTCCTAAAAACAAGTTAGGGGTCAGGTACGTGAAGTACCTGACCCCTACTTTTTCGTTTCTTCGAGGGTTTAGATGTCGCCGCGGTGGGCGATGACCCGGTCGACCAGGCCGTATTCGACGGCTTCTTCACCGGTGAACCAGCGATCGCGATCGGAATCAAGTTCGATCTGTTCGAAGGTCTGGCCCGTGTGATCGGCAATACGTTGTTGCAGAAGTTTTTTGGTGTAGGCCATCTGTTCGGCCTGAATAGCGATGTCGGAGGCCTGACCCCGGACGCCACCGAGGGGCTGGTGCATCATGATGCGTGCGTGAGGCAGCGAGTACCGCTTGCCCTTTGCGCCCGCACAAAGCAGGAACTGACCCATCGAGGCGCCCAGACCAAGGCAAATCGTGCCGACGTCGGGCTGCACGAACTGCATCGTGTCGTAGATGGCCATACCTGCGGTTACCGAACCACCTGGCGAATTGATATACAGCCAAATGTCTTTTTCGGGATCTTGTCCCTCGAGATACAGCAATTGCGCTGTGATGTAATTCGCGATGTCATCGTTGACGTCGGTACCGAGAAAAACGATGCGGTCCTTCAACAGACGGTTGTAGACCTCGCCCCGGCCGAATGCTTCGGAAAGGTCGGTTGCAGCGTTGATATTCATTCGTCTCCTTCGACGCATCTCTTCGACGCGACTCCTTCGACACTCGTTGCAACTTCTGAAGCGGTCGCATTGAGCAGTACAGAAAGGGTATCGGCGGCTACCTAGAGAACGGCGCCCAAACGACGAGAAGCGGAGAAGAGTCCCGGAAAGTTCCGCCCTCTGACCCTGGTTACCTGAATTTGGGCATATTGACCCGATCTGTTGGCAAGCGCTTCTGGCAAGTACTCTGAGGCATCACCACAAGTTCAACAAGACAAGTCACGCGGACGTGGCGGAATTGGCAGACGCGTCAGGTTTAGGTCCTGGTGTCGAAAGACGTGGGGGTTCGAGTCCCCCCGTCCGCACAAAAATCATGGGATGACCGCAGTGTTGCGGCCATCGGGTAGGAGTACCTGTTGCATTTTGGCTCGCGCCGAAACACGAGCGAGACCTCGCTTGATGATCTCGACGAGACGCCCGCTCTGACGCGCGACAACCCGGCCGTGCTCCCGCTGCTCGATCTCACCAACTCGCCAAAGATCAACACCAACTCCCCCGAAGCGTCCGAGGTTCGTCACGACGGCCTGATCATTTCGGCTAGTGCGAACCTGTGCGCCATTACACAACTTCGCCGCACTGAACTGGTCGGCACCCACCTGCAGTCGTTGGTCGCCGAACCGCACGATCGGGCCACCATCGACCGGCTCCTTCACTCGGCCCTCGATGGGTCGTCGGCTCGCCGAGAGGTGCAGATACTTTCGGGCGACGGCACGACGTGGGTGGCGTTCAGCGGGTGGCGGCAGCGGTTGTCGCCCACATCGCCGGTCATGATCATGACTGAACCGGTTCGCGGCCGCTCCCGGGTGGAGGATCCGGTAGAAGCGATCATCGACCGCTCGCCGTCGGGAATGGCTCGAATCGATGCCAACCTCAACTGCCGTTACGTCAACAATCGCTGGACTGAGATCACCGGGCAACCGGTTGCCGGGGCGTTTGGCCACGGCTGGCTCGACATGGTCGATCTTGAGGGGCGGGCCGAATTCGTTACCTCGCTTCGCGATTCGCTGGAAGCGGGCAAAGGGTTGCGAGGTCGACTCCGTTTGGTCACGTCGTCGGGCGACTACCGCTGGGTCGAACTGGTGACCACTCCGGTCAGCGGTCGTGTCGACGGCGTAAACGAAGCGGTCGCCAGTTTCGCCGACATCACCGACGATCTCGAAGCCGCACGCCGTGCAGAAGAACTCACCCGGGTGCTCGAGGCGACGCCAGACCTCGTCGCGATGCTCGACCCGAAGGGGCAGCGGATCTTGTGGGCGAACGACGCCTTCCGTCAGTTTCTTGGCGGGCAGGTTCATCCTCGGTTGGCGAACCACTTCGATCTGTCCTCCGACCACGAATGGGAGGTCGGTGCGCTTCCGGCTATCAGCCGCGGCGATTCCTGGCAGGGCGAACTGACACTCAGCAACGGCCTGGGTGAAGTGATTCCGGTTTCGGTTGTGCTGGTCGCCCACCGAGATCCCAACGAACGCATCGAGAACCTTTCGTTTATCGCCCGCGACCTCACCGAACTTCGCAACGCCGAGAAGCAGGTGCGAGCCACCGAGGTGCGTCTCGCCGCGTTGGTTGAGCATGCGTCGGACCTTGTGGCCTTGATCGACCATACGGGGCGATTGGTGTACACCAGCCCGGCGGTTACTCGCGTGCTCGGTTACGCGTCGGGTTCGCTCGACGGCAAAACGCTTCGCGACATCGTGCATCCCGACGACCTCAAGCTGGTGCAGGAAATTTCGAGCTACGTGCTCGAGATGCCGAACAGAACTGCTCGTATCGAAGCCCGCGTTGCTCGAAGCGATCAAACGTGGCGCCATCTTGAAGTCGTGGTTACGAACCTGCTCGACAACCCGGCCATTAGCGGTGTGGTGCTCAACGCACGCGACATCACCGACCGGGTTGAAGCGGCAGCCGAGTTGAAGGAACGCGCCTATCACGATGGGCTCACGGGCTTGCCGAACCGTTCGTTGTTACTCGAGCGAATTCGCGAAGCGCTCCTCCGGGCCACCGCCCAGCATCGATTGGTGGGGGTGCTGTTTCTCGATCTCGACCGATTCAAGGTGGTGAACGATTCGCTCGGCCATGCTGCTGGCGACGAGTTATTGATGGAGGTTTCGCGTCGACTCAACAGCATCATTCGAGATGTCGACACGGTGGCCCGCCTGGGTGGCGACGAGTTCGTGGTGGTGATCGATATGGAAGACGAGGCCGAGTCGGTGCTGGCGGCCGACCGGTTCCGTCGGGCGATTGCCAAACCAATCCTGCTGGGCTCCGAATCGATGGTTGTAACCACCAGCATCGGCATTGCCGTGTCCGATGGTTCGGATGAACCTGCCGACCTTCTTCGCGACGCCGACACCGCGTTGTACCGGGCCAAAGAAACCGGTCGTGACCGGGCCGACCAGTTCGACGATCAGCTTCGTACCCGAGCGGTGAACCGTCTTGATATGGAACGTCGCCTGCGGGCGGCGCTCGATGACGATGGGCCTGGCGCAGTGGTAGTGCACTATCAGCCGATCATCGAGCTCACCACCGGAACGGTCGTGGGAGCCGAGGCCCTTGTCCGTCTCCGCGACGACGATGGCCTCCTCCGCCGCCCGTCAGAGTTTGTTGATGTGGCCGAGGAAACCGGACTCATCGCCCAGCTTGGCCGCACGGTGTTGGGTGCGGCTGCCCGGCAGCTCACGCTTTGGGATGCCCGCGGCCAGTCGCCTTTGACCGTCTCGGTTAACGTGTCGCCTCGCCAGTTGGCCGACGCTCGTTTCGCACAATTGGTGGCGGCTGATCTCACCGCGATTGGGCTTGATCCTTCAAGAATGACTCTCGAGTTGACCGAAAGTGCCCTTATCGATGCCAACCCGATTACTGAATCGGTGCTTGCCGAGTTAACCGATTTGGGGATTCGGATCGGCCTCGACGATTTCGGTACCGGCTTCTCGTCGCTGGCCTACTTGAAACGCTTTCCTATCGATTTCGTGAAGATCGATCGCAGTTTCGTCGACGGGCTCGGCAGCGAGGATGACGACACCGCCATCGTGCGCGCCATTATCGCTCTAGCTCACAGCCTGAGTATGCAGGTCACCGCCGAAGGGGTCGAGACCGCCTTGCAGTTGCGCGAACTGCAGACTCTTGGGTGCGACAGGGCGCAAGGCAACTTGTTGGGCGAGACGGTTGGTGTGACATCGTTCGACCCGCTCCCCCGCCATATGGTCGAACTCGCAACGCTTCTGCCGGTCGGCAGCCAGTTGGGGCCCGAGTCGTTGATGTAGCGCCTTAGCAACCGGGCTCGACTAGAGATCGCTGAGAAGTATGGCTAGCGCTCGAAACGCGCGGCCTCGGTGCGAGATCGCGTTCTTCTCGTCGTCGCTCATCTCGGCGAAACTGCGCCCGTCGCCTTCGTTGGGAACGAACACCGGGTCGTAGCCAAAACCGGCTTCGCCCTTGCCTTCGTGAGCGATAGTGCCTTCGACAACACCATCGGCTCGCAGTTCGGTGCCATCGGGAAACCGGACCATCGCAACGGTACGAAACCGAGCGGTTCGTGGCGTGTTGTCGCCGAGCCCCTTGAGATCGGCAAGGAGTTTGGTGACGTTGTCGGCATCGGTGGCACCATCGCCGGCGAACCGAGCCGAATGCACACCAGGTGCACCGTCGAGTGCGTCGACTTCGAGCCCGGTGTCGTCGGCGACGGCTCCTTCGCCGGCTACCTCGCACACCGCGACCGCTTTGAGGCGTGCGTTGTCGGCGAGTGTGTCGCCGTCTTCGACAACGTCGCCCAAACCTTCAGGCCGGGGCTCGATGATGAAGTCGCTGAGGATCGCGGCGATTTCGGTGACCTTGTGTGGGTTGGCCGTGGCCATCACCAGCACCGGCTGCGTTGCGGGGTCGCTCATGGAGGTGTTTAGCGAGGTGCTGGCGGTTCGGCCAGGACAGCTTTTTGCAGCTCGATGATTTCGGCGATGCCTTTGCCTGCCAGACCGAGCAACGAGTTGAGTTCATCGTGTGAGAACGTTGCGCCTTCGGCGGTGCCTTGCACTTCAACAAAGTTGAGGGGGCTACCGTTGCCGGCCATCACCACGTTCATATCGGTTTCGGCTTTCGAATCCTCGATGTAGGGAAGGTCGAGCACGGGTGCGCCGCCGACGATACCGACCGAGATGGCGGCCAGAGGTTCGGTGAGCGGATGGGTGTCGATCTTGCCCTGCTGCATAAGCCGCGTGAGGGCGTCGTGGAGTGCGACGTAGCCGCCGCAGATCGAGGCGGTGCGGGTGCCACCGTCGGCCTGGAGCACGTCGCAGTCGACGGTGACCTGACGTTCGCCGAGGGCGGTCATGTCGGTGACGCTCCGAAGTGCGCGTCCGATGAGTCGCTGAATTTCTTGCGAACGGCCGGAAGTTTTGCGGCGGACACGATCGGGTGATGAGCCAGGGAGCATCGAGTACTCGGCGGTGACCCAACCTTTGCCGCTGCCACTCATCCAGCGTGGCACGTCTTCGTCGATCGATGCGGTGCAGAGCACTCGGGTTTCGCCGAATGACACCAGGGTCGATCCGGCCGACATGGTGGTGAAGTCGCGTTCGAAAGTAACGGGTCGGAGTTCGTCGGGTTGGCGGCCATCTGGTCTCAAGGCTGGTCCTGTCTGGTGAGCAAGTCGGCCCGCAGATGTGCAGGCAGCTCATCAACTTAGTTCGTCTCGGTGACCCATTCGCACTTCTCGGCTTGGAGCAGTTCGGGGCCGAGGAGTTGCCGACCGAGTTTTTCGAACCAGGCGACGTCGCCTGATGACAGAAACCGGTGCCGAGACGCCGATGAATCAGCGAGATCGGCGGAATCGGCCGGATCGGCGGCCATATCGGTGCCGTGCAGGCTCCGTCGAAGCGCAAACGCCGTTTCGTCGGCTGACGAAACGAGCACCACCGACCGACCCAGAACTTCGCTGATCGTGCGCGCCAGGAACGGATAGTGCGTGCAGCCAAGAAGCAATGCGTCGACCTCAGCGTCGACCACGGGCGCAAGGAGTCGTTCGGCCAAAACCCGTACCTGGTCGGAGCGAAATTCGCCGCGTTCGACAAATTCGACGAAGCCGGGACATGCGGCGCAGGTGAGGACGATGTCGTCGCCAGCGTCACTCGCTGCGTCGGCGATGGCCGTTTGGTAGGCGCCGCTTTTGATAGTTCCTACTGTGCCGATGACCCCGACGTGACCGGACCGCGAAGCGTCGAGGACCGAGGCGACCCCGGCTTCGATGACGCCGATGACCGGACGGTCGAAGCTGGCCTGTAGGTCACTAAGCGCTGCCGCCGACGCGGTGTTGCAGGCAACAACCACGGTCTTGACGTCGTGTCGGGCAATAAGAAATTCGGTGATTTCGTGTGAGAAGCGCCGAACCTCGTCGAGCGACCGAGGCCCGTAGGGGTACCGGCCGGTGTCGCCCACGTACACCAGTCGCTCATCGGGCAGAAGGTCGATGGTGGCGCGTGCCACGGTAAGACCGCCGAACCCCGAATCGAACATCCCGATCGGGCGGTTGTCGGCCATTGCGTAAGGTTACGGCTATTCGGCGTGCGGTTCACCTCCGGCCCGAAGGCCTGGTCTGGCGACTGGGGAGTATCGTAGAGACTCGGATGGCTGCAAAAAGTACGAAGAAGGGCAACAAGATTCCTGAGGGCGCAACGGTTGTTGCGACCAACCGTCAGGCGCGCCGCGACTTCGAGATTCTCGACACCTTTGAGGCGGGCATTGTTCTGCGGGGCAGCGAAGTGAAGTCGTTGCGCGAGTCGAAGGTGCAGCTAGCAGAGGCGTACGCCAACATCTATCAGAACGAGGCTTGGCTGCATTCGCTACACATCATGCAGTACAGCCACTCGGGTGTAGCGATGGGCCACGAACCGGCTCGCACCAAGAAGCTGCTGTTGAAGCGGTCAGAAATCGACAAGCTTGGCCCGCGACTCGATGCCGAACGCCTGACCTTGATTGCGCTGTCGGTGTACTTCAAGGGCAGCCGCGCCAAGGTCGAACTGGCGCTGGCCCGGGGCAAGAAAATGCATGATCGCCGAGCCGACATTGCGAAGCGAGACAGCGATATGGAAGCCCGTCGCGAACTTTCCCGCAACATTCGGGCGCACGGCTAGCCGAGCTTCACCGAGGCGGCGGCTCTGTTGTCGAGCACGGTCGGAAACTGCATGTGCGAGACTTCGAACATGACTCAGACCACGGGCGCCATGGTGATGCGCCACATTGCACCCGAACTGGTTCCGGCGCACGTCGCCAAGTTCGACGGCCGTTTCGACGAGCTGTGGATTGTTGAAGACTGTTTTTATGCCGGCGGCATCAGTCAGCTGACGGCTGTGCTCAACGCGACCAGCAAGTCGACTATCGGGCACGGCATTGCGCCCGGACCGTTTCGTAACCCGGCCGCGCTGGCGATGGAATGGGCAACGCTCGCGCGGTTGTATCCCGAGCGCCTCGCTGGAGGTGTCGGCCACGGGGTCGACTACTGGATGAAGCAGATAGGCGAGACGGTTGACTCCCCCATCACGCTGCTGCGCGAGACCGTAGAGTCGGTGGCCAAGCTTCTCGCCGGCGAAACAGTGTCGATCGATGGCCGGTACGTGCAGCTCGACAACGTAACGCTCGAGTTTCCGCCGTCGAGCCATGTGCCGATTTCGCTCGGTGTGCGAGGCCCGGTGTCGATGCGTCTTTCGGGCGAGATAGCCAACGGCACGATCATCGCTGAAGGCCCGTCGCCCGATGAGATTGCCGGACTGCGAGCATCGATCGACGAAGGTCGCGCCGCGGCCGGCCGCGCCGACCATCACCGGCTTACGGCGTTCATGGGTTTCTTCATTGGCGATATTGCCGAGCTCCCGCCTCCACCGGCCGACATTGTGCCCGGCTGGGAAGCGTCAGGATCTGCCGATGAGGTCGTCGAAGGTTGCCAAGCCATGCTCGACGCCGGTATCGACTGCCTGGTGTTTGTGCCCTTCGGTGACCCCGACTCACAGCTGGAGCTGGCTCTGGCCCAGGTCGTGCCGCGACTGAAACTAGCCGCCTAGCACTTGTAGTGTTCGTGACATGTTCGATGTCTCGACTCTTGAACTCAGTCACCCCGACAGCAAAGTGGCATCGCTGACTGCGTACGCCGGCAAGCCCCTGGTCGTTCAGCTTCTTCGTTACTGGGGTTGACTGCCCTGTATGGAGTATCTCTCGCAGTTGCGTGAGCTGTACCCCCA
The DNA here is from genome assembly GCA_938015295.1 of uncultured Acidimicrobiales bacterium. Taxonomy (GTDB): domain Bacteria; phylum Actinomycetota; class Acidimicrobiia; order Acidimicrobiales; family SHLQ01; genus CALLQB01. Next base: position 38,133 of record CALLQB010000129.1, read on the forward strand.
AATCACCGGCCTCGGTGCTGATGCGGTGGCCATTGCGTCGAAGCCGTCGATGCTGGCCCAAACAATCCTCGATTCGGGCCACCCGTTCGCTCTGCTGATGGACCCCGACT
>CALLQB010000130.1 GCA_938015295.1 uncultured Acidimicrobiales bacterium
AGTCGTTGCCAGCGATTCCGGGCGTTCCGCCAGCCGACAGGGCATCGGCGGCGATGTTGTCGAAAACGCCGACGGTGAGGTCTCGGGTAAGGCCGGAATCTGGATTGAGGTTGACCAGAATCCAGGAAAAAGCATCGCAACAAAAAGTTGTTGAAACTTCCACCGTTGTGTCGGTTATCCCAGTTGCGGCAGTGGAGGCAATGGCGACCGACCGGCTGTCGGTCACCGTCGCGTCCAGCGTGAGTCCAGCAGGGTTTTGCGGTACGAACCCTGTCGTCGCGTTCGAGGCTGCGAAGAGCAACGTGACATCGTCGACGCCGTCGCCGGTATCAGGTCCGGGTACCGGCTGCGTTCCGACGATGAGGTTGCCGATATCTGCACCGAAGTTCGAGCTCAGAATCGGAGAATTCGGGTCGACTCCCCGGTAGGCCACACTGGCGACACTGACATTTGTGCCGTTTGAGGACCCAAAGTTTTGCGCCGAATTGAAACCTCCCGGCGGTACAAACCGGTAGTAGAGGTAGATGATCTGGCCACTTGTCACGCCGGCTGATCCGCCGTTTGTCCATCCAGCGGCAGGCTTCGAAGGAGTTTTGTTGTTTGCGGGTGCAACGGCCACCATGACGAAGTCGCCAGGTTGGGCACCGGCCGGGATTGCATCGAAGGGGCCGTTCGGGGCGCCAGTAAAGGTGTCAACAAGCGTGATCGTGGGCGCTGCGCCGGCCCCGAGGGTCAGGACGACACTCGCCGCGACTACCAACAAAACGGCAGAAATCGCCGCGATCGAGCGGCGCTTCATGTGACCTGCTCGGGTCTCTTCGTCGTTGTTGCGGAGCGTCGAATAGCGCGGGGGAGTGTTATCTCGAACTTGTCGTGGTCGTCGTATTGCTCATACGCGATACGCGCCCCCATGCCCTCGAGGAGAGTGCGCGCAAAGATCAGCCCCCGCAGCTGATGGTTGCCGGCCTCGGTGAGCTCGGTCGGATCGAGAAAGGCTTCGCGGATCAACATCTGGGGAATCGGCGTTCCATCGGCGAGCACGTCGATCTTGCCAGCTGCGGGTGCATCTCGACCGGCGAGATGAATTCTGGTGGCACCACGATCGAAGGCATCGTCGATAAGCGCGTCGATCGCAAGCCGAAGTCCGCCTTGATCGATCAGCACCCAAACTTCATCCGATGAGGCATCACAGCGACGCTCAGCGGTCGAGCATTGCGCGGCAATTTCGGTAACACTCGCGGCGAGTTCGACGCGGGCAACGTCGTAGGTGTGTTGTCCGTACACCAGGGCGGTGGCCACACTGAACCGCTCAGCTTCCCCGACGATGGTAGAACTGTCGCCTGCCGCGACGCGATCATTAAACCGGCGAAGACCAAGGCGAAGTGCGTGCGTGCGATCCTGTTGAACTCGGCGTTCGAGTTCGAGTTCATGTTCGAGTTCGACCTGGCGTCTAGGCCGTCGCGCCAACTGCCGGTAGATGAAAATGGCTGAAGTGGGGAGAAGGAACGCAACCACGAAGCTGGCGAGATTTCCCAGAGTTCCCATTCGACGGTCGGCTTCCTCAACAGCGGAAAGCAATTCTTGTCGTTCATCGGTAAGCGCCCCTATGAGCTCTTGGTAGCTGCGGTCGAGCTCCGAGTCGAGCGTGTTGCGCTCGTCTTCGGGAGTGGCGTTCAGCACCGAACCCGAGCTCGCAGCCACTGAAGCAGCGAAGTTGTCGCCCAGCACGATGATGTTGTCGTCTTCCAAGAGCGCTGTTGACCGCTGAAAGCTCTCGAGAGCGAGTTTGGCCTCGGCGACCGAGCCTTGCACCGAAGCAGATGAATTGGTGCCGAGTCGGCTGTCGACTCGTGCCCCGTGGACAGCAAGCGCAAGCTGTGCCCGAACAGTCGTGGCGGCTCGCAACGATTCGTCGGCGGTGTGAAGACGTTCGGCATCGCTGCTCAAGGACCGCGTTGTCGCAGCAAGAGAAAAGACGGCAGTCGACAAGAGCACCAGCGTCAAGCCGGTGATGAGGGTAACCGTGAGCGCGGTTCGTAGACCGTTTGTCTTTGCTGCCGTCGTGAGGGCATGCACCTTGTTTGGCATACCTTCTTGTTAACGGCGTTCAGCGGCCGCGGATTTAGCACAGAATTTGCTCAACGACGCTCGATCTCGCGCCGTTACTTCTAGGTAATGCAACGGTCCTGGCTGGATTCTCTCTCCGCTCAATCCGAGGAGAGCGACAACGAGGCCGAGAGTCGCGCCCGGGCGGGCATGGCTTCGGAACAAATCATCGACCGAGCACTTCTTGCCGTTCGGGTGCTTCTGGCGATCGTCTTCTTCGGTTCGCTTGCCGTTGAGGGCACTGATCGCCTTCGCGAAATATCGACGTCGGTGTTGGTCGTAGCCGGTCTTGTGTTGGTGTACGTCCTCGCCGTCAACCTTCTGAGTTTTCACGGACGCCAAAAGCTGCAGCACTTGCGGGGCCTGCTGGGTATTCAGCAGATCGCAGCCGACGTAACGCTTGCCCTGCTTGTGATGTTTTCTCTCGACGCCGAGTCAACACCGTTGGCTTGGGTGGCCTTGATGTTGCCGGTAACCACGGGCTGGAACAGGTTCTCGGCAAAGGGTGCCGGAGGCGCCTGGCTTGCAGCCAGTATTAGCTACGTTGCTCTGGGTTTGCGCCTAGGTACGGCGTCCGCGACCGAGACCTCGGGAACGTTGTATCTGGCCTACCAGCAGTTGTTCGCGGTGCTTCTCATCGCGGTTCCTGCGCTGTACCTCGGCACCCATTTCCGCAAGGAAATCGAGGCTGCGCTTCGGGCCCACGGCGAAGCCGAGAAGCGGGCCGAGCAACTTCACCAGGTCACCGTTGCCGCACGGACGATGAGCAGCGAAAATCAAGCCGAGGTCTACGAGAGTCTCCTTCAGGCCACACAACGAATTGGTTTCAGCGGTGCAGACATCGTTGTCCGTGAAAGCTCCGGCGTCTGGCAGATCGAAAGATCGATTAGCGCCACGCAGCGAGTAGCGCCTGCGGCGTTATTGTGCGATGAGGTCGCCAACTTTGGCGAGACGGTCGCACTAGACCAGTCGTCGGGGCCCTCGATGATTCAGATGTTGCACGATCATGGCTACGGATCAGCGGTAGCGGTGCTGGTCGCCGACACCGGTGGTGGCGCCGAAACTCATGACGTCGTGCTGCGAGTTTGGTCGTCGCTGCCGCGAATCATCGAGCATGAATCGGTGGTCGTCGTCGAAGCGTTGGCCGCCCAGGCCGCTGTTTCGTTAGCCTCTGCTGCGGTCTTTCAGGAAGTGCGCGAGCGGTCACAAGCCCTTGCTTACCAGGCGAACCACGACGTGCTTACCGGTCTGCCGAACCGGTTGAATGTCATTAGCCGAATCGATCAACTGATTGCGCAACACGATCCGCTGACTGAAACTCTTGCCTTGCTCTTCCTTGACCTCGATGGCTTTAAGGCTGCAAACGACAAGTTCGGTCACGAAGCCGGCGACCAGGTTCTACGAGTTGTGGCGCAACGTTTGCAGTCGATAACCCCGCGTACCGGGATCGTCGCCCGACTCGGTGGCGACGAGTTCGTGGTGGTTGTTCTCGGACCCCCTGGTGCTGGTGCTCCTGAGCCGCTGGCGAGCGCCGTTTGCGAGCGAATCAAAGAACCAATCAGTGTCCCTGGTGGCGTTGCCGCGATTCGAGCAAGTGTTGGCGTGACGGTGTACGAAGCCGGTGTGAGCCGAGACATCCTGCTCGACCGTGCCGATGTGTGTATGTATCTTGCCAAACGCGCCGGTGGTGACCGCTACGAAGTGTTTGACGGCTCGCAGTCGTTAAACCGCGCGGACGCTGCTCTTCAGCTGCCGGCGGATCTGTAGCGCGCATAACGCGAGCGGTCGGTCCAGGCGCCGCTTCTGGCGTCGAACTCCCGAGCGTGCGGTGCCATGAAGTCAAGGTTGCCGTCACGGGCCGCCGACGACGATACGTTGGCGATAAGCGCCTGCTGTTCGGGTGTCAGTTGCAACGCCATTGCGGGGTCAACAGGGTGTGGGCTTCTTGGAAACAGCGTGGGGGTGGGCAAACGGCGCATGGCGTCATCGCGTGCAGCGGCATCGGCGTAAAACGAAAGATCCTGGATCTGATGCCATTTATCGGCGCCGAGAATCACTGTGTCGAAACCTTCAGATATGTCGACAAGCAACTGAAGATCGGTAACAAAGAGTTCGAGCAGCGGGTGTTCGTCAACGAGGTTTTCTAGCACCGCGATGCGATCGTCGAAGTCGGGTACAACGACCGATTCTTTGGCGAGAGCAACCCGAGAAACCGCCAGCGTCACCGACGTGAGGCCCCGTTGCTCAGCGGCAATCTCGGCGATTGCGATGTGCGCAATCGTCGGCGGATTAAACGAACCTGGGTACACGCCTCGGCGTGGCGACGTCATATGGCTATACTCTCACTGATGTCTGGACCGCTTGTCTTTCTTGTAGTGGTAGTTACCTAGCACGCGTTCGTCCCCGATCGCGTGCTTGAGCCTCCCATCTGGGAGGCTCTTGTGGTTTTCAGGGACAAATTCGGACATGAAACCTTCCTGAACCTGGAGTTGTAGCAATGATGACCAACGGCGGTGACGCCCTAATAAAGTCCCTCGAGTTAGAGGGTGTAGAGGTCATGTTTGGCCTGCCCGGAGGCGCCATTCTTCCGGTCTATGACCCGATCATCGACTCGTCGATCCGCCACGTGTTGGTTCGCCACGAGCAGGGTGCGGGCCATATGGCGCAGGGCTATGCCCACGCAACGGGCAAACCTGGCGTCGCCATCGTTACCAGCGGGCCAGCGGCGACGAACATGGTGACCCCGCTGCTCGATGCGTATATGGACTCTGTCCCGATGGTTTGTATCACCGGACAGGTGGCCTACAGCGCCATCGGTACCGACGCGTTCCAGGAAGCCGACACCACCGGCATCACCATGTCGGTCACCAAACACAACTTTCTTGTGTCGGATGCAGCCGATATCCCACAGACGATCCATGAGGCGTTTCACATCGCGACCACGGGTCGTCCGGGTCCGGTTCTTGTCGATCTGCCGAAGAACATTGTGAATCCGGCCGATCCCTCATCGCACTTCGAGTGGGTCGAGCCAACAACGCCCAACCTGCCCGGCTACAACCCGCAGCTCGAACCCGACCGCGAGTTGGTTCGCCGCGCAGCCGAGCTGATCATCGCTGCTGAGCGTCCGGTGCTGTACGTCGGTGGCGGTATTCTCAAGGCGCGCGGCGCTGAGAGCCTGTTGGCTTTGGCCGAACTGGTGCAGATTCCGGTCGTCACCACGCTGATGGCTCGCGGCGCATTTCCCGACAGCCACGAACTCAACCTCGGCATGCCGGGAATGCACGGCAATTACACCGCAGTCATGTCGATGCAGGAGTCCGACCTTCTCATTGCACTCGGTAGCCGATTCGACGACCGCGTCACTGGCAAGCTCGACGGCTTTGCTCCCGATGCCAAGGTTATTCACGTCGACATCGACCCGGCAGAACTTGGCAAGGTCCGCAAGCCCGACGTCGGTATCCAGGCCGATGTTCGTCTCGCGATCGATGCGTTGCTCGAAGCCATTGGTGAGCTTGGTGGCGCCGACGCACAGACCGACCGTACGAACTGGCGATCGAAGCTCTCGGGGTATCAAGAGAAGTTCCCGTTGGTCTATGAGGACTCTCAGCCGGGCGACGCGCTCAAGCCACAGTTCGTTCTTGAGCGTCTACGCGACAATTCGCCCGACGACACCATCGTCACCTCCGGCGTTGGCCAGCACCAGATGTGGGCCAGCCAGTACTGGAAGTTCGACCATCCCTACACGTGGATCAACTCGGGAGGCCTCGGCACGATGGGCTTCTCGATTCCTGCAGCGATCGGCGCCAAAGCCGGTATGCCCGACCGCACCGTATGGGCTGTCGACGGCGACGGTTGTTTCCAAATGACCGCGCAGGAGCTCGTCACCGCCTCTGCCGAGCGCATCCCGATCAAGGTAGCGCTTATCAACAACGGCTATCTCGGCATGGTGAAGCAGTGGCAGGAGATGTTCTACGACGAGCGGTACTCCGAGGTTCACCTGTCGCAGGCGCTGCCCGACTACAAGATGTGGGCCGAGGCGATGGGCTGCGCAGCGATTCGCGTCGAGTCTCCCGAAGAGGTCGATGCGGCGATCGAAGAGGCAAATAACATCAACGACCGTCCGGTGGTTGTCGAGTTTCGCACCGACGCCAGCGAGAAGGTGTTCCCGATGGTGCCGGCAGGCGCGACCAACAGCGAACTGATGGTCGACCCGTCCCAGCAAAACGATGGAGGTCTGTAGACATGGCGAACCGTTTCCATACCGTCGTCGTCAAGGTTGAAAACAAAGCGGGTGTGCTCGCTCGCGTTGCGGGCCTTTTCGCCCGTCGTGGCTTCAACATCATGTCGCTGGCTGTCGCTCCGACCGATGATGGCGAGTTTTCGCGCATCACGTTTGTTGTCGACGTCGAGTCGGCGCCGCTCGAGCAGGTCGTGAAACAACTCGACAAGCTCATCAACGTTGTGGAGATTCGCGAGCTCGACCCCGATAACTCCGTCGAACGCGAACTGGTCCTGATCACCGTCGCCGTCGGGGCAGACGAACGAAGCGAGGTTCTCGAACTAGTACAGCCGTTCGGGTCCGATTTGCTCGACGAAGGCGACGGCAAGACCATGCTTTCGTTTTCAGGTACGCCGGCCAGGGTCGACGAGTTCGAAGAGCTCCTCCGGCCTTTTGGCATTACCGAAATGCAACGTACCGGGCGGGTCGCCATGACCTCGCTCATCATCAACGGCTAGACCAGTTCTGGCTCGACGAGCGACGCAGGAAGGCAATCGCATCCTACGCGGCCGACGTTGTCGAGTACCGCCGAGGGTTGCTGTTTTGTTTGACGGCTCACGACACGCACGAGGGCATCGACCGCAGTCGCGTCCCACTGAGACCCCTGGTGCTCACGAAGGATAGCCACCGCTTTATCGCGGCCCATCCCTGATCGGTATTGACGCGTGTTGGCCATCGCGTCGTACGAGTCACATACCGCGACGATGCGTGATTCAATCGGAATCTGGTCACCTTGCTTGGCGTCGGGGTACCCACCACCGTCGATGCGCTCGTGGTGACCACGAATTCCTGGCGCCAAGGGTGCGAGCACCAGCGATTCGAGTGCACGGTTCGCTCCACTGACGGGGTGGTCTTTGATGATGGCGAATTCTTCGTCGGAAAGCTTGCCGGGCTTGTTGATGATCTCATCAGGGATGTCGAGTTTGCCCACGTCGTGCAGCAGGCCGACAAGCGAAATGTGGCGGAGCTTGTCGCCGCGATAACCCATCTCTTCGCCCACCAGTAGCGCTAGCTCGGAAGTGCGGATGACATGGTCGCGAGTGATGGGGTCCTTTGCCTCGAGGTCGGCGATGTAGCGATGAACCTCGGGTTCGAGCCCGAGTTCAAGCGCCGCAAGTGGGTCGACCAGCAAGACCGGTTCTAGAGCGTTTCGGACTGCATCGGTCTTGCGGTAGATCACGAGGATGCCGATTGTTCCGGCAAAAACTCCTCCGATGTCGAAGATGTGGGCGGCCCAGAATCCGAGCGAAAACATTTCCGCGTGAAACCAGAGAACCGCAGAGCTAGCGACGAAGGTGTAGCCCGCTGCGATGACAAGGGGTCCGCGGTTTCGCGCGATCTGGGCGAGTCGTACCTGACGAAACGAGATGCCAAGGACACCAAGGATCGAGAACGTCGCCAGAAGGCGTTCGACGCTGCCGCCTGGTTGATACGCCGGGAACATCTGCGGCCGGGCAAGAGAAACAGCGGCAACGCCGACGATGATCACGAGACCGGCAACCAGCAAAGGTGTCGCGTGTCGCGGCAGAAGCTTGTGTTGTAGCGAGCGTGGCAACAACAGGGGCGAAGCCACGGCTAACCCGAGGGGAATCGCCCAGAGTGCCGATGCCATCGTCGCCGTATTGTCGCCGAAGAGTACGCCGGGGGTGGTCAAGCCATGGACCACGCCCATTACTGACACTGCCATGAAGAACAACCCTGTTGGGACGAGCTCTGGCGTTGCGGTGAAGACCGCTCGCACAAGGACCATTGCTGAGGTGACCACACAGAGGCTGGCAGCGATGACAACGAGGCCAAAGAGCGCCCACGGTGATTCGTACCTCAAGGTGGCTGGTGTCAGTACATCCTGAAGAAGAGCCGCTTGAACCAGCAGTGGGACCAACGCAATGATCATCCACGACAGTACGTAACGACTTGGCTTTGGGGCAGTGGTCTGTTTGCCGCTCACACCCAATCATGTCGGCAAAAGTTGCTCGCAAATTGACCACATCGAGAAGGCGCTCAGCGAAATCCGACTTGTTAGGTCGGGTATCGGCGAATAGGGTCGATGTCGTGGTGGCAGGAAGCCACAGCACAGCGATGAGCTGTCGAACAGGCGAGAGGAACGCTTTCATGAGCAATGAGTGGGGATTTGAAACCAAACAAATCCATTCCGGACAGGTACCCGACAGCGAGACCGGGGCACGAACCGTGCCGATTTACCAGACCACATCGTTCGTCTTCAACAGCAGCGAGCATGCCGCAAACCTTTTCGCCTTGGCGGAGGTTGGCAACATCTACACCCGCATCATGAACCCGACACAAGCGGTGCTCGAAGCACGCCTGCAGGCGCTTGAAGGCGGCACCGACACCGCAATCGGCATTCCTGGAGCGCTGGCTGTCAGTTCGGGTCAGGCAGCTGAAACGTTGGCCATCCTCACGCTGGCCGAAGCGGGCGACCACATCGTGTCGTCGACATCGCTCTACGGCGGCACATTCAACCTGTTCCACTACACCCTTCCCAAGCTGGGAATCGAAGTCTCGTTTGTCAACAACCCCGATGACCTCGACGAGTGGCGGGCAGCGGCACGCGACAACACCAAAGCGTTCTATGGCGAAACTATCGGCAACCCCAAAAACGACTGCCTCGACATCGAGGGAGTGTCCGCGGTCGCTCACGAGGTTGGAGTGCCACTCATCGTTGACAACACCGTCGCCTCGCCGTACCTCATCAATCCGCTGAAGTGGGGCGCCGACATCGTGGTGCACTCGATGACCAAGTTCATCGGCGGCCACGGCACGTCGATCGGTGGCGTCATCATCGACGGCGGAACCTTCGACTTCGGTGCTAGTGGCCGTTTCGCCAATTTCACCGAACCTGACCCCAGCTACCACGGCTTGGCCTACTGGCCCGCCCTTGGCCACGGCGCATTCATCATCAAGGCCCGTGTGCAGATGCTGCGCGACCTCGGCTCGGCACTTTCACCGCAGAACGCTTTCTACTTCCTGCAAGGTCTCGAAACGCTCAGCTTGCGCATGGAACGGCACTTTGCCAACGCGCACAAGGTCGTCGAGTTTCTCGAGGGCCGCGACGAGGTCGAGTCGATCCAATACGCAGGCCTCACGTCGAGCCCACACAATGCACTCGTTGCCAAATATGGCGAGGGGCGGGGCTTCGGGTCTGTGCCCGCCTTTGTCATCAAGGGCGGCAAAGAAGCGGGTCAGCGTTTCGTCGAGGGCCTCGAACTGCACAGCCATGTTGCCAACATTGGCGACGTGCGAAGCCTGGCGATTCACCCGGCCTCCACCACCCATTCGCAGCTCAGCGAGGAGGAGCAGGCCACCGCAGGTGTGCATCCTGGCCTGGTGCGCTTGTCGGTTGGTCTCGAGTCAATCGACGACATTCTTGCCGACCTCGATGCAGGCTTCAGGGCAGCCAAAGGCTGAAACCGATCTAGGCGCGCGCCGGGTGGTCAAAAGAACAGACCACCCGGCCCGTCGTAGTGCTCAAGGGATGGCTTCGCGAAGCCGAAAACATGCGAGAAGGGTTACAGCCGTGACCAAGTCCCCGCATCCTGAGAGTAACGATGAGTCTCGCCGCCGAGAACAAATCACCAGAGACGAACACGCAGAGCAAGGTTGAGCTCTACCCCGATACCGGTGTGTATCACGGGGCAGAAGGTGCCGACAACCAACGTCCGAGACCGAATAACAATCGGAAACTAGTCGTGCTCTTCGCCGACCTCACCGCCGTAGTTGTGGGTCTTTGGGCCTCAGTGCTCATCAACGGCTGGGTGAACCCCAACGACCCGACGAGTGCGGGTGTCTACATCGCGATTCTTGGGGCCACGCTGCCGATTTGGCCGATGACCTTCACGCATCAAGCGCTGTACAAGGCCCGGTTCATCACCCGAGGCATCGACGAAGGTTGGCGGGGCATCAAAGCGGTGCTCCTGGCCATTGTCGCCATCGGTATTACCTCGATTGTCTTCGATGTCGAAATCGCCCGCTCGTGGTACGCGGTGGCGATCCCAAGCCTGTTGGTAGTCGTTGGCCTCGAACGCATCGGCGCCCGGTTGTTGTTCAAACGGGCTCGTAGCAACGGACGAATGCTCCGTCGCGTGTTGATCGTCGGGAAGAACTCTGAGGGTTGGCTGGTCAAAGATATGCTCGACGGCGATGCCAGCCTCGGGTACCAGGTGGTCGGCTTTGTCGAAGATCACTTGACTGTGCCGGGCGAGCTGCCCGAAATCGAGGCGCTTCGCGACGTTGGCAACACAATGCGAGCTGTCGAAGAGGCCGATTGCGGTGGCGTGATTATCGCCGCAACAGCGATGGACATCGGTACCTCGAACCGGCTGATTCGTACGCTTACCGAGAACGGCATCCACGTTGAACTTTCTTCGACGTTGTGTGACATTGCTTCTGACCGTTTGACGATTCGCCCACTTGGCCGAGTGCCAATGGTGTATATCGAACCGGTCCAACGCCACGGTTGGCGTGCGGTTGCGAAGCGGACCTTCGACGTGTGCACCGCCGCAATCCTTTGTGTGGTGCTTGCGCCATTCATGGCGGGAGCAGCTCTCGCGGTCCGCCTCACCAGCCCCGGCCCAATCTTCTTCGCTCAAGAACGTGTTGGTCGCGATGGCGAGTTGTTCAAGGTGCTCAAGTTCCGCACCATGGTCGTCGACGCGGAAGAACTTCTCGAAAACGTCCGTCACCTCAATGAAGCCAACGGGCCGCTGTTCAAAATCAAGGACGACCCCCGTATCACCAAGGCTGGCAAACTGCTACGCAAAACCTCGATTGATGAACTTCCGCAGCTCATCAACGTGATCAAGGGCGAGATGAGCTTGGTCGGCCCACGACCGGCGCTTCCGAGCGAGCGCGATCAATGGGATCCAAGCCTACTCAACCGTCTCCGGGTGCAACCTGGCATCACCGGCATGTGGCAGGTAAACGGTCGCAGCGACGCCGACGATGGTGACTACGGCCAACTCGACCTCTACTACGTCGACAACTGGACGCTTGCCACCGACGTCCTCATCCTTGTTCGGACGGTTCCGGCAGTACTCCTCCAAAAGGGCGCCCACTAACCGGTTGACGAATCGGGCGTCGCAGTGCCCCTAACTCCCGAGCTGCTTTGACCGCGGCGCGCCGAGATCGCTTTTCGAAATGCTGGCTCGCTCGGCGAACGACCGGCCAGCTGACAACCCGGCGCCATTCGATATTGAGACATTCATCGATTTGAGGTGCGGAAATGCCTCGTCGACGGCCCGATCGACGGCGGCTGATCGAGACAAGAGCACCGGCAGCAGTGCAGCGTCGGCGGCAGCCGCTTCATCGCGTGTGGCAGACGATGCCTCTGACAATCGTTCGCTAATCCGTCCGGCATAGCCGTACCAAAACGAGTTGCGCCACGAACGGGTCGCTGAGGTGCCGCCGCGCGACTGCGATCCGGCCGCGAGGATTTCTGAGGTGCCTTGCACCAGCAGCGACGTGAAAAGGATCTCGGTAAGGGCTCGATCGCCTTGATGGCCCATCAGTGTTGCGGTATCGGTCTGCGGCGCAAAGATCGACCGGCACGCGTTGGCTTCGGCGATACCAGCCAGCAGCAAGAACTTCGGCTTGGTGTAGGGGGCCTCAAGATAGATGCGGGTTCCGCCGGGTATGTCGACCGAGTCGGCCAACAACGCGACATCGATGGCGTGCAGGGTGATCAGCTCTTGAGCCTTGGCGGTGAGTGCTTCGGCTTCTTCAGGAAATGACGTGGATTCGGCCTTCGCGAGCAACCCGCGCACCTTCTGTAGCGCACGGTGGTGTTTGTCGCTTAGACCCTGTGCCGTACCCGGCAGCGAAGGGGGAGCCGCGAACTGATGGATCTTCACGTTGCTGCCCGTGAGATACCGGGTCATTGCCGCAGCCTGAAGGGCTTTGACTGGGTCGCAACGGTGGCGAGCGAGAAATGCCTGCCAATAGGTTTCGTCGTCGTGCCACCAGGGCGTGGTGGCGCCAAGGTAGTCGGCGTGTTCGCTCCAGATGGGGGCAGCCTGCGGATGCCATGATTGGCGGTCGGCGGCGATGAGGTCGAGCACAAAGCTACGTTGCACGTTGTTTGCGCCCACCACCTGTATAAGGTCGCGCGGAAACCAGCCGCGTTCGAACATGTCGTGCACGCCCTTTACCTGTTCGGCAAGGGGAAATTCGGCGAAACGGTCGGTGATGTCGGAGGTCTGGAAGGACATGAAAGTAACCTACCGACGCGTTGTGACACGCCCCGAACGTTCAGCCATTAGTGGGAATCCACACCACAGCAATTTCATCGACCGAGATGTCGGTTTTCTCGAGGGTCACCGACAAGTCGTCGATCGCCTCGGCCTTTTCGTCCCACGCATCTTGAATCTCATAGAGCGAGTCGGTGATCTCTTGCTCGAGGCCTTCGAGTTCGTCGACCTTTTCGTCGAGCCGGTTCTCGGCCGAGGCGAGGCGTTCTTTGGCATTTGCCGTGGTGCGTTGTTTCGACGAAGCCCGACGGACGCCGCCGAGAATGCCGCGGGTAGAGCGGCGTCCACCCAGTAGGCCACCGAGCACTGAACCGGCGACATCGATAGCGCCCGAAACCACCGCATCACGAGACCGTGAGTCGGCGTCGTGTTCGATCTCGCGTACGCGGTCTTCGGCCTTGGAGATTGCGTCGGCAACCCGGTCGCGTTTCTTCTCCAATGCTTCGCGGATCTTGGTGGCCTCTTCGTCGGCGCCGTCGTCGGCCGCCTTTTCGCAGCGTGCGGCGAAGTCTTCTCGCGACTCGCCGACGCGGCTGATGAGTTTCAGTTCCTTGTTCTGGAACAGTTCGAGTACCTCGTTGCGGTACAGGTGATCTTTCAGCGCGCTCTGTGCCTTCGTGAAGTAGGTCTTGGTGTTGATTTTGGCGTCGGGCAACACATACCGAGCGCCGACCGGCGGATCGGAGCGGAAGTCTCGGTCGTCGTAGTCGACATCGATCGCATCATCGGGGTCGAGAGCGCCACCAGCGAGCGGGAAGAACACCGCCTCGTACTCTTCTTGATGTCGTAGGTCGCCTTTGGTGTCGTCGAAGAGAAGATTGACCCGGGCGACAACTGCCGGCTCGAGGCGTGTGCCGCCACTTACTGCGCCCACCGTTTCAGCCCACGGAACCGCTGGGTCGAGGTAGTAGGTGTTGTAACCGTCGGCAACATCGGGTGCGACGGTTGTTTCATCGTCGGCCACCGTAGGCGCCGGGGCCGCGGCCGATGCAGCGGTCGCTGGGGCCGGGGATGGGGTGGCGGCTTGCGCTCCTGCCGGCTCGGCTGGAGCGTTGCGAAGCGGGTGGTCGGCCATCAATTCGCTGATCTGGTCGCGGGTGATTGGCCCCGGGAGATACGACATCGCCCAACGGGTGCCGAACACCTGCGGACCGCTACCACGGGTCGAGTGCATCACAAACTGACGCTTGTCGAGCCCAGAAATTGTTTCGCCGACGGCGCCGATATCGAGGTCGCCGCCCGAGTTCATGCCTTCGAGTAGGCGGGCCTTGTCGCGCTCGGTTTGCAGGCGACCGATCATCCACGTGCCGGCGTTGGAGATCGCTTTGTAGTCGATATCGACCGGGTTCTGCGTGCTGAGCACCATGCCGACACCAAAGGCCCGGGCTTGCTTGAGAATGGTGAGGATTGGCTTCTTCGACGGGGGAGCGGCGGTAGGCGGCACGAAGCCAAAAACCTCGTCCATGTAGATGAGCGCACGAAGGTCGGGCGTGCCCGCAAGGCCACGCATCCAGGTAACTACTTTCGACAACACGAGCGTGACGACAAACTGTCGTTCCTCGTCGGAAAGGTGGGCGAGCGAGATGATTGCCGCGTTGGGTTTGCCGCCACCGTTGAGCATGGTGTCGATGTCGAGGGCTGGGCCCTGTGTCCAGCTAGCAAACGACGGCGACGCCATGAGGCCATTGAGCTTCATCGCAAGAGCAGTGCGATCCTTTGGTGCGAAGAATGTGTCGAGATCGAGCACGCCAAGTTTTCGCATTGGCGGATCTTGTATGGCCATCAGTAGGCCACCAAGGTCGAGGTCGCGCCCTTGGTTCCAATGGTGCGCGATGATATTCGACAACAAAATGTGCTCGCGCCCAGAAATCGGGTCGCTTTCGACGCCGACGAGGCCAAGAATGCTCGACGCGAACCCCTCGATTTCGTCCTGCATTGTTTCGGGGTTGGTGCCCGCCGGTGGTGCTTTGAGGTCGCCGATGATATTGAGCGGGATACCAGAGGTCGAACCGGGGGTGTAGATCGTGAAGTCGGCTTTGGCCCGAAGCGCCGCGATGCGCTCGGGTTGAATACCCCAACCGTCAAGCCCGTTCTTCCACATTTCGGCGGTGTTCGCCGCATGTTCGGAGACCGACACGCCTTCGCGATCGGCATCGCCGGGGTTGACCCAGTCTTCGAAATCAGGGCCGGCCAGTTCGGGAAAGCTCAGCAACAGGTTGCCCATGTCGCCTTTGGGGTCGATGATCAGTGTTGGGATGCCTGACATCAGGGCTTCCTCGAGCATGACAATCGACAGGCCGGTCTTGCCGGATCCGGTCATACCGACGATGACGCCGTGAGTCGTCAGGTCAGATGCCTCAAGGAACAGCGGATCGTCGGCCGCCGCTTTGCCCTCGTCGTTTGCTTTTCCGCCAAGAAAAAAGTGGCCGCTGGGGACATCTACCATAGTTATTTCGCTCCTGTCATCGACCTCTGATCTTAGGTCGACCGAAGGCGTGGGGCGCGCTACTTCGCCGATTGTGCGCCAGTGCTGCACCGAAGAGCGCGTCGGAAGGCCCTACGATCGACAGGGTGACCTCACATCCCAATGATCCGTTTTCGAGGTCTGCTACCGACGAGCTAAGCCAGGGGGGCGCCCCGGTCGAAATTGTGTTGACCGGTACCAACGGTGCAGCGAACGACGTCGATCAGACCGTGCACGTGGTCGATACCGGCGGATCCGGCCGGTGGAAACCGTGGCTAGCGGTGTTTGTGCTTTTTGTTCTGCTCGGCGCCGCGTGGTTCATCGGCGTGAGTCTGGCCAAAGACGACGAAGCGAGCGTCGCGGAGGAGCTCGACAGCACCGGTGAGGATGAGGCTGAGGATGAGGCTGAGGATGAGGCTGAGGGTGAGGATGAGGGTGAGGATGTCGCCCAGGGTGACGCCGAGCAAACATCTGACACGACTGCGGTCGACGCGGGCGACACCACTAGTGGCACAGACAGCACCGAAGAAGGCCCAGCGCCCAACGACGCCGAGCCGGGCGAAGTTGTCGACGGTGAGTTCCCGCTGTTCGACGATGGGCCAGATCTGACCCTGGCCATTCGTTTGCGCGAAACGGTGTCGCTACTCGATCCGTCCACGGGCGACGTCGCCCAAGAGCTCACGATTCCCGACGCCGAACGGCCAGAGAACGATGACTTCTTCGGCTCGCCATTCGGCAGGATGCACAAGTTCGGCGACCGACTGGTGTTTCTTGACGACGGCCGGTTGATTGGTGTGCCGATTGGGCCCGGCGGTTCCATCGACTTCGGCGCAGCGATCGGCTTCGTCATCGATGGCGACCGCATTGCCGCGGTTCGCAACACCGCCCTTCGAATTTCTGCCAACGACGAGCGCAACAGCAGCAACTTCAGTCCGGTTCCGAGCTTCGAAGTGCAGCAATTCGACGTCGACGGACGTCGCGTCGGCCCGGTACTTGCCTTGCCGCAGTACCCCAGTATCTTCAGCTTCGAAGGCATCTTCTCGGGCTTGGTGGGCACGTTTCGGCTGGGCGACGAGGGATTCGAACGGCTTAGCACCGGCTATGTCGTGGGTACGGGGCGCAACCACGTTCTCGTCGCCGAGTGCAGCGATCAGCTCGAATGTCATCACACGATGTATGACCTTCGCGGTGGCGACTCGATTCGAGTGAAGGCCCCCGTGCTTCCGTTCGATTCGTTTGGCGGCGCATCGCTGTCGCCCGATGGCCGCTGGATGTTGCTTGACGATGGCTTCGGCCAGTTGGTCGACCTCGCGACGGGTGAGGTTCGCCAGTTCGCTAGCGAAGTTCGCATTGGCCTGCCGTTTTCCTGGACACCCGACAGCCGCTACATCGTTGCTGCTCGGCGCAACAGCCTCATGGTGTTCAGCGTCGAAACCGGCGACGTCAGGTCGGTCGAAGTCGATGACCTCGGCGCAGTCAACGAAGAAAGCAGCATCCTCCTGTTCGAATCGCCCGTCGAAGCGGGCTAACAACGGGCCGAAAAAGACGAACTGGCCGCGCCTTCGGCTGCCAAGGCAACCAAAAACGCGACCAGTCCCAGAAGAACGTCGGCCCTCTAGCTGAGTCGTTGCACGACCCTCTAGCTGAGTCGTTGCACGACCCTCTAGCTGAGTCGTTGCGCGACCCTCTAGCTGAGTCGTTGCACGACCCTCTAGTTGAGTCGTTGCACGACCCTCTAGTTGAGTCGTTGCACGACCATGGCCATACCCATGCCGCCGCCTACACACATGCTCTCTACGCCCCACTCCTTATCGGCATCTTGCAGGCCGTTGAGAAGAGTGGTCATGATGCGGGCGCCGGTCATGCCGAAGGGGTGACCAAGGGCGATCGAACCACCGTTGACATTGAGCTTGTCCATGGGAATGCCGAGCGCATCGGCCGAGCCGAGAACCTGCACGGCAAACGCTTCGTTGATCTCGAATAGATCGATGTCGTCGACGCTTTTGCCGGCCCGACCA
>CALLQB010000131.1 GCA_938015295.1 uncultured Acidimicrobiales bacterium
GCCCCACTGTGTTTTTCGTAGCGCGCAGTGCGCTCTCTGGTGCGTTCGGGGCTCTCATCATCATGCTTCGTTACTTCATCCGCCGGGTCACGCAACTCATCCCGGTGTTCTTCATCACCACGTTTCTCATCTTCATGGTCATCCGCATCATTCCGGGAGACCCGATTCAGGCGCAGTTCGGCGAACGCCGGATCCCCGAGAACCTGCGCGCCGCCTATGTCGAGCGCTACCACTTCAACGAACCGTTGTGGAAGCAGTACTTCCTCTACATGAAAGACATTCTCACGTTCGACCTTGGCGACTCGATCGCCAACCAGCGGCCGATCAACGACATCTTTCGCGAATCGCTACCGCGCACCGCAACGCTGGCATCGATGTCGGTGTTCTTCATCGCCATCATGGCCATACCGCTCGGTATCTTCTCGGCTCGCCGCAAAGACTCGGTTGCCGACAACTCGTTTCTGGTCATCACGCTCATCATGTTGTCGGTGCCACCATTCGTGCTCGGCCTCGTCGCCCAGTTGTACCTCGGCGTGAAGTGGAGCATCTTCCCCGTCGCCGGTGTCGAAGACGGCCTCTTCAGCTATGTGTTGCCGGCACTGGTGATCGCCACATCGATCATGGCGGTCGATGCGCGGCTCATGCGTACCACGCTGCTCGACACGTTTCGTGAGGACTACTTGCGAACCGCCCGAGCCAAAGGGCTGACCGAACGTCGCGTGTTCAACGTGCATGCTCTACGCAATGCACTCATTCCCGTCGTCACGATCCTCGCGATCGACCTCGGCGCTCTACTCGGCGGGACCATCGTCACCGAATCGGTGTTCAATATCCCGGGTCTTGGCTTCCGCATCACCCGCGCCGTTGTGCAACGCGACACCACCATGATCACCGGCATTTCGATCTTCCTGGTCATGGCCTACCTCTTCATCAATCTCGTGGTCGACATGATCTACGCCTGGCTCGATCCGAGGATCCGCTATGACTGAAGCTCTCACCGCTCTGACCGACGGCCTGCCCGACGACGACGACGGTGCACGTCGCACCTTCTGGGGCGACGCTTGGCGAATCCTGCGCGGTCGCTGGTTGTTCTGGGCCAGCCTGTTCATCATCGTTACCTTTGTCGGCATGGCATTATTCCCCGGCCTGTATGTATGGCCCTCTCCCGGGCCAGATGATCCGAGTGGCCTCTACTGCTTTCTTGGCGACGCCCGCTTGCCTCCGTCGAGCGAACACTGGTTTGGCACTGACGTGCAAGGCTGCGACTACTACGCCCAGGTCACCCACGGCGCCCGCGTCTCGTTGATCGTTGCAATGTTTGCCACGTTGATCAGCGTGGTCGTCGGTGTAGTGCTCGGCGGTCTCGCCGGGTACTACGGCGGCTTCCTTGATTCGCTTATCTCACGGATCACCGATGGGTTTTTTGCCCTGCCATACCTCGTGGGAGCGATCATCGTCCTGAGCGCCCTGACCACCCAGGCCGGACGCGAGATCTGGCATGTCACCGTCGCCATTGGGTTCCTTGGCTGGCCGTCGGTTGTGCGTTTGTACCGCTCGACCGTGCTCCAAGTGAAGGGGCTCGAATATGTGCAGGCAGCGAAGGCGCTTGGCGCTTCGGATGCTCGCATCATCTTCCGACATATTCTTCCCAACGCCATCGCCCCGACCTTGGTGTTCACCACGATCGGAATTGGTGGTGTCATCAGCGTCGAGGCGACGCTGTCGTTCCTCGGCATTGGCTTGCCCATCGATTCGATCTCGTGGGGAATCATGGTCTCCGAGGCCGGAACGCGCATCCAGCAATCGCCACACCTTCTGCTGTTCCCCGGCATCTATCTCGTGCTGGCAAGCCTTGGATTCGTGGTCATGGGCGAACAGTTGCGAGAAGCATTCGATCCGAGGTTCCGCTGATGGCTGCTGCCGACCAAACCCGCGCTGCGGTAACCGAAGGCGACCTACTCCTCGAAGTCGATGACCTGACCGTCGAGTTCCACACCGACGACGGCATCGTTCACGCGGTGTCGAACATGTCGTGGGATCTCCACGCTGGCGAAACCATGGCCATTCTCGGCGAATCCGGTTCGGGAAAGTCAGTGTCGGTTCAGGCGGTCATGAACCTGCTGCCCACCCCGCCAGCAGTCATCGCCGGTGGCAGTATCCGTTACCGGGGCACCGAATTGGTGGGCGCCGAGGCAAAGACGATGCAGAAGATCCGCGGTCCAGAAATCGCCATGATCTTTCAGGATCCGCTCAGCGCGCTGAACCCCGTGTACCGGGTGGGCTGGCAAATTGCCGAGATGTTCCGCATGCACAGCGGCCTTTCGAAGAGTCAAGCCCGCGCCCGGGCAGTCGAACTGATGGACATGGTCGGCATTCCGAACCCGAAAGAGCGGGCGTCGCAATTCCCCCATCAGTTCTCGGGCGGCATGCGCCAGCGAGCGATGATCGCTATGGCATTGGCGCTCGAGCCAAAGGTGCTCATTGCCGACGAGCCAACTACCGCGCTCGATGTGACCGTGCAGGCCCAGATCATGGACCTGTTGCAGCGCATTCAGAAGGAAACGCAGATGGGCCTCGTGCTCATCACCCATGACCTTGGTGTGGTTGCCTCGGTAGCCGATCGCGTCGTGGTCATGTACGCGGGGCGAGCCGTAGAAACGGGAAGCGCGGAAGACTTCTACGCTGATCCGGCACATCCGTATTCACGCGGTCTTATGGCCTCGGTGCCTCGCATCGCTGGTCCACTCGAGCGATTGCAATCCATCGAAGGCACGCCCCCCTCGGTCATCAACCTGCCATCGGGTTGTGCGTTCCATCCCAGGTGTCCCTTTGTTGTCGACCGCTGTGTGACCGACCGTCCCGAGTCAAGCGCCATAGCTGCCCACGTCGGCACCTCGGCCTGCCACCGCACCGGAGATCTCTCATGACGGCAACCGAAAGCAGTCAGTCGGGCGCCGGCGAAGGGCCATTGCTCGATGTTCGTGGTCTCGTCAAGGAGTTCCCGCAGGACGGAGGCTTGTTGTTCCGCAACCGTCTGGGCGCAGTGCAGGCGGTGAGCGGCATCGACATCTCCGTCAACGCCGGCGAAACCCACGGGCTCGTCGGCGAATCCGGCTGCGGAAAATCAACCGTCGCCCGCACCATCATGCAACTCGAAAAGCCGACCGCCGGCGAAGCGTTCTTCAACGGCCGCGACTTGTTCAAGCTTGGTCGCACCGAACTCCGAGAAGCCCGGCGCGACATCCAGATCGTGTTTCAAGATCCCTTCGCGTCGCTCAACCCGCGTATGACCGTCCAGTCGATCATCGAAGAACCTTTCGTTGTCCACGGTGGGCTAGCTGCGGAAGACCGCAAGAGTCGCGTGCGCGAATTGCTTGAAAAGGTGGGGCTCAGCCCCGAACACGCCAACCGCTACCCACATCAGTTCTCCGGCGGTCAGCGACAGCGTGTGGGCATCGCCCGCGCACTGGCACTCGACCCGCTCTTGATCGTCGCCGATGAGCCGGTATCAGCGCTCGACGTTTCGATTCAGGCACAGGTCGTCAACCTTTTGCGCGATATCCAAGCCGAGACCGGGGTTGGCTACTTGTTCATCGCTCACGATCTCGCCGTCGTGCGCAACATCTCAGACCATGTGTCGGTGATGTATTTGGGGCGCATCGTCGAGACCGGTACCCGAGAGCAGATCTTTTCGCAGGCCAGCCACCCGTACACTCGAGCGCTGCTGTCAGCGGTGCCCGAACCAAATCCGGTCATCGAGCGGCAACGCGAACGAATCGTGCTCGAAGGCGACGTGCCGTCGCCGGTGAACCCGCCCTCGGGTTGCCGCTTTCGCACCCGTTGCTGGAAAGCCGAAACGAAGTGCGCCGATGAGGTGCCCGAGCTCATCGATCGCGGCAAAGGCCATCCGGTCGCCTGCCACTTCCCCGACTAGAGGTCTTCGTCGACTAGTTCGGTGTGGCTTTGAGTTCGATGCGCACCAGCGCTCCGCCTTCGTCGCGGTTACTGGCGGCAATCGTGCCGCCGTGGGCCTCCACAACAGATTTT
The DNA here is from genome assembly GCA_938015295.1 of uncultured Acidimicrobiales bacterium. Taxonomy (GTDB): domain Bacteria; phylum Actinomycetota; class Acidimicrobiia; order Acidimicrobiales; family SHLQ01; genus CALLQB01. Next base: position 4,048 of record CALLQB010000131.1, read on the forward strand.
GCGATCGCCATACCCAACCCCGATGAGCCTTTTGTATCGCCGCGTCGAAAACGGTCGAACACATGCGGCAAA
>CALLQB010000132.1 GCA_938015295.1 uncultured Acidimicrobiales bacterium
GGGCCGCTCCACCGCCGCAGCAGTGGTTGGAATTGGCCTGTCGCCCCAGGAATACGAAGAAACACTTGTGCAGCAGCCCGGCCCCAGTGGTGAGCTGTACAAGATCATTCCGTGGCAGGTGATGACCGCACTGGGCTATGAGGTCATCAACGTGGTGGAGCGTCGCGAGCCTGTGCTGTTCAACCATCCGGTTCATGCCTCGGCCCTGGGGCGCGACATCGCACCCGGAGATCCGGCGGGCACGCGGATACTCGTCGAGGTGAACAGCGCCGAGGGCGTTACGGCCCACGCCAAGATCGAGCTGCGAGTCTGCGAAGAACACGAACCAAAGGACTTCATGCGCTGGTCGATCGAAGGCGATCCCAACTCCACCGTGCAGGTGGATCGTCAAGTGGGCCTGCCCGGGTCGGCGGCTTCGATGATCAACCGCGTGCACGATGTGATTGCCGCCCCGCCAGGCATCCAGGAGGTTTACCGTCTTGGTCCTCCCGGGCACTCTGCCCTCACGGGTTCACGATGAGCGTATGGCCCCAGATCGCCGGATCGGCCGAAGTACTTCTCGAAGAGGCACGGGTTTCCACCGGCATTGCGATCGTTGACGAAGAAGCCGCCGAGCCTCTCACCGTCCTGATCGATTCCTACAACCGCTCCGGCAAGTTCACCCCCGATGGCGCAGTAGTGAAACGTGCTTACGTGTTGCGGATCCTGAAAAATCGTCTGCGCATGCTTCGAGACTTTGCGGCACATCCCGAAATTCACGAGATCGCGCTGCGTCCTCCGGTCATCATCAATGCCCTGGCACGAACCGGATCCACCAAGCTGCAAAAGACACTGGCCGCAACTGGCGATTTCAACTGGCTCCCCTACTGGATGGTGCTGAACTCGGCGTCGGAAACCGGCGTGCCGCACGAAGACACCAGCAACCGTATTGCCGATGTTGAGGACTACGCCGACTGGTTCGAGACCGTGGCGCCCGAGGTGAAATTTGGGCACCCCATGTTGCCGCTCGAACCCGAGGAGGAGGCCTACATCATGAATCAGAGCTTGTTGGCTGCCAGCCTCGCCGGTTTCGCTCACGCCCCCGACTACTTGGCGTGGTTGGAGGGGCAGGATGCCGGGCATCAGTTCCGCTACGTGAGAGACACGCTGAAGTACCTCATCTGGCAGGGTCTGGCCGATGTCGACAAGCCGTTTCTGCTGAAGTGCGTGAAGACCGTGGGCATGGAAGAACACCTGCGTGCAGCCTTTCCCTCGGCGCACATCGTGGCCAACCACCGCAACCCCGTCTCGTTTGTGCCGTCGGCCAGCAAGCTCGGCATGCTGTTTCGGGGCGCGTTCTCCGACCAGGTGTTGGATATGAGCAACCGGCCGGCTCGCATGGCTGCCGCTATGAACGCCAGCCTCGATTACCGAGCCGCGCATCCAGACGAAGAGTGGCTAGAGGTCGACTACCAACGGATCCGCACCGACGCCCGGGCGGTCATCGAGGACATCTATGCCTTCGCCGAGCTCCAACCCCAGCCATCCACCTTTACCAACGTCGAGCAATGGGAAGCAGCAAACCCCCAGAACAAACACGGAAGCTGGGAGTACGCAGCCGAAGACTTTGGCTTCACCGACGACGACACCCGAAAGGCCTTCGCCCGCTACATCCAGTGGGTCGAAGACGAAGGCATCTGTTCATGGCGGTAGGCCATGACCGGGTCAGCGACTGAGGATGGTGACTCCGCTGATGCCAGGTGCGCCATACACGTGGGTGTAGCCCACCTTCGGGTTGCCCGGAACTTGCCGTTTGCCTGCCTGGCCTCGTAGCTGGAGGACGTTCTCGTACACCTGCCGCAGGCCCGACGCACCAACCGGTTCGCCGTTGGCTAGGCAGCCACCATCGGTGTTCACCGGGAAGCGGCCGCCGATTTCGGTTTCGCCCTGTTGGATCATGCGTTCCTGCTCGCCGTCCTTACAGAAGCCGTTCTCGGCCATGTGGATGATCTCGGAGCCGACTTCGGTGTCTTGGAGTTGCGCGACGTCTATGTCGTCGGGCCCGATCCCGGCCATCTCGAACGCGGCCTTTGCCCCATCCGCGGTGGGTCCGCCTTCGGCCTCGGCTGCGATCCACGGCGACAGGGTCTCGAAGGACCCAAAGCGGCGACTCCGCACCGTGGCCGCGTTGAGGTAGATGGGGGTGTCGGTGTACTTGCTGGCCTTGTCGGCCGATGCCAGCACCAGTGCCACGCCGCCTTCTGCGGGTGAGCAGAACATGAACTTCGTGAGCGGGTAGGCCAACATGTCCGACTCGAGAATCTGTTCCTCGGCGATGGGTTGACGACGCCACGCGTTCTCGTTGTGTTCGGCGTTGCGGAATGCTTTGGCCGACACCTTGGCCAGCGTGTTGTGCGAAATGCCGTGCTGGTTCATGTACCGGTTGATCTTCATACCCATGAACTGGGTGGTGAGCGCCATGCCGCTTTCGCCGTACCACTCGCCCAGACCCCACTCGGCGGGGTCGACACGAAACGCACCACGGGGGTGTTTATCGAAGCCGACGGCGATGCCTACGTCACAAGCCCCAGACCGAATGGTGTTGTACACCGAGAAGAGGGCCGAGCCTCCGGTGGCGCAACCGTTGGCAACGTTGATGAACGGCAGTCCCGTGAGGCCAAGCTTGGACACCATGGTGTCGGCGGCGCCGGCGTCTTGACTTCCACCCGCGGCGAACTGCATGTCGTCCCACTCGGCGCCAGCGTCGGCCAGTGCCTGCCGGACGGCGTAGATGCCTTGGTCTTGACCCGACGCTTCTGGGGTGCGACCGAACGGGTGCATGCCAATACCCACGATGGCGACTTCTGGCTGGCTCATACTGGTTCCCCTGAACTTCCCCTCAACGATGCAGACCAAGCAGCGAACTTCCCGTTCGGTCATCGGATGGACGCGACCTACACACGCGCGCAGCGCCAGCGTAGCGTCCCGGCGCTTTCACCTAGTAGCTACCAATAGCAGCCTGTGTCGTGCTGCTTGCTGCTCTGAGACACCAGTTCTCGTGCAGTTCGGCCCCTTTGCAGGTGAACTTCGTTTACTCCTGGTAAAACGAAAGTCCCCCCACATAGGAGTAATGCCATGGAAGACCTCATCGGAACTGTTGCCGACAAAGCAGGAATCCCCGAGATGAAGGCCAAGCTGGCCGTGCTCGCCGTTATGGAAAAGATCGACGGTGTGCTGCCCGGACCACTCGCCAACCAGGTGAAGAGCGCCCTCGGCGTTGACACTGACGGTATGATCGACGGCGCAACCGGTGGCCTCGGTGGCCTTCTCGGTGGCGGAGACGACGGCGGCGAAGGTGGCGGCGTTGGCGACATGGCCAAGGGTCTCCTTGGCGGCGACGACGAAGGCGGCCTGGGCGGTATGGCCAAGGGCCTGCTGGGCTGATACTTGTTTCTGCGCATGCGGCCGGGCCTCAGAAGGGCCCGGCCGCTGCCGTTTTCGTTGGCAGCTGGATGGCGGTTAGCGCCACACCCGCAGGACATCGCCAGCGCCTACGGCAATCGATGCTTCACCGTCAGTGTCGGATATAGCGATATTCGAGGTGAGCTGACCGGGAAGGTCGACGGCGGCCACTTGTTGCCAGCCTTGCCCACCGTCGATTCGGGAAAGGGCGATCAGGCGATCGCGTCTGAAGGCGGCAACGAGCGCGTCGAGCGAACCGTCGGCGTTGGTGTCGAGCGCGACCGCCATGTCGACGTTGCGGCTACCGAGTGGATGCGAGGTGAATGCGCCATCTGAGGCCGCAACCCGCTCCAAGGTCGCCAAGCCATCGCTGTCGCGTAGCTGGAACGCGTGCAGGATGCCGCCAAGGTGCGGCGTCTGCACGTCGAGGATTTCTGTTTCACCGTCCGGACCAAAGGGACCGACGGCGAGCTGGTTGCGCCACCGGTTGCCGCGCCCGATCGGCGCCGACTCGGCAAGCAGCGACCCGTCGAGCTCATAGGCCGCCAAACGAGCTCCGCCGTTGGAGTTGGAAAGCGTCACAACCACTTCGACGGCGCCATCGTCGTCGACGTCGGCCAAGATCGGGGCCAAGCCTTCGATGACATCGGGTTCGGCGATGTCGATACGGCCTTCGCTTCCGTTGCAGGGGTCGACCCATTCGACTG
>CALLQB010000133.1 GCA_938015295.1 uncultured Acidimicrobiales bacterium
TTCAGGGCACCCGGCGATATGTTGTTTCTCGAATCCGCCGTCGCCCTGGGCATCGATGACCACAGTGGTCGTGTCGCTGAGCGCTGTGCGAAGCTCGTCGCCGGTGACCGGCGGCAACAACAGGTCTAGAGGCGTGTTGCCACGTGGGCTCGCTCCGAAGTTCGGGGTGTGCTCGGTGATTGTGTAGATCTCCCAGGGCACGCCATCTGCGTCTTGGGTCCAAGCTTTCTCTTGGGTTGCGAAGCAGCACGTGTGCGGATCGTCGACCTCGACTGGCAGGCCGGCCGCGGCAACCCGCTCGGTCTCGGCGGCCACCGCGTCGCCGGTTTCGTACTCGATTCCCACATGGTTGATCGAACCCGGTGTGCCTTCGTTTTCGATCACGACCAGCTTCATCGGTGGGTCCTCGACGACGAAGTTGGCGTAGCCAGCGCGGTGCTTCGCTGGCTCGACACCAAACAACTTTGTATAAAACTCGACCGAGGCGTCGACGTTGTCGACGTTTAGTGAGAGCTGAAACCTAGACATACTGTGTCCTATTGAGTAGAAAGAATAGTAGAAGTAAAGTACTACACAACATAGTGTAATAGTTTGGAAGCCATGTCAACCCCTTCACCCGTCATTCCTCCGGCGCTCGCAAAACGCGACCTTCTGCAAGCCCCCGAGGTCGACGAACTCGCAAACCTGTTTCGCGTACTCGCTAGCGACACCCGCCTCTCGATTCTGCACGCCATCGCCCGCGCCGGCGAGGCCTCGGTAAGTGCGATCGCGGCTGAGGTCGGGGCGAGCTCGCAGGGAGTCTCGAACCACCTGCAGCGCATGGCCGACCAGAAGATTGTTGCCACTCGTCGCGACGGCAACCGAATCTATTACCGCCTCATCGACCCATGCGTCGGTGGCCTGATCGAACTCGGGTTATGCCTGCTTGGACACGACCCCGACTGTTCGGTGTAACAACAGCAAGGGCCGAGCGATCTCGGCGTACTAAAACTTGCCGGAGTTGACGAGCTCTTCTGGTGCAGGAACGACTTCGACGTTGTCCCAATGCTCGACGATGAGGCCATCTTCTAGACGGAAAATATCGAAGGCGGCATAGGAGATGTCGTTCCAGATTTGGTGCGCAAATGAAACAACGAAGTTTCCTTGGCCGATGATTCGGTGCACCTGCTTGTAATACAGCGCTTGCCCGTTTGCCCGGGCGGTCCTGTCCATTTCGACCAGTGCGGCAAGTCCGTCGGGGGCGTCGGGGTTGTGATTGATGTAGACCGCATCGGAAATGAAGTCAGACATCGGTGCAGTGGGCGTCTCGGCGAACGCCTCGGTAAGCAGCCGGCGAACAACGTCCTTGTTGTCCTCGGTCAGATGCAGATCAGTGATCTCGACGGATCCGTCGACCTGGGTGTGGCCCCCAGGGTTTGTGCCACCCATGGCGTGAATAACATCCCAGTGTTCGACAATCTTGCCGTTGCCGTCGGTGTCGAATAGGTCGGTGGTAACCCAGCGAGCCTCGCCGTTATTGATGTTTTGGGCTGCCTGCACAAAGACGAACCGGCCATCGACGACAGAGCGGACGAGTTCGATATCGCGGACAGTATTGCGGGCGACGAACGGTTCGAAGAACTCGACGAAGCCCTCCACACCATCGCGTACGCCTGTCGAATGTTGGGTGTAGCGGTCGCCGGTGTAGGTCTCGACGGCGCGGCGCACATCTCCATCACGAATGCCTTCAAGGTAGAGTCGCCTCGCGTTGTCCAAACCGGCGTTTGCTGCGGAAGCAATCTCCACCTCGCGCTTCATGGTCATCGAATCTGCATCGATGAGCGACAAAAAGTCCTGGGTTGCGGGGGCATCCATAAACGACGCCATCGAAGCGTCGCCGTCGTATGCACTGTCCCATCGCAGCGAGATGGTCCACCGTTGGTCAGCGTCGACTGTGGTTACTCGGGTGCCCGGGTTGAAACCAGGCTGAAGGGGAAGATACTCCGACTCGACCTTGGCGTTTGCGGCAGCGAAAGCCTCGGGCGAGGCACCATCGGCCAGTAGTAGCGTGATCGTTTCGATGACAGACATCTCGCGATCCTACGGAGAGATGCAGTACTCCCGGAAGGTCTCTTACGGACAACCCCGGGTCAAATTGCGACAACTCTGCAACTCTGAGGCCCCATACTGGAAGCATGAAGAGTCGTCCAAAACTTGCCGGCGCGCCGCTCGGCTACACACTCGCACTCGTTGCTGGCACCGACGTATACAAGAACTTTGGCACCGAGCTTTGGTCCGACGAGCGGGCTGTTTCGGCGGTGCTAAAGGAACTGCTGTTCATTCGGTCATCGATCCTCAACGACTGTCCCACTTGACTGGAGGGCCATGTTGTCTCGGCGAGACAACGAGGGATATCTGATGCAGAGCTTGACGCATTACACAGCCAAGACCTTTGGTCGGCTGTATTTGACGACGCCACCCATGCGGCATTGTTGTTGGCTGATGCGATGTGTGGTCCGACGGCACAGCTCGATCCGGAGCTCGTCGACGAGCTGAGATTCCACTATTCGGAGGGCGAGTTGGCCGAGCTGATCTTGGTGTGCGGCCAAGCGAACCTCAACAACCGGGTAGGAAACGCAGCGAAACAGCTACTCGGCAACCACGAGGGCTGAAGCTCGTTCAGCTGTCAGCGACTACGGGTTAGCAGGGGCGACCAACGGCCACGGCTGGTGACGTTCGAATGCGAGCGCGACGTCGAACAGCAGTGCGTCGTGGTGATGCGGCGCAAGGACCTGCAGCCCAATAGGTAGCCCACGGATAGTTCCGGCCGGGATAGACACCGCCGGATTGCCATAGACGTTAGAGATGATCGTCAACGCGCCCATAGTGTTAAGCCCAGGGTCTTGTTTGACCGATTGTTCGATCAGTTTGTTGGGTAGTCGTGGGCTGATCGACGATCCTATTCGGGCCAGGCCCAGCACACCTCGAAGTGCTGTTAGGCCAGCATCGCCGTCGAGAAACCGGTCCACCGGGCTCGGGTCGGGATTGCTCGTGCGCGCCTCGGCGTCAAAGGCTGGGCCAGGATTGGTCGCGGCAACGACGAAGTCGACCTTGCGAAACGCGTTGGCCATTGCCTCATACGCTCGTACCCGGCGGAACTCGGCCTCACCAGCGATTTCGATGTTGTACAGCGAACGCGAGAGATACACACCGAGAGCGATTTCGGGGGTCAGGTCGCCAGCGCAGCCAGGCCACTGGTCGGAGATTTCGGCCATGAGCGTCGACATGTTTCCCATCGCCCAATGGGCGGCGAAATTGGGGATCTCGATTGTCAGGTCGACGCGTTTCATCCCGGTCGCGCCAAGAAGTTCGGTGACCTGATGTTCGAGGTGTTCAGCCACGCCGTGTTCGAGGGCCACCCCGCCGAGGTCGAGTACCACGCCGACGGTCTTGCCTTTGAGATCATGCGTACTGAGGAGATCCTCGAAGCTTTCGTGTTTCGGAAGCGCTGACGGATCCTCAAGATCCGGTCCGCCACACACGTCGAAATACCGGGCTGCATCTCGAACCGATCGAGCGGTGCAACCGAGTACAACAGTGTTCGGCCGGCTGAACGCATGCGGACTCCGAGGAATTCGACCAAACGTTCCCTTCATGCCGAGCAGTCCGGTGTAGCCGGCCGGGATGCGGATAGATCCGCCGCCGTCGCCACCGGTGGCGAGTGGCACGAGGCCGCCGGCCACCGCTGCGGCGGAACCTGACGACGAGCCGCCGACGGTGCGCCCATGTTGCCAAGGATTGTGGGTGACGCCGTTGAGTTTCGTGACGCTCACGTTGAGGCCGCCGAATTCGCTAGCGGTCGTCAATCCGACGGGCACAACTCCTCCGTCAGATCGGAGTCGTTCGACCATCACGCCGGTGCGATCTGCGATGCGGCTCTTAAACAGCAGCGAGGCCTCAGTATTGGGCCAGCCTTTCACCGATTCGAGTTCTTTGATTCCGGTTGGCACACCCCCGAACGGCTTCGAGATATCGGCACTCTGTGCCAGTGTGCGGGCAGTGTCGAGGTCGAGGTGCGAAAACGCATTGAGCTTTGACGAGTCGATGGCCGCGGCTGTCGCTTCGAGTTCTTCCGCCGGCGAGCGATCGCCTGCTCGGAAGGCATCGACTAAAGAGCAGGCATCGCCCAGCCAAGGTGAATCAGACATTCGACGACCCTACCGGAGCCTTCTCGGCAAGTACGCGACGACAAGCGCCAACGGTCACCGTCATGTTGGGTGCCTTTGGCCCGCTACTTGTTCGTCAGGTCTTGTCGGACCCGAGTGCGGTCATCGTGTCTCGGAAGGTCGATGGTGAGCTTCCGGTCCGTGTTCGGAAGAACTTGGTGAAGTTCGATGCCTCCGAGAACCGGAGGTCTCGGGCGATGGTCGCGATGTCGATAGTTGACCATGCCAGCCGTCGTTGCGCCTCGAGAATCACGTGGGCGTCGATAACTTCCTTTGGTCGTTGGCCGAAGGTTTCGGCTGTTGCGCGAGCGACCGAGCGGGTCGAAGCTCCGATCCGTTGGGCGTGCCAGGCAACTGAGCGCTGTTCGACGTTGCGGCCGACGCTGTCAACGAATGCCGCCGCTAGGCGGCGGCCCGGAGTGTCGGCCGGAACGTTGTCGTTAAGAGCTTGCCGGGCGAACAAGCGCAGAATCACACCTACAACTGCAGCGGCAGTTGCATGATCCTGGTTCGTTTCGAGGTCAGTGGCCATCCATTCGGTCAGCTCCTGAAGGCGGGCTGCGTCATCGTCGAGCTCGGTAATGCTTGTGGTGCCGATGAACCGATCAAAGAGCGGCAAATCGGGGATGACCGACGATTCGAAGACGATGACATCTGCCTCGAAGCGATCGTGAAGAGCGCTCCACCGCTGTACCTGGCCAGGCCGAATCCAGATGGCCGTGCCAGGCTGTATCTCATGGTCGTGAAAGTCGACCATGTGTTGCCCGAGGCCCTGGGTGCAATGAATGAAGACATGAAATCGCACCAGCTCGACAGGTGGGCCGTCGAGGCCGTCAGCTTGGATACGGGCTTGGACGGCGGCCCGGATGAACGACGTGTCGGTGACGTTCACCGGCTTGCTCAGGTTCATCTCGACAACATCACGCATGCGTCACCAGTGTGCCATCGAGGTATCGAGCAGCCCAGCGATGTGTCCGATTTTGACCAGTGGTTGTCGGCTTTGGATCGTCAGCACGGGACAATGTCGGAACCTTGCCTCGCGATGCGGATCCGGTGCGTCTTACATGGTGTTGGGGTAGTAGTCGCCGGCCGGTGTTTTCGCGGATTCGGCGGTGAAGTTTCCCTCGAAGGGCCAGTCGGCTTCGCCACCGGGAAGTGGGCCTTGGTTGAACAGTCCCATCTCGCCACCGCCTGCGTTTTCGTTGCCGACGAGTGACCATGCCTGTCGTTTGTAGGTCCAGTTGTCGGGCTGCAGCCGGTGGGCGTGGTTGAAATGCGCAATGGCGCCGCCACGGTCGCCGTTCGTCCAAAGATGGTTAGCGAGTTCGAAGTGCGCTGCACCTTCGCTTTTGTCGACACCGCGTTCTGCTGAGGCTTCGAGAACCTGCTCGGGCGTCATCGCGAAGACGCTACCGGCTCCCTTTTGTGCCCAATCCCGAATCGCATCGGGGTACGCCTCGCGATCTTGGCCACCGCGCAGACGAGCGGCCAGTTCGGGGTCGCTCTGTTCGACCTTGGCAGCCTTTTTCTCAATGGCGGCGTTTCGTTCCTCAAGGAATCCACGCAACCAGTCGGGGTAGTCGTCGCCAGGCGGCCAACCGGGTTCGGGCGGCCGCACGATGACGCCGGCTTCGTCGATCCAGATGACGTTGGGAATGTTGACCACACCAAAGAGTGCGTCGAGTTGATGTTTGGGATCGAGCAACGACAGGTGCGTCGGCTTCGCTGCCTCGATGAACGGGCGTGACACCTCAGGATCGCTTAGCTCGAGAGAGACCGTGACGATCTCAACGCCAAGAGGTGCCAGTTCTTCGTGGAGTGCCTGCCAACCTGACAGGTCATATCGGCAACCTCAATAGGGAGCCCAGGCAACCAGAACTACTTTTTTGCCTCGCAGGGACGACAGCCGGAACTCGTTGCCTTCGAGGTCAGGAAGCACAACGTCGGGGGCCTGGGCGGTGACAAGGGCTCGTCCGCTCAGCGACTCGGGGCCGAGAGCTATTAGCCCTGTGGCCTCGTTGGTGACGACGGCCATGCCAAGCCGGTCAGCTACGTCCGCACCCGAGTAGCCCTGGGGGAGAGGAACACACACCTCTCCCTTGCATGCGCCTTCGGGTTTGATATCCCATCCCGTTCCGGAAGCGAACTCCTCGGCCGAGATATCGAGCGTGGTCGTAATCATG
>CALLQB010000134.1 GCA_938015295.1 uncultured Acidimicrobiales bacterium
CGACAGGCAGGCCCGACACTAGGTGTACTTACGGCAGCGAGAGCACCGTGACGGATCCGGTGGAGCCGTCGATTTCGATGGTTGCCCCATCGGGAATTCTCGAGGTGGCATCGATGACCGATACCGCGCAGGGCACACCGAGCTCACGACACACGATGGCGGCGTGACTCGCTACAGCGCCGACGTTCACCACAACACCTTCGGCCGACAAGAACAGCGGGGTCCAGGACGGATCGGTTGTGGGAGCGATCATAATGTCGCCGGGCCCAATGGCCGACGGGTCGGTCGGGTCGAGGATGACCCGGGCAACGCCGGTGACCACGCCGGGAGAACCGGCGGTGCCTTGGAGTACTTCGCCAACCGCTGCTGCGATTTTTTCGCCGCTGTTGCGATCGGCCCATGTCGAAATCGGCGGCACGCCGTCTTGAAGCTTCACGATGTATGGCGGTTCAAGCGTGTGGAGCTTGGCGAACATCTCGTGACGCTCGTTGATCGTGGCGGTCATCGAAGACGCGTCGACGATAAAGTCATCGAGCTCGCTGTCCATCAACATGAAGATCTTGTAGGAGTCGTCGATCGCCCCCTCGGCCACCATGCGGTCGCCGAGCTCAAGCAACGCCAACTTGCCTTCGTGAATCGTACGGATGCAGGCGTTCTTGCCCTTTTCGCGCAAACGGAGAAATACGCTCGCCGAATTGATGCCAGCGCCAAGCATGCCGTGCGTTTCGGCATCGCCTTCGACCAGCGCCAACACTTCTGCTGATATCGCTTCGCGCTCGGCGGCCGCACGTTCACGCGCTTTGAGCGGCGAGCGTGAATCGTCCTGCAGACGCATGCGCTCGATCATGCCAAGGGCCAGTTCGGGCTTGGTGGTCCACGACGGCGCACCCATGTCCCACTCGTTTGGTCCGCGGTGACCGTGGATCGCGATCAGATCGGTCCAGGCATTGCTAAACGCAACGAGGTCGGCGTCGTCGGATGCCGAGATGCGGCCGAATAGGCCGTCGACCCCGCTGTCGAACGCAGCGGTTAGCGACTCGCTGTTTTTTACCATGCGACTGAGGTCCCACATGTCGACCGAAGCCTGCGCTGACTCGACGTCACCGATTGCCGTCATCATCTTCACCGCATCGCCGCCACGGCCCAATCCTTCACAGACCGCCTGCACCGCACCCGGGCCGAGAGAGGCGCCAAGAGCTGATTGGCAATACGGCACCCAAACCTCTTCAAGGGTTGTGGCCGTGTGACGAGCGTGTGCAATCAGTTCGGCGTTCGATAGCGCCGAGAGGTCGGGTCGGTCGGCAACGAGTTGTTTTGCAAGCTCCGACACGCGGTCTTGTTCGGGGAAGCCATCGGTGCTCATCGCCCACGCCATCGTCTCACCGAGCTTGGCCGTAGCGGCTTCGTTCTCGTCTCGAGGGTCGACCTCGATAGCGGGTACGCCGGGGTGGTCGCCAAAGTACGCCTGGTCGATCGCCTCAGGCGAAGCACCGGGCATGCGGGTGCCCATCAGCCGAGGCAACGAAAGCTGGTTGTAGAAGTAGCCGCCCCAGTTGCCAAAAACTTCAGGCGGGTCGACGGCGAACTCGTCCCAGTCAAGCACCCCGAATTCGACAAAGCCGCCAGCAACGCCCGGGATGCAGCCCTTCATCCAGCCGAGGCTCCAGCCAAGCGGAGTGAATGGATCAGGACCAACCTCATCAGCATTCGCCCTGGTGTAATACGGAAAACGGGTGCTGAGCTCGGTATCGGTGATCCAGCTATCGGTTGCTTCGGCCATATTCGGGTCTGTCCCCCTGGTAGTCGATCTGCAATAAAACTAATCGCTTGATATGTTTTTGTGAAACGCACTACTAAGGGGATCTCAGATGGCACGAATCGACCTACCTGACGGCGACGGCATGGAGGTGTCAAAGGTCTGGGGCCTTGTGCCACACATGGCCGAGGCCATCCACACGATGAGCAAGGCCGTGTATGAAAAGAGCAGCCTGCCAATCCGCGAGCGTGAAGTTGCCCGAATGCGCATAGCCCAGCTCAATAAGTGCGACGTTTGACAGAACACACGCGCTGCATCGGCGATGCAGCAAGGACTCGATGACGACCTCTACGCGCAGGTCGGCAGCTACTACACCAACGACGCTTTCACCCCCCGTGAGAAGCTCGCGATCGAATACGCGGAACAGTTTGCTATCGATCCCAGCGAGGTCACCGATGCGTTCATCGGTCGCATGAAAGAGCATTTCTCCGACACCGAAATTATGGAGTTGTCGGTAACCAACGCGTTCTGTCTCGGATTTGGCCGAGCGCTCACTGCGCTCGATGTTCAGCGGGACTTCGATGTCCTCTGGAGCCGAGAACCAGAACCAGCAGAACCGAGCTAGGGCCCTTAGGGGTCAGGCACTTAAAGTGCCTGACCCCTTTTTCTTATGCATGACATCCTGCTGCTGGGTCTGCTTGGGGTAGGAATTGGCGGGTTCTACGGGCTGCTGGCTATTGGCGTTGTGGTGGGCCACAAAGGTTCGGGGCTGATCAACCTCGACCAGGGTGCGCTTGCGATGTACCCCGCGTACACGTTCGTCACGATGCGAGAGAGCGGCGAGGTTTTCCTCCCCTGGTTCGACGTCATCCCAGGGCCCATCGATATTCCGTATCGCATACAAATTGCCGGCCGCGGGCTCGGCGTCGCGCCGTCGCTGCTCGCAGCCCTTGCGATGTCGGTGCTGCTTGGTGTGCTGGTGCAGACCTTGGTATTCGGACCGCTGCGCAACAAGCCGGCCATCTCGAAGGTCATCGGTTCGCTTGGCGCGCTGTTGTACCTGACCTCTGTCGCGTTGTTTCAGTTCGGCGCAAAGGCTCGACAGGTCGACGGACTCCTTCCCACCGGCGAATGGGTCGATCCGTTCGGGCTGGGTGGGCAGGTGCCCTATGAGCGGCTCGCCTTGGCCGCGATTGCCCTCGCAGCCGGAGCCGGCCTGAGTCAGTATTATCGGCGCACCCGAATCGGGCTGACGACACGGGCTGCCGAGGATTCAGAGATGGGCACGGCGCTGCTTGGCTATTCGGTCAACCGCATCGCCACCACCAACTGGCTGATCTCGACGACCGTCACAGGCATTGGCGGCGTGCTTGCACTCTCGTTTGTGTCGCTCACACCGACTCGCTACACCCTTTTCGTGGTGCCAGCGCTGGGTGCAGCACTCATCGGCAACCTCACCTCGCCGTGGCTGGCCGGCGTCGGCGGGGTCCTGCTCGGCATGTTTCAATCAGCAGCAGCGGGACTCACCTTGACCGACTGGTGGCCGGTAGGGATTCCTGCCGATGGCATGCGCCAGGTCGTGCCGCTTGTCCTGATTGTGGCCTTCCAGTTCTTCCGAGGCCAGACCATCCCGTTTCGTAGCAACCGACTCGAAGAACGCCAACCGTCGCTCCCCCGCCCCACGAACTGGCAGCTACAGATCGTCGTTGTCGCTCTCGCCACGGTCTGGTTCCTGTGGACCGCCTCACGGGTGACCGAAGGAAAGCTGGTCACGACGCTCATCGCGGCGATCTTGATGCTGTCATCGGTGGTGCTCATTGGCTACCTGGGTCAGATCTCGTTGGCCGGGCTCGCCTTTGCCGGCGTGGCTGCGTATCTCGCGACGAAATTTGCGGCAGATGGCTCCCGCTACGGGGCGAGCCCATTTGTGGTCGACGGGCCCGGGCTTGCCGATCCGCTCGCAGTGCTCGTTGGCGTGTCGATCGCAGTTGGCGTCGGTTTACTCTTGGCGATCCCTGCTTTGCGAATCAGGGGCGTCCAGCTGGCCGTGGTGACCCTTGCTGCCGCTGTGGCAGCTGCAGCACTACTTCTGGGTAACGAGTGGCTTCTCGGCCCCGGGGCTCGATCGAACGTGACCGTGCCGCCAGCGAAGTGGTTCGGGGTTGATGTTGGCGTGACGTTTGACGAAAGCGGGCTCGCCAGCCGGACGACGCTGGCGATCTTTTGCCTGTTGTGGTTGTTGGTGGTCATCGCCGCGGTTTCGGGTCTTCGGATGGGCGCTACGGGTCGGCAGTTTCTTGCTGTGCGGGCCAACGAGCGGGCGGCCGAATCGGTTGGGGTAAATGTTGTCGGCGTAAAACTGCTCGGCTTCGCGATCTCATCGGCGATCGCCGGAATCGCCGGAGCACTTACGGCCTACCATCAGACCGTGCTACAGGTCTCGAGCTACAGCGCGCTAGCCGGTATCAACAACGTGGCGTTGCTCTTCCTAGGCGGCGTCGGGCGTATTCCCGGCGCCCTCCTCGGCGCGGCGCTGACGCCAGGAGGCGTGCTTTCGTCGACCTCGGGAGGCGGCAACTTCCTGCGGGGAGCCGTGTCTGGAGCCCTCCTGATCGCCGTGGCCGTCTTTCGGTCTGATGGCTTGGTTTCGCTCGGCGACACCATCAAACACTTGCCAAAACGAACGGTCCCGCACCCGAAGGTGCGGGACCACTAAAGCGTTTCGTTTGCGTTAGCGGCATCGCCGCAGCTGCGAACGGGCTCAGGCGCCGACGGCACCTCGGCTCTTGTTCTCCGCTAGAGCAACAACGACCAGAACGAGTCCGGCAACAAGACCCAGCCAGAGTCCGATACCCGGATCAAGGCCGTCTTTCATGAAGACCGAAATCAGTGTCGCTAGAGGCAAAAGCAGTGCGCTGAGGGCCGCAGCAAAGAGCGCATGCGAAAGCAACAGGTTCGGGCCTGGCTCGGCCAACCCCCGCGGTCGCAGCCGCATCATGCCTGCGACAAACACAATGACGCCGAGAATTAGCAGGATGTAAGCAAGACGAGGTCCCGAGGTGGGGTTTCCACTACGGCCATCGAAGGCGGCCAGGGTAACCGAGCCCGACTTCAGCCACGTGAGGAACGGGAACAGCGCTACACCTGCAGCAGCGACGATGGCGATCGCCGAGTACACGCGTCGCTGTCCAGCCTCAAGAGGCCGGATGCCGGTTCCTGGTTCGGTGCCACTCAGTGTCAAAAGCCCGATCTGGGGAATCATCGATGCCGGCAGATACGCAGCCGCGACGCCCCAACCGGTTCCGGTCGGAAATACCGCCAGCCAGCCGACGATGTAGCCGATGACGTTGAGCGTTGCCGCGAGCCCGAGGGCGATTGTTAGTTGCTCGACGCCAAGACCAGGAAGCACCTTTGACTTTCCGGCGATCCGCATCAGGGCCAGGCCAACCAGCATCACGCCTAGAACGACAGCAATAATGCCGAACCCGGCACCACCGTCGGCGCTAAAAGCGCTTTCGTCTGGGTCGCCGCGCTTGGCCCACTTGCCGAAGAGAACAAACCACAGATAGAGAGCAGCCAGTAGAAGATGAAGAAGTTCGAGGAATCTCTTCGCGTTCATGCGTCCTCCTCAAGGCCGCCGCCGAGATAACTCGCTTCGAGAAGATCTCGACGTTCCATCAATTCGGCGGCCGCTCCTTCGAGAACGATCTCGCCGTGGCTCATTACGTAAGCACGGTCGGCTACTTCGAGTGCGAGGTGCACGTGCTGCTCGACGATAAGAACGCCAGCACCGGTGTTGTCAGCGATATCGCGAACAATCGGCAACAAGCGTTCCACAATGATTGGCGCAAGCCCGAGGCTCATTTCGTCGACCAACAGAAGTTTTGGTTTGCCAACGAGGGCACGAGCCATCGCCAACATCTGCTGCTCGCCACCCGAAAGTAGGCCAGCGCGGCGCCCCATGAGTGGCTTGAGTGCTGGCAACAGGTCGAGTGCAGTCTCGTAACCTGCTGCCTGCTCCGACCGGCTACCACGCAGTCCGAGCTTCAGGTTTTCCTGCACCGTAAGACCAAAGAACAATGAGCGATCCTCGGGCACGTGTGCAAGACCTCGACGAGCGGTCTTGTGTGGTGCACCGAAGGTGGTCGGGGCGCCAAGCACGGCGACCGATCCCTCCAACGCCTTGAGCAGGCCAGAGACGGTGAGCAGTGTTGTCGTCTTTCCGGCGCCGTTTGGGCCGAGGAGCGCTACCACCTCACCAGATTTGATATGGAGGTTAACGCCACGAATAACTGCCACCCCGGAGTACCCGGCGGACAGGTTCGAGATATCGAGCAACGTCTCGCCGGTTGCGGCGCTCGACGATGTTGTCGTTGCAGTATCGGTCATGACGGAACCTCCTCTTGCTGGCTCTCGCGTATGCGATCGGCTTCTTGGGCTTGCACTTCGCCCGCCTGCTCGCCAAGGTAGGCGGCCTTCACGGCTGGATCCTCACGAATCTCGGCAGGGGTTCCCTGAGCAATGATCTGACCGAAGTCGAGAACGTAGATGTAGTCGCACACCGACAGCACCAAGCCCATGTCATGGTCGATAAGAAACACCGACATGTCGTGGTCGAGGAACGTGCGCAACTGTCGCCCGAGGTTGGTGCTCTCGGTGGTGTCCAAACCAGCCGCAGGTTCGTCGAGCAGGATCAGCTTCGGTTTGGCGGCGAGCGCTCGTGCCACACCAACCAGCTTGCGTCGGCCGTGAGGAAGATCGGTTGGCATCGCGTCGGCCACGTCGGTCAAGTTCAAGATGTCGAGAGCCCAGTCAACGCGCTCCTCAATTTCTTGGTTCTTGGGTGTCATATGCAACATGTCGAGAATGAACGTGTACCACTTAGTCGGGTACCCGGCGACCAACAGGTTGTCGCGTACTGACAAGTCCTCGAAAAGTTCGAGCGACTGGAAGGTACGGATAAGGCCTTTGCCGGCCCGTTCGTGGGGTTTGAGTGCACCAATGTCTTCGCCGTCGAAGGTCGCAGTGCCAGCCGACATCCCGACGTAGCCGGTGATCGCATCAATGAACGTGGTCTTACCGGCACCGTTTGGGCCGATGAGGCCAACGAAGGTGCCTTCAGGAACCGCGAGGTCGACGCTGTCGTTTGCGTTGAGACCACCGAAGGTAACCGTCAACCCGTCGGTTTCGAGAATGTTCTTGGTCATACCAGCGCTCCTTCAACGTCGCCTTGTATTTCCTCTTGCGTGAGATTCAGCACCGAATCGGGTGGAGCGATAGTTGGATCTCGGCGAAGCCCAGCCAATATGTGTTTGCCTTGGTCGGTTTGCAGCATCGCGATCCCTTCGCCGCCAGTGACAATGGCGTTGATAATGAGACCAATGGCGCCGACGGCGTTGATGTATGCAACATCGATGTCTTCGAAGTGCACGCCGAGCGTCTCGGCTGAGAGCCCACCAGCTACCAACAACCCGCCAATGACGGCGCCACCAATGGTGGTAATGCCGCCAAGGTAGGCGAAGGCGAGCAGCGCGAGTCCGGCGAACACGCTGAAGTTGTCGCTGCTAACTGCAGGAAGTTTGTAGGCGAAAAGCACACCGGCGATACCGGCGATTGCCGACGAGATGCCGAAGCCCAGCATCTTGGTCTTCGACACGTCGATGCCGGCTGCCGCAGCAGCACGCTCGTTCGCCCGGACCGCCAGAAACTTCCTGCCCATGGCCCCTCGACGGAGGTTGGCTACGGCAACCCCCACGAGCGACACAGCAAGAATGAGAAAGGCGGTGTACTTCCAGTAATCGGTACGGTTGGTATCGGGGTTAAAGGCACCTACGTACTGACCAAACCAGCTCGGCTCGGGAGTCGGGTTGGTCGACTTAGCGCCCTCTCCCAAGAGCGTGGTGTTTCGAATCAGAATATCTTCGAGCGCGATAACCGCCGAGAGTGTTACCACCGCTAGCTGCACACCACGGATCCGCAGGGCCGGAATACCAACGACTAGGCCGACGATAGTTGCCACGATCACTGCGCCTAGTGCGGCGAGTGGATCGGGCAGATCCCAACCGGTGTTCACAAAGAAGTCGTTAGGACGGACCTTGGTGCCATCGGCGGCGAGTCGGGTCATCGTAAACGCTGCGACGCCAGCAAGGCTGAACTGCACCAGAGAGATCTGGCCGAGATAACCCACCAAGACCACCAGGCTGAACATGAACAGCGTGGCTAGCAGCGACGTGGTGAGAATTGCTTCCCAGCTCGAGACGAAAATGTTCGACAGCAAAATTGCGATACCAACGCAAACGCCGAGCCCGATAAGTACGTTGTTTGATTCGGGCGCTCGAGGTTGTCGGCCGATACTGATACTGCCGCGAATCGGGAGTTTGTCACCCCGGAAATACAGGATCAGGATGATGACCAGCAGCGGCACGGTGTTTCGCACACCTTCAGCTGGCAGCCAGGCTGGCCACCAGCCTTTGTCGGCAAGTTCGACACCGCCGCTGGCCGCGATACCGATCAACAGACCACCGACCGTCGCACCGGGCACCGACGAAAGGTTCCCGAACAATGCGGCACCAAGCGCCGGCACAACAAACAGCACGAACAGCGCCGGCTGGGTTTTGTGAATGAAGAGTACACCCGCCGCACCGGCAAGAACCGATGCCAGGACCCAGTTCGCTCCGGCGATGAACTGTGGCGAGTAGCCGAGGAGCGCAGCGCCCTTTTCGTTTTCGTCGGCAGCCCGAGTCGAGATGCCAAATCTGGTGAACCGGTAGAGCGCCCAAACGGCGGCGCCCATAACAACAGCGGCAGCGAGAAGATAGAAGTTGGAGCGGGGAATGGTGCCACCGAGGATTTCGACGGCGGGTGAGTCGGTGGTGAAGCCACCAAATCCGACGTCAGCTCGGTTCTGACCACCAAAGTTCACGGCGATGATCGAGCTGAGGTAGAGCATGACGCCGACCGAGCCGATGACCTTGCCCAGCGTCGGAGCGTTCCGTAGTGGACGAAACACTAAGAAGTGCATCAACAGACCAATGAACGCTGACATGAGTAGGGCGACGGCAACGGCCAACCACGTCGACGGATCTTCGCCGAGGTGTAGCTTCACCGGCAGATTGTTGATGCGTAAGGTCTTGAGAAAGCCAAATTCAGGAATCGGGTCGAACCACGGCAGATACACGTCGCCGTTCTCTCGCAATTCGTCGAAGGTGTAGGCGGCGTACGCCGCCACGGCTCCGTGGGCGAAGTTGATAACGCCCGATCCGCGAAAGGCTACTACCAGCCCAGCGCCAAGCATGGCGTACAGACCGCCTGCGCCGACACCCGCAATGAGCGCAATAATGAGCTCCTTCATGGTGCTCAGTCCCCCTGATTCCCTAGTTTTATGTGTGAAGTTTTGTGCTTCGAAACGAGTTTGAACGACGTGCGGGGCGACTCACTGGTGAGCCGCCCCGCATCGTTCAGCCGATCAGCATGTGCTGGTCGACGCAGTTAGCTGAGGTTGCAACTACTCGGCGACAGGCCGTGGGTTGCTCTCGCCGACTCGGCGGAGGATGTCGGTTACGTCGACACCCTCTTCGCCGGACGGTCCGTACTCGAACTGTCCACCAGGACCGCTCCAGACGTAGTTGTTCATTTGCTTCTGGCAAACCGAGACGAACTCGGATGCGTTGGTGGTGCAGTCTTGACCCTTCGCGCCAGCTACCCGGAACAAGTTGGTTGCGTTGACGAAGTAGTCGGTTACTGAAGCGCCATCATCGATGTCGACTCCTGAGTTGTCCATGAGTGTCAGAGCGACCCAGGCCGACATCATCACGTCGTGAGCAACTTCCATGAAGGCTGACTTTGGAGCTTCTGGACCAAATGCATCCAACGCTGCTTCACGGACATCGAATGACAAGATCTGATAGTCGTTCCACAGATCAGGACGCTCAGTAATCGTGTCGACGCCGCCAACATGTACGCCAGCAGATGCCGGGTTAGCGAGCACCGAGTCGTCACGGCAGGAACCGGACATCACGATGGTTGCTTCGACACCAGCGGAGGACAGCGACGAAAGAATCTCGTTGCAGTCCGAAGCCTGAATACCGAAGAACACTGAAGGGTTTTCGGCGCCTTCGAAGAAGGCTGCGATGTTCTGAACGATGGCATCGTTGTCAGTTGGGTCACCCGAAGCGTCGGGGAAACCCTGCCACTTGAAGGCACCAGGGTTTTCGTCGAGAAGCTGGTCATAGAAACGCTCTTGCGTATCGGCGAAGCACTCGAAACCAGGTCCGGTATCGGAGTGAACCACGGCAATAGCGTCGCTCTCGAGAACCTCAACGCCGTACTGAGCGCCGCCGGGGAATGCGCTAACGCAGCCACCCTCGGTCGAGATAAGGCCAGGAGTGTTGAAGTCAGACACAAAGATCGGCACGGTCTGGAGCACCGGAATACCGGCGCCAGTGATCGTTGGCCACATCAGTGGGTTGAAGAAGTTAATGCCCTGGATGTGCAGGTTTGGCTGCGCATCGGCAACTTCGTTCGCACAGTTGGTTGCCTCAGCCGGGTCGAGACCGTTTACACAGACCTCAAACTCGATGGGGCGACCGTTGACGCCACCAAGGTTCGCATTGATGTTTTCCGCGGCGGCCATTGCGCCTTCGCGAATTTCTGGGAACGAACCGGCTGGTGAGCCTTCGACGTTGGTCATGGTAATAACCACGGGCTCAAGGCTTTCGTCAGCTGGGCCAACAGGATTGGTTACCTGTTGTTCCCACCACTCGGCGCCGTCGCCCTGCACTGCATCGCTCGTGACGCCGCCACCGGCAGGAGCCTCTTCGGGCTCTTCTTCCGTCGCCTCTTCGGGCTCTTCTTCCATAGCCTCTTCAGGCTCTTCTTCAGGCTCGTCGTCGCCGAGAACGCCGCTATCGGCATCCTCGGTTTCGGTGTCGCCAGAATCAGCAGAATCGCCATCATCGCTACTGCCGCAGGCGGCCGCGAATAATGAGAATGCAAATAGGACAGTCAAGAGCCGAAGCCACTTGTTACGTGAAACCACGAAGATTCCCCCTCAGTGAATCGTGCGAGCCCAAACGGACATCGCTGTAGGTGGTGTAAATGTATGTGGCGGATGCCACAAACCACAAATTAACCGACTGGTATGTAAATGTCCGGTCAGTTGGACTCGCGGTAGTCACCAAATTTCGCATCGCGATCGCTGAGCGCTTGCGTAACTCCCTTTTCGCGAAAGCTCTTCATGTACTCACGAGACGAGCGCTGATGAAATCCCATCGCCTGAATTTCGGCGGTGGCCCGAATGCCCTCGCGAATTCCCATTGACTCCATCGCCCGGTGAGCAGCCCTCTTGTTGAGCGCGAGCAGATCGAGCGGAACCTTGGCGATGCGTTCGGCAATGGCAAGCACTTCGGTTTCGAGATCGTCCACCGGATACGCGCGATTCGCGAACCCGTTTCGAACCGCCTCTTCGCCGGTCATCGAGTCGCCGGTTAGGAGCGCTTCCATACCTTGGCGCAAACCCATCATCCAGGTTTGCCACTGCATATCGGGCGGCGACATGAGCCGCACCGGCGGGTAGCCAATCTGTGCATCTTCGGCGACGTACACGAGGTCGCATGCGGTTGCTAGTTCGGTTCCCCCAGCCAAGCAGTAGCCGTGCACCTGGCCAATGATCGGGGTCGCCATGTCCCACATCTCGAAGTGGTTGTTGACCACATGGCGGCTCCACCAGCCGTCGGTCTTGGCGATGGCACGCTCGACGTCGCTGTTCGCCGAACCAAGGTCGTACCCCGCAGAGAAGTTGGTGCCGGCGCCGCGGATAATCATCACTGAAACGTCGGGATCGGCATCGCCTTCGCGTAACCCGGCGAACAACGAACCCCGAAGGTCGTCGTTGAGCGCATTTCGCTTCTCTGGCCGGTTGAGAGTGAAGCGGCGAACTTTTGGTGCCGGGTTATCGATAAGAACAGTGTCGGCCCCTGTCGCCCCACTCTCTGTTCCCCCACTCACTGTTTCCCCACTCACTGTTGCCCCTCCCAATACGGTGCGCGCAGTTTCTTTTTGTTGACCTTGCCCATGGTGTTGCGGCCAACCGTGTCGACGATTTCGACCGACCTGGGGCACTTGTACGAGCTGAGACCGTCGCGGCAGTACGCGATGAGCTCAGCTGGATCGGGTGGGTTCGCCGGGTCCTCTGGTACTACGAGGGCCTTCAACTCCTCGCCCATCTCAGGGTGCGGGATCCCGATGCACGCAACGTCGGCGACCGCAGGGTGTTCCTGGATCACGTGTTCGGCTTCGGCCGGATAGATGTTGACGCCGCCCGACAGGATCATGTCGCTGAACCGGTCGGTGATGAAGACGTACCCGGCCTCATTCATGTACCCAATCTCGCCGAGCGTGAAGACCCCGGGTCGGACATGGGCGGCCGCCGATTTCTCGGGATCGTTCGGATACACCACTCCCCTGCCCGTTGCATCCTCGAAGTACAAGCGCCCTTCGGTGCCGGCTGGAACCTCGTTGTCCTCGTCGTCGAGCACCAGGGCGGTGAACGGCGGCACAGCCTTGCCGACCGAGCCCGGGTTCTCGAGCCACTCCTCGCTACTTATGGTGCACGTCGTGCCGACTTCGCTGGCTCCGTAAGCATCGCGAAACACCGGGCCCCACCATTCGATCATCGCTCGCTTGATATCGACCGGACACTTTGCGCCCGTATGCGCTACCAACTGCATCGACGACACGTCGTACTTGGCCTTCACCTCGTCGGGAAGTGCGAGCAGTCGAACGAAATGGGTCGGGACCATTACGGCCGACCCGGTGCGGTTCTCCTGGATTGTTCGCAACGTGTTCTCGGCGTCGAACTTCGCGAGGATCACCGACGGCACGCCAGCCACAAGGAGACGCATGCCGCTCAGTGGACCGGTGTGGTACATCGGGCCGACGACAAGATGCGTGCCAAACGGAACGAAGCTGTTGGTGGTCTTTAGGTTGTGGAGATGCTCGGCAACAGTGTCGCCGCCAGCAAACATCGTGGGCGGCAGCTCGGTACCCTTCGGCAGGCCCGTGGTACCAGAGGTATAGAGAAGATTCGGCCGGGGCGCTGTGTCTTCGGGCGGGTTCGAGTTGTCGCCGCCCAACAACCACTGCGACCACGCAATGGCCGAGTCGGGAACGTTGTCGCCCCACACCACCAACTCCTCGACACCAGCTTCCGCCGCCGCCTCAACAGCACGCTCGACTGTTTCCGGACCGGCAAAAACAACCTTCGCCTCCGAGTCGCTCAAGATGTATGCCGCTTCGGAAGCGGTGAGGTGAAAGTTCACCGGCACGGTCGACGCCCCGCCGATGAGACCACCGAGATGGGCGAGGGCCGTTTCGTTCGCATTCTCCGCGAACACGGCTATGCGCCCTTTCTCTCCAAGGTCGGTAGAGAGCAACCTGTTGGCGCACCGGTTGAGGATCTCGTCGACCTCGGCCCAGACCATGGAACGGTAAGGATCGCGTAGCGCTATTGCGTCGGGTTCAGTGGCAGCGAGTTCGGCAGAAAATATCGGCATGGCCAGAAACTAACCGTGCGGTCAATTCTTCACGAAATAGTGGGCGTGATTCTGGCGCTCTTTCTTCTCGATCTACGGGCTTCCTAGAGAAGTTCGGGGTGTGCTTTTGCGAGCAACGCAAGATCGGTTGGCGTCGGCAGCTTCTGGGTAAACGCTCCACCATCGACACGAATGGTCTCGCCAGATATGTAGCCAGACTCGTCGCTTGCAAGAAAGAGGGCACAGTTCGCGATGTCGCTCACGTGACCCATGCGCCCGAGCGGCGTCTGGTTCTCAACCGCCTGAATAAGCAACTTGCGTTGAAAAATCTCGGCGGTCATCGGCGTCTCGATGAGGTGTGCCGCGATCGCGTTCACTCGCACATTGTCGGCGCCGTACTCGACCGCCGCGATCTGCGTGGCGTATTCGAGCCCAGCCTTCGCGCCCGCATACGCCGAGTGCCCGCTTGACGGGTTCTGCGCCGTCAGCGACGACGTAGAGATGATTGACCCACCATCGCCGGCCGACATTGCGTTGCCCATTGCCCGGATGAAATAGAGCGCGCCGTTGAACTGCACGTTGACCATGGGTTCGAGAATCTCGGGAGTGAGGTCGCGAATCGGCGTGTTCTCCTGGAAGCCCGCGTAGTTCACGCCAACGTCGATATGGCCATGCGTCGCCATGATTTCGTCGGTCACGGTGTTGAGTTGGTCGTAGTTGGTGATGTCGCATGCGACGCCCGTGCCACCGATCGATTCAGCGACCTCGTTGGCGAGTTCAGCGCGCCGGCCGGCCACGATGACATGGGCCCCTTCACTCGCAAACAACTCTGAGGTAGCAAGACCAAAACCGCTCGCTCCACCGATGACTACTGCAACTTTTCCTGCAAGACGTGTTCCCATCACGCAGAAAGTAGTGAGTAGATCCGGCTTCCACCAAAGGCTCACTTGGACTTTTGTTTTAGAGTCGCCCGGAATGTCTGGGACAACCTTGTTGCTGAATATCGCCTACATCATTCTCGTAACGGCGACATTCTTTCGCACCGTTCTCAAACTTCGGATCGGTTTGATCGTCGCTGCGCTGGGATTCATCACCTACGGCATCGTCTCAGGAACCGCATCGATTGCGATCTGGAACTCGGTAACCGGATCTCTTCACCTCTTCCAAGTCATGAAACATCTTCGGGCCCGCCGAGCAGTCGAGATCTCGGTCGAAGACGAACTGTTGCGCAAGAAATGGTTCCCGGAACTCGACAGGTTCGACTTCTTCTCCATATGGAGCCTTGGCGAAAGTGTGCTCGTGGCAAACAGCCAACTGACTACCGAAGGCGATCATCCCGACGCCGTCTCGCTCGTCATCGAAGGCGTCGTCGAGGTCCGCTCGAGCGGGACGAAACTCGGTGTGGTGGAACCAGGTGCGCTGCTCGGCGAAATGAGCTTTCTCAGCGGGGACGGAGCGACCGCCGATGCCTACGCCGTCGGTGCGGTCAGGCTCCGCCGTTGGCCCAACGAGCGCCTAACGGCTCTCCAGCACCTCAACCCTGAAGCGGCAAAGGCGTTTCACGCATTCATCTCCCTCGATCTACGCCGGAAGTTGCTTTCCTGGCGCCAGTAGCTCGGAGAAGGTGGCGACCGCGGTCAGCCCCACCTAAGTTCGGCGCAGCAGACTGCCGTTGCCCGCGACTTGAGGGAGCACCGCAATGAAAGAACCCACCTCTGGCCGGCCAGGACTTCTTGCCTTTGATGTCGACGGCACGCTGCTTGACTCGACCGGCACGCTCCATCACCGCACCGCGGCCGCACTGCAACACGCCCGCCAACTCGGCATCCCCGTCGCGATCGCAACTGGTCGCCCGTGGTTGGTCGTTGAACGAACCGTCGAGAAGGTTGGCGGCGCCGACTATGTCATTTGCTCGAATGGCTCGATGCTCGTCGACATGGCGAGCGGCAATGTGCATCGAAACATCTTCCTTCCCGACCACCGGCCGCGCGTAATCGTCGCTGCACTTCGCGCGGCACTCGGCGGCATAGGCCTGGCGTTCGAGTTTGAGCACGGTGCGAAATCTGAACCAGGTTGGGACCGAAGGCTTCCAGCTGGAGTCGAGCTTGGCCGTCCGGTCGACGACGTGCTCGTGCTGCTGGAGCAGGACCGCGGATCGGTGCGGAAAGTCATCGCCTACCACGACAACTTCGATACCGATATCCCCGCCCTCGCCGCGCTGGCGCAGCAGGCGGTTGGCGACAATGAAGCGGTGCTGCATAGCGGACTGCCGTTTGTCGAAGTAGGCGTGGCCAACGAACACAAGGCGGCCGCCCTCGAACAATTGGCCGAGATCCTGGCGGTGCAACAGGCCGATGTGATGGCATTCGGCGACGACGTCAACGACATCGAAATGTTGTCGTGGGCGGGCACTGGAGTAGCAATGGGCAACGCAGCCGACGCCGCAAAGGCCTCAGCCGACGTCATCGCAGCAACGAACGACGAGCACGGCGTGGCTCAGTACCTCGAGGAGATTTTTCAATGAGTTCAGACCAGACATCAGACGCAACTTCAGACGACTACACCGACAGCTACGACGACGTGTCGATGTTCAGTTTGTCGGGCGACCGCGAACAGACCCTGCTCGACAAGCAGACCGAATGCACGTTCATGTGGACCACCAAGGCCAACGAGCCGGTCGGGGTCATCATGAACTTTGTGTATGTCGACGATGCGTTCTGGATCACCTGCACGCGTCGCCGCTTGCGGGTTGCAGCGGTTGAGGCACGACCAAAGGTTGCACTTTCGGTCAGTAGTCGGGGCACCGACATCGGCATTAGTCAGGCAGTTACCTACAAAGGCGACGCCGAGGTCCTTGAGGATCCCGAGGTTGCTGCATGGTTCTATCCAGCGCTGGCCGCCAAGGTTCGTCCCGGCAACCCCGATGCGCAAGCAGCGTTTGCCTCGCACCTCGACACGCCCGGCCGGGTTGTCATTCGCATCTCGCCAACCAAGCGCATTGGCTTCGATAGCGAAGCGATGTTTAAGGATTCGCCAACGGGGCCGAGCACGACGCAGGTGTAGCCATTTGAGGTAGACAACCTCAATGAACTCGCATCTTCCGCAAAGCTTCGCCGCCACAGTCGATGTTGTGGCTACTGGCCCCAAAGGTCAACGTGCCCACACCACGTTGCAGAACCACACGGCTCGTCTCGAGCGAAAGCTGTGGAATGTGCGGCCGGGTGTGTGGTGTCTGGTCGGCAACGGTTTGTCGAACCAGACGTTCATCGAGGGGCCCGAGGGGCTGATCGCCATCGATACTGGCGAGTCGGTGCAGGAGATGGCAGCGGCATTGGCCGAGGTGCGCGCCCACACCGATGCGCCCGTCGTCGCGGTGATGTACACCCACTTTCATTACGTCACCGGCACGCAAGCGATCTTCGACGAGGCAGGACCCGATGCCGAGATCGAGGTATGGGGGCACGAGCGAATCGTGGGTAACCGTCAGCGTTATGGGCTTGAGGTCAGCGCGGCTGCCGGTCGTGGTCTGGTGCATCAGTTCGGCATTTCACTCCCCGACGAGGGACCAGACGCCGTTGCGAACGTGGGCTTGGGCTTGTTTTTCCGTGATGCTTCGCACGCCCCGTTTACCGAAGGTTTCGTCGCTCCGACCATCACGGTCGGCGAACCAACAAAGGCAACGATCGCCGGACTCGACGTGTATATGGCGCCGTTCCCGTCTGATGCCGACGACAATATGACGTTGTGGTTTCCCGACATCGGTGTCTGCGTCAACAACCATGTGTGGCCAACGTTGTTCAATGTGTTCGCCATTCGGGGCGAGGAGTATCGCGACCCGCGTGTGCTACTCGCCGGACTCGACCACATTCAGGAGCTGGGCGCCGATCACCTGCTCTGCACGCATGGCCCGCCGCTGTCTGGCGCAACCGACATCGCGAAACAGGTCACTGATTACCGCGACAGCATCGCCTTTCTCTGGGACCAGACTGTTCGTGGCATCAATCGTGGCCTCACCTGCGACGAACTGACCGAGTTCGTGCAGCTTCCCGACCGGTTCGCCGACTCGTATTTCACGCAGCAGCTGTACGGCCTGGTCGAGCATCATGTTCGACAGATTCATAGCGGGCTTCGAGGGTGGTTTGATGGTTACGAACCGGCGCTGTTTCCGGTTGGTCACGTCGAACGGCACCAGAAGCTGATCGAAGGATTCGGCGGCGCCGACGAAGTGCGGCGACAAGCTAGCGAGGCCGTGGCCAACGACGATCTTCGGTGGGCGCTCGAACTCGCATCGTGGCTTGTGCGGTCCGAGGTGAACGATGCGGGTCGTGCCGATGCGGGCGAGGAAGCCGATCGGCAACAGCTTGCAGGGATCTTGCGGGCAATCGCGCAGAGAACCACTTCGTCGAATTCGCGTAACTGGTGTTTGACGAGGGCACTCGAGTTGGAAGAAAGCATCGACGTCGCCCGGCACCGGGTACACCGGTTTGGCATGGGCGCTGTGTTGGGCAATCCGCCAGCCGCTTCGGTGCACGCCTTGCGAGTGGTTCTCGACCCGACGCTGGCTGAGGGGAAACATGTCGAGCTGTCGTGGAAGTTCTCCGACGGAACGGTTACAGGGCTGCGGCTGCGCGATGGCGTCGCTGTTCCTACCGACGGCTCGTCAGCCGACGAGACCGTGGCGCTCGATCATGAGACGTGGGCAAGGGTTCTTGGCGGAAAGCTGTCGCTACCCGACGCGCTGGAAAGCGGCGCAATCGCAACAGACAATCAGGCAGCCGTGCAGAGCTTTCTCGGCTGCTTCGATATCGCCTCGCTGAAGTCCTAGACCTCACCACGCCAAAGTAAGAACGCGAGGTCAGACCCCGCGTTCTTACTTTCATCCAATCATTGGCATGTAGCTACTTACCCCTTCAAGCAAGGAACCTCGTGATGAACTCGATCCCAACCCCCACTCCAGATTTCGACGGCACCATCCGGCGGCTGATCGGCGACTCCGAACCTCGCAAACTCGCGGCACCTCAAAGCCCTGACGGAGCCCCAAACGTGGTGCTGATCATGTTGGACGATGTCGGTTTTGGCAGCCCCGAAACCTTCGGCGGTCCTATTCCGATGCCGGCCGTCGACAAGGTGGCCAAGGCTGGCCTGCGTTACAACCAGTTCCACACCACCGCGTTGTGTTCGCCGACTCGAGCCTCGTTGCTCACGGGCCGCAACCATCACACGGTGCACATGGGAGGCATCACCGAGATCGCCAACAGCTTTCCTGGCTACGACAGCGCCGTTCCGGTCGAGGCCGCGACCGTCGCCGAAATCCTCCGTCAGCACGGCTACTCGACCGGGTGTTTTGGCAAGTGGCACCTCACGCCCTCGTGGGAACAGAGCCCTGCCGGACCGTTCGATCGCTGGCCGACCAGCATGGGCTTCGACCGTTTCTACGGCATCATCGGCGCTGAGGCTTCGCATTGGGAGCCAGCCGCCTACGACCAAACCACGCCAATCGAACCCCACATTGGGCGCTCCGACTATCACCTGACCGAAGATCTCGCCGATCAGGCCATCACCTGGGTGCAGCGTCAGCGTGCAGCAGCTCCCGACCGGCCGTTCTTTTGTTACTTCGCTCCGGCTGCTGTGCACGCTCCGCATCACGTTTCGCAGGAGTGGATCGACAAGTTCAGCGGGCAATTCGACGACGGCTGGGACGCCATGCGCGAGCAGATCTTCGAACGCCAGCTAGCAATGGGTGTCATTCCTTCCGGCACCACGCTCACTCCGCGCCCTGAGCAGGTGCCGAGTTGGGACGAGTACCCCGATCGGTACAAACCTGTGGCGTCACGGTTGATGGAAGTTTTCGCCGCGTTCCTCGCCCACACCGACGCGCAGGTTGGTCGGGTTCTTGAGGCAATCGACGAGCTCGGCTGCGGCGACGACACCATGGTCATCTATCTCACCGGCGACAACGGCGCTTCGGCCGAAGGCACGATTCACGGCGCGTGGGCGGCTCCGTCGTTTCAGAACGGCGTACACGAAGATCCCGAGTGGCTCCTCGAACACATGGACGACTTCGGCACCGCTAAGTGCGAGAACCATTTCAACGTTGGCTGGGCCTGGGCACTCGATGCCCCGTTCCAGTGGATGAAGCAGGTCGCTTCGCACTTTGGCGGCACCCGAAACGCCATGGCCATTTCGTGGCCCAATCGCATCGGCGACGCCGGCGGCTTGCGGCCGCAGTTCCATCACGTCATCGATCTCGCTCCGACGATTCTCGAGGCCGCCGGAATCCATTGGCCCGACAGCGTCAATGGCATCGAGCAGATGCCGGTACATGGCACGTCGATGGAGTACACGTTTGACAATGCCGAGGCCGACAGCACACGAACCACC
Source organism: uncultured Acidimicrobiales bacterium (assembly GCA_938015295.1). GTDB lineage: Bacteria > Actinomycetota > Acidimicrobiia > Acidimicrobiales > SHLQ01 > CALLQB01. The sequence continues at coordinate 19,669 of CALLQB010000134.1, forward strand.
CAGTATTTCGAAATTCTCGGCAACCGGGCGATCTATCACGATGGCTGGATGGCCTCGTGTTTTCATGGCCGGCTGCCGTGGATCCGCATGCAGGGCTACGAGTTTGATGGCGACGCCGAGGTGTGGGAGCTGTATCAAGTTTCGGAAGATTTCTCACAAAGCGTCGACCTCGCGGCGGAGTTCCCCGAGAAGCTCGCTGAGCTTCAGGAGCTGTTCGAACAGGAGGCTCGGGAGAACGGCGTGTATCCAATGCGTGACGCCAGCGGCCCTCGAGCTGGCGAGTTTTCGGTGCCGCATTCGCTTGGCGACCGAACCGAGATGACCTATACGCGGGCCCACGTGCGGATGCCCGAGAGTTCGATAATCAATCTGAAGAACGCCTCGTACAACATCACCGGCAACATCACGGTCCCAACTGGCGGAGCCAAAGGCGTTGTGGCGTGTCAGGGCGGCAACATGTCGGGTTGGAGCATGTATCTCGACGCCGACGGGCGACCCAATTTTCTGTACAACTGTTTCGGCCAGTATCTGACGCTGGTAACTGGGCCCGATGTTCTGTCCTCGGGGCCCCATGAGCTTCGCGCCCACTATGAACACGATGGCGGGTTCGGCAAGGGCGGCCAGGTGACGTTGTTTGTCGATGGCGTTGCCGTTGATTCGGGCCGAGTCGAGCGCACCGTTCCGCTGGTGTTTTCTATGAGCGGCGAAACTTTCGACGTCGGCATCGACTGTGGCGCCCCGGTCGGCGACTACCCGCACGGGTTTGCCTTCACCGGCGAGATTGCCGGTGTCACCCTCCAACGTCTCACCGACCCCGACGCCGCCACCCGCAAGAAAATGAAAGACGGCCAACTAGACGCCGCCAAACGAACCCAATAGGGGTCAGGCACTTTAGGGGTCAGGCACCTAAAGTGCCTGACCCCTACGACCGCTCCCTTTCGTCTTGCAACATAACTACATAACGTGCTAGTTATGTAGTTATGTCACCGACAACGACCAAGAAGGCCAAGAAGGTAATGAGCGAGGTCGATCTCGAAGCTGCGCTCAAAGCGTTGGCCAGCGAACGACGCCTACAGATTCTCGAGTGGCTGAAAGACCCGGTCGGCAACTTCCCACCGCAAGAGCACGGCGACCCGCTCGAACATGGGGCCTGCAACCTCTTCATCGTCGAGAAATTGGGCGTCAGTCAGCCCGCCGGCTCACGACACCTCAAAGTGCTGGTCGACGCCGGACTTATCATCGCAACCCGCCGCAAAGGCTGGACGTACTACCGCCGTGACGAGGCAGCAATCGCGCTTCTCGTCAGCCACATCGCCACGATTTAGGGAGCCACAATCACGCCATGCACACATCGCTCAAAGACAAAGTCGTCCTTGTCACCGGATCGGGTAAAGGTATCGGTCGAGCAATCGCCGAACGGTTCGCCAGCCAAGGTTCGAACGTCGTCATCAACGACGTCGACGAGAACAGCATCGACGAGACTGTCACCGCCATCAACAGCAGCGGCGGCGCGGCCATGGGCGCAGTCGCCGACGTTTCGAACGCCGAGCAAGTCGGCACACTGATCGACGCCGTTATGGCCGAACACGGCACTATCGATGTCCTGGTGAACAACGCCGGCATCGTCAGTCCGATGCTCCACTTCTTCGACGCGGACGAAACCTGGTGGCGCCGCATCATCGACGTAAATCTCACCGGACACTTCCTCGTGTCTCACCCCACCGCACGCATCATGGCGAAGGCCGGCGGCGGGTCGATTATCAACATGAGTTCGGGAGGCGCCACCAACGCGCACCGTGCATTCACCGCCTACGACGCAACCAAGGGCGGCATCGAGGCATTGACTCGGGCGATGGCACTCGATCTGGGCCCCTACAACATTCGCGTCAATGCGCTCATGCCCGGGTCGATCGATACCAGTGGCCTGTCGATGGACGACCGCATCCTTCGAGGCGAAAATGTGCCTCTCGGGCGCATCGGCGAAGCCATCGACATGACCGGAGCAGCGCTGTTCTTGGCCTCCGACGACGCCACGTACATCACCGGCGATGTCATCAAGGTCGATGGAGGCATGACCGCCCAGCAACGTTCGGCCACGGTCGACATCATGCCGCCATCGGACTTTCCGAAAGTCGAGGACTTGTAGTGGGTTACCGCATCGGCGCCGATGTCGGCGGCACGTTTACCGACATCGTCGTTGAGATGCCGGATGGTTCGTTCGAGTCGACCAAGGTCCTCACGACCCACGGAAGGCCCGAACAGGGCATCCTCGACGGCATCGCCGCAATCGCGGATCAGCTTGGCATAGCGATGGCCGATGTCGATCAAATCATCCACGGAACGACCCTTGCCACCAATGCCCTCATCGAGCGCCGCGGCGCCCGCACCGCCTTGGTGACGACCGAGGGGTTCCGCGATGTCATAGAGACCCGGACCGAGGGACGCTTCGAACAGTACGACCTCAACATTGTTCTGCCCGCACCGCTGGTCGAGCGAAAAGACCGGTTCGTCGTGTCCGAGCGCATCAACGCTCGAGGCGAGGTTCTCGTTCCGTTCGACGAAGCGGCTGCTACGAGGACGATTGCCGCTCTCAAAGAGCGAGAGTACGAGGCGGTGGCGGTTGGCTTTTTGCATAGCTATCGAAACGCCGATCACGAACGTCGGTTCCGCGACATGCTGGTAGCGACTCTGCCGGACATCGCCGTGTCGATCAGCGCTGAGGTGTCGCCACAAATGCGCGAGTTCGAACGCTTCAACACGGTTTGCGCCAATGCCTATGTGCAGCCGCTCATGGCGTCGTACCTCTTCCGCCTACAGGACGAACTGCGCCGCCGGGGTGCCAGGTGTCCGCTCTACCTGATTCATTCGGGCGGCGGCCTCGTCAGCGTCGAAACTGCCGCGGCGTTTCCGGTTCGGCTGGTCGAATCGGGGCCCGCCGGTGGAGCGATCTTCGCCGCCGATCTTGCCGCCCGGTATGGCCGCAAGCGGGTGCTCTCCTACGACATGGGCGGCACCACCGCGAAGATCGCCCTTATCGAGGACTACACACCACAAACGGCGAAGACTTTCGAAGTTGCCCGCACCACACGTTTCAAGAAGGGCAGCGGCATGCCTATCTCGATTCCGGTAATCGAGATGATCGAAATTGGCGCGGGCGGCGGGTCGATAGCGAGCGTCGACACGCTGGGCCAGATTCGAATCGGCCCTCACAGCGCCGGCTCTGAACCGGGCCCGGCCGCATACAACCGCGGCGGTGAAGCTCCAACCGTCACCGACGCAAACGTGCAGCTTGGTCGACTCCACCCGAGCACCTTCGGCGCCACCGACATCACCCTTTCGCCTGCGTGCGCCGCTACCGCTATTCGTACGCATGTCGGCGATCACCTCGGAATGGACGAACAACTCGCTGCGGTCGGCATCGCCGAGGTGGTAGACGAAAACATGACGAATGCCGCCCGTGTGCATGCGGTAGAAAACGGTAAAGACCTCTCCGGTTTCGCGATGATCGCCTTCGGCGGCGGCGCGCCACTTCACGCCACAAGGTTGATGGACAAACTCGGCCTCGACGAGCTGTTTGTTCCGCCGGGCGCCGGCGTTGGGTCAGCTATTGGTTTCCTTCGTGCGCCCTTCGCCTATGAAGCGGTTCGAAGCTTCTATACCCGCACCGACCGGTTCGATTACCGAGCGGTCAACCAGGTACTTGCCGAACTCACTGTCGAAGCTGAGTCGTTCGTGCGGCTAGGTACCGACGCCGATCTGGTGGTCGAGCGGCAGGTCTCGATGCGGTACAAGGGCCAAGGTTGGGAGATTCCGGTACGGCTCGACGCGGGAGCGTTCGACGAGTTCGCAGCCGAAAATCTGGCGGGCGTATTTACGAAGGCGTATGAGGAGTTCTTCGGACGGGCGATCGATGACCTTGCCATCGAGGCGGTGAGTTGGTCGGTGCGTGTCGCATCGTTACAACAGCGTCCCACGACGCTACAGATGCTCGCTGCATCGAACATGGTCGTCGGCGACGGTCAACGGCCGATGTATGACCCGGTTGCCGGCGAGGTGGTCGACGCGAGAGTTGTCGAACGCCCGACGCTGCAGCCAGGAGACGCAGTGAACGGCCCAGCGATCATCGTCGAATCGCAAACCACCACGGTGCTTGGTTCGCACCATGTGGCTGTCCTACAAAGCGACGGAACGTTGCTGGTAACCCGGGGAGACACCCAGTGACCACAAAACCTACGAGCGCAAAAGCCGTCGAATTCCAGATCATGTGGAACCGCCTTATTGCCGTTCTCGAGGAACAAGCGTTGACCCTCGTTCGCACGGCTTTCAGCACATCGGTGCGGGAGGCTGGCGACTTGTCGGCTGGCGTGTTCGATCGTGAAGGCCGCATGGTTGCTCAGGCGGTTACCGGAACCCCGGGCCATGTCAACACAATGGCGGCCGCAGTTCCGCATTTCATCAACGACATCGGACCCGAGCGCATCTACCCCGGCGACGTGTACCTCACCAACGACCCATGGAAAGGCACCGGTCACCTGCACGACATCACGGTGACGACGCCCGTGTTTGTCGGCGAAACGCTCATCGGTTTCTTTGCGTCGACTGCTCATGTTGTCGACGTCGGCGGCCGTGGCTACGGGCCCGATGCCCGCGAGATCTACGAAGAGGGCATTCGTATCCCGATCATGAAGTGGGCTGAGCGGGGCGAACTCAACGGTGATCTGGTCAACATCCTCCGCAATAACGTGCGCGAGTCCGATCAGGTGATTGGCGATATTCACGGCCTCGCTGCCTCAAACGAGACCGGTCGACGCCGCCTGCTCGACACGCTCGACGAGTTCAAAATGACCGATCTTGAAGAGCTCAGCGAATTCATCTTCGACCGGACCCGGACTGCGACGATGACGGCTTTGGCAGCGGTTGACAAGGGGGTATATCGCAACACCATGCAGGTCGATGGCTACAACGAAACCCTCACGCTGGCGGTGGAGTTGACCGTGACCGACGATGGTATGCACGCCGATTTCACCGGGACCTCTCCGCTCAGTGCGTTCGGAATCAACGTGCCAATCACCTATGCACAGGCCTATTTCACCTACGGAATGTTGGTGGCGTTGGCGCCTGAACTGCCCAACAACTACGCATCGCTGTTCCCTTTCACGGTGAGCGCTCCCCCGGGCGTGATCCTTAATGCTCAAGACCCCGACCCGGTGTCGGTGCGTCACGTTATCGGCCACTTCGTCACCGACCTTTGCCTGGGCGCCATCGCACCAGCGTTGCCCGCCATCGTGCCCGCCGAAGGCGCTGGGGCGTTGTGGAATTTTCAGGCCAGCGCACGCTCGGCCGACCCCGATGTTCTACTCCCACCCGTCGAATTGCTCATGTTCAACAGCGGCGGTACCGGTGCTCGCCCAACACTCGATGGGCTCACGGCCACGGCCTTCCCGTCGGGCGTTATGACGATGAGCGCAGAAGCAACCGAACAGATCGGGCCCATCATCATCTGGCGGAAAGAAATTCGTGAGAACAGCGGTGGCGCTGGCGAGTTTCGGGGCGGACTCGGCCAGATCATTGAGATCGGCCCAACCGACGGCTACCTCTTTGAGTTCTCCGCCATGTTTGACCGAGTCGAGAACCCAGCGCGTGGTCGGGCGGGCGGCGACGACGGCGCAGCCGGAAGGGTGTATCTCGATGACGGCAGTCCCTTTGCAACCAAAGGAAAGCAGACCGTGCCAGCCGATCGCCGAGTAATTCTCGAACTTCCCGGTGGTGGCGGTTTCGGCAATCCGACCGACCGCGACCCGCAGGCAATCGCCAACGACACCATCCAGGGGTACATCACATGAGCACCACGGCTGGCGACTCGTCGTACGATGTCGTGATCGTTGGCGGCGCCATCATTGGCTCTTCGGTCGCTTGGTTCCTCTCGGCGAACCCGGATTTTGATGGGTCGATTCTTGTCGTCGAACGAGATCCGTCCTACGAGCACTCTTCGACAGGTCACACCAATAGCTGCATGCGCCAGCAGTTCTCCAACGAACTCAATATCGAAATGTCGCAGTTTGCTGCCGAGTTTGTCCGCAACTTTCAGAGCTACATGGGCAATGACCCCGAGGTTCCCGAGTTGGCGGTACATCACTTCGGCTACATGTACTTGGCGGGCGACGACGAGTTCGCGAAGACGCTACGCCACAACCAGCAAGTGCAGGCTTCGTTTGGGGCCGGCACCAAGATCATGACACCCGAGCAGATCGCGGCCGACTACCCGTTTTACAACGTCGACGACATCGTCTGTGGTAGCCACAACCTGATCGATGAGGGCTATTTCGATGCCGGCACGATGTTCGATTGGTGGAAGAAGAAGGCCCGGTCGAATGGCGCCGAGTACATCACCAATGAGGTTGTCGGCATCGGCCGCGAAGGCGATCGGGTCGCCTCGGTCACGTTGAAATCGGGCGAGGTCATCGCCTGTGGCACCGTGGTGAACGCATCGGGTCCGCGTGCGGTTGAGACGGCCCGCATGGCTGGCCTCGATCTGCCCGTCGAGCCTCGCAAGCGATATACGTTCATGTTCGATGCAGCCGAGCCGCTCGACCGTGCACTGCCGCTAACCATCGATCCGTCTGGTGTGCACGTGCGCGATGACGGCGCCTATTACATGGCGGGGATTACGCCAGATCCTGACCCCGCCGTTGCGTACGACGACTTCGCGATGGATCGCGACATCTGGGAGGACCGAGTCTGGCCAACGCTGGCTCACCGGATTCCCGCGTTCGAGAAGATCAAGGTGCATAACCAGTGGGCCGGTCACTACGCACACAACACCGTCGATCACAACGTAATCGTCGGCCCGCACCACGAAGTGTCGAACTTCATCTTTGTCAACGGCTTCTCCGGCCACGGCCTCCAGCAGTCACCAGCGATGGGCCGGGGCGTTGCGGAGTTCATCACCTACGGCGACTACCGTTCGCTCGATCTCACGCCGCTCGGTTATCACCGCATCGTTGCCGGCGAACCGTTTATCGAAACCGCAATCATCTAGCCGCTCTCAAAGGGGTCAGGCACTTTATGTGCCTGACCCCTTTGAGAGCGTTAGGAAAAGATTGCGAAGAGCTCTTCGAATGCCTGTGGCATCTTTCCTACCGCTGAGGACGGCACGAGGATGGGTGTGGTGACGCCGGTGTCGAACCAGGCTTCGAGACCTTCGCGAACCTCCGAAGCCGAGCCGTAGAGGGTGACATCGCTCAGCCACTTGTCGGTCATCAGACCGGGAAGCGCGTCTCGGTCGCCAGCCTCGATCGCAGCATCGGCGGCGGCCATCTCTTCTTCGTACCCGTTGTCGCGCCAGTAGTTGCGGTAGTTCGGTAGGCCGAGATACATGGTGAGCGTGCGCCGGTTAACCGCAGCTGCCGCTTCACGGTCGTCGGAGATGCAGGTAGGAATCATGTTGCCGACAAAGAAATTGTCGCTGACCGCGTGCGTCGAGCGCATGCGGTCGAGCGACGCGTCGACGGCGCTGCGCGCCACGTTGGCAAAGACAACACCATCGCCAACTTCGGCAGCCAGCGCGGTCATCTTGTCGCGGAGCCCGGCCAGCACGATTGGCGGCAGGTCGCCGATGCGTTTCGCCGCTCGTAGTCCTTCGACGAAGTCGCGGGTGTCAGAAAGTGGACGGCCCGTTTCGACGCCAAGACGATTGTTGACCGGGCCGTGACTTACCCCAACACCAAAGCTGAACCGTCCGCCCGATACTTCGTGGATGTAGGCCGCCGACTGCGCATAATCGCTGACGTGACGGGTGTACATGTTGGCAATCGAGGTGCCCAACTTGATCGTGTTGGTCTCGCTGGCGAGTGTGGTGCAAACGCCCATCGCGTCGCCGAAGCTGGCGCAGTAGATGCCGGTGAAGCCTCGTCGTTCACCTTCTTTGGCGATGTCGATCGCCACTTGTCGTCGGCCGGGAACAGCGGTAACAGCAAGAGCTGGCATCTGGGTCATAGCGACGATTCAAGCAGGAATTTCGCACGAGAGGTCAATGCTGATCGCCTGACTTACTGCGCTGTTCGCGTTGGCGCCGGCAGCCCAACTGGGAAAGACCGACGAATAGAGGCCGGCTCCCCCGGCCACAAAGATCAGCACGTCGTCGGGTGATGCCACCGCGCGGATCAGGTCGGCACCGTCGCCTTTGCCGGCATAGGTCGGGTTGAGTTCGCGCAACACCGACCGGGGGTTTACTGCGTATCCCATGATGGCTTCCTGCGCGTCTTTCCGAGAGATCCCCGAGCGTCCGAGCACCGCGGCGTGGTCGACGTTGAGCGCCACGGTGACCACTCCCCTGCGGAAGTGTGCGTTGTTCGAGCCAAGATTGGCGATGGTGGCAGCGATAGTTTTGAGGAGCCGTTGCGGCGACTCGGGGCTGTCGGCATCGTCGACAAAGATGCACGAGTGCGGGGCTTCGGCGCCAACGACGATGACGCTTGATTCCTCAGCGGTATGGCCGAACGTTTCGTGCACAGGCTCCCATGGAGAGGCTGAGGTGTCTTCGGCCATACAGAACGAGAACTTGCCGGGATGACCCAACAGCGCCATGTCGGATTCGCCGGGGCGCGCCCCACCAATGTTCATCATCGCCAGGCGAAGGGCTCGCCCAATCGATGCATTGGCCCGGTGGCCGGGGCCGAGGGCACCGAAGCTTGATGCGAGACCGAGGGGTTGGGCAATTGGCCCGCCGACGATCATCAGTGGTGCAGTGCTGTGCGTGGTGCCCTGCATTTCGGCGAGGTCGAACTTTGGTTGCAGTACGGCTTGCACGGCGGCAAGAACGACCGGCATGTAGTCGGGCAGGCAGCCGGCCATTACTGCGTTGGTGGCGACCGCTTCGATGGTTGTTTCACCGTTGCCCGGCCCCATGGCCCCGAGCGAGAGCTGCCCGTCGAGTCCGCTTGCCAGCACCATGCGGTCGACCCGTTCGGCTGTGGGGATGACAACCGGTAGCCCGTCGGTGCAGCCGTTGGCGTGCATCCACTCGAGCGCGTCGGCTTCGTTGGCGGCGTCGATGAGCGTCATGCGTCACCTCGCAGGTAGGCGATGATCTCGTCGGCAACATCGTTGGCCACCCGGGTCATCGCTTCGACGCCCGAGCCAGCAACCGGATGCGGGAGTTGCACTCGAGGAAGGCTTGGCATGCCGTCGGCTGCCGAGACGAAATCGCCCTGCGGCCAGAAGGTTTGGGTGACCAGCGCAACCGAAGGGGTGCCACGTCGGGCCACTGCTATTCCGTCACGCACGGTGCCGGAGGTGCACGAGCCTCAATGCCCGTAGGCGCCGATGACGGCGTCGCATTTCGATGCGAGTGCCTGCACTTCTTCGTCGTTGGCCAGGCGCGATGCGTTGCCTTTGTTCCAGTGATGGAAGGTGACGCCATCGAGTCGGCTGCCCAGCGCTAGCTCGATGTGGTGGAGGAACGTGTCGGAGTCGGGGAACCCGTTGGCCATCAACCCAATTACCGCACCGTCACCGAGTGCCGTGGTGAGGTCGTAGACGTCAGCGACGGCGGCGGGTGTGGCTCGAGGATCAACAAACTGCACGGTGCTCATGGTCCAAACGTAGGCCGTGACGAGGTTCTGAGCGCCATTCTCGTCAATCTGGTATGTTCATGACGGTTTCACATGAAACCATGACAAGTACACATGCAAACTGCAAACCGCAAAATACATAACAAGGGGAATCATTTATGAAACGGAAACTATCTGTTGCACTTCTCGGTATTTCGTCGCTCACCTTTGGCTTTGTCGGCCCCGTGTCTGCCGGGCCGGAGGTACCGATGCCGCCAGCAAGCGCACAAGGCGAAGCAAACGGAGCTGGCATCGGCTGCGATATGGGCAAGTTCCACAGCGAAACGGCACGAGATGGCGGGATCGGCAAAAACCGAGGGCACTACCCAGGCCAACACCGTGGCGCCTCGGTCTGCAAGTAACCGCCGCTAGGTGACCTGGCAGCGGAAGGGTCGGCGGACGCGTTCCGCTGACTCTTCCGCCAACGGCCAAACTGCCAGCCAGCAAGCCAACCGCCGACCCGGCGCTCACCGCTCCACGTTCGACGGTTTCTCTTCAGCACAGATAGGGTCGCCCGCCATGGGAATGACCAAGCTGACCGACCTTGCATCCGACGACGAACTCGCACAACGCATCGGCGATGGCTTTGTCGAGGGCGGCCCACCAATGATGATCCAGCTCGGCCTCGACATCACCGCGGCCCAACCTGGCCGAGTGCGCTTTGAGGTGCCGGTTACCGAACACGTCGTCCATGGCGGTGGCGTGATGTGCGGCCAGTCGATCATGGGCTGCATGGATACCGGCATGGTGTTCGTGATGGCGTCGCTACAGGGCGGCGAGATCACCCCGTTTACCACCGTGCAACTGCAGACCTCCTTCGAGCGAGGAGTGCCAGCCGATTGCGGCAAGGTGATCTTCGACGCGTACGCCACCAAACCCGGCCGCACCCTAGTCTTCGGCCAAGTGGACCTGTACCTGCCGAACGGCAAACGGGCCGCCAGCGCAACCACCACCTACATGTGGATGACGCCACCCAGCCCTTAGTCCCTGCAGGGACGCAGAGCCTGAACGCCAAAGCTCGCCCGCTCCTCATCACTTAATCGGTAGCTACTGACTTCACACGAAAGCTCGACCCAGTACGCAGGGTCAACTACGAGCACCTCGACGCTGTTACCCCCGACACCAATGGCCGCCACGCGTCCCTGTTGTGGCCGGTGAAGAAAGTTGCCGAAGTTTTGCGAGCTCGTGATCGGCCTCGGCGGTAGCAGTTCAATACCGGTTGCGGCGTCCCACACGCTGATCGCCGCGAGAGTTCCGTCATCGGTTTGGGCGAC
>CALLQB010000135.1 GCA_938015295.1 uncultured Acidimicrobiales bacterium
TCGAGACCGTCGGTGTCGGCCACAAGGCTGACACTTTCGAGGAACTCGTCGACATTGTTGAACTCGCGAGCCGCCCCAACAAGCTCAGCGATGTTTTCAAGCCGGCCTTCGCTCTCGATACTGCGATCGTCTTGAAGTTCGGCGAGGTAGCCGGTTTGGTCGAGGATCGCCTCGAGGAGTGTGGCCGGACCGTCGTCGATCATGTCGACGAATGACTCGTGGAAATCGAGGAACGAATCTATCCCGCGTAGCGCCTTACCGGTAACCCCCGCTTCGGCATGGCGAGAAAGGGCTTCAAAGAACGTGATGCCATTGGCGGCGGCGAACACATCGATCTTGCTGATCGACCCGTCGCCCACCCCACGCTTTGGGGTGTTGATAACCCGCTTGAGGCTCACTTCGTCGGCCGGGTTGAGCACCGCCTTTACATACGCAAGCGCATCTTTGATTTCGCGTCGGTCATAGAAGCGGGTGCCGCCGATGACCTTGTAGGGGATACCGACCCGCACCAGGTATTCCTCAAGCGACCGACTCTGTGCGTTCGCCCGGTAGAACACCGCCATATCGCCCCAGCGGTGATGTTCGTCGTCGTGCAGACGCGACATCGTGTTGGCGACCCACTGCGACTCTTCCATCTCGTCGTCGGCGGTGTAGCGAATGATCTTGGCTCCGGCGCCCTTGTCGGTCCAGAGGTCTTTGGGCTGACGCCCAAGGTTCTGCCCAATGACCGCGTTCGCTGCGTCGAGAATGTTCTGCGACGACCGGTAGTTCTGTTCGAGCACGATGACGCTGGCATCGGGAAACGCAGTTTCAAAGTCAAGAATGTTGCGGATATCGGCTTTGCGGAACGCATAGATCGACTGATCGGCATCGCCGACCACGGTGACGTTTCGGTGCCGGTCGCCCAGCAGGAGCACCAACGAGTTCTGCACCGGGTTGGTGTCTTGGTATTCGTCGACCAGTACGTATTTGAAACGTTCTTGGTAGTGGTACAACACGTCGGGGTTGGTCTGAAACAACCGAACGGTGACACCGAGCAAGTCATCAAAGTCCATTGCTCCGGCTTTGAACAACCGCGATTGGTACTCGCCATAGACGTCTGCGATGCGCTTTTCGAAGATGGTGTTCACACGCTCGGCGTAGTCGGCAACCGAGAGACCTTCGTTCTTGGCTGCGCTCACCGCATTGTGTACCGATCGCGCCGGAAACTTCTTCGGATCCATGCCGAGGTCGCGGATGACGTAGCCCGTGAGTCGGTTCGCGTCAGCCTGGTCGTAAATCGTAAACGCCGAGGGGTAACCGAGCTTGTCGGCTTCGCGACGAAGAATGCGGACACACGCGGAGTGAAAGGTAGACACCCACATCTTCTGCGCAACCGGCCCCACCAAGCCGCCAACCCGATGTTTCATCTCATCGGCGGCTTTGTTGGTGAAGGTGATAGCGAGGATCTCGAACGGCGAGGCGCCGTCTTCGATCATGCGCGCTATGCGATGGGTGAGAACCCGAGTTTTGCCCGACCCGGCTCCGGCAACCACCAGGAGAGGTCCGTCTGCGTGCAGCACCGCATCGTGCTGGGCGGGGTTCATCCCCTCGAGGAGGTCGGCGACGAAGTCAGTTGAGGCCATTCACGCAACCCTAGTGCGGCCCACCGACACTCGAACGCACGTTCTGGTCAACTTTTCCCCGTTTATGCCAGAAGAAGACGCTCGCTAAAGAAATCGAGCACCTGATGGAGAGCGTCATGGGTCGGGTGGCCGGGTTCATCCACGAGATGCTCGGTGAGCACCGAATGTGCGGACTTGGGAATGCCATGGCCGTTGGCCGACGAGCTGTCGATCTCGACGCCGATGAACCCGTCGCCGAGTTCACGACGAAGCGATTCGAACCGATCGGGCGGACTCATTGGGTCCTTGGTGAAACGCAGTCCGAGAACACAGACACCCGCGTCGACCCGTTCCTTGACGATCTTCAACTCGAGCGGGCTGATGCCAAGGTCGGCCTTGTGTTTCGACGACAACGAGAACGGCGTCGAAGGTTGCGACAAAACCGGGGCCACCACTTCCTCATCGATCATCATTGCCAGCGCGAAGCCGCCGGTAAGACACATGCCAACCGCACCGACGCCGGGCCCACCGCATTCGCGATGCAGATCGCGGGCAAGGGCCCGCAGCCATACGATGACTTTGGATGACTCGCCCCGGGCCATGGTCGCGAACTCACCCGACACACAGGCCTTGGCCACCGACGTCGCCGTGTAGCCGCTGGTTGGGTAACGGCCGTCGACACCAAACAGCGACGGCATGACAACGGTGCATCCAAGGTCGGCAACCCGGCGTGCGAAATCGGCAAGCTTGGGGGTGATGCCCGGAATTTCACTCATCACCACCACCGCTGGCCCACTGCCTTTGCGGTACACGGTCTTCGTGCGGTTGTCGTAGGTTCGCTCGCTCTTGTCGAAGTCATCGAGCGGGTCGGTTGGCGGGTTTGCTCTGGGCATTATTTTCGAAACGTCCCCGGCCCGATGGACCGAACTGATGGCCCTGGCGGCCGGAAATGATGGGGGCAGTGCGTGTGGAACAGGTAGCTTGTCACGATGAGTCAACCGTTCCGCTTCTCTGTGACCGCTGGTGGCATTACCAACGTTACGGAATTTCTTGATCTTGCACGGAAAACTGAAGACCTCGGGTACAGCACACTGACAATACCCGATCACCTCGACGGTCAACTGGCACCAATTCCTGCACTGACCGCTGCGGCCATGCACACCACCTCGCTGCGCATCCTTACGCTGGTGCTGGCCAACGACTACCGCCACCCGGTCATGACCGCAAAAGAGGCCGCAACGCTCGATCTCGTCTCCGACGGCCGACTCGAACTCGGCCTCGGCGCCGGCTGGATGCGCGCCGACTACGACCAGGCCGGCATCGACTACGACAAGCCAAGTGTACGGATCCGACGTCTTGGCGAGGGCGTCGAGATTATCCGGGCCCTGCTCGGACCCGAGCAGGTAACGTTCGACGGCGAGTTTTACCGCATCGACGCGCTCGATGGGCTCCCGAAGCCAGCGCAGACACGCGTGCCAATCATGTTGGCTGGAGGACGCGAAAAAATCCTCAACCTCGCGGGACGCCACGGCGACATTGTGGGCATCAATCCCAGCCTGCACGCCGGGGTTATCGACGAACGCGCCGGCGCAACCGCCACGCCCGATGCCACCGACCAGAAGGTCGCGTGGATCAAAGCGGGCGCGGGCGACCGATTCGACGACATCGAACTTCAGACCCGGGTGCACCTCGCGGCAGTGGTCGATAACCGTGAGGAGCTATCGGAAACTATGGGGCCAGCTTTTGGGATGACCCCGGCAGAATCGCTCGACTCTCCCCATGCATTGATGGGCACCACAGACCAGTGCATCGAGCAGGTGCAGGGATGGCGCGAACGTTGGGGCATCTCCTATATCGGATTCTCCTACGACGCGATCGATCAGATGGCGCCGGTTGTCGCAGCCCTCGCCGGCACCTAGGCGCTATCGCGCGGCCAGTGTCCGCAATGGCGGTCCGAGGTTTCCTTTGCTCTCGACGACCACGTCGTCGAGCTTTTGAAACAGCGCCAGCGATCGCAGCTCGGCAAGTAGTGGTTCGGCAATGTTGCGGGGCTCGTGGCCATCCTCGGCCCACGCTCCCTTCACATGCAGAAACCCGGCCTTACGTTCGGCTTTGACATCGACGCGCGCCACAAGCTGCTCACCCAGAAGGAACGGCAGCACGTAGTACCCGAACTGGCGCTTCGATTCGGGCACGTAGATCTCGATGCGGTAGCGAAAATCGAAGAGTCGTTCGGCTCGCGCTCGATGCCAGATCACCGGATCAAAGGGTGACAACAGCGCTGCTGCAGTAATCGACCGGGGCAGCTTTGCGCCACGGGCTCGGAACGCTGGTTTGTCCCATCGTTCAACGTGCACCTCTATCAGCTCTCCGGCTTCGACCAAGTCGGCCAGCAGAGGACGGGCGACCGGGTTGGAGATTCGGTAGTAATCGGCGATGTCGTCGACCGTGCCGACACCAAGCGCTCGTGCCCCGCGAAGCAGCAGCGCCCGCTGGGCGTCGGCTACCGACGGCGTGGCAGTGGCGCGAACCGAATCGGGTACAACCCGTTCGATGACATCAAATTGCCGCTCGAAGTTACCTACCCGCCGGCTTCCGGCTCTGCCAATAGCGAACAGTCGACCCAGTGCCAGCCGCCCGTGCGAGCGCCCGCCCCACGCATGCTCGTTGCCCTCTCGGCCGCCGGCGTCGGTGAGCTCGCCGGCGCAGAGAGGCCCGCGTTCGTGAAGCTCGCGAAGGACGCTTTCGACATACTCATGTCGACCTTCCTGCGCCGTCCAATGGCCAGAACTCGACATCTCCGCTTGTCGCCACCGAAACAGCGGCTCGAGTTCCATCGGGATCAACGCTGCCTCGTGCGCCCACGACTCGAACCACTCGTCGTCGCGGTAGGCCACGCGATCGAACAGCGCTTGGTCGTAGGGGCCGAGACGCGAGAACGGCACTAGATGTTGTGGCCGGGCAATCACCGGAATGGTGTCGAGTTGCAGCACCCCCAAGGTTGCCATGACTCTTCGAAGGTGACGGCGGTCGACCTTGGCTGGGCGGGCAATGCTGAAACCCTGAGCACCCAATGCAAGGCGTCTGGCCTGCGACAGCGAGAGCTTTGGGGTCACTCGGCCTCGTCGTCGAGCTCGACACCCAATTGTTCGTAGAGCCGCTCGACAAGCCGGCGAAGCTCAGCGACCTCGGCTCGAAGGGCGTCGTCGGCCGGCCCGCCGGCCGTTGCTGGTGTACCAGTCAACGATGGCAACGACGATGGCGGAGCCGCAGCGGCCGGGGCGACCGAAGCCGTCGCGAGTACATCGGCTTGCGGCACGACAGGCAAGGCGGCTGGGTCGGTGAGCAAATGCATCCAGCGGTCTTGGCTTTGACCCGGTCCACGTCCCAAATTTCGCACCAGAGGCTCATCGCGTGCGGCCAAATGCCCTAGTGCCCGCTCGACCTCCTCGGTACCAGGGAACGAGACGTACCGCTCGGTACGACTGCGCAACTCACCCGGAGTTTGCGGGCCGCGAAGCATCAGCACTGCAAGCAAGGAGAGCTGTTCGTCGTCGAGTCCCAACGCCTGCTGAAAGGTGTGCCGATGTTTGTACGACCGCTCCCCCGCCCCCTTCACGGTGCGAGCAAGCTCTCGCTGGCGAAGCTCGAGCATCGCCGAGTCGACCTCAGCATTCGACAGCGCGAACACCGGGTCACGGCTGGTCTTTTGATTGCAAGCGGCGACGAGCGCGTTGGTGCTGAGCGGGTAGGACTCTGGGGTTGTTCGGTCCTTTTCGACCAACGCACCTAGAACACGAATCTCGATTGGTGATAGTTCCACGAAGGAGAAGCTACCGCCGTCGCGCCCCACCTCGCTGAGAATCTATGCTGCGGGGGTGTCTGATAGCGCTCATGTGAGCCCGCCCAATGCATCGCTCCCCGAGTCGATGTCGCTCAAGGCAATTCTCGGAACCGTGTGGTCGAGCACCGAGCCGCAACTGCGCGTGCGAATCGAAAATGAATCGGCATCCCGCCTCATCACCCCGGTCGGCTTGCACCTCAACTACCGCATTGGTTCCCAGCCGCCACGATGGTGTGTAGGGCACAACAAACAGGGCGTCGGCTACATCGACTGCTCTTCGAGTCCCGAAGAACGAAGCCGCACCTGTGTGAGCTGCTCGGTGGCCGAAGCCCTCTTTGCCTCGCAACTCCACCACGCACACACCGAACCTTCACGCGTCGTCGATTCGACCATGGTCGAACATCTCCGCCAACCCAACCTGCTCTACCTCGCCGCCTTTCGCGATGGCTCGATCAAGATCGGCACCAGCACGTCGGTCCGTATCGAGAAACGACTCCTCGAGCAGGGCGCCTGGAATGCCTGCATCGTTGCCGAGGCCGCCGACGGGTATTCGGTGCGCGTTGCTGAAGATCTGATCACCGGCCAACTTCATATTCCGCAATCGGTGTCGGCGAGCCGTAAAATCCACGGTCTCGGTCGTCCGCTTCCCGATAGCGAACTTCATCAGCGACTTGCGCCGTTGGCCGACCGGGTCAATAACCTGCTCGGCTCCACCGCCGACGGACGCGTGGTCAGCACGTCGATCGAGTGGTCTAATCCGGCAGCTGAACGAGCGGTCTGGTCAGAGGTCCGGCCGTATCCGCTCAGCCCTCGAGAAGGCGCTCACGACCTCGAGATCGTCGACATGGTCGGACGCATGGCGGCGGTGCGCCGAACCGGAACCAACGACATTTTCGTCATCGACCTCCAACGCATCTACGGCATCGAACTCGACCTCGGCGATCATCAGGCCGACGAACTCGTCATCCAAGACGCGCTCTTTTAATTGTTCCGCCTCCGGCTCCACGCCTTCGGCATCTCCCACAACCAGCGCCCTCGCCCTAGCTGCGCGGCGGGACGACTCCACACGCCACCGCCTGTTCCGCCTCCGGCTCCACGCCTTCGGCATCTCCCACAACCAGCGCCCTCGCCACCCCGAAATTTTGACGTTGGGGTGCTCTATTTTGTCGCTTTACAACAACAGAACGGGTTGGTTACCAGATTTCGTCTACGTATTTGTCGGTGCCGATAACTGTTCGGTGGAACGGCGCGGCGAACACCACCTTGCCGAGGCCTGATTCGTTGATGACCTCGCCGTAGCGCACAAACCTGTCCCAGCTCTCGCGCACATCGGTGTCAGTAAAGAACAACTGCATCGTGCGCGACGCTGCGCTTCCGGTATCGCTTCCCAAATCCATCGGCGCGTTCTTGGTCATCTCGTCACGTTCGACGGGAATCCACGTCGAGCCTTGCGCAATCGCCGAACCGTCCATCAGCTGCGACATTGCCTCGTCGCGCAGAAAATCGCCCAGCTGATCTGCACTTACACCGTCGGCACGATCAATCGCAACCGATACCTGACCAGCGAAACCATGATCGAGCGCCAACTCAACCGGCACCGGATCTTCGTCACGGTACGACGTTGTTCCCGCGTACATGTACAGCACGGTGTGAGCGTGGGTGCGCTCGCTAAAACCACGACCGTCCTTGTACAGCACCTTCACCTGGTCGGCACCCCAACCGAAATGTTCGTCGTGTTTTCCTTCGAGCACCCAATAAATCGCAACGTAGGTACCACGATCGTACGGCTCGGTCACCGTGTTCGAGGCGTCCTTCGGAAACCGGAGTTCCTTCAGCTCGCGTGTGGCCACCCAACGGCTGCCAGCAAACAACCAGGGGCCGATCATGCAGCCGCCGTAGTAGTGGTCGCGCTCATACCAGCGGTTGTACGCAACCTCATGGCCCTTGCTGGGATCAACCAGCGTGTACAACATACTTCCGACTTTGATTGGGTAGTCAGGTGGCGCCATGTGCTTCGACCTCATCGCTCTCTCTCGCTTGCGTCGACGGTCAACGTCAACGACGCCGAACCTACCCGGTACGCGAGTTGTAACGCCAACGGTCATCGCCGATTACGAATCGATTGGCTGTGGCTTCCCGAACAGATACCCCTGTCCGAACTGAATTCCCATGCCATGCAACAGCTGGCATTGCGCTTCAGTCTCGATTCCCTCCGCAACAACCCAGGCACCGACCCCGTCGGCGAGAACCTTGACAGCGGTGCAAATCGATTGACTGACCGGGCTGTTCTCAACATCACAAACAAACGACCGGTCGATCTTTACTTCATCCACGGCGACCGTGGTCAGCGACGTGAGCGACGAGCGGCCGGTGCCGAAATCATCCAAACTCAGTTCAACGCCGACGTCGCGCAATTCATCGAGGGTGCGCAGGGCCCGCGCTTCGTCACGGATCAGGAGGTCTTCGCTGATTTCAAATCGTACGTCCTGCGGCGAAATGCCCGCCGTCGCGATATCGCCGATGAGCTCACTCACCAGACCTGATCGTTCCAACTCGATTGCCGACAAATTCGTCGCAAGATGGAGCGAATCGTTGCCACAGTCCTGCCGCAAGCGTGGAAGGTCTGAGAACGCCTTCACTCTTAGCCATCGCCCGATCTCTCCCATGAACCCCATTTCGCCGGCGAGTCCAATGAACTCATCAGGCGAGATGGCGCCCATGCTTGGATGATGCATACGAGCAAGAGCCTCGTAGGCAGCGATCGAGCGATCCGACAGCGAGACGATCGGCTGGTAGTACACATCGAGGAGGCCGCCAGGTACAGCATCTCGAATGGCGCTCTCGAGGTCCATACGCCGTGCTGCTTTTTCGGCCAGCCGGTTGTCGAAGATCACGTGGCGTCCCCGACCTCGGCTCTTTGCCTCGTACAAGGCAAGGTCTGCCTGCTGGAGTAACCGCTCGCTCGTGACCCCATCAGTGCTAAGCGCGATGCCAACGCTCGCTCCTACGCCGCTCATTCGGTCGCCAATCTTGATCGGGGCATTGAGCGATTCGACGATTCGTTTTGCCGCGGCAGTCGTCGTAAACACGCTGTCCACGTTTGGCATGACGATCACAAACTCGTCGCCGCCGAAGCGGGCAACCGTGTCACCTTCGCGAACAGCATTTTCCAGCCGTTTCGACACAACGCGCAGCACTTCGTCGCCGGCGTGATGTCCAAGAGTGTCATTGACCCATTTAAAGCGATCGAGGTCGACGAACAACACCGCAAATGGCCCCGAGCGGTCGACAGACGGATCGGCCAGGCTTACGAGAGTCGCCTCAAGAGACGAACGGTCGGCAAGGCCGGTTAACGCGTCAACGCGGGACGATTTAGGGGACAACAACATAAGTCGTACCCGTCATAACGTCCAAAGGCGTTGATCTCTTTATCAAATCACAGTCGGCCGGGAAGGACAGGGTCATCTGGCCTATTCACTGCTTGTCAGACCTGTCGATTACTTACTATGCAGGTCGCAGACCTTTGGGTCCTCGTCGCTTCGGCTCTTGTCTTTTTCATGCAGGCCGGCTTCCTCTGTTTCGAGGTCGGGCTAGCGCGCGAGAGCCATCGCACTGCGGTGGCGATGAAAAACCTCTTCGACTGGGCGATAGTCACCATCGTGTTCGCTCTATTCGGATCTGCCGTCATGTTTGGCGGGTCGTTTGCCGGGTTGTTCGGCACGTCGGGCTTCGGCGACTTCAGCTCGCTCGAGTCAACGCTGGGCATTTCGCCGTACACCTTTCTGCTGTTCCAAACAGCCTTCGCCGGCACCGCTGTCACCCTTGTTTCCGGCGCGCTCGTCGAGCGCGTCAGCTTCGGCGTCTACGTTTCGTTGTCGATACTCGTCGCCGTCATCATCTACCCGGTCGTCGGCCACTGGGTGTGGGGCGGCACCCTCACCGGCACAACAACCGGCTGGCTCGGCAACCTCGGCTTCTACGACTTCGCCGGTGCAGGCGTCGTTCACCTCACTGGCGGCTCGGTTGCGCTCATCGGCGTCATCATTGTCGGACCACGGCTCGGCCGGTTCAAGTCCGACGGCTCCGTCAACCACTTCGAATCATCCGATATCCCTTTCACCGCGTTCGGCACCCTGCTCCTCTGGCTTGGCTGGTGGGGATTCAATGGCGGCAGTGTTCTCGACGGCACCGCAGACATCGGCAAAGTGATCTTCAGCACAAACATCGCTGGTGCAGGCGGACTCATCAGCGGGTTCTTTTGGGCATGGAAGTTCGGCCATCGCACCGAGCTTGCGTCGTCGATGATTGGTGGAGCACTTGGTGGCCTAGTCGCGGTGACCAGCATCGCCGATGCCGCAACCCCGCTGGGAGCGCTCAGCCTTGGATTGGCAGCGGGCCCCGTGTACGTCACGACCTCTCAGGCACTACTCCGTGCTCGCATCGACGACGCCCTCAACGTCGTGCCTGTACACGCTGTCTGCGGAATGCTCGGCCTGCTTCTCGCCCCCTTCGTGGCCGAACAGGGCACGTTCAATCGATCGGTACTTTCTCAGTTCGGTGTGCAACTCATTGGTGCAACAGCGATTGTTCTCTGGGCGATGACCGTTGCCGGATCGTTCCTTCTTGCTATCAAGAAGACAGTCGGCATCCGGGTTTCACCATCGGAAGAACGTGACGGCGAAGCAATCGGCAATCCCGCGGAGCGAGAACAACTCGCCGAATCGCTCACTTCAAGCGAACTGGCGGACCTCCTGTGATCGACCAGATCGCTATACGACGCAAGTTCGGGTTCGAACTTCTCGATGAGGCAGGCTGGCTCGCACTTCCGAAACAGGAAAAGATCGACCTCATCACCGACGGCCGCGTCGAGTTCCTAGCCGATGGCGAACGGGTGCCGCTTCGTGAAGCGCTGTCCCAGTTCCAGGCCGCGGCCTAACACGACTTCACGAACCGAGTGCTAGAGCGCCCGGCCCATCAATGCGAGTAGTCGCTCGCCAGGTGTGGCGTCGGCAGAAGGGGTAAGGGGGCCGTCACCGATAAACGACGGGTTGTCGAGCTCTTGAAGGTAGGGCAGCCACGAATCGAGAGCGAACTCTGCGAGATCGGCAGGTAGATCGATTGGTTGTCCGATTGCGTTCGCGAGATCCCAAGCCGCCACCAGCGAATCGCTGGCGCGAAAGGCAAGCAGCTGACGCCCGGTCAGGTCGGCACCGCCGAACGCAACCTCAGTCTCGAGCGCTCCATCGACGCTGAACGCAGCAATCATGGCGAGAGCGGTTCCGCGCCACGTCGTGATTGGACTCGATCCGAGGATCTTCGGATCAAACTCGGTAACCGGCCCAGTGGCAATGCCCTCCATAGCGTCCTTGGCAACGGCATCGCCCAACACGTGGTTCGCGACTAGGGCCTCGACTGTCCAGTCGTCGCGGGTCGTCGGCAGCGCGAGGTCCTCGTCGGTGACGCCGTTAAGCACCTCGCCGAACAAGGCGGCGCTGCGGGTCAGCACATCAAGGGCATCCAAGACGATGTCCTCTTCGCTCGCCTCTTGCCCTACTCCCATTCAATCGTGCCTGGGGGCTTTGACGTGATGTCGTAGGCGACGCGGTTGACACCGTCGACCTCGTTGATGATGCGGCTCGACATCGTTTCAAGGAGTTCGTAGGGCAAGCGCGCCCAGTCGGCAGTCATTGCATCCTCGCTCGTTACTGCGCGGATGATGATTGGCCGGGCATAGGTTCGTTCATCGCCCATGACGCCGACGCTACGAATGTCGGGCAACACCGCAAACGCCTGCCATATCTCGCGCTCGAGGCCTGCCTTGGCGATCTCTTCGCGAACGATGAGATCCGCGTTCTGCAAAATAGTTACCAGTTGGGGAGTAACCTCACCGATGATCCGAACGCCAAGGCCTGGACCGGGGAACGGCTGGCGCCAAACAATCTCATCGGGAAGTCCCAACTCGGTTCCGACCTGGCGTACTTCGTCTTTAAACAAGCTGCGCAACGGCTCGACAAGTTCAAACTCCATGTCGTCGGGCAGTCCGCCGACATTGTGGTGGCTCTTGATCTTGGCGGCGTCCTTTGTTCCCGATTCGATCACGTCGGGATACAAGGTTCCTTGCACCAAAAAGCGCGCGTCTTCGATACCGCCCGAGGCTGCTTCAAACTCGCGAATGAAGATCTCGCCGATGGCCTTACGCTTGTCTTCGGGGTCTTCGACACCGGCGAGCTTCGCAAAGAATCGGTCTTCGGCACGAACATGGATGAGCTCAATGCCCTGGTGGCGGCGGAATGTCTCGACGACCTGCTCGCCTTCGTTGGCTCGCATCAGGCCGGTGTCGACAAAAACACAGGTCAGCTGTGCGCCGATGGCCTTGTGCACCAAAGCGGCTGCAACGGCAGAATCTACGCCGCCTGACAGACCACAGATTGCTCGACCTGTCCCCACCTGCTGGCGAATTTTCTCGACGGCATCATCGATGAAATTACCCATCGTCCAGGTCGGTGAACAACCGGCAATGTCGTGAAGAAAGGACCCAAGAACTTCCATGCCAAAGGGCGTGTGACCGACCTCGGGGTGGTACTGCACCCCATAGATTCGGCGCTCGTGATTCTCAAGCACGGCAACCGGTGCCGCCTCGGTTCGGGCCGTCGCCACGAAGCCTTCTGGCACGTCGGTTATGGCATCGAAGTGGCTCATCCACACCGTCTGCTCGGACGGTACGTCACCGACCAAAAGTTTGGATTCAGTGCCCGGGATGTTGGTCATCTCGGTTCGGCCGTATTCGCCCTGATCGTTGCGGCCTACCTTGCCGCCGAGTTGCTGAGCGATAACTTGAGCGCCGTAACACATCCCAAAGGTAGGAATGCCGAGGTCGAAGATGGCGGGGTCAAGCAACGGTGCACCATCGACGTGCACGCTTTTCGGTCCGCCCGACAACACGAGTGCAGCCGGTTTCCGGGCAACAATTTCGGCAGCTGAAATATCGTGCGGTACCAGTTCGCTGAACACGTTGAGTTCGCGCACTCGTCGCGCAATCAGCTGTGCGTACTGCGCTCCAAAATCGATAACAAGAACCGTTTCGGTCGCTGCCGTGTCCATGTGTTGTCCCTAATAAACGAAAGGTGGGTTGAGGATCCGCCGCGAACGACAGAAAGGGGCTGCTAGTGGCCCATTCCTACGCCCTGCTCAGTCTGAAGTTTCTTCCCCTCGGTCTGGAGCGCAGGAGCAACCATGACCTCGGCCTTCTGGAAGTCCTTGATATCGGTGTAACCGCAGGTGGCCATCGACGTGCGAAGCCCGCCAAAGATGTTCATACGGCCATCGTTTTCGTGGGCCGGGCCAACAAGGATCTCTTCGAGTGAGCCCCGAATATCGGTGCGTACGCGGGCGCCACGAGGCAACGTTGGGTGGAATGTGGCCATGCCCCAGTGATGTCCGCGGCCGGGTGCTTCTTCGGCAGCTGCAAGTGGTGACCCGATCATTACTGCGTCGGCGCCACAAACGATTGCCTTCGCAACGTCGCCACCGGTGCCCATGCCGCCGTCGGCGATCACGTGTACGTACACGCCGGTTTCGTCGAGATGGCGCATACGGGCCGCCTTGACGTCAGCGATAGCGGTGGCTTGCGGAACACCGAGTCCGAGCACGCCGCGTGTGGTGCAGGCGTGTCCGGGTCCAACGCCAACAAGTACGCCGGCTGCACCGGTGCGCATCAGGTGTAGCGCTGCGGAGTAGCTAGCACAACCGCCAACAATGACCGGAATATCAAGCGAACGAACAAAGGTCTTGAGGTTCAGCGGCTCAACGGTCTTTGAGACATGCTCGGCTGAAACGACGGTGCCCTGAATGACCAGGATGTCGAGCTCGCCAGCCATGATGTGGTCGATGTATTCCGAGGTGCGCTGAGGCGTTACCGACGCCGCAGCCACCACTCCCGCGTCTTTGATCTCTTTGATGCGTTGGGTGATCAGTTCCGGCTTCACCGGCTCCTGATACAGCTCCTGCATGCGGCGAGTAGCCTTCTCGACGTCGAGTTTCGAAATCTCATGGAGAATGGTGTCGGCATCCTCGTAGCGAGTCCATAGACCTTCGAGGTTGAGTACACCCACGCCGCCGAGTTGGCCCAGCCGGATCGCCGTAGCGGGGCTAACGACCCCGTCCATCGCCGAGCCCATGAGGGGCAGTTCGAACTTGTAGGCGTCGATCTTCCAGGAGATGTCGACATCCTCTGGGTCGCGTGTGCGGCGACTCGGCACGATGGCGATGTCATCAAACCCGTAGGCTCGACGTCCCGACTTACCCAATCCGATTTCAATCTCAGCCACTTGCCTGTCCTCACGTCTGACGGTCGGTGGAAAAGATCGATCTTAGTCACGCCAATCGCACGGTGAGGGCCCCGGGCTCAGAAACGTCGGTCACAATCTCTGAAGCAGCGCCTTTCGCTCAGAATTCGAAGCAGGAGATGAGGGCCGAAAACCGTTCTCGCCATGCCGGGCCAAGCTCGGCAGGCGTCTTGCCAAGCCGAACCACAACGAGGTCGAGCGCTGGCACACAAGCGATCCGCTGGCCCTCATACCCGTTGCAGAAGAACGTACCGAAACGATCGTTGGCCACCCACCAATGCTCGCCATAGCCCTGCTCGTCTTCGGCATCCCACGCATGCATTGTTCGCGCCTGATCAACCCACCCAACCGGCAACAATGATCTGCCATTCACGACACCGTCTCGCAGGTTAAAGAGTCCGTAGCGGGCGAAGTCATGAGCGGTTGCGTACACATACGACGAACCCACGAAGGTCCCGGCATCATCAAACTTCGGCTCCGCCGAGGTCATACCTAGTGGCTCGAACAAACGATGGCGTAGATACGACTCGTAGGCTGCTTGTCCGCCGAGGACGTTACGCACGATTCGACTGAGAATATTCGAGGTTCCACTTGAGTACTGCCATACGTCCCCTGGCACATGTTCGGCGGGTAATGCAGCCGCGTATGCTCCCATGTCGGCCGCACCGCCGCCAAACAACATATCGATAACGTGCGACGTGTCTCCGTCGACATAATCTTCGTTCCAACGCAGCCCCGCACGCATGCGCAGCAGGTCGCGCACGGTGATTGCTGATCGCTCATCATCCCACTCGCCGACCGCGGCGGGCGCATTGATATCCATGCGACCATCGAGCACCAGCATGCCAACCACCGACTGCAGCATGCTCTTCGCCATCGACCACGAGATCAAGGTTGTCTCGGCGGTGGTCCCGGGCCCGTACGCCTCGACAACCAGTTGACCACGATGGACCACAAGCATCGCGAGGGTCTGCCCCAACGCTTCGGGCTGGTCGGTCACGATGCCTTCGGTGAGTGCTTCTATCCGTTCGTTGTCTAACCCGTCGGCGACCGCCCCAACGCTCCATTCGGTGACCGGAAACCCGACATCGTTGGGGGGCGCCGGCAGCGCGCTGAGAGGCGTTGGGTCGGGCAAAGGCACAGCGGCGGTCATCCAAATCGCTCCTGTGGCGTTTTGTCGTAGGTCCCAGTGACCTCGGTCAAAAATTGCCGAAGAATCGACGCTGTAGCGCCCCAGACCGTGTTGCCCAACAGCTCGAAAAAGGTGATCGCTCGCGTGTGGTCGCCCATGGTCCAAATTTCTTCGCGCCACACCTCATCGAGCAACAGTTCGCTGAGGGGAACTTCAATGATCTCACTTACCTCAGCCTCGCTTGGGGTGAGCTCTGGACGCTCGTCTACAACACCGACATAGGGATGAATCAACGACTGGCTACCGACGGTCACAAACCGGTCGAGTTCGCCCACGCGGCGGGGCAGGGTGGGTTGCAGGTCGATTTCTTCGTGAGCTTCACGAAGCGCCGTTTGCCAAAGGTCGCCGTCGCCGGGGTCTTCACGGCCACCGGGAAAGCTCACCTCCGAGGTGTGCGAGCGAAGCTTCGCCGACCGACGCGTGAGAATCACGTTGATTTCGTCGTCGTGGGGATACAGACACAGAAGTACTGCAGAACGCCCTTTCGCTGCATCAGCAGACCCGTGGGTATGCGGGTTCTTGCGCCGCGAAAAATGGTCAACGATGTGCGCAAGGTCGAGCGAGTCAAAGCTCTCTTGGTTGGCCCAAGGCGACGGCGATCCTGGTCGCCAGTTGTCGGGCCGGGGGATAACCTGCGGCCCGCCTCGCTCCGTCAGCGTTCGACCTCTGGTCGGTTCTGTGCCATACGTGCAAAACCTAATCGAAAAGAGCGTCGGACTAACGACGAAGGCCCCGCCAGTTGGCGGGGCCTTCGGTACTGCTTGTTCTTTGGTGTCCTTGAGGGACGATGTATCTGCCGAGAGGCAGGTTTACATCATGCCGCCCATGCCACCCATTGGATCTCCGCCCATTGGCATGCCGGCTCCGGCTTCCTCTGGCTTGTCAGCGATGAGCACCTCGGTGGTGAGGAGCAGGCTGGCAATCGAGGCTGCGTTTTGCAGCGCTGCGCGGGTCACCTTGGCCGGGTCGATGACGCCAGCCTTGATGAGGTCGACGATTTCGCCGGTCGAAGCGTTGAGGCCGTGTGAACCACTGGCTGCTTCAACTTCGCGGACCATGACGGCGCCTTCGAGACCGGCGTTGTCGGCGATAAGCCGTGCTGGTGCTTCGAGTGCGCGGAACACGATCTGTGCGCCGGTGCTCTCGTCGCCCTTGAGCTTCTTGACGACCTTGCTTACGTCTTCACGTGCACGAAGCAGAGCGGTACCGCCACCGGCGACCACACCTTCTTCGATTGCTGCACGAGTTGCCGAAAGAGCGTCTTCGATGCGGTGCTTCTTTTCTTTGAGCTCAACCTCGGTTGCTGCGCCAACCTGTACAACGGCGACGCCGCCGGCAAGCTTGGCGAGACGCTCTTGGAGCTTTTCGCGGTCCCAGTCGGAATCGGTGTTGTCGATTTCGGCACGGATCTGCGCAACACGACCGTCGACGTCTGACTTTTTGCCAGCGCCTTCGATGATGGTGGTGTCGTCCTTGGTGATGACGACCTTACGGGCGCCACCAAGCATGGCGAGATCGACGTTGTCGAGCTTGAGGCCGACCTCTTCAGCAATGACCTGTCCACCGGTGAGGATGGCCATGTCCTGCAGCATTGCTTTGCGGCGTTCGCCGAAGCCAGGAGCCTTGACGGCGACAGAGCTGAACGTTCCGCGAATCTTGTTGACGACGAGAGTTGCGAGAGCTTCGCCCTCAACATCTTCAGCAAGGATCAACAGTGGCTTGCCCGACTGCATGACCTTCTCGAGTACGGGAAGCATGTCCTGTACCGAGCTGATTTTGCCCTGGTTGAACAGGATGTACGGGTCGTCGAGGATTGCTTCTTGGCGCTCTGGGTCGCTAACGAAGTAGGGCGAAAGGAAACCCTTGTCGAACTGCATACCCTCGACGAAGTCGAGGTCCATACCGAAGGTGTTCGACTCTTCAACGGTTACTACGCCGTCTTTGCCGACCTTGTCGATGGCGTCGGCGATGACCTTGCCGATTGACTCGTCAGCAGCCGAGATGGAAGCAACGCTGGCAATTTGTGCCTTTGACGATGCAACCGGAACGGCCTGCTTGAGCACCGACTCAACAGCAGCGGTGGTTGCTGCTTCGATGCCACGCTTGAGGCTCATGGGGTTTGCACCAGCGGCAACGTTGCGAAGACCTTCGCGTACGAGAGCCTGCGCAAGAACGGTTGCGGTGGTGGTTCCGTCACCGGCGACGTCGTTGGTCTTGGTAGCGACCTCTTTGACGAGCTGTGCGCCCATGTTCTCGTATGGATCTTCGAGCTCGATTTCACGAGCGATCGAAACACCATCGTTGGTGATGGTC
>CALLQB010000136.1 GCA_938015295.1 uncultured Acidimicrobiales bacterium
TCGTGTTGTTCCATGCTCGCTTGTTGGTCTTCGGGACTCATCTGATCCCACGGTTTCAGCTCGCCGTATCCGGCCAACAAAATGAAGTGCTTCATCGCGCTTTCTCCCTGCTCGTTTGCGTCGGCGCCATCCGCCAACAACCACCATGACGCGCCAAGAGAGCCAAAATCGACAACGCAGGCACTATTTGTTCCTCTCGGCCCTTCCATCCGTTTGTTTTTTTTGGCCTGCAGCGTCCAGATGATCAGCCCCGCTACCCCAATTTCGGGTTGTTTCGATATGACCGTACAAATCGAGCACATTTCGTCGTACTGTCAAATTATGCGGTCTTACGTCCGCAGTTCAGCGCCGGGGGGGACGATGAGGTCGTCCCATCTCTTTCGCCCTCCCGGAGCTGATTGCTACCACGCACGACTTCGCCTGGCAGACGTTACGCCGAAGACCTTTCGTACCGCATCAGGCTGATCATCGGCAGGTAGGCCAGCGTGATCAGTGCCAGCGAAGCAAGCGTGACCGCGCCAAAACCCGACCGCACCGCGGCCGCAATCTCGGGACCAGCTGCGACCTCTTCACCCGCCAACAACTTCTGCACTGGGCCCACCGAACCGAGTTGACGGTCGACCACAAAAAGCAAGATCGCTCCACCCGCCGCCGACCCGAGGGTGAAACCCTGGCCGCGAATGAACTGGTAGGCCGCACCAGCCCGCCCAATCTGGTTCGGCTCGGTGCGATTGCGGACCATCGTCAGGCTGGCGTTGGTGTTCATGCCCACGCCAACCCCAAGCAGAACGACCCCGACAAACAACAGAACCAGAGTTGCGTTGATGTTCGTCACCAGCGCCGACAGGGCCAACCCCACCGTGCTGATTACCAATCCAATACCCATCACGTTGGGTTCGGAGGTGCGGTCAAGAGCCAGACTCGAAACATTGGCCCCGATGGTCCAGCCCAACGTGAGGCAAAGCACCGACCATGCAGCCGTGGTGTTCGCATACCCACGCCCAGCGGCGACGTACACCGTTATATAAATGTTGGTAGTAAACGCCGCTCCAACAACCAACGCAGGCGTCAATGCCATCGTCCGGTACGGCTGCGCAGTCACATGAGCAAGGCGAAGCACTGGCCGCTCGATACGGCGCGCATGCATCACGTAGACCACCACCGACACCAGCGCTACCGCGGCGAGACCGACCGAACGCCAGCCAAGCTGATCGACCGCGGCGATAGACGCCAGCGTGAACACTGCGGCAAGGAACGCTCCCCGCCAGTCAATCGAAAGCGGCTCGGCCCCCTCCTGGCGCTCGGGAAGAGTGTTTCTTCCTGCGACGATGGCGAGAAGCCCGAGCGGCAGGTTGACAAAAAAGATCCAACGCCACGACGCAAAGCGAAGCAGAACGGCGGCAATCGCCGGAGCTGCTGCACCAAGAATTCCCCACACTGTCGAGTTGGCGGCAAACGCCCGACCAGTCAACCCGGCCGGGTACGCAAGGTTCACCGCTGCGATAGTCGACGCGAGCAGCACCCCCGACGCGCCGCCCTGAATCAGGCGGATGCCGATAAGAACCGGCAGATCGTTACTGAAGCCGGCGACAAAGCCGGTGATGGTGAAAATCCAGGCCGACCAAAGGAACAGCCGGCGTGCTCCGAGTGCATCGACCAGTGGCCCGGCGACGATGGTGGCAATACCCGACGCGAACAAGAAGCCGGAGATGACCCACGGCAACAGCTCGATTCGACCGAGGTCGCCAGCCAACTCGGGAATCGCTGCAGCGACCGAGGTGCCCTCGAACGCCACCAGGCCGATTGACGTATAAATAGCCGTTGACGTCTTGCGGTACTCCGCTGACAACAGACCCGGCACCGAAGACACCCGGTGATGTTAGTGCGCGCCGACCTCAAGTCGCGCTGGTAAACGGCGCAAGGTACGCAGCGGCCTCGGCCTTACCGAAATGGTTGGCCCAATCGAGCGGGGTGGCATTGATGTCGTCATAGCCATCGCGAACATCAGCATCGGCTCCGTGCTCGATCAACAGAGTGAGCAAATCGACATCGCCGTTCTGAGCCGCTTTGTGGAGTGCACTGGTTCCCTGCACAAGGTCGATATCGAATCCTAGGTCGAGCAGTCGCCGCAGCACCGCCGCACCTGTCGCAGGCACCCGACGGATCACGCCAGCGTGTTCAGTTCGCACCCTTTCAACAAGATCTGGGTGGTCGGCGAGATGAGCTGCCAAGCCGGCATCGTCGGCCGAGGTGACGAAACCAATAAATACCTCGACCGGGGTCAGCGAAACGCTTACGCCAGCATCAACGAGAAGTCGCTGAATCTCGGTGTGCCCGTTCTCGGCAGCGTGCTGAGCCGCGGTCTTGCCGTAACGCCCAACCGGCCTTTCGAGGTCGAGCCCAAGGGTCAGCAGAAACGACAACGTCCGCGGGCGATTACGCAAGGCTGCTGCCTCAAGTTCGTCGTACAGAAGCTCACCTGGTTCACGGAGTTTGTCACCGAGCAATGCATACCAAGGGCCGTGTTGATCGACGCCCAGACCAAACTCGGTGAGTAACTCGAGATGGGAAGGGTCGTCGTGGTTCTGCCCGCCGATGCCGTTGTTGTAGAGCGTCTGACCGTCGTTCGGGTCGGCACCGGCGTCGAGAAGAACCCGAGCTATCTCGAGACGGTGAGCACTGCGGGTTTGATGGCCTTCGCCATTGCCGAACGCCCCCGTCAACGCCGTAAACGGTGGGACAAGGCCCCGCCACAAGAAGCCATCGTTCGGATCAGCCCCTCGCTCAAGGAGCAACTTGACCGTCTCGAGGAGCGACCAACCAGCGTTGTCCGTCGCGATGCGGCTGTAGGCGGCATACAGCAACAAGGTCCATCCGTTGGGCCCACATTGCTGGTCGATCAAACCCGGATTCGTGTCGAGAGCATTCTTCAACGACTGATGGTCGCCAACCACCGCCATCGCTTCGATCGAGGCGGAAGCCAACAATGGGTCTGACCTCAACAGTTCGTGTGCACGCTCCAATCGCTGATGCGCATTGGGGCCGCGCTCGCTGTAGTCAAGGCAGGCAAGAGCAACAAACGGCAGGTCGTCCAACTCTGTGTCGGACCGTTCGGTTATCGGGGTGAAGCTGATCGAGCCGACGACTCCGAGATGGTCCAGAAGGTCTTGCCAACTCTCGCATCGGTACATTCGGGCGATGATGAGCTGGGCATCGGAAAGTTCGAACCCCTCGACCCCGCTGGAGGACCCGGTGGAGGACGACAGGCTTGGATGAAACTCATCCACCATCGACATCGCTCCGTCATCACCAGCCCCGACCAAGTCGAACACGAGCTGCGCTTGACCGTTGAGATCATCGAGCGTCGTGTCTTCGGGCAACGAACACGTTGGCACAGCGACTTCTTTCTCGATCGGTTTCCAGGTCGGGCAGACTGAGGATACGCCAATGAGGGAACGACGGGGTTTTTCTTTGTGCGACACTCGTGTCATGAAGCTCCTGGTACGAGAACCAACATCGGCCCGGCTTCGAGCGTTTGTCGAACGGCTTTGGTATTGCGAAAACCCGACGGCGGCTGGGAACGAACTCGTCGCGCCGACGGGACTCCCGCAGATCGTCGTGCCGTTTGCCGAACACTCGTCGGCGCCGGTGTTGGCTGGGGTCTTCACCGCGCCACAACCGATCGACGCGTCGGACCAGCGACAGGCGTGCGGCGTGGTATTTCGACCCGGTTGCAGCGGAGCGTTTATACGCGCTCCCCTGGCCGAGTTCACCGACCAGCAGCCTGACCTTGCCGAAGGCATTTGGGAAGGTAGCGCGCGCATCGCCGAGCAACTCGCAGACGCCCGGGGCCCTGAGGTGGTGTTCGAAGCCCTCGAACGATTGTTGCTTGAGGCTCTTGTTGACGACTGGTCTCCAGACGCAACACTGATTGCGGGTGCCCGGTTGCTTAATGTTGGCGAACCAGTGGCCAACGTCGTGTCAGAGCTCGACGTCGACCGGCGGCGGTTCGGCAAGGACTTCACCCAAGTATTCGGCGTGGGTCCGAAACACTTCGCCCGCATTCGACGGTTCCAGCGGGCACTCCGGGTTGTCCGTACCTCCGGTCAGGTCCCTCTCGGACAACTCGCCGCTGAGCTCGGCTATAGCGACCAGGCCCATATGACCAGAGATTTTCGGGAATTCTCAGGCGCCACACCGAGCGAAGTACACGGCGCGACGGCGGAGAGTCCGGGTCACTTCTCAACCGACTGACATTTTCTTCAAGACAACCAAACACCTCACCAGCCACGATGAAGCCATGACGAACCAAACCAACCCAGCAAACCTTGCCGTCTTTGTTCGACTCGTCGTCGACGATGCTTCGGCAGCCATCGACTTCTACACCGCCGTGTTCGGTGCGACCGAAATCCTTCGATTCGCCGATCCATCCGGCAAGATCGTTCATGCCGAGGTTCAGATCGGCGACGACATCGTGTCGCTCAGCGAAAGCGACGGCGAAACCAATCGGTCGCCCTCACAGCTCGGCGGCTCGCCGGTGATCGTCACGGTCAACACAACCAATGTCGACACGATCGCCCAGCGAATGATGGCCAACGGCGCAGAAGCCATCTTCCCGGTCGACGATCGTGACTACGGTCGCCGAGATGGCCGCTACCGAGATCCGGAAGGCCATGTTTGGATCATTGGCCAAGAGGCCGAAGCGCTGTCGAACGACGAGATCGCCGACCGCTTGGCCGCAAGCAACGACGGCTAGGCACCACTCCCCAGGTACTATCTGGCCCGTCGCTAGGGTGGCCATGTTTACGACTCGGCCGTACCCGCCGCCCCAAACCTCGAGGGAAGTACGTGGCAAAACCCGAACGTTGGTCTGACCCGCTAAACAAACTCTTCCCCCACACGGTTGGATTCACTGGTCCGCCCATGGACTTCGATTCGGCACCGTCAGACTTCTTGCGAATCAGCCCCGAAACCGTCGGCGCTCACGGCCGACTTCTGCACGTGCCCGGCTACCAACATCAACTCGACCAGCGGGCCGACAACTTCCAGCTACTCGAAGAGGTGGTGCACTGCTTCAGCAATGCCGGAGCTGACGTCGTTGGCCAGGTCGGGACCAACTGGGTGCATGCCGGTGGCCGCGACGTCCACGACATCCGCACGTTCGTCGCCGAAATGAACGACAAACATCAGACCCCCCTCCATATGGCCGGCATGACCCTGGTCGACGCTTGCCACGAATACGGCTACGAGCGCATCGCGTTGAACTCGGTCTACTTCTGGCCGGATTGGCGCGATGGTGTAGTTCGCTTTCTGCGCAGCGCCGACATCGACGTCGTTTGGTACGGCAACTTTGTCGACCAGGGCTGGTACGACACCCAGGAAGAAGTGAATGAACAGACCTGGATTTTCCCCGGCGACCTCGCGTTGAAATCGTGCCGCTATGCCGCCGAGCAGGCCCCCGAAGCCGATGCCGTGCTCGTCAACGGCATGTCGAACTACCGCGATGCCAACGGTCTGCCACGCAGGTTCGTGGGCCTTGCTGCCGACATCGAGACCGCCATCGACAAACCCGTCATCGCGGCCGATATCAGCCTCTACTGGCAGATCTTTCGCACGCTCGGTGTTGCGCCGATCGGCCATCACGGCTCGCTTCTCCGGTCACTTCAGAAACCGCACTAACCAGCTACAACCCTTGGAACAACGATGTTTCTTACGCTCTGGGCCACACCCCGGTCTACCTCCACCGCCTTCGAATGGATGATGCGTCAACGCGGCGACTTTGTCTGTTTTCACGAACCATGGAACGAGGTCTACTACTACGGCGAAGATCGACGTAGCGACCGCGACGCCGACGTCGAGTCAAAACCCAACCACAACTTCGCCAGCGTCTGGGATGACCTCACCTCACAGGCCGCCAACGGAAACGTCTTCGTGAAGGATTTCGTGTACTCGGTCGCCCACGACCTCGACGACGACAAGCTCGCCAAGATGACCCACACCTTTCTCATCCGCGACCCCAAGCGCGTCGTACAAGGTCTGGCAAAACATTGGCCGGACTGCACCTTCGACGAAGTGGGGTTCGAGTCGCTCTATCGCCTTTTCATCCGAGTGGCGGAGAGCCACGGCACACCTCCACCGGTCATGTATTCGGGCGATCTTCTCGACGACCCAACAGGCACCGCCCGCGCCTACTGCAAGGCTGTCGGCATTCGGTTCATTGCCGAGGCTCTCGAGTGGGAAGCCGGCGAACGTAAGGAGGTCAGCTGGTACAACGAGGGCACAGGAGCATGGCACGACAATCTGCGCGAAAGCACCGGCATTCAGAAACCGAAAACCGAGTACGCTCCGCTCGAAGAAAACCAGCGACTGTTTGAGTTCTACGAACGCAGCCTGCCCTTTTTCAACGACCTACTAGCCCACAAGTTCGATCCGATTCAGGAGTAGTCATGCAGATATCGCTCGAGGGCAAACGTGCCTTCATCACCGCGGGCGGCGCAGGAATGGGACGAGCAACCGCTCTCGCCATGCACAAACTCGGCGCTCAGGTGTTCACCTGCGACATCGACGACACCGGGCTCACCACGCTCCCGGGCGACATCACGCACTGGGAATGCGATGTCACCGAGTCGGCGCAACTCGACGCCATCTTCGACGAAATTCTGCCCAACGGCCTCGACTTCATGATCAACAATGCCGGAGTTGCAGGACCAACAAAATTGGTCGAAGACGTCACCGACGAAGAGTGGCGACACACGATGGCGGTGGGTATCGACGCACAGTTCTATTGCGCCCGGCGGGTCACGCCAATCTTCAAAGCCCAACAGAGCGGCGTAATGATCAACCTCATTTCGGGCGCTGGCATTCTCGGCTACCCCACCAGGTCTCCTTACGCCGCAGCCAAATGGGCGGTCACCGGGTTCACCAAAACGCTGGCGATGGAACTCGGCCCCGACAACATTCGAGTCAACGGCATTGTGCCCGGCAACATCAACGGCGACCGCATGGAGCGGGTAATCGCCGGGCACGCCAAGGTCGACAACCTCGACCCCGACTACGTACGCAAGCTCTACGCCATCGGCACCTCGATGCAATGTTACGTCGACCCCGGTGAGATCGCCGACCTCATCGTTTTTCTCTGCAGCGACTACGGACGACACATCTCAGGGCAGATTGTGGGCGTCGACGGACATACCGAAACCCTCTACCCGCGAACGGTGTAGCCGGTCATGCGGCTGACCGACCAGGAACAGCACTGGCTGTCGGGCGCCAGCGGCAAAGCCCACAAACTGGCCATGGAGATGCTGGTGGCCGCCGCCGAGATCGCGGGCGCCAAAGAGTTCGTCGCCGTCGACTTCGCCCACATCAACAGCTGTCATTACTCCGGGCAGATGTCACTGGACTTCGCCGAGTTCCTCCTCGCCGAAGGCGCAACCCTCGCTGTACCCACGCACACCAACGCCAGTTTGATCGATTGCAGCCGCCCCCATTTGCGCCCCGCCAGTACGACCCCCGTCGAGGTCGCTGGCGCAGAACGGCTGATGCAGATCTACGAGGCGCTCGGCTGCACAACAATGTGGAGCTGCGCTCCGTATCAACACGCCGACGCGCGCCCGGGTCTCGGCCAACAGATCATCGGGTCGGAGTCCAACGCTGTTTCGTTCTTCAATTCGGTGCTGGGGGCGCGCACCAACAAATACGGCGACATGCTCGATGTTTGCGGTGCTATCACCGGGCGAGTCCCTTTCGCCGGCCTGCACACCGATGAAGGGCGGCTGGCTAGTCACGTAGTTCGCGTCGATGCGCTCGACGACGACACCCTTGCCGGGCCAACGTTTCACCATCTTCTTGGCGTGATTGTCGGGCGACAATCCGGCTCCCGCGTTCCGGCCATCTCCGGTCTGGAAACCGCTACCGAAGATCAGTTGAAAGCCATCGCTGCCGCAGCCGCGACCGCTGGTTCTGTCGACATGTTTCACGTGGTCGGCATCACCCCCGAGGCACCCACGCTCGACGATGCCCTGGGCGGGCGGACGGCTGTGAAAGAAACGGCGGTCACCGCCGAGCTACTTGACGAGACCAACCAGGCCTTGTCGACCCGGCCGAGCGGCAAACTCAATGCCGTGTGCATCGGCACCCCACACTTCTCTGTGGGCGAATTCGCTGAACTGGTGAACTACCTCGACGGCCGCACCTGCAACCCCGACCTCGTCGTTCTCGCGACGACGAGCCGCGAAGTCGCCGCCGAAATCCAGCTGCGAGGCTGGACGACCACACTCGAAGCTTCTGGGGTACAGGTTGTACTCGACACCTGCACCTACTACGCGCCTCGGGCCACCGGTGTCGAAGGCTTGGTGATGACAAACTCGGCCAAATGGGCGTACTACGCTCCTGGCATCCTCGGCGTCGACGTGGTCTTCGGCAGCCTCGCCGACTGTGTCGAATCGGCAATCGCGGGCGAGGTGGTTCGATGATCATCGATGGCCAGACACTGGTTGCTGGCAATGAAACGGTGCAAGGGAACCTCTGCAAGCTTGATGCCCCGCTGAGTTTCTGGGGAGGCTTCGACCCACACACGGGCCGCATCATCGACCAGTCACACCCAAAAGCAGGGGCGTTGTTGGCCGGCCGAGTGGTCGCAATGCCTGGCTCTCGCGGTTCATCGGGAACGCCGGGTGTGCTGGGCGAATCGTTGCGGCGCGGCACGGGGCCTATCGGTCTGCTACTCACTAAGGCCGATATCAATCTGGCTGCGGGGGTGATCGCTGCAGCCGCACTCTACGAAATCACGTGTCCGCTCATCCTCATCGACGAGGCGACGTTTGCTGCGCTAGTCGATGGCATGACGGTCACGCTTCCCTGCTGCTAAACCATGACCGTGCGTACCATGATCGACCACCTCGTTCTCGCCGTCCCCGACCTTGACGACGGAGTGCGTTGGTTCGAGTCGCTCACCGGTATTGCGCCAGAGTTCGGCGGTGCACACATCGGCCGAGGCACCCACAACGCACTCGTTTCGCTTGGCGACTGCTACCTCGAAATCATCGCTCCCGACCCGGCGCAGCCGCCGCCCGAACAGTCCCGCCCCTTTGGTGTCGACGCGATTTCCGAACCGACTCTCGTTACCTTTGCCATTCGCTGCGCGCCCGACCCTAACGGGGATGTGGGCAGCATCGATACACTCATTGCAGCTGCGCTTGCCGGCGGGTGGGACCCCGGGCCGCCACTATCGATGTCGCGCGAAACCACCGAGGGCGACCTGCTCTCGTGGCGGTTGACAATGCCTCCTAGCGACTTTGGCGGGGCGGTGCCATTCATCATCGACTGGGGAGACACTCCCAACCCGTGCACGACGGTGATCGGCGGAGCCACACTGCACGAGCTTCGGGTCGCCCACCCGCGAACCGAAGAGATCGGCGAAGCCTACACGGCCCTGCGGCTCGACATTTCTCCCACCAGTTCCGACCACCAGATCCTCGAGGCCACGCTGGCGGTCGGCGACCGGCTACTCAAGATTCCCTAGCCGTTAGCTCACGGTGGCCATAGGGGCATCGGGGTCTGCGACCCACTCCTGCAGACTTGCCGTATAGACCGCAACATCGTCGAAGCCAAGCAAGGTCTGAACAAACGCCGTCGATGACGCTGCTATGCCACCACCGCAGTAGTGAATGGCCCGGGCACCGGTGTCGTGAGGAAAGAGCGAACGCAGACTCTCGAGATCGCGATACTTACCAGTCTCGGAATCGACGAGCGCCGCAGCTGAAGCGTTTGTTGCGCCCGGGATATGCCCGGGGCGACCATAGATGTTGGCCTCGCCGTTGAAGCTGGCCGACGGCAACGCATCGATCAAACAGGTTGACCCGTCGTCGATAGCAGCGAGCACCTCGGCCTTGTCGGCTATCACCCGAGGTCGCGCCTCGGCACGCAACGAGCCTTGCGTTACGGCGGGAGTGTCGGTGCTCAACTCGCGTCCTTCTGCTTTCCACGCCATCAGCCCACCGTCGAGGATCGCGGCATTATCGAAACCAATCCACCGCAACATCCACCACACCCGCGCCGCCCACATCGACCGGTTGTCGTCGTAGAGCACAACGCGGCTCGTGTCGCTAACACCGAGGTTCGCCATGGCATCAGCAAAGTACTGCGGGGCAGGAAGGGCATAGCGGTGCGGACTAGTGGTGTCGACAAGGTCTTCGTTGAGGTCGGCGAATCCGGCACCAGGAATGTGACCCGCCGCCCAGTTATCGCGACCGCTTTGCGACGCGTAACCCTTGTCGGTCATCGTCAGGAAGATGGTGCAATCGAGAACTACCAGGTCGTCGGCGCCCAACGCATCGGCCAGCCATTGTGTGGTTACAAGCTTTTCCATCATGTGCTGCAGCGTAGGCAACGTCGCCGTCGCAACCGGTAACCGAAGGCTGGGTCGAACCGCCGGCCTCGCGTTGATTGGGCCTAGCGGTCGTCGGAACCTAGCGACTCCGAGTCATCGTCTTCCAGGTCGTCGACAGCCCGCCAGCCGTGGAGCACCTCAAGCGAGGGCAGATCAACCGCAAAGTAGTAGCCCTGGCCGGGTTGGTCATGTTGCCGGTCGATAGGGATGCCGCGCAGATGACAGTACAGCAGCGTGCCGACCCCACCGTGTCCCACAGCGGCTACGTCGCCAACCTCGCTGTCTTCCAGTACGTCGGCTACACCGGCAACTATTCGGGCCTGGGCATCGACCGCACGCTCCCACCCTGACACCGACACCTCGGGGTTCGCGAAGAATGCGTCGGCGAGCACCTCGAACTCATCAGGTGGCACAAATCCTGTGCCCGACCGGTCGTTCTCACCCACCCCCTCGCGAACCTCGGCATCGACACCAGTAGCAGCGGAAAGAATCGCGGCCGTCTCCACCGCCTTCGTCTCATCGCTACACACAATTCGCCCGACCTGCGCGATCCACGGCTGATCACACATCGCTTCGGCTCGTCGTCGACCTTCGTCGCTGAGGCCCCACTTCCCAACGGGCACCAAAGGGTCGATCACCACGTTTGTATGAGAGATGTATCGAAACACAGCCATGCACCCAACGTAGTTGTAGGCCACACGCTTGTTCGGCCAGCTCCAAGCCGACTGCTACGGTGCATACATGGGCGATCAGCGGGATCGCCCAGGTTTGGTGGACGCGGGAAAGTAGGGACGACGCGTGCTGACCTTGATATGGCGGGACTTGCAATACCGACGGTACCGAATCATGGCCATCGTGCTTTTGGTTTCGATCGTCATCACACTGCTTTTTCTTATGGCCGGGCTCGTCGGGCAGTTCAATGCCGAACCGCAGCTGGCAACCCAACGGTCAGGCGGCGAGCGACACTGGCTCGTGGCCGAAGGCTCCACCGGGCCTTTCACGAGTTCGCAAGCGGTACCGTTAGCACTCGTCGAACAAATCGATGGAGCCGAACCAATTATCACCGGCCGCGGCACCGCCGACGACACGCCGGTCATGATCATCGGCCGCAATCCAGCCAACCGACCCGAACCCGAACTCACCGACGGAAAACACGCGTCGACCGATGCGGAGATCGTCGTCGATGCGAGCCTTGGCAATTCGATCGGTGACACCGTCGTCGTCAACGGCCAACCCACGACCGTGGTGGGGCTCACCGACGATGCCACGGTCCTCGCTGGCGTCCCGCTGGTGTTCACGTCGCTTTCGTTCGTGCAAGACACGCTGCTCTCGGGAGAACCCGTTGTTAGTGGGGCTCTTGTCGACGGCGCTCCGGCAACAGTCCCCGCCGGGCTCAAAGTGATGTCACCACAGCAGGTCATCGACGACACGCTTGGACCTCTTGAAGACGCCATTGGTTCGGTCAACTTGGTGCGGGCGCTCCTCTGGTTGATCACCCTCATCATCATCGCTGCGGTTATCTACATCACCGCTCTCGAAAGCACACGAGACTTTGCCGTGCTGAAAGCGGTCGGCGGGCGAACCCGCAGTCTCGGCATTTCGTTGCTAGTGCAAGGTGTCGTGATGACCGTGCTAGCCACTGGCGTCGCCGCCATCCTGCAAAACTTTGTCAAACCACTGTTTCCCATGACTGTTCGGATCCCGAGCTCGGCCTGGTGGCAGATCCCCGTTGCTGCAGTCTTGGTCGCGGTGGTGGCGGGCATCGCGGGCGTGCGAAAAATCGGGTCAACCTCACCAGCGGAGGCATTCGGATGACCTCCTCCCCCGTTCTTCGCGTCGACAATCTCGTCGTTGAATACCTCACCGACGGATATAGCGTTCGCCCTCTCGACGGCTTCTCGATGGACGCCTTTGCCGGCGAACTTGTTGCTCTCCTTGGACCTTCAGGATCCGGCAAAACCACTCTCCTATCGGTGCTCAGCGGCATGGTCCCGGCGTCGAGCGGCACCGTGACCATGGGCGACATTGACGTTCTCGGTCTTCAAGGGCGCGAACTCGAAGCCTTCCGCCGAACGACCATCGGCATCGTATTTCAAGGTTTCAACCTGCTGCCATCGCTCACCGCTCGAGAGAACGTTGCCGCGCCGCTACTGCTCGCCGGTTGCGGTCGAGGCGAAGCGTTCCGGCGAGCCGACGAACTGCTCGACGAGGTCGGGATACTGGACCGCGCCGGCCACCGCCCGCAGAACCTCAGTGGAGGTCAACAGCAGCGGGTGGCCGTTGCTCGCGGGCTCATTGGGAACCCCGAGTTGCTCATCGCCGACGAACCTACGGCGAACCTCGACCTCATCAGCGCCGAGGCAGTGGTAGGGCTGTTGCGCCGCCTCCGCGA
Organism: uncultured Acidimicrobiales bacterium; assembly: GCA_938015295.1. Classification (GTDB taxonomy): domain Bacteria; phylum Actinomycetota; class Acidimicrobiia; order Acidimicrobiales; family SHLQ01; genus CALLQB01. The sequence goes on from CALLQB010000136.1 coordinate 12,780, forward strand.
CTCTGGGCGAACCATCGTCATTTCGACCCATGATGCGCGCTTGCTTCCTGCGGCCGATCGAATCGTCGACATGAGTCCCGCCCACGAGATGCCAGACAAAGCAGCCGCAGTCGTCGAACTCACGCCTGGGCAGGTGCTCTTTCACCAATCTGATGCCAGTGACTTCGTGTACGAGATCGAACACGGAACGCTCGCAGTCGTTCGCGAACTAGCCAACGGCGGCGAAGAAATCCTCACCACCCTTGAGCCCGGCAACTACGTCGGCGAACTTGGGCCACTCCTCGGGTTCCCCCGATCAGCAACGGTCCGAGCAACCACAGCAGCCCGCTTGCAACCTCTCACAATCAACGAGTTCAAAACGCGCCGCGACAGCGAAATGAAAGCCACCCACGGATCACATCCCCGGTAGCGCCAACGTAGATCATGATGAGGGGCCAAAAAGTAAGACCGCAGGGTCAGACCCCGCGTTCTTACTTTTTGGCTACTGCGTTTTGAAGTTTGCTTTGGCTTGCTCGTCGAGCTTGCGCCAATTCGGCACGGCTTCATGGTCGACTGCCTGCTGAGCTGGTCGATCGAGACCGAAATGCCCAAAGTTGTCGACACCTCTCACCAGCAGTGAGGTCGCCTGTTCATCCACCAGATGACGATTGTGTGCGGCGAGGAACTGCACGTTCAAGCCAATACGACGATCGTCGCTGCGGTTGGGCGCTGAGGCATGCACCGTCCATCCGTGATGAAACGACGCCTCACCCGGTTCAAGCGAGCACACAACCGCACTCGACTCATCGACCGCTGTCAGCTGTTGGCCGAGCAACAACAGATTGCCGTCGTTGCTTCCGGTCTCGTGCTCCCTTGCTCCACCCAGGTGGCTCGCCGGAATCATCGACATACATCCCGACGCCTCGGTAGCGGGAGACAACGCCAACCACATCGAGACCTGCGCATCATGATCGGCGAGGCCCCAGTAGGTGAGATCCTGGTGCCAATTGACCTTGGCCGCCGCTGCCGGTTCTTTGATGATGTAGGTTGAGTTGTACAGCAAAATGTTCGGCCCGATAAGTTGCTCGACCACGTCGAGAACCCTGTCGTGGCGGCACAGTTCGTAGGCCGACCGCACAACGGTATGCACCTTGTCGATGTAGTGCAGCGGACCCAGTTCGCCCTCTGCCAGTTCAAGCGCCGCACGATGGTCAGCGGCCTCTCCCGGATCCAACAACGACAATCCCGAAACGAAGCCGTCAGCCAGGTAACGATCGGCCACCGACGTCACTGTTCGGCCGCCCAACGTTCGACCCCGCCAACCCCGTACTGGCGAACGATGAGCGCACGCTCGACCGTGATCGCAAGAAAGACCGTGTCTGGAGAGTTATCTGGACCACCCGGCGAGAACGCGTTGAGGTCGTAGTCAAACACTGCGTTCCACATACGACGTTTCGTGTCGAGATCGTCGAAGATTTCGCCAGTTCCCCAGATCTCGACACCATCGCCAACCTCGTTCACCTGCCAATGCATCGCAATGTTCGGGTTAGCGGCGAGATTACGCGCCTTCACCGACGTCGCACCGACCATGACCCAACACACGTCGCCCTCCCAGCATGGATGCACGGGCACCACGTCGGGTCGGTTGTCGGCGCCGACGGTGGCTAGATGAGCCCACGGGCTCGATTCGGTAGCGAAAGCTTTGACAGCCGCAAGGTCTAGTGAATCGGTCATAAGGAAACTGTACGCCGCTGGCGCAAACGAAGACAGCAAAGACAACCGTGACCGCCTCGGATATGAACGGCAGGCGAACTACACGCTGTCGGTCTTCACCTTGACGAAGTCGCGATGTTCGCCGTCGCCCACGTGCAGCGTGTTCATCTGCTGTCGTTCACGAAGGTGTAGCCCGAGGAAGATACCTGGAATGGCGATGAGCCCAAGCAATGCGCCAGACGAAACCATCACAAGGGCAGGTGCGGGACACGTCCCGGCGATCGCCCAGCCGATACCGAATAAGGCACCGCCTTTGATGTGATGTGGTTCGGGCATCGAACGCGAAAGCGAGAGCTCGCCGCCGAACGGGGTGTTCATACCGCGTTTCTCGAGTAGCCAAAGTAGCGGGGCCGAGACAGCGATCGCCGAAGCCATGAACAAGAAGACATCGATCTCGTCGAGTCGAAGCATCGCGTGGATGGTGTCGTACTCGTGGAGATTGGAGGCGGCAAGAACGCCACCAAACATCGCTCCGAAGAGCAGGCCGATCACGTTGAGCTTCACAGCGAACCTCCGGTGACGACGCGTAGGGCCAGTGTGGTGAGGATGGCTGTGGTCATGAACGTGGCGGTGACAGCCACACTTGCAGGCGACCGTTGCGCTGTTCCGCACATGCCGTGGCCCGATGTGCATCCGCCGGCGACTGCCGCGCCGTAGCCCAGAAGCGTGGCACCGAAGAAGACCATCGGAATCACCACACCCAGCGGAAAGACTTCGCGTAGTGCGTCGTAGCCCGAACGCACTTCGGCGCCGGTGCGAAACACCTGGGTGACGAGCAACCCGCCGACAAACAGACCGACGAAATACCAGACCCGCCAGATGACGATGCCGTCGCGTTTTCGAAGAAGCCCTGAAGTCTGTACGTAGGCGCCGCTGGCGCCGAGCGGTTGGTTGGCCAAGACAAAAAGGCCAACGATCAGCAGTCCAAGAACTGGGCCACCGACAAACCAAGGAAGGCGGTCGGGCAGCAGATCAAACACAGTGAGTTTTCCTCTCAATCGCATCCGCACGACGGTGAAGTCGGTGCGGCCAAACCTACGGGACGAATCGTTAGGGATAGCAGAACATAGAACCGGCGGAGCGTGAAGATATTCCCAGCCGGCAGCTGAAAAAAGATGGCTCGGGCGTTAGCGAGAAGCGGGTGTCTGGGCTGCTTCCCAAGCACCGAAACCACCGAGAAGGTCGCTGACATCGGTAAACCCAGCGAGTTTCAACCGCGACGCGGCAATCGACGATCGAAAGCCGCCAGCGCAATACAGAAGTGTTGGGCGTGAGGGGTCGAGATCGCCCAGCCGATCGTTGAGAAGGGTCAGGGGAATCGTGGTCGCGCCAGGGATGATTCCATTGGCTGTTTCGCCAGGTTGGCGAACATCGACCAGCTGGAGATTTTCAACGGTGTCGACGGCGTTCGTCAGGCCTGCAACATCTACCCGAGAGCTTCGACCAACCGATTCGGGACTTTCGGCGAACGCCAGCAGCGGGTTGACCAGGTAGCCATCGACCTTGTCGAAACCAATGCGGGCAAGACGGTTCTTCGCCTCAAGCTCGCTTCCGTGATCGCTAATGAGAAGGATTTCGGCCTCGGGATGAATGACACCACCAGCAAACTCGGCGTAACGACCCGTCATGCCGATGTTCACCGAACCAAGCAGATGACCGGTGGCGAACTCCTCTGGACTGCGAGTGTCGAGAACTACAGCTCCTGCGGCCTGGCGCCCAACAACCTGCTCGATGGTGAGGCCCTCAGGCGGTGTGGCCTCATCGAGAAGCGGACGGATCTCGCGGTTGAGCATTGCATCGTAGGCAAAGTATGCGGGCGGAGCCGTTTGTCCGGTTGTGACAACCTCGATAAACGCCTGTTTCGTCATCGGAGCAAGCGCATAGTTGGTTTCGCGTTGGCGACCAATAGTGCATGAGGTGTCGCTGGAAAGGTTCTTGCCGCACGATGAGCCAGCGCCATGGCCTGGGTACAGAAGCGTTTCGTCGGGCAACGAGAGCAGTTGTTCGTGCAACGAATCGAACAGCTGGCCAGCCAGTTCCTCGGATGTGACGCCCTTGGACGAGAGCAGGTCGGGGCGTCCAACATCGCCGATGAACATCGTGTCGCCGGTGAGCACACCAAAGGGCACCTCGTCGTTGGCGTGTTCGTAGATAACAACACTGATCGATTCGGGTGTGTGGCCGGGCGTGTGGCGGATTTCAAGGACGACCTCGCCAAGCTCGATACGTTCGCCGTGGGCCAGCTTCTGCGAAACAAATTCGGTCTCGGCCTTTGATCCGTAGGCAATGGCGGCACCGGTGGCATCGGCAATTTCAAGATGACCCGAAAGGAAGTCAGCATGGAAATGCGTTTCGATTACGAGTTCGATGGCGAGGCCGTGTTCGGCTGCCGATGCAAGATAGGGCGAGACGTCGCGACGAGGATCAACGACCACCGCACGACCTGTGGACTCATCGCCAATCAGATACGAAGCTTGCGAGAGACACTCGAGATAGTGCTGTTCGAAAATCATTCTTGGCCACCTTTACGTCTATAACATCTACGTCTACGTCTATTACATCTACGTCGTTGCACTCGGTAGTGCTCTACGAGTCGGCGCAAGAGGACCACGGCATAGGTGGTTCACCGAACAGACCGCACTAGGAGGAATGTACGGTCATTCGGTCATTTCGTCAAGAAGTTCTTCGGTCAACGCCTATCGTTGCGCCCAATCGGGCCTGGACCTGCGCCCGATGTTCAGACAGCCGCCGGACGAAGTTCGCTTCGACCACCAGCAGACCAGTCGGAGACAAACCGAAATCGGTCGCCGCGGATAATGGTGGTCCGCCACTCAATCGGCACACCATCGCGGCTTCCGAGCCGTTCAAGATGAAACGCCGCATCAGACTTGCGCATACCAAGGCGGCTGCGGTCCGCCGGAGTCGGCACCATTGGGGTCAGACGCTCCCAACCCTGGTTCGGAACCGGCGCACCAATCTTGGCCAACTCGTCATACAAGGCAGTGTGCGACCAATCGATGGCGAGCAGGGGTTCGGCGAGCGACTTCGGCAGCCACGCTCGGTCGACGGCAAGCGGCTCAGCGCCAGCAAAACGAATTCGGCCAAGGAGCACAAGCTCGGCATTCTCCGGAATGTTCAAATGGGTTGCCACTGCTGCGTCGGAGACAACCTCAAGCTGCAGCACTTGACTGGTTTGTTCGGTGCCAGAGCTTTCGACCGACTGAAAGAGGCTGTACAAGGTTCCCAGCTTCTGTTCGAACTCCGACCGGTTCACCACCGTGCCTCGACCACGTTCGCGTTTCAGTACGCCAGTCTTGTTGAGGTGCCGGATGGCCTCGCGGACGGTGTGCCGGCTGACTTCGTAGTAGTCGGTCAGAGCAAGATCGGTCGGAAACGGACCATCATCAAACTCGCCGGCATCCAACCTCCGACGAAGCTCAACCTCAAGCTGCGCCCAGAGCGGCATCGGGCTGCTGCGGTCCAGTGGATTCGACATTTGTTCCTCGACGCTTTCCTTGGCACGTTCCTCGCTCGAAAGCCCCCAAAGGGTCAAGAGGTCGGCGCTCTGCAAATATCCGTACTATTGAACATATCGGAGATTTGGTTCGCTCATTGGCTCACAAATCTGCACCTCGTGTATCGGAGGTGCTACGCATGCCCCATGACCGCAAGTATCGATGCCGTGATCTTTGACTTCGCCGGCGTGCTCACCACGAGCCCGGCCGAGGTGATGGCGAAGAAGTTGACCGGCCACAACATTTCGTTCGAGGATGCCCTGCCGGTAATGCTTGGCCCGCTCGAAGCAGATGGCGACCACCCCTGGCACCAGATCGAACGAGGCGAGATCACCCTCGACCAGTACAACATCGCGATTGAACCCGTTTGGCGAGCGGCCGGGTTTTCCAGCTTTCCGTCGCCGCCGAACTTCGACGAATTTGCTGGGGCCATCACCGCCATCGTCGAGATGGTTGAAGCGGCTCGACGCATCAGTGCCGCAGGATTCAAGACGGCAATCCTCTCGAACAACATTCGCGAGTGGCAGGGATGGCAAGGTTTGGTTGACGCACCGCGGCTGGTCGACGACGTCATCGACTCTTCAGAGGTAGGCCTCCGCAAACCGGACCCAGCAATCTACAAACTCACTCTCGAACGCCTTGGCGGTGTCGCACCAGAACGCAGCTTGTTCATCGATGACTTTCCCTGGAACATCGATGGCGCAAAGGCGCTGGGTATGCAGACTCGGCTGGCAAACGGGTCGCCAGAAACCGCAGCCTCGTTGCTCGAGCTACTCAACATCGCGTAAGGCGTAGCTCGTTCTGCCAAAGCAATTCACGCGCCATTGAACCGGCCGCGAATAGTCTCAAACGGTGAAGGTATGGCGCTCACCCAAAATCGAAGTCCGGCAAAGCCCACTGGGCGGCAGAGGAGTATTCGCCCGACAAGCGATTGCGGTTGGTGAAGTAGTTGCAGTGAAGGTTGGACATGTGGTCGACACCGCCGAGATGGCGCACCTCACCGCCACCATCGGCGACTTCGGGTTGCAGATACACGACGACTTGTTCCTCTCACCTCGCACTACCGACGAGGTCGACGACATGGTGGTGATGATCAACCATTCGTGCGATGCAAACGTCGGGTTCGAAGGCCAGGTCACCTACGTCGCGATCAAAGGTATCGCTGCGGATGAAGAGCTGTGCCACGACTACGCGATGATGCGAACAACTCCCTACATCCTCGAGTGCCTCTGCGGAGCAGAAGACTGCCGCGGCACCGTCACCGGCGACGACTGGATGCTGCCAGACGTCCAGAACAAGTACGGCGACTTCTTTCAGCCACACATTCTTCGTCGCCTGCGCGCGATCTGACGTCGCGAACACGCTCTAACTGTAAGGCCGTTGACAGAACGGGAGCCGACGTTGGGTCACCATCTTCGTAGGCGGCTTTTTGTAAGCCGCTGGTGGGATATCCGGATACTTCACACCGGGGCAAGGCTGGGGACGCAACGACATGAGCAATTCCGACATCTTCGTCAGCCTGGCTTATGCGCTGTATGTGATTGCCCCCGGCATTCGCGACGAGTTGTGGCTCCGAACCGCACTGTTCATCAATAGCTTTGGGTTCGCAGTGTGGGGTCTTTGGATCGGCAGCTGGCCGGTTGTTATTGCGAACATCTTGTTTTGTCTGATGAGTTTGCGCCAGATGCACCGGGCCTACAACGAGCGGCGCCCCGCCCAGCTTTGCGTCGACGCAGCAACCATCGGCGCCCCACTGTTTCCCGCGATGGGAGAGCGAGACCTTGAACTTCTGTGGAAGGCCGGCGAGGACCTGTACGCCGAAAACGTGCCGATCATCACCCTTGGCGAGGAGGTCGACAAGCTCTACATTCTGCTCGACGGCGACATTAACGTCTGTTTGCCAGATGGCAGCTCCTACGAAACAAGTCGGCCGACTATCCTCGGCGAGATCTCGGCGCTTTCGGCAAACCGCTCAAACGGAGCCACGGCAACCGTCACCGCAAACAACGCCCGCTTTCGTTGCTGGGACCAGCAAACGCTGGAATACCTGCAGGAGAATCGTCCCACCATGGTCGGACCTTTCCTCAAAGGCCTCTCGGCACAAATGGCAGAACGCGTGATTTCGTAACTCGGGCGAGTCGCCGCACGAACCACGACGGTTACAGTTCGGAAATGGCAGGCCTGCTTCGCGACCACACATCTGGACCATCAACACTTCGAGCTTTGCTCGCAACAGCGCTTGCCGAGCGGGCTCCGCTCGTGCTTCCGGGTTGCTACGACGCTCTCGGTGCCCGCCTGATTGAACAAGCAGACTTTGCGGCGGTGTACATGACCGGCTTCGGGACAACGGCGTCGCTGTTGGGCCGACCTGATGTTGGCTTGCTCGGCATGTCGGAGATGGTCGACAACGCTCGCCGCATCACCGCCGCGGTCGACCTGCCGGTGGTGGCCGATGCCGACACCGGGTACGGCAACCAAATCAACGTCATCCGCACCGTTCAAGAGTATGAACAGGCTGGCGTCTCGGGCATACACATCGAGGATCAAATCCTGCCCAAGAAGTGCGGGCATATGGAGAACAAGCAGGTGGTCGACGCCGAAGTGATGGTCGGCAAAATCAGTGCCGCTGCCGCCGCTCGGCGTGACGAGGACTTCGTGATCATCGCCCGTACCGATGCTCGAGCACCCCACGGTCTCGATGAGGCTCTCCGCCGAGCCGAGCGATGTGCTGCTGCAGGCGCCGACGTCCTCTTTGTCGAAGCTCTTGAGAACGAGCACGAACTTGCCGTGGTGGCGAAAGAGTTTGCTGGCGTGCCGCTTGTCTTCAACTGGGCGGAGGGTGGCAAGACTCCCCCGCTGACCTACCAAGAGATTGCCGACCTCGGCTTCGCTGCCATCATTATGCCGATCGGCACGTTGCTGTCGGCGACCGCAGCTATGCAGAGCTTTCTGGCAAGACTCCGGGTCGCGGGCACGCCGGCGCCCTTCGCCGACGACCTCATGGGCTTCGGGGACTTCACCGACCTGATTGGTCTGCCGGAGATAACGGCGCTCGAGACAAGGTTCTCGGGCGAATCGCCCGAGTTCTAAGCTGGCAAGGTTGTGCCACTTGCCTGGGTAGGCAAGTGGGCGCCGAAGGCTTCGGCCCATACCTGGTAGCCACGGTCGTTCGGATGAAACCGGTCGTTGGCCGAGCGGCCTCGCCAGCTTCGTAACGCCGAACCAACGTCGGCGAGTGGGCGACCGGTTTCGCGAGCGAGTTGTCGAACGTGACGATTGGCGAGCGACGCGGTGATGCTCCCAACCGACGGCATCGTCGCCACAATCAACCCAGGCGGAGCCACCGCAAAGAGCGCTTCCATTCGGCTTCGCAGACGACGAGGACTCGCCCCGCGAACCAGATCGTTGCTGCCAACGGTGCACACCATGAGCAGAGGCGAAACAGCACGGGCAGACTGTCCAGTCAGCGCAGGGATCTGCGTGGCAACCACATCCTCGATGACCGCACCCGAACGCGAAACGTTGACCACCCCCACCTCGCAGCCGTGCACGGTCGACAGCTGTTGTCGCAAAAGTCCGACGTAGCCAAGCTCGGGTCGAGATGCTCCCACGCCCTGAGCTAGTGAGTCGCCCAACGCAACCAGCAGCGGGTCGCTCGATGCCAGTGCGGCCTCGGCTTCGGCACGCCAGTAGTCCGAAAGCTCGACGATCTGTTCTCCGGTCGCCCGTACGCCCGGCAAAAATCGGCCAAGCGCACGAACAGCTCGGCCTGGCTCACCGGGCCGCAAGGCTGCGTCAAGCAACGGGTCCATAGCTCTCTATCGTGCCGAAGGCAGTGAAACTGAAGAACCCAGCGCTGCCAGGGAAACCCCTGTACGAACGTCCAGTGTCTGTCTAGAGTCTCGGTGTGCGCTGGCGCAGCCCTACGGGTCTCCAACAACTCGAGCCCGAGGTAGCCGTCTCGCTGGCTCGCCTTACGGGTCTCGAAGGTTTCGCACGGGCCGTCATGGTTGGCGTCATCCCCCTTGCCGCACTCGAGACCTTCGGCACAAAGGAGCGCGTGTCCTATGTATTTCTCGCGGGGGCTGCGCTCACCACGCTGGTGACTCTCCATGTCGGTACGCTCGAACGACTTTTGCATCGCCGGTGGGTGGTCGACCTTGGAGCGATTGCCCTCTTTAGCGCAGCGATTCTCTTCATGTTTGCCGATGGACCACTCTTCGCGTTGGCGGTCGGCCTTCGTTCTGCAGAGGCCTCGATCTTTTCGGTCTGCATGTCGCTGTACATCATGGACTTCATCGGCAAAGCCGACTTTACGCGCACCGAATCGCGGCGGATGGTGTATCAAGGGGCAGCCTGGCTCGTTGGTCCGGTGCTCGGGATAACGCTCTGGGATTCCGTCGCCCCTGAGGCGCCGTTTCTTTTGTCAGCGGTGTCGACCTGCTGCATGCTCGCGTTCTTCTGGAAACTGCGCCTCAGCAACTATCCCGTTATCAGCAGCCCCAAGAGCCCGGCAATTAACCCCCTGGCAGCGATACCTCAATTCTTCAGACAGCGCCGCCTCCGCATTGCATACTTCATCACGCTTGCCCGGGCCGTCTTTTGGGCGACGCTATTCGTCTACGGACCGATCTATGTGGTCGAAGCTGGCTTGCCAACCTTCGCTGCTGGTGCGTTCCTCTCCATCGCAAGCGCGATGTTGTTCATCAGCCCGACGGTATCGAGACTCGCCGAACGACACGGAGTTCGGCGCGTGATCATGACCGCATACATCGTCATGGGCTGCAGCTGCGTGGCGCTCGCAAGTCTCGGTGCGCCCACCCCTGCTGGCGTTGTGTTTTGGCTAACCAGCGCCGTTGGCGGAGCCACCATCGACGTCCTCGGCAATATCCCATTCATGCGGCTGGTGAAGCCGCGTGAACGGGCGGCCATGACCGGGGTGTTCTCGACGTGGCGAGAGGTTTCATTTCTCATCACGCCCGCGCTTGCGGCCGTTGTGCTTGCCGTCGGACCGTTCTGGGTCCTGTATCTCGTCGTGGCAATCCTCATGTTTTGTGCTGCCGCGTTGACGTCTTATCTACCGAAACGGCTCTGACGGGCAGTTGCGACGACGGCACACAGCAGCCAATACTCGGGCATGACAGAACCGGTTCTTGCCTCAACCACTGCTGGTGTCACCACCATCACACTCAACGTTCCCGAGCGAAAGAACAGCCTTTCACCCGACCTCGTGAACCAGCTAGCCAACTTGCTTGAGACAGCGGCCGATGACCCGTCGTGCCGGGTGATCGTGCTCACCAATACCGGAAACACCTTTTGCGCCGGTGCCGATCTCAAGTCGACAACACCCGGCCCCGTCGACGCCGGGCAGCGCACTTTCGTGGACCTTTGTCGCATGATCCAGAGTTCACCGGTGCCAGTCATCGGCCGAATAGATGGCCACGCGACCGGAGGCGGCGTTGGGTTGGCGGCGGCGTGCGACATATCGGTGATGCGCGACGATGCGAAGATCGGCTTCACCGAAGTGCGGATCGGTGTTGCCCCGGCCATCATCTCGGTGGTCTGTCTTCCCAAGCTGCGCCACGCCGATGCGTCCGAACTGTTCCTCACCGGCGAGCGCATTTCACCCGCACGGGCGGCCGAGGTAGGGCTCATCAATCGAGCGGTTGCGCCCGACGACATCGATTCGGCGGTGCAACAGTTCGTCGACATGTTGCTCAAAGGAGGACCGAACGCACTCGCCGCGTCGAAGGTGCTCATCAGCCGGGTGCCCGAAATGACCACCGACGATGCCTATGAATGGACGGCAAGGTTCTCACGAGAGCTGTTCGAAACCGAAGAGGCGCAAGCAGGCATCCAGGCGTTCCGAGACAAACAGCCAGCGCCGTGGATCCCGGGAACGTTGTCGTGACCGGCCAGGTCGGAGCCCTCGACGGCGTCAAGATTGTTGAGTTCTCGCAGAACGCGGCCGTGCCCGAGTGTGGCCGCCTACTCGCCGGGCTCGGCGCCGACGTCGTGAAGGTCGAGCCCCCCACCGGCGACTCAATGCGACATCTTGCGAAACTCACCGATACCGAGAGTCGCGCGTACTCGACCATCAATCCCGGCAAGCGTGGTATCTGCCTCGACCTTGGCGCAGACGACGCTCCCGAGATTGTTGATGCGTTGCTGGCCTGGGCCGATGTGTCGCTTCTTGGCCTCAAGTTGTCCGATCTCGAGAGATACGGCCTGTCCTGGGAACACGCGAGGGCCATCAACCCGAGGCTGGTGCAACTTGAGCTCTCGGCGTTTGGCCCTGAAGGTCCCGACGCCGACCAGGGCGGATACGACGTTTTGGTGCAAGGCCTCAGCGGCATCGGGTTCTCGATGAACCGCTGCGACGGCGGGGCTCCAATCGTGACCCGGCCAGCGTTCATCGACTTTGCTTCGGGAGCCACCGCTGCGTTCGCGGTTGTCACCGCTCTGCGCCACAGCGAAGCTACGGGTGTTGGTCAACGAGTCGACGCCTCGCTGCTCGGCACAGCCATGATGCTCGGAACGGCAATGTTCACCATGTTTGATGTCGATCGCGAGAGCCGCGCCGAGGTGATGGACGACATCTCTTTGCTTCGACAAGGCGGAGCGGACTTTGCGGCCCAGCGATCGCACTATGAGTCGAGGGTGGTGGCCGGGGCAGGAGCGTTTGCGCTGTATTTCAGGCACTACATGACCAGCGATGGGCTGATCTCCATCGCTGGCATGTCGCCCGGGCTGATGGCGAAGTTTCACGAGATCACCGGCATCGACCATCCGCCCGCCGATCGCGATCCGACGACGCCGGCGTTTCAGGCTGTTGTTGCGGCGGCCGAGAAGTTGTTCGCCTCACAGCCGACCGAGGCTTGGCTCACCACCCTTCGCGACGCCGGCTATCCGTGCTCGCGCTACAACATGGGTGCCGAGTCGATTGAAGATCCGCAAGTTCGCGCCAACAACTATGTGGTGGATCTCGAACATCCCGAGCTGGGCACGTACACGACAGTCAATATGCCGTTCGATCTCGACGAGACGGTGGTGGGCATCACGGAACCGTCGCCCGGGCTCGGCCAACACACTCGGGAGGTCTTTGAGGCGGCCGGCGTTCGTCAGGAGTTGATCGACAAGCTTGCGCCGTAGAGGCAGAATTGCTCCGTCGTTTCCCGGAAATTCCTTTCTTGCATGTGTTTAAGCATACGCTCAACTTTCTCTTGACTTGAGCGATCGCTTAACTCATACTGGGAGTGGTTGAGCGATCGCTCAATTATTGTCTTCCTCGGACCGAGGAACTACCGCAAGAAAGACGGAACCGATATGAGCTACCTCATCTGGATCTACGTGATCTACGCCATCGCAGCAATCGCACTCACCGCGATACTGGCGAAGACCCTGTACAGCAGTGGAGCGTTGTTTCTCGAAAGCGTGTACAACGACCAGAAAATGGCCAGCGCCATCAACCGGCTACTCGTTACCGGCTTCTACATGCTCAACCTCGGGTACGCCTTCCTCATCTTCCAAACCAATGATGCCGCCACTGCGCTCGAAGCCACCGAGCTTCTTGTAACCAAACTCGGACTACTTCTCATCAGCCTGGGCATCATCCACTTCATCAACATGGCCGTGTTCTGGAGGATCAAGAAGAGCGGCGACAACGCCCAGTACGTGCCAGCCAGCCCAACGACCACCATGCCGGCACCTAACTGGACGAACTAACAATGCCTGCACCGACGCCAAACCCCAGCCCGGGGCAGGCACAGGTCCACGACACGCAGCAGTCAACGCTGCCGCCATTAGCTGGCATTGCGTGGCCGCCGACTCGCCTCACCGTCATCTACGACGACACCTGCGAGTTATGCCGCCGCTGTCGCCATTGGCTGGCACTACAACCGTCGTACGTCGACCTGCGATTTCTCGCCAGCAGCGACCCGGCGGTAGTCGCACGCTACGGCCACCTTCCCTGGTACAAGGTTGAGCTGATGGTGGTGTCCGATGCCGGCCACGGCTGGATTGGGCCCGAGGCCTTCCTCATGTGCCTGTGGGCCACTCGCCGTTGGCGGGCAACATCGTTCCGACTGCGAGGAACCGCCTTTGCGCCGATGGCCGAAAGGTTCTTCCATGCACTCTCGGCAAACCGTCCACTCATCTCCGGCATGCTCCGCCCGCACACCTGCGATGGCGA
>CALLQB010000137.1 GCA_938015295.1 uncultured Acidimicrobiales bacterium
CATCGACGGCTCCGAGCAATTGCCTCGACTTCGAGCACTGTCGAGCGATGAGCTCTACCAAGTCGCGCGAGCCGATCGACACCTCGGCAACCACTTCCCCGTTGTCGACGGCCACATTCTTCCCGAGTCGCCATTCGCCGCATTCGCTGCCGGTCGCCAGGCACCGGTGCCGCTGATGATCGGCACCAACGCCAACGAGGGGTCGCTGCTCCGTCCAATGCTTGGCGTGGCAATGATCGATTTCCGCCATCGGCCTGTGCCCACCACCGGCCTGCAACCCGAGATCGCTGATGCTTTCGGCAACGACATGCCACGGTTGCTCGAGCTCTACCCTGGTCTCGACCGCCAAGACACCATCGCTGAAACCAACTTCATGGGCGATCATATGTTTGGCGCTCGGGCCTTCTTCTACGCCCGCCACCACACAGCGGCTGGCCACCGCGCCTATCTGTACCATTTCTCGCGCAAGCCGAAGAGCGCCACCCAGACAGCCGGCGCCTATCACGCTGCCGAATTGCCGTTTGTGCATGGCAGCAACGTGCCAGTCTTCCCGATGACCACCGCCGACAAGGCGCTGTCAGCCCAGATGATCAGCTACTGGACCGACTTTGCCCGAGTCGGCGAACCCAATGCCGACAGCTCTCGAAAGGCCTTCCCGCAGTTCTCGGCAGAACATCCGCAATGGCTGAGGTTCGATCACACCATTCGAGCCGAAGGCGTGACCAAACTGGCGCAGTACGAGATCTTTAACGCCCGAACCGAGCGCTTGGTCGGCGATATGGCAGCGCTCGTCAGCCAGTCGTGACCAGCGACAGTCCGGCGCTAGGACCGTCGCTCGAGATACGAGCGGGCGATCTTGCGCAGTTTGTCGCGACCGAAACTTGGGTCGTGGCCACCATGGACAACCACCACCGGCAGATCGAGTAATCGTTCCATCGTTGCGCAGTAGTCGGTGATGTCGGAATCGTGTAACTCGTCTAGCAGTGGCCCGTCGTAGATCGCATCGCCCGAAAAAAGCGTGCCGGTTGCCGCCTCCCAGAGCCCGATCGAACCAGGTGAGTGACCGGGCAGATGCAACACCTCGAACTGACGGTCGCCGAGGTCGACAACATCGCCATCGTCGATAAGTCGCGAAACTCGCGCCGGTTGTTGTCGAAACGTTTCGAGAGTGACCCCAACCGGAAGTGCGGTAACGAAATAGGGGCTCGTGAACTCGTACCCGGCGCGCTCGAGGCTCTCGACCTCCTCTCTCCCCCAAGCGACGACAGGGTCGAGCGACGCAAGTGGCGGACTAGTAAGGCTGCGCTCTTCGGCCGGGTGCACCAACACCTCGTCAAACTCGTGGTGCGATCCAATGTGATCGTCGTGCCCGTGGGTGGCCACCGCCACGACCGGCTTGTCGACGATGTCGCTGATCTCGACGCTTAGGCTTGCGACGCCCATGCCAGTATCGACGAGCAGATCTCGCTGTGTGCCCCGAACGTGCCAAATGTTGCAGCGCATCAACTCGACGACGTGCGGCTCCCACAACAGGGTGATGTCGTCGTCGATCTTGCGGCGATCGAACCACCGTTCGGCAACGGGAAAGTCAGCTGCGCCAGGTGAGGTCATGGTTGTGAGTACACCAGGTCGAAACGTTCGAACACAACGGCAATATCGGCGTTGAATTCCAAGCCGAGTGAGCGGAGGCGCCGCTTGAATACCCGGGTGTGGGGAGCCCCCTTACCGTCGCAGCCAACCCACAGGTCGTCGAGTTCTGGCAGCTTCTCATCATCGGCCTCATAGTCAGCAACAGCGCTAGCGGTCGCACGCTTTGGTCCGCGCAGAATGAGTCCGATCAGCTCATCGGCCAACTCGACGGTGTCGCCAAAGAATCCTGCCTCGGTGTCGGTGTCGGCATCGAGCCGGGGTATCGCAGAGTTCGCTGAAGCCAAAAAGGCTTTCACGGCACCGCGGTCGACAGGTGGTAGTGGCGTGAGGTTTGCCGGCGTACTCGATGCAGAGCTCTCCATCGTCTCACCCTAAACGACGAGCTAGTTGTGACCGGGCCGGCCAAGCGTTTCGCGCCGCAGGTACTGCTCGAGGCTCGTCAAAAGCGTTGCCGTCACCAGGCGCACCTCCTCGTCGCTGTGATCGAGACCCAGTGCGCGAATCAGGGTGTCGAGTCCGGCAGCCTCGGGGGCATCGAACCGGTCATCCTCGACGTCGGCTTGGTGCACGATCTCGCCGATGCGCCATAACACCGGATCGACGAGGTCGTAGCGCCGCAGGATGGTCTCGAAGGTCACGTCGTCGCCATGGTGCGACAGATCGCAACCAACCATGTCGAAAGCAGTGGTTCCCGCTGGAACGTCGTCGAGTTCTTGTACGTACTCGAACTGTGCGTCGGGGTCGACGTAGCGTTCGATGAGCCACGCGGAGGCTGCCCGGTCGACATGAATACCTTCTCTTGTCGCCCACTTCATTGCTTGTCACCTTTCGCTGCGGGCATCTTGGCAGCCACTTCACCGGACACACTGCGTCCAAGAGCGTCGATGGCCAGTCGTACTCGATCTCGAAGCGGTGCTCGAAAGTAATCCCGGCGGTCGATCCGC
Source organism: uncultured Acidimicrobiales bacterium (assembly GCA_938015295.1). GTDB lineage: Bacteria > Actinomycetota > Acidimicrobiia > Acidimicrobiales > SHLQ01 > CALLQB01. Next base: position 2,595 of record CALLQB010000137.1, read on the forward strand.
CGGTACTCCCTGCGCCATCGCTGCAAGGTGCGAGTGTCGGTCGAACCACCCGAGCCGATGGTGTCGATCTCGCCGAGTAGCTCGCTGTACTCGGCGTCTCTCGATTCGTTCATTTGTTTGGCGAGCGAGGTGTTGGAGCGCCGTAGTGTGGGTTTCGCAATCCAGACAATGGCTTCTCCGTCCGCTTCGAGCACCTTTGCTGCCACCCACTCCAGATGTTCCTTGGTTCGGGCGTCGAAGGGCAAGCCGACTAGACCATCGCCGATCTGCACCACTCCAAGATCTTTGAGCTTTCGCCAGATAGCGATGCGGGGCGTCGAGGGTTCTCGAGGAATCCGGTAGCTGAGCAGCACCCATTCCTGCTCGGCCCTGCCAGGTGTGCCAGCCTTGCTGGCGAGTTGACCTTGTGCGACTTGCGTAACCATGGTTACAACCATACACTCATCTTCCGATGCAACCACGGTTACACAACACGAGCGATGACGACGATGACGGCGATGAGGGAGCGGCACAACAGCCGACCCAATGGCCCGGCGACGACATCGATAGACGCGACTGGGCTGCAGCATGGGCAACCGTCGCCGCCAACAGCTTTGGCGGACCAGCCGGCCAGATAGCAGTCATGCACGAAGAAATCGTGGTGCGTCGCCGCTGGGTCGGCGAACGCCGATTCCTGCACGCCCTCAACTACTGCATGCTGCTTCCTGGACCCGAAGCGCAACAGTTGGCTACCTACCTCGGTTGGCTTCTCCGCGGACCCACCGGAGGGCTCTTCGCTGGCGCGCTGTTCATTCTGCCCGGGTTCATTTCGATCATGGTGCTCAGCATCTTGTTCGCGGCGTATGGCGACCTCACCTGGGTCACCGGGCTGTTCTTCGGCATCTCCGCGGCAGTCATCGCCGTCGTCGCCAGCGCCGTGCTTCGCATTGGCCGACGGGTCATCAAGAATCCGGCAATGTTGGCGATCGCTGCAGCAGCATTTGTGGGCATCTTCGTCTTCGAACTCCCCTTCCCGCTCATTGTTGCCGTCGCCGCCGCAATCGGTTTCGTCGGCGGCCGCACTCGACCCGACATCTTCAACCTCATCCAGGGACACGACGAAGCAGGCGTCACCGACGACGCCGACGTACTGGTAGGCGACAAAGACGTGTCGCTCGGACGGCCATCATGGGCTCGGGCACTGCGGGTCCTCGGTACTGGCCTCGTCCTCTGGTTCGGCCCGGTCTTCATTGGTATGGCCGCCCTCGGGCAAACATCAGTCTTTGTCGATGTCGCCTGGTTCTTCTCCACCGCAGCTGTCCTCACCTTCGGCGGCGCCTATTCAGTACTCGCCTACATCTCCCAGGAAGCGGTCAACAATTTCGGGTGGCTCGAACCGGGTGAAATGATCAGCGGACTCGGTATGGCCGAGACCACGCCCGGCCCACTTATCCAGGTCGTACAATTCGTCGGCTTCATGGGCCCATACCGCGATCCGGGTTCGCTGTCGCCGCTGCAGGCCGGGATGTTCGGTGCCGTCATCGCCACCTGGGTCACCTTCATCCCGTCGTTCCTCTGGATCTTCCTCGGTGCCCCCTTTATCGAACATCTGCGGGGGCGGCCCTCGCTCACCTCGGCCCTCTCCACCGTCACCGCCGCCGTGGTTGGCGTCGTGCTCAACCTCGCTATCTGGTTCGCTATCTTCACCCTGTTCGACCAAGTAACCGAGCACCGAAGGTTTGGTGCCCTTTGGTACGAACCGGCGCTTTCATCGCTCGACTGGGCGGCTGCAGCAATCGCCATTGCGGCCGGCATTGCGATTTTCGGCTTCAAGATCACCAGTCTCAAAGTTGTCACCGCAGCCGCCATCGTCGGCGTTGCCTACCAGTTCCTCCTTGCCTAACCGGCAAGCCGTCACTCCGAAAGGTCATACCAATGTCTGTCCGAATCGTTTTCCTCTGCCCGCACAACGCTGCCAAAAGCATCACCGCCGCAGCGCACATGCAACAGCACGCCGACCGCCGGGGTCTCGACGTCGAGATCAGTACCGGCGGCACCGACCCTGACGACATCGTCGGCCCGGCGGTGGCCGCCCGGCTCGCCGCCGACGGTATGCCGACGACCGAAACACCGAAACTTGCCACCGCCGAACAGCTCGACAACGCTGATTATGTGATCAACATCGGTTGCGACCCCGACCGTCTACCAACAGCCGCCCCCCTGGTGGACTGGACCGTGCCGAACTTCAGCGACGACTTCGAGGTTGCTTACGCCTCACTGATGGACCACGTCTCGGACTTCGCCGACCAGCTGTAGTTCGTCACCTAACCAGCCGTCGACATATTCGGGTGCCGGAAGCGCCGCTTCGCCTTCGATATCGATCGTCGGCAGGAGTCGGTCGAGCCAGCCAGGAATCCACCAGTTGGCGTCACCCATCAGCTTCATCGTTGCTGGCACCAGCACCACGCGCACGATCGACGCATCGACAAAGATTGCGGTCGCCAAGCCGAGTCCGAACATCTTCGTCACCGGATCATCGCTCAGCACGAAACCACCAAACACCGAGATCATAATCAGCGCAGCCGACGTGATGACCCGTGCGGTGCTTGAGATGCCGTGAATCACCGACGCTTCGTTGTCGCCGGTTACCAAGTACTCCTCCCGCACCCGTGAGAGAAGAAACACCTCGTAGTCCATCGAGAGCCCGAACAGCATGGCAAACATGAACATCGGGATGAACGAGACGATGGGGACCGTCGACTCCAGACCTAGAAGTTCCTTCCCCCAGCCCCACTGGAACACCATCACCAGTACGCCATAGGCAGCACCGATGCTCAGAAGGTTGAGCAACGCTGCCTTCAACGGCACAAGAATCGACCGGAAGAGCAACATCAGCAACAGAAAGGATAGGACGATGACCGCTGCGATGAACACGAACAGCCGCTCTTTGATCCGACCCGCTACATCGGCGAAATTCGCCGTCTGCCCGCCAACGTGGGCACGGGCCAAGCTTTCGCCGACCACTGGTGGAATGACCTCCGAGCGAAGGCGCTCGATCGTTTCGACTGTCGACAGGTCCTGCGGCGATGTCGTCGGAAACGCAACGATCGTCGCCACACCCGCCGCGCTATTGACTTCTGGATGGGCCACCGCAGCCACCCCTTCGTCGGCAGCGATCGCCGCCGCCAACGGAGCGACCACCGTGTCGTCCTCGCTGATGTCGACGGCGATCAGCAGTGGGCCATTTACACCCGGGCCAAAGCCTTCGGCCACAAGATCGTAGGCCCGGCGCTGGGTTGTCGATTCGGGCTGCGTCCCTTCGTCGGGGAACCCCAACTCAAGCCAGAAGACCGGGGCGGTGAGCGCGATCAGGAATGCCGAGACCCCAATGGCATAGGGCCAAGCGTGAGCCGAAACATGGCGCACCCAACGGTCCCATCCCCCCTCCGGCCCAACCCCACTGCTGTCGCTGGCGCTGCCAGTTGCCCTGGGCGAACCTGCCCGCACACCCCGCCGGTGAATGCCGAGACGATTGATCCACTGGCCAGCAACCCCCAGAAACGCAGGCAACAACGTCACCGAAGCCGCCACCATGATCAACACGATGATCGACATCGCCACACCCGCGGCCGTCATGAAAGGAACGCCAGCTACCGCCAGCCCGAGGATGGCGATCACCACCGTGCCGCCAGCGAAAATTACCGCTTGACCAGCCGTAGCAACCGCCCGGCCTGCCGACTCTTCAACCGTCATTCCCCGGTTGAGAAACTCTCGGTGACGGGTCACAAGAAACAGCGCGTAATCGATGCCGACGCCAAGGCCGATCATCGAGCCGATCTCGGGAACCCACGAAGGAATCTCGATGATGTAGGTAATCAGCGACATCGAGCTCACGCCGAGCGCCAACCCGAAAAGCGCCATGCCAATCGGCAGCCCCATCGCGATCAGCGAACCGAAGGCCAGCAGCAGAATCACCACGGCAGCCACCAGGCCAATCATTTCGCCAAGCCCGGTTTCTGGTTCATCGAGGGCAAAGAACAGGTCACCGCCCATCTCCAGCTGGAGGGTCGAATCGGACCTTGCGGCTACCACTGTCTCCTCTAACTCTTCGAGGTCGCTGATACTCAGCTCCTCAAGCACCGGGTACTGCACAACAAGCAATCCAATCCGGCCATCGGGCGAGACCGCACCGGCTTCGACAGCGTCGATCGGGTCGTTGGCAAGCAATCCGGCCAGATCGTTGGTGCCGACCACTCCCGGCAACGCCGCAACCGCAGACTGCACCTCGGCAAGGTCGCGTCGGGCAGACGGCGAGGAGAAAAAGGTCTCGCCGTCGGCTAGGGGCACGGCAACAACACGGGCGGTGAGACCCGACCGTTCAGATTCAGCCGCCGAGAGCAGCTCGACAGCCAACTGTGAGTCGAGCCCGGGCACTTCGAACGTGTCTTCCAACTCGCGCCCAACAGTGCTCGATGCGACGATCACCACAACCGCGGTTAGCAGCCAGGCGCCTATCACTACCCAGGGCCGTCGAGCAGCAAACCGACCTAGTCGGTACAGAACATTTGACATAACATCTCCCGCTTTCGTGTGAGGAACCGCGACGGGAATTTGCCCCTCGTGGTGTCTGGTCTCAGCGTGGCGAAAACCAGCGGATCGCACATCGGCTCTTTGGTCGAAGTTCTTTCAGCTTTGCGGCCGAGGGCCGATCATCCTTTTGACCGATCCACTGTCACCGGCTCTTCGTTACTGTGAGGTGGTATGCGAAACACCGTCCACTCGTTACTCGGCGAGCCCCGGGTGCCCAACCCACCACTACGGGTCAGCAGAGACTGGCCTCTCACAGTCGCTGCCATTATCGGCGTGACCGCCGAGCTGATTTTTCGCACTGACCTCACCTGGCCGCCGGTTGCGTTCGCTCTCGGGTTGGGGCTCGCTGCAACCCTGCTTTGGAGACGAAGCAACCCTCGACATGCGGTCGCCGTGGCCTTTGGATCGGTTGCCCTGGCCGACATCACGGCGTTCATCGTTGCCGGCAAACCCGTGCTGTTGTACAGCTCAGCCGTCGTACTGATCTTGGTCTATGCCCTGTTTCGGTGGGGGTCCGGCCGTGATGTTGTTGTGGGTTTCGGGTTCATGTGCATCACCTTCATCGTGAGCCTGATCGTCGACTTCAGCGGCATCGTCGACTCGATCGCAGGCTGGTTTATCCTGCTGTTTCCTGGCGCGATCGGTGTCGCTATCCGCTACCAACGCACCACCAAAAGCCAACAGGCGACGCAGATCAAGCTCGAAGAACGGGCACAACTGGCACGCGAGCTTCACGACACCGTCGCCCATCACGTCTCGGCAATCGTCATCCAGGCCCAAGCGGGCAAGTTTCTCGCTGCTTCAGCGGATCTCGCTGGGGCGACCACTGCCCTCGACACCATCGAAGAAGAAGCAGCCCGAACGCTGCACGAGATGCGTTCGATGATCGGTGCCCTACGAGACGACGCGGTCGCTCCCGCACTTGCCCCGCAACAGGGGCTGGCCGACCTCGACCAACTCGCCGAGTTAGCAGACACTTCGGTCGGCGGACCGTCGATCGACATCACCCTGAACGGAGACCTCGAAGGAGTTCTGCCAGCGATCGAGGCGGCGATCTACCGACTTGCCCAAGAATCGATCACCAACGCCGTCCGCCACGCGCGGCAAGCAACCCACGTGCAGGTTTCGGTGAGCGGCTACGACGACCACATCGGGCTCACTGTCCTCGACGACGGCCTACCCGGCCCAAAGAACGCAGCGGGATTCGGACTGGTGGGGATGGCGGAACGAGCCGAGATACTGGGCGGAACGTTCGAGGCTGGCCGCATGCCAAACCGTGGCTGGCAGGTATCGGCCACCCTTCCACGCAACGGAGAACCAACGTGACGATCCGAGTGCTTATCGCCGATGACCAAGACATTATCCGTGCGGGTCTCGCCACGATTCTCAATGGCCAACCCGACATCGACGTGGTCGGCCAGGCGGCCGATGGCCGCGAAGCCGTTGCGCTCGCCCAGCAACTTCGACCCGACGTCTGCCTGTTCGACATCCGAATGCCGCACCTCGATGGGGTTGCGGCCACCCGTCAGCTGGCGGGCCCGGACATCGCTGAACCCATGGCGGTTGTCGTCATCACTACATTCGATACCGACGAATACGTGCACGGTGCGCTCAAGGCTGGTGCTCGTGGGTTTCTCCTCAAAGACGCCGGACCCGACCTCCTAGTGCAAGCAATCCACGCCGCCGCAGCTGGCGATGCGCTCATCGCCCCAAGCATCACAGCTCGCCTTCTCGAAGAGTTCTCCACCACCCAGCAGTCGGCAACGCCCACTCAACCCATCGATCCGCTCACCGAACGCGAGGAAGAGGTGTTGCTCACCGTTGCAAAGGGTCGCACCAACGCGGAGATCGCCGATGACCTGTACATCAGCCTCAGCACGGTCAAGACCCACCTCGCCAGCTTGATGAACAAACTCGGCGCCCGCAACCGCGTCGAAATAGCCATGTGGGCCTACGAAACCGGCCGACTACAGAACTAAACAACCCCTGCTAGCCGGGGTTTCGAGGTCGTAGTCGTAGCCGTGCCACGGACAACGAAGGTGGCCGTTCTCGATCGAGCCTTCCCCCAACGGCCCGCCCTGGTGCGGGCATCGGTTGTCGAGCAGCCCGTACTCGCCGTTGTGATGGGTCACTGCGTATGTGCGGTGGCCCACGTTAACGGTGGTGACGCGCCCTTCCGGCAGTCGTCGAGCTCAAGCACCTTGTGAAACTCGAGTGCCTGGTCTTCGTTGTCTTCGTTGCTACTCATCGGTCAACGCCTCCGTAGGAAATGCCTGCAAGATGAGAAAGGTCTCGGTCGAACGTGGTGAGATCGTCGATCGTAAAGTCGCTTAGCGACCGGTGGCCGGCCGCCCTGGCCATGACCCCCATCAACTCAACGGTTGCTTCAAACCATCGGGCTAGTCGCTGCGCTGCCTCTTCAACAACAAGTCGCTCGCGCAGTTCGGGGCGTTGCGTGGCGATGCCCACCGGACAGTTGTCAGAGTTGCAGGCTCGCATGCCGATGCAACCAATTGCCTGCATCGCCGAGTTCGCTATGGCGATGGCGTCGGCGCCAAGCGCAAGCGCTTTCACAAAGTCGGTGTGGGTCCGAAGCCCGCCGGTAGCAACGAGGGTCACGTCGCCGCGTTCGAGCTTGTCGAGATGCCGTCGAGCACGAGCCAAGGCCGGAATGGTCGGCACGGAGATGTGATTTCGGAACAGCTCAGGAGCAGCACCCGTGCCACCGCCGCGACCGTCGAGAATGACGTAGTCGACCCCGAGGTCGAGTGCCGCGTCGATGTCGGCCTCAACGCGCTGTGCCGAGAGCTTCGCCCCGATCGGGATGCCGCCCGAAGCCTCGCGGACATCGGCGATGAGCACGCGGTAGTCATCGGGTGTCACCAAATTCGGAAAGGTCGCGGGCGAAATGGCATCTTGGCCTTCGTCGAGCTCGCGCACCACCGCGATCTTTCCTCGCACCTTCTTACCGGGAAGATGCCCGCCGGTTCCGGTCTTGGCTCCTTGTCCAAACTTGAGGTGGAAGGCACCGACATCGGCCACCTTGTCGAGGCTCCAGCCGAAGCCTCCGCTTGCCAGTTCGTAAAAGTAGCGACTGTTCTCGGCCTTCTCTTCAGGAAGCATGCCGCCCTCGCCCGAACAAATGCCCGTGCCAGCAAGTTCTGCGCCCCGAGCGAGAGAAACTTTGGCCTCTTCGCTCAGCGACCCGTAGCTCATATCGCTTACAAAGAGCGGAATGTCGAGCGCTAGCGGCTTGGCCGCATTCGGTCCGATCACGACACTGGTCGCAACTTCCTCTTCGTCGAGCAGCGGGCGTCGAGCGAGCTGGGCAGTGACCAGCTGAATGTCGTCCCACTTCGGAAGTTCTTCGCGCGAAACACCCATCGCCACGACTGGTCCGTGGTGTCCGAGCTTCGAGAGTCCCTCGGTAGCCAGCTTGCGGATAAGTGCCACATGGGGTTCGTCGGGCGTTCCGTGGATGTCCTGGTACTTCCCCTGATAGGCATCAAGGTTGTACGGCTGCGGGTTATCGGCTTCCCATGCGGCGATCTCGTCGGCATCGACCATCAGCGCATCGCCATCGAGCCACGACGAAAACTTCGCCAATCGTTCGCTGTTGTTGTAAGCGCTAATGCCGGTGCGGTACCCGTAATCCCAGCCGTGCAGTCCGCAAATCAGGTTGTCTCCCTGCACCGAGCCGTCCGCCATGAGCGCACCGCGGTGTTGGCAACGGCCAAAGAGCACCGAGTGGTTGTCGTCGAAACGCAGCACAACCAAATCGACTCCAGCCACAAAGGCGGGCTTCGGCACTCGGTCATCAAGTTCGCTCCAGGTTGCTACCTGCACAGCCTGCATATTTTTGGTCCTCTTTGCTGCTCGTTATCGATCGCTGCTGCTCTTCGCCGCAGCTTCCACCCGGCCGAGCGCGACAAAATCGCATCACCCGACCAGTGCCGACATCATAGGAGGCCGCGGCTGGTTAAAAAGAGACAGAGGCCGGTGTAAACACGACAGATCAATCGATTTCCCGATCAACCTGAAGATCACACAGGCAGGCGAGCGGCGCCTAGGCGGCGAGCCGGTCCTCGACTCGGGTGCCTCGTTGCGACACCGGTCCGAGGCCGAGCACGCTTTCTGTCTGTTCAGCCGGCGATGGCCGACCGGTGTGGTACCCCTGCAGGTAGGTGATGCCCGAGGAAATCAACGACGTGCGTTGGGCTTCGGTTTCGACTCCTTCGCACACCACTGGCGCTCCGAGCACCCCCGCGATGGACACGACTGCTTGCATGATCGAACACGCATCGGTGGGGTCGCCGCCATGCATTTCGCGCTTCTCCGAGAGTGTCACGAGGAGCGACCGGTCGACCTTGATGATGTCGAACGGCACGTGCAAAAGCTGACCCAAGTTCGAGTAGCCCGAACCGAAATCATCGATCGAAACCTTGAAGCCGCGAGCGCGAAGTTCGCCAAGACGTCCAATAGCAACGCCGTTGTCGTCGATCACCGATGACTCGGTGACCTCGATCACCAGGCGCGCTGGATCGAGGTTCCACGCAGCGACGGTCTTGAAGACCTCTGGAACGAATTGCGCATCGGTCAGTTGGCGGGCCGAGACGTTGAATGACATCGTCACGTTGTCGTCAAGTCCTTGGTCGATCCACGCCGAAAGTTGGGCGCAAACTGCGTTGAGTACCCACTCGCCAATATGACAAATCTCACCAGATGTCTCGGCGAGAGGTATGAACCTATCGGGTCCGACCCGGCCGACAAGCGGGCTGTCCCAGCGAAGCAGAGCTTCAAGGCTCACAACCTCGAGGGTCTTTGAGTCGACGATCGGCTGGAAGACCAGGTGGAACTCTTGGTCATAGTCGGCTGAACGGAGCGCTCTTGTGACGTTGGCGGTCAAAGTAGCTTCGTCTTCCATCGCCGGTTCAAAGGCAACGACCGCAGACCCTCCCGTTCGTTTCGCCTGGTACATCGCCACGTCAGCGTGACTGACGAGATCGACGCCGGTGTGCGACGGCTCGGCAATTGCCACGCCGATACTCGCTCGCAACGGCTCGAGGCGTTGGTTTTGAATCTTGAACGGTTCATCGAAAACCGAGAGAAGCACACGACTCCGGTTGAGGGCGTCAGTCTCGTTTTGAACACCGATCATCACTACGCCAAACTCGTCGCCGCCTAAGCGAAGCAAGATGTCATCGGGGGGCAGCGCAAGTGTTAGCCGCTGGGTCGCTTTGATCAGCATCTCGTCGCCAGCTTGATGGCCTAGCGAGTCGTTGATCTCTTTGAATCCATCGAGGTCGAGCGTTGCGAAAGCAATCAGCGACTTCGACGTGTTTGCCGCTTGCCTTGCACGCTCAAGACTCGAGTCGAGCGTTCGTCGATTTGAGAGCCCGGTCAAGTGGTCGGTTTGGGCCTGTGAGCGAAGCTCGTTTCGAAGTTCGACCTCTCGAGAGATCTCACTAACGGTGACAAGGTGACCGGCGACGAGTTCATCATCGGTGAGATCTGAAACTCGAACAGCGAACCATCCGGTTTCGCCCTCGAGATCTGCGAGTTCAAACACCTCCGGTTCGCCCGACGCGTCGCTTGCGACGAGATGATTCCTGAGACGAGCTCGGTCTTGCTCGTGAGCACGACAAACGAGATCCTCGATTGAGGGAAGTGAACCTCTCGTCCGTCCAACAAGTCGTGCCGCCGACGCCGACTGATACGTGCTCGCTCCGCCGGGATCGAGCACCATGAAGATGTCAGGCGAATCATTGAGGAGGCGCTGCAACCGTTGACCTTCTCGCACCTGCGTTCGCTGGGACTCCGCGACGGCTTGTCGCCGGAACCTGCGGCGAAGCAGTTCGACACCAAGAGCGGTCACGGCGGCAAGAGCGAGCGCTATCGCAGCGTACGCCTGGCGACGTGCAGTAATCGCGTCCCTGGCCGAACGGTCGGCGGCAAAAGCAAGCAAGGTCTGCAGGCGTTCGTGTTGGTGCTCTTCTTCGGTAACGGCCACGCCCCGCAACACCATTGCCCCATGGTCCGCAATCTCCGCCAACTGCAGCCGAGCCTCTTCAGCCTCGTCTTCGGTTAGTGCATGGAGTGCATCATCTGCAGGTGACCGCAGTTCGGTAATCCAGCCCCACTTCTCCACGTCATCGAGATCAGGTTCTTCCGGGCTGGTAACTTCGAGCGCGCCGACGTTAAGCGTGGCGACTTGGAGGTCGATGGCCTTTGCCGCCGCGTCACGTTCTTCAAACGCCTCCAGCGAGAGATAGCCGGCAGCAGAAAGAGCGGCAACGATCACCATCGCGACGAATGCGACGCCAAGTGATTTGTGTAGCGGCAATCGTCCCATGGTCTACCTAACGAGCGTGATCCTTACGGTTGCCGTATCGACGGGTACAGCAGATTCCTAAAGGTAAAATCAAGAGCCCGGACACGACCCGCAGCCTCCGGTCCGGGCAGACTTTTCGCCCAAAATGTAGGGCGGCGGCCGTTAGTCCTTCCGCTGCAACCGGTCAAAGAACGATGTTGGATCGGCGAAAAATCGCTGCCAAAGGTTGGTTGAAACAAGATCTTCAAACGGCACAGCAGCGATTCCATCGTTGGCATCAACTTGAAATACTGCAGCACCGGGAAACGCCATGAATAGTGGCGAATGGGTCGAGATGATGAACTGCGAACCTTTGGCCAAGGATGCAGCCATCAGGGAAACAAGCGCCATTTGTCCCTGCACCGAAAGAGCCGCCTCGGGTTCGTCAAAGATGTAGAGGCCTTTACCGGTAAACCTGCTCGCTGCTAGCGAAAGAAACGACTCGCCGTGTGATTTGTTGTGAAGATCGGGAAAGATATGGGCGACTCCGCCGAACGGATCATCGTCGCGAGCGATATGACTCGCCATGCCGTAGAACGTCTCGGCGCGTAGAAACCAGCCCCACTTCGGTCGACTATTCCATCGCAGCGTCAGGTGGTCGGCGAGCGTGCTATGCGTGTCGTATGTCGAGAACAACAGGTTTCGGCTTCCGCCCTCGGGGTTGAATCCTGCCGCAACCGCTAGTGCCTCAATGAGCGTTGACTTACCCGACCCATTGTCACCGGCGAGCACCGTGACCGCATCAAACGCGATCTGGTCGATGGTCTGCACGGCGGCGAGTTCGACGAAATACGGACGGATTGCTTCCTCGTTGGGAGCTGTCGAAACGGTATCGTCAGTTTCCTCCGCGTCGACGCGATCGCGGTACCAGTCAGGAAAATCATCGGGGTCGAAGCCGCCCTCTTCAGCTGTGACATTTTCGACCGGAGCCACAGCACCAGCTTTGTCGGCTACCTGCTCGGCGAAGATCACCTTCGACAGAAAGGGGGCGCTCATGTCGTGCGGTAGTCGCCAAATGGTTGATCACGGTCTTCCAGCGCGGAGGTTAACCCTTCGGCTTCAGCCTTGGACAAGAACTCAGCCATCGCCGGTGAGTGAATTCCGAGACCGCAAATTTCGGTGCCAGCTCGAATGCCAGCGCGCATGCCCATGTGATCCATCTGGCGGTGGACGACCCGCTTATTGAGCTGCACCAGGTCTGGCGGAATCGTCGCTATCCGGCGGGCGACCGAAAGGACTTCTTCGTCAAGCCTCTCGGCGGGGAAGGCCCGGTTGGCCCACCCCTCCTCCACCGCTTCGATGCCAGAGATCGAGTCGCCGGTAACCATCATCTCCATGGCCCGCCGCATCCCCAGCAGCCACGGGTGAAAATGCATGTCGGGTACGCCGAAGCGGACCGCCGGGTATCCCATCTGCGCATCTTCAGCGACATAGATGAGGTCACAGCCTGTGGCCAGTTCGCTGCCGCCAGCAAGGCAGTAACCGTGGACCTGGGCGATAACCGGCTTCGCGAGATCCCAGATACTCATCCACCCTTCGGTGACGTGACGTGGCCACTGCGCTTCGCCGCCGGCGGTGTAGAACGGCATCTCGTGGCCTTCGTTTCCACCGCCGAGGTCATAGCCCGCTGAGAACGAGGGTCCGGCTCCTCGGATAATCATCGTCGACACGTCGCTGTCCTGGTCGGCCTCACGAAGTGCCTGCAGAATCGCACCACGGAGTGGATGATTCAGCGCATTTCGTTTCTCGGGACGGTTCATTGTTATCCGCCGCACCCTTGGGGCAGGCTCATCGATAATGACAACTGACTGGTCGTCGGCAGGGTCATCGGCAGTAAAGGAAGATGTCGTGGTCATACCAAAGACCTTACGAACTCCTGCCCTTCGGTACGAGACAGACCTACAGTGGTCAAGTAATGCAAGCCATTCCCGCCACGCAACGTCCGCTGCACATCACGCTGCTCTACTTCGACGATTGCCCGAGCTGGCATGACGCAAGCCATCTCCTCGACCGGCTGGCCGACGACTTCGACCAGGTCGTGCTCAGCCGTCGCCTTGTCGACACCCCCGAAGATGCCGCACAGCTTCACTTTCATGGCTCGCCAAGCATTCTGCTGAACGGCACCGATCTTTTCGCGACCGATGACGATGGCGTCGGCTTGGCGTGCCGGATTTATCAGACCCCCGACGGTCCGGCCGGTTCGCCGACGTACCGTCAGTTGGTGCGGGCAATTCGCGAGCGCACCGAGGCCGCCGGCTAGTCGTCAGGTCCAGCCTGTTTCTTCAGCCGCTTCTTATGGTTGAGAAGGTGTTGTTGTGGTTGAGATAGTGAACGTCATCTCGCAGTTGAGCCGTTCTGGCGCGCAACATTGCGGAGCGGCTGAGAAGTCTGTCGCTGCCCGGCGACGTGCAAGAATGCTGACGCAGCAAGACCCCGCAGACCCCGAAAGAGGAACCGAGCGATGGACGTCAACGGAAAAGCAGCCCTGATCACCGGAGGCGCAACCGGTATCGGCAAAGCGGCCGCCATCCGACTGGCCCGCCAGGGTTGTTCGGTTGCGGTCAACTACAGCCGGTCGGTCGATGCCGCCGCAGCCACCGTCGCCGAGTTGGAGGCATTCGGGGCCGCCGCTATCGCGGTGCAGGGCAACGTCGCGTCCGACGACGATTGCCGTCGGATGGTCGCGACGACCGTCGAAGCCTTCGGGCGGCTTGACGTACTGGTCAACAGCGCCGGCACCACCGTATTTGTCGACCACGACGATCTCGACGGCGTCACCGCCGAAGACTTTCAGCATCTCTATGCGGTGAACACCGTCGGCCCCTTCCAGATGATGCGAGCCGCTGCAGATCATCTTCGCGCCGACGGTGGCGGCGATGTGGTTAACATCTCGTCGGTATCGGGCGTAGCGGGAGTCGGGTCGTCGCTGCCATACTGCGCCTCAAAGGCGGCGCTCAACAACCTCACCGTCACCATGGCGCGCGTGCTTGCACCCGAAGTGCGGGTCAACGCTGTCGCTCCTGGATTCGTCACCGGACGCTGGTGGAAAGAAAAGCAAAGCGAAGAGGTACACGACATGGTGGTCGATGCACTCGAGAACTCGGTGCCGCTACAGGCGGTGTGCGACCCCGACGATGTCGCTGGCACCGTGATGGGTTTCATAACCGGCAACGATCTGGCCACCGGACAGATTCAGGTGCTCGACGGCGGGATGCTGATCAAGATTCCCTAAGTTCACGTCTACGTATCGGGTCCTATGTTGGCCGGTCGCCCTTTATGGTGATGCGACGCATGTGACGTCGATGTCCGCGGTAGTCGAAGAGGGCGAAATGTTGGACGCTCCGGTTGTCCCACATCACCAGGGTTCCGGGGTCCCACTGCACCCGACAGGTGAACGACTCGTGGGTTGCGTACCCATGGAGCAGCTGGAGCATCGCTGCCGACTCGGGTGCTCGAAGGCCCTTGATTCGCACGGTGAATGCCTGATTGACGAACAGGCCCTTGCGCCCGGATTCGGGGTGCGTTCGCACCACCGGGTGTTCGACGGTGTGTTTCATTGCCTCATCGGCGTCTTTAGTCGCCATCGCCTTCGACTGGGTAGATAGACCACCATCGCCATACTGCGGTCCGGCCGAATGCACCGCTGTAAGCCCGTCGATCATCGATTTCATCGTGTCGCTTAACGCGTCGTATGCCGCGAATTGACTGGCAAACAAAGTGTCGCCGCCGTGGGGCGGAGGCTTGACTGCATACAGAATCGACCCGAGGTCGGGGCGTTCGAGAAAGGTCAGGTCCGAATGCCAGCCGCCTCCGAAGTTGGTGACGTCGTCGGCTTCGGTGATGACCTCAATGACTTCGGGATGGTCAGGGTTCGCTACGACGAACGGATGTGTGTCGAGTTCGCCGAACTGCGCGCCAAACGCGATCTGCTGCTCGGGCGACAGGTTCTGGCCTCGGAACACCAGCACTTGGTGCTCGACAAACGCCCGCCGCA
>CALLQB010000138.1 GCA_938015295.1 uncultured Acidimicrobiales bacterium
ACTTCGTCTTTGTTCGTTTCGTTGACAAGCTCGTGTTTTGCGCCGTCGTACAACTTGATGCGTTTGTCGAGGCTCGGCATATCGATGACTGCCTGCAACGAATCGCCGAAGGCAACAAAGGGGTCTGCGGTGCCGTGAAAGAACGCAACCGGAATGGTGATGCGGTCGATCTCGGCACGAAATTCATCAAGGGCCACCACTTCAGATTCGAGAAGGGGCCGCTTGTACTTGCCGCGGTAGACAAGCGGGTCGTTGTCGTAGGCCAGGCAGACCTCGACATCGCGCGACATACCCATGGGGTCAGAATCCTCTTCGGGCAACTCGGGAAACGAGAGCACTTCACGGGCCCACTTCCAATCACCGAGCACCGCTCCCAGAAACGCTGCCGCAACCGCCCGCTCGGGCCACCGCTGCACGAAACGGGCCGAGAGCAGCCCACCCATCGAGTGGCCCATCAAAATCAACGGCACATCGCCGTGAGTGCCCGCGACCGAATCGGCAACCGCCCCGAGATCATCGACGACCAGACCGAAATCGGTGATCAACGCCCGTTCACCGTCGGACAATCCGTGGCCAACATGATCTGCGGCCACAACGCAGTACCCGGCCTCAGCAAAGGTTTCTGCGACATGGGCATACCGGCCGCCGTACTCGGCGTATCCATGCACGATCATCACCGCAGCCCGAGGTTCACCCTCGGGGTTCCAGCACCGAACATGCAGTGCTCCCGCGTGGCCTTCGATGGTTCCTTCGCTAAACGTGGTCATGTGGTGCGGTCGATTCCGGTGAAGAGCACGCCGACACGGTCACGTGAGCCGGGCGGATGAGCCAGCAGACCAGCGAAGCCTGCTGCTCCGGTCGAACAGACGGGGATATCGGTGTGCTGATGGGCAAGTGCATACGCGTTGGTTATAAAGGACTCCGCAGCCACGATTGGTTCGCCCCCGGTCTCGCGGGTGCGGCGCAACAGTGGCAGCCAGTCGTAGGTGATGTCGTCAAGAATACCGGTGGCGAAACTCTGCGGGTTCTCCCACGGCGTCATATACCCATCGGGGTTCTGGGCCGCTGCCGCAAAGTCGAAGTCTGGCGACAACCGGTCCCATGCTCTTCGCAAGGGAGCGCAGCCGATCGCTTGCACCGGATGTAACCGCACCTCGGGCATCGCCATCGAGACGGCGGTTGCTAACGCTCCCCCGCCGACCTGGATGTACAGCGCGTCGAGGCCCCCAGCAGCAGCGGTCTGATCGGCCAACTCCCAGCCAAGAGTCCGGCCGCCGTCGAAGGTGGTTGGGGTGTCGGTGCCCTGCACGCTGAACGCTCGAGCGCCAGCGTCGACCGCTTCGCTAAACCGCAAATAACACGGGTCGCCAGCTTCGCCTTCTCGTCGCTCGCATCGATTGATGGTGGAGCCGAGATTATCGAGCGTTTCGACAACCACTTCGTCAGCCCACACCGGCACGAAGACATCGAGTGGCCGGTTCAGAGCACGAGCGATCACCGATGCACCGATCGCGGCGTTGCCGCAGCTCGCAATGGCCAACCGTTGGCCCGCAGCCGCTGCAACCGCAGAAGGACTGGGGTCGAGTGCTTCACTTACCAGCATGTGCAGGGCGACGCCGAAAAGGTGACGTGCCTTGTGCGAACCACCGACGTTGTGCGGTTCAGCCTTGATGACCAACTCGACGTCGAGACCCGCCGCGTCGGCGAGTTGGCTTCCGTCGACGATGGGCGTTTCGACAAAGCCATGCCCTTCGACCTCAGAAATTGCTGCGTCGAATCGTTCGACGATGTCGACAAACTGCTCGTCGGTCATCGCCCCTTGGCGCACCGGCTCATAGGAGTCGAGACGTTCGCGGTAGCGCAGAAACGGGTTCGAAGAGCTCACGTTGGTACCAGCGCTAGCCGTGGGAAGCGCCGGTTGCGGCGTTGAAGTCGTCGATCATGGCATCCCACTTCGCGGTGAGTGGGCGCAGTCCGTTCCAGAAATCCTGACTCCGACGCTTTTCGAAGTCGGGGATGTCGATGCCCTGCTGCTCGACCCAGGTGAAGTACCCGAGGTTGAACACACGGTTGCGTTCGGTTTCGCCCATCTCGAGATATTCGGTTGGAAGTTCACCGATATGTTCGTCGAAGACCCGGGCACCATCGGCGGCATCAAAGCCACCGGCGTAGTGGGTCGACATGATGCGTTCGCGGTCGGAGTTGTAGAGGTCGCTGCCGTCGGTAGCCACCGACATGATGATGTCGTCGCTGCCAAGGCCCCAAACCTTCGCTGCGGTGATCGCGGCGAGGGTGTTACAAATCGAGGAGTAACCAAAGTCGACCAGCATGTTTGCGAGTTCGGGGTTCACTCCCCGTTCGGCCAAGACCTCTTTGCCAGCTGGTGTGTTGAAAAGAATGTCGAGACGGTTCGTGCTGTCGTCGCTAACACCCACGACGAGGTCAGTATTGGTGACGTTGTGAATAAGCGGAATGTGTTTGTCGCCAATGCCTTGAATGTTGTGATCGCCGAAGCCGTTATAGAGCATGGTCGGGCATTCGAGTGCCTCGACGCCAACGATTCGTGATCCGTGTTCGTCCTTGAGGTAATCGCCTGCACCGAGGGTGCCCGCCGAGCCCGATGCCGAGACATAGGCAGCGAGGTTCCCGGGTCGGTCTGCGGTGACGTATTCGAAAACCTTCTCGAGCGACGGTCCGGTTACTGCGTAGTGTCCGAGATGGTTCGAGAACTCGCTGAACTGGTTAAGAATAACGTTTGTCGGGTCGAGCGAGAGCTCGTTGCAGGCGTCGTAGATCTCTTTGACGTTGCTTTCGGTGCCGAAGGTCTTAATGACGTCTTCGTCGGGGTTCACCGTCCATCGCTCGAGCCATTCGAAGCGCTCACGGCTCATGCCTTCGGGAAGGATGGCAACGCCGCGGCAACCCATGATCTTGCTAATGGCGATGCCGCCGCGGGCATAGTTGCCGGTTGAGGGCCAAATCGCCCGGTTGGCGGTTGGGTCGAAACGGCCGGTAACCAGACGAGCAGCGAGACAGGAGTATGCCGCAAGCACCTTATGTGCGCGGATCATCGGGAAACGGTTACCAAAGGCCAACACGATGCGGGCGTCGACGCCGGTCATCTCGCTGGGCAGTTCGATGTGGGTTGGCACGTCGACGAAACCCGGGAAGTTGTCGCCCTTCGCGTCGGCGTGTTCGTTGAACCAGTGCACCCGGAACAGGTTGCGCGGGTCGGCCGCATCCTTTTCGACCTCGCCGAGCTGCGAGACAATCGCCTCGGGAATCGTCGAGGGATCGCGCAACTGCGCGAAGGTTGGCAACACGATGTTGCTCTCGGCGAAACGACGAACAGCGTTGTCGTAGGACTGCTGCCCGTCGGGAGCGAACTCGCCGAAAATGTCGAGTGAGCTGGCGATATCGCCAGCGTCGGTGGTCCCTGAAGTGGTCGTGTTGTCGGTCATGATGTTGTTTCCAGTTTGGTAAAGAGCGCCTGCGCTGCCTCGGCGGCTTTGGCACGGATTTCGTTCGCGTCAACCTTGGTGGTTGCGCCGTTTGCAAAGACGACCTCGCCGTCGATTTCGACTCGGGTCGGTGATACTCCGGGGCTGTACGCCAAGCGCCAGGGATCCATCGGTGTGTAGTTCCAGGTGACGACATCGTTGCGAGCTTCGGGCATGAGACTCCAGCCCGGCTCGAGCCACGACCACACGTCATCTGGCGTGGTTTCGACATCGTGTTCTCGAGCCCGCACAAAGGCGACCCGGAACTCGTCGAGCATGTCGGCGCCAATGCCGTCGGTGCCAAGACCAGTTGCGTTGGCGAACCGCTGAGGCCGCGAGTAGCCGACCGAGTTGTTCATATTCGAACGCGGATTGTGCACGATGGTGCCGAGGAGTCCGTGATCACTCGGCAGGTGGACACCGTGCACCAGCCACCAGTCGTTGTTGGTGTGACCCCGGAGTTGCTGCCACGTGTCGTCTTCGCCCTCGGCGACATGCACGTGTACGCCAACGCCGTGGTTCGTTGCCATCTCCGCAGCGGCGGCAATGGTGTCATCGTCGCAGGTGAACGCAGCGTGCAGACCCACCATTCCTCGGCCGCCCGCGGCGAGAAAGCGGTCGTTCTCAGCGAGACCAGCAGCGGCACCTTCGGCGCCGTGTCGATCGGTAATGCCGTAGGAACAGTTGACCCGCACGCCAACCTCGGCGCAGGCGTCAGCAATGATCGACAGCGAACCTTCGATGGCGTTGGGCGATTCGTGGTGGTCGACGATAGCGGTGCAGCCCCGCTCGAGCGCTTCGAGAGCGCCGAGTTTGGCCGACCATTCGATGGTGTTCGCATCGAGCGCGGTGTCGAGTCGCCACCACACCAGTTGGAGGATCTCGAGAAAGTTTGTGGGCGTGGCTGGTGGCGCTGGCATACCGCGTGCCAACGATGAATACAGATGGTGATGTGCACACACCAGACCCGGGGTCTGGTTGTCGCCGATTACTGCCATGCGCTGACCCGTTCGCGGTTGGCTTCGTTCACCAACGGCAACTCGGTGCGCCACTGACCATCGCGCTTCTGCATCGCCGCAGCGACTGCACCAGCAGTGGGTACCAGACCAATCTCGCCGACGCCTTTGATGCCGTACGGCGAATTTGGTTCGGCAGATTCAACAAGGATCACGTCGACGTCGGGCATGTCCTTTGGCCGGATGATGTCGAGGCCACGCAGCGTGTCGTTGAGCGGGCGGCCGTCTTCGTCGCAAGGGAAGCCCTCGCTGAGCGCATAGCCCAACCCCATGTGTACTGCACCTTCGACCTGTCCCTCGCAGAGCAGCGGATTGACAGCCTTGCCAACATCGTGCGCGGCGACGACGTTGTCGATATCGCCGGTTTCGGGGTCGAGGACAATCATCTGTGCCGCATACCCAAAGGTCGAGTGAATGATGGGGTTGTCGAGTCCTTCGGTGAGTGAATTTGTCCAGTCGACGCGGTACTCGCCTTCGTAGTCGACCCCGGTCTTGCAACCATCGGCCATCGCTTTGCGACACGCGTCGGCAACCGACCCTGCGCCCATGAGAGTGCCGCGACTGCCGGTGGTTTGTCCTGCGCCAAGTTCGCGTGTGGAGTCGACGATGACTTCGATCTGCTCGGCGGTCACACCCAGCTCTTCGATCGCCACCTGCAAGGCAACGGTGTGCACTCCCTGACCCATTTCGGTCCAGCAATGACGAACTTCGATCTTGCCGTCATCACGGAAATGCACCACCGCTTTCGCAATCTCTTTGAAGCCATTGCCGAGGCCCGAGTTCTTGAGCCCGAGGCCGAGACCAACCGCTTTGCCGGCAGCCACGGCTTCGTCGTAGGCAGGTTTCACCGCGTCGAGACAGGCTTGGGCGCCAAGACAGCCGTCGTCCATGATCTGGCCAGGCCCCCAGACCACCCCAGGCGAGATCACGTTGCGGTTGCGGATTTCCCAGCCCGAGATGCCGACCTTTTCGGCAAGGCGGTCCATCACACCTTCCATTGCGAACTGTGCTTGGTTGGCGCCGAAGCCTCGGAAGGCCCCGCAGACCGAGTTGTTGGTGCGGGCCGCTACTGCTTCGACGTCGATGTTGTCGACCACATAGGGACCCGACGCGTGACCGGCGGCCCGCTCGAGCACCTTCATGCCGACCGACGCGTACGGACCGGAATCGCCGAGCATGCGAACTCGAAGCGCAGTGAGTTTGCCCTCGGCGTCGCAGCCGGCCTCGTAGGTCATGCGAATCGGATGCCGTTTGGTGTGGACCAGAAAGGACTCTTCGCGACTGAAAGTTGTCTTCACCGGGCGTTTGAGGAGCCATGCGGCGAGGGCAGTTTGCCCCTGGTTCGACATGTCTTCTTTGCCGCCAAAGGCGCCGCCGTTGCTGACCAGTTCGGTGACAACCACTCCTTCGTCAAGAGCGAGGATGCGGGTGATGTCGTTGCGGTCGTCCCACACGCCCTGACCTCCCGAATACACCATTAAACGGTCGAAGTCGACGGCATCTCCCCCGGTGGTGGGGTTGGTGAGCGGCAGCGGCTGACCAGCCGGTACGGGCACAGCCAGGGTGGATTCCGGCTCGATGAACGCATGGTCGATGCGTTGCGTTTGGAAGGTCTCGGTGATGGTGTGAGCCGATGCAGCGAGAGCCGACTGGGCCTCGCCACGGTTGTAGGTGCTGGTCGAAAGCACGTTGCCGTCGAGCTCCCACACGGCGTTCTCTGACGACGCCACCGCTTCAGCGGGGTTGGTCATTGGCGGGTGCACGTCGTAGCTGATCTCCACCAACTGGGCGGCGCGACGCGCCGTGGGGCGATCGGTTGCAACGACCATCGCGAGCACGTCGCCGAGATAGCTGGTGCGGCCACCAACAGGAATGAAGACGGGCCAATCTTTGTGGATGAGTCCGGAGCGGAGTTCGCCCGGAACATCCGCAGCGGTGAACACCGCTTCGACGCCGTCGACGGCCAGCGCCGCCGAGGTATCAATCGAAACAATGTCGGCGCGAGCATGGTCGGAGAGTTTGAATGCCCCGTGCAGTAGACCGGCGGGAACCATGTCGTCGATGAACGGGCGATCGCCAAGACTCAGGTCGAGTGCTTCGTACTTGATGCCACGCGAACCGACTCCCTTCGGCTGCACCGCCACGGGGACTTCGTTCTGTGCAAGCGCCACCACCGCATCGAGCACCTTGGTATAGCCAGTGCACCGGCAAAGGTTTCCACCCATAAGCCGCGCAGCGCCTTCCCGGGTGAGGTCGGTGCCCTTTTTGTCGATCATCGACTTGGTACGCATGATGATGCCGGGCGTACAAAAGCCACACTGCAGTGCGCCGAAAGCCGCAAAGGCAGTTGCGTAACGCGAGCGTTCGTCGGCGTCGACACCTTCGAGTGTCAACACCTCAGAGTCGGCGGTCTTGTCCATGCTCGTCTGGCAGGCCACACGGGCTTTGCCGTCGACCAGCACCGTGCATGCGCCACACTGACCCGACGGAGAGCAACCGTCTTTGGGCGACATCACGCCCAATTCGTCGCGCAACGCGGCCAAAAGATGCTCGTGATCAGCCGAAGCCTGAGCGGGTGATCCGTTAAGAATGAAATCGGTCATAAGAGTTTCCGGAGTTGCTTAGGAGTTTTCGGGTGGCGCGATGACACCCTTTTGCGAAGTTATGCGTTGGTACAGCTCGGGGCGACGGTAGGTGGCAAAGTTGAACAGTGTTTCCTTGTAGTGGTTGCACCAGTCAAGGTCGGCCACTGCGGTGATGATTTCGTCGCCGGTGGTTACCGCTTGGGCAACGATTTGGCCCGACGGCGCAATGATGCACGATTGAGCCAGCGACTCGACACCCTCTTCGGTGCCCCCTTTGGCGACACCGACTACCCAGGTGCCGTTTTGGTAGGCCCCGGCTTGCATGCACAGGTGATTGTGAAACCCTTGCAGCGCGTTTTGACCCGGGTCGGGTGCGTAATGGATTGGTGTGTTGTAGCCAATCAACACCATCTCGACACCCTGCAGGCCCATCTCGCGGTAGGTCTCGGGCCAGCGACGATCGTTACAGGTGGCCATGCCGACGATGCCGTCGAAGCACCGCCAAACGCCGAACCCCTCGGTGGACTCTTCGAAGTAGCGACGTTCAAGATGTTGAAACGGGCGCCAGGGTTCGTCGGCTTCGTGGCCCGGGATATGGACCTTGCGAAACTTGCCAACGATCGTGCCATCGCGCTCGACCAGGACCGTGGTGTTGTAGCGATGCACCACGCCGTCGGCGTCGGGTTCGGTCAGTTCGGCATAGCCGAGTGCGAAGCCGACGCCGAGAGCTTTGGCTTCGTCGAACAGCGGCTGCGTTGCCGGCGACGGCATCGAGGCTTCGTAGTAGTGGTCGTGGCCCGACACGTCTTCGGTGAACCAACGCGGGAAGAACGTGGTGAGCGCAAGCTCGGGAAACACCACAAGTTCACTGCCGGCCGCAGCGCCTTGGCGGAGCAACGCGATGAGGCGCTGCACGACAGATTCGCGAGTCTCGTCTTTTGCAATAGGCCCGAGCTGCGCAGCGGCCACATGGACGTGTCGGCTACCGGATTCGCAGGTCATACATCACCATCGGCGGCTGTTGTTGTGGCAAGCGGATTACCTGCTGCAGAATCGAGCAGTTGTTGCACAAGAGGTACCGAGGGGTCGGGACCTCTCGAGTCAATGATTTTGCCATCGGCGAGCAAATACCCCTGACCTTCCCGACCGGCAAATACTTCGGGGTCGGTGTACAGCCGGGGTTTGATCATCGCCGGGTCGCCCTCCTCGGGACAAAACACCATGCAATTACCGCACTCGTTGCAAAGTTCGGCGAACACCAGGTATTGCTGGCGCCCGTTCATTGCATCGACGCCAACCAAACTCTTGATGTTGGTAAACGCATCGTTCGGACACACCGTCACGCAGAAGTTGCAGGCTACGCAGCCGAACATTTCGAGTTCGTTGTCGACCTGCCGCGGAAGCTTTTCGTTGCCGCTCAGGTGGTAGGGCTCGATGCCCTCGCCACGGATGTGGGCGACGTGTTGGGCGGCTGTGGTCGCGAACCCTGCCTCGACGGCAGCGCTCTGGCGAGCGGCTTTCCAACCGGCGAGGTCGGTGTGGCCCGAGTCGCGCACTTCAGCCGTGAGGTTCCGCAACATCGGTGCGAGACGTCCGTAGCCGCCGGGTTTCAACAAGTCAGAGCAAACGGTGGCCGGGTTGACGCCCATTGCAATCGCGTCGGCCAGGTTGTCCTTCGTGATGCCGGCCGAGAAGCTGACCATGATGTCGGCGCCCGCCTGGTCGTGGCCGGGAACGTCAAGCATGCCAGGCAGCGCTGTGGCAAGCGTGTCGAGCAGTGTGGATGCCAGAACATGTAGCGGAGGGCCAGACAGGTACATGGTCTCGTCGGGCATAAAGCCCTTCTGGTTGTCGACCACGAGTGTGTTGGTGAGCTTGATGCCGAATTTGTGGCCGCGTTCTTTGGCGTAGTCGTTGAGTTCGCCGATGAGCTCGATGCCTCGTTCGAACTGAAGGTCATCGGCGAATGCCTGCTCTTTCACCGGCACGTCGGCGTAACCGAGCTCGTCGTTGACGATTCCGGCGACGGTTTCGTAGCCGAGCAGTGTCGGGTTCAGTTTGACGATGACGTCGAGATCGTGATGGTCGATGAGGTGTTTGGTGATCGACTCGATCTCTTCGGGCGGGCAACCGTGGAAGGTAGAAAGGGTGAGCGTGTCGGAGAGGTGCGGGTTGAAATCGAGATCGGCCAGGTGCGCAAATGCGCCGCCTGCGGCGGTAGCGATCTCGGGGCGAAGTTTCGCTATCTCGGCTTCGGCGTTGCGCATGCCTTCGATGAACAACGACACCTTCTCGCCGGAGATTCCGGCCAGGTCATAACCAACCGACATATCAAAGACATGCGGGCCCGGATCGGCACCGACGAACTCGGTCAGCGGTTCCCACTCGCGCAGCATTTCGAGCAGCATCGATGCCTTGACGTACTCGGTGAGGCTTTGGGGAACAGTGAGTTCTTGGCTCCACTCGATGTTGTAGCCAATCGTTTCCATATCGATGCACGGACGAGCGATCTCAAGATCATCGATGATCTGCACCGTCTTGAGTTCGAAGAGTCGGGCTCCGCCGAGCCACGACAGCACGATGTTTTGTGCCAGTTGACTGTGCGGTCCCGCTGCGGGGCCGATGGGCGACGCACACCGGCGTCCAAGAAAGTCGAAGCCAAGATCAACGTCGGCGTCGGGTTGCCAGAACCTCGCAGTGGGCAGGTCGAAGATTTTCTTGCGGGTTGTCCACTCGTTATCGATGCGGCCGAGCAGCACCGCCAGGGACATCGGAGTAAGTGGTGGTGTGGCCTCAGCCATTGGTCGACCCTTCTGCTGCTAATTGCAGCATGACCTGCATCATGACGTTTGCGCCGGCCTCAAGGTCGGCGGGTGCGGTGTACTCGGCCGGGTTGTGGCTGATGCCGTCCCGGCTGGGCGTGAAGACCATGGCGGTAGGACACACTCGGGCGAGCATCTGTGCATCGTGTCCAGCGCCCGACGGCATGCGTTTGACCGAATGGCCGAGGGCGAGAGCGGTTGTTTCGACCAAGTCGATGATGCGGTCATCAAAGATCACTGGCTCGAATCTGGCGAGTTCTTTGGTCTCGACCGTGCAACCTTCGGCTTCGGCAGTGGACGTAAGAAACTCCGAAAACCGACGTTCTGCTTCCTGAAGGATGGCTTCGTCGGTGTTGCGAATATCGACGGTGAATGTTGCCGACGCCGGGACGACGTTGACGAGGTTTGGACGCAGTTCGAGACGGCCGACCGTACCCACCTGCGGCGACCCAAGTTCGAGCGACAATTCGCGAACAAAGTTGGCGCATGCCGCGGCAACAAATCCGGGATCCTTGCGAAGGTGCATCGGGGTGGTGCCAGCATGATTACTTTGACCAGTGACGGTGACCTCCTGCCAGCTGATGCCTTGCACGCCGTCGACTGCACCGATGGTGATGCCCTCGGCTTCAAGCACCGGACCTTGCTCGACATGGAGTTCGACAAAAGCGTAGGGGGCGTTTGCTGGCAGCGGTGACGGTCCGGCGTAACCAATCCGTTCGAGTTCAGGGCCGACGACGGCGCCGTCGATACCTTCAATCGACAGGGCTTCTTCGAGAGCCATACCACCGACGTAAACGAGACTGCCGAGCATGTCGGGGGCGAACCGAGCACCTTCCTCGTCGGTAAAGAACGCCACAGCTAGCGGCCTATGCGGGGTGACGCCAGCGGACTTCAGAACCTCGATGACTTCGAGTCCGGCCAACACGCCAAGGTTGCCGTCGTAGCGGCCACCGGTTCGGACGGTGTCGATGTGGGAGCCACACATGACGGGTGGGCCGTCGGTATGTCCGGCCATCACCCCGACAACGTTGCCGATGCCGTCGATCGTGATCTCGAGGCCCAGGTCCTGCATCTCGGCGACCACAAGGTCACGACCGGCCTTATCTTCGTCGGTAAGCGCAAGTCTTGCGCAGCCTTCGGTGCCTTCGATCGCGCCGATGGCAGCGAGGTCGCCGAGGCGCCGGAGCAACCGGTCGATGTCGATGCGCAGGTCCGCGCCTTTGGCTTCGCTCATCACACTCACCTGGTTGAAGGTAGTCCTTTTTTACAAAAAGTAAACGACTCGGGCGACAAATTGCGACACTATTTGGCCCGCGGTCTCAACGAGACGGCGCCCTTATTCCCCTTTCTAGAGCTTTCGGGCGTAAAGTCTGCGTCATCGTGCAAGAAGATGACATTGCGACAGAGTTTCTGATTGAGCCCTTTGTAGAGGGATCGCCCGGTCCGCACGTGGAAGCTGCACTCGATGCGTTCGCTGCGGCAGGCCTCGAGGTCGATATGGGACCGTTTTCGTCGTCGACTGAGGGCGCCATCGACGATGTGGCCGCTGCAGTGGCCGCCATGATCCGCTCGTCGATGCGCTGCGGTGCGACGTCGATCAGGATTCAAGTTGGCGCGCAGGGCTCCGATCTCAGCGGCATCGGGTCGCTTCAGAACGCTTTGGTCGACATGGTGCGAGCCGCCGAACGAGAGGTTGGGGGTTCGGCAACCGACTGGGACCGCAGCCAAAAGCAGGCTGCCGTCCGCATCCTGCACGAACGAGGCGCCTTTTTACTCCGCGGCGCAGTCGACGACATCGCCGAGGTCATGGGCGTCAGCCGCATCACGATTTACAACTACCTCAACGCCCTCGACAGCTAACCAAAGGGGTCAGGCACTTAAAGTGCCTGACCCCTATTACCTATGACGCGCGTTTGGAGCGCATGGCTTTGAGTACTTCGAGGTTTGGGTTGTTGAGGTGCTTGTTGTAGTCGGGCGACTCCATGGCGACGAGGGCTGCCTTGCCGTCGGCGTCGAATATCACTCCCCACCCGTGGGTTTTAGTAAGCGGCGACGCCCGCAGGCACGGTTGGCCTTTGGCGAAGAACTGCTCGCGCATCGCCACCAATTCGTCCTCGGCCAGAGCTGTGGCATCGAGATTGTCCTGTCGTGCCAGCCATACCTCAAACAACACCTCTTCTTGGGTGTGTTCGAACGGTTTGCTCAACATCTCGTACTGCATCATCGCCACGGTGGGTTTGCCGCCCCGCGGCTCGGGCACTTTCGCCTGCGCCACTTTGCAGTCCTCGGCTACCGCGATGAACGTCTCGAAGTAGTTGTCGTTCATGCCACCTGCCTTCCCATCCAACCGGCGATCTGGAGAAGCACCGGTGCACCTGCACCTGGGTCTACCACGGGATCGAATGGCATTTCCGGAGTCCCACGCCCGTCGGCTGGAATGAACTGTGCCGCCATCAGTGGGGCCCGCAAGAGATCGTCGTCGATAGTGAACTCCGCGCCTGTAGCCGCGGCGACGTCCCAGCCATGGACAGCCAGCTCTGCGGTGTAGGTGTACATAAGCGGTGCTCCGGGAACTTCACCCCACGGCACCTCGTACACCTGCTCGAGTTTGGCAGCGTCGGTCCAGGCCTCCATCACCTCATGAGCAGCTGCGCGGTATGACTCGGCCCAGCCGCTGTCTTGCGCCTCTTGATCAACACTGCTCCAGTGCTCACCGCGACCGATTGCAGCTGTTCGCCGCAACACCATCACCAGATGTTCGAACAAGTCCTTCACCAGAAACTCGCTGCACGGCGTCTGTAGCGACATCGCCGAGGCCGGTGTTGTTTCCATCAGGTTGCCGACAGCATCGACCACCATCGCTAAGCCGTAGCGTGGATCGTCGGGGCCGGGAGCCGACGGGGATGTCGGTGCCGGGTCGGACGCCGAAGTGGCGGTGGCATTGCTGTTGTCTGTCATGTTGTTGTCTGTCATGCACCCACCTTGCGGGACATACGTGGACACCTTGTGTCCACTTTGAGAGATTTTCGAGAAAGATCGTTCTGGTTAGCTTTCTGGTTAGCTTTTTGGCCTAACGATTATCGTGTCTTCATGGCAGATACGACGCTCAGTGCATTCACTGGATTCCCCCAAGAAGGCTTGACCTTTCTGAGTGAGCTCGGCACCAAAGATGGACCCGCCGCCAAAGACTGGTTCACCGCCAATCGAGCGACCTACGACAGCCACGTCGTCGCGCCAGCGAAGGCGTTTGTCACCGCGATGGGCGACGCACTTGGCGAACACAT
Organism: uncultured Acidimicrobiales bacterium; assembly: GCA_938015295.1. GTDB lineage: Bacteria > Actinomycetota > Acidimicrobiia > Acidimicrobiales > SHLQ01 > CALLQB01. The sequence continues at coordinate 13,208 of CALLQB010000138.1, forward strand.
CTCGCCGGCTATCGAAGCACAACCCAAGACCAACGGATCGATTGCACCCATCAACAACGACCTACGATTCTCTCCCAACGCCGCGCCCTACAAGGACCACCTCATGTTTCGCTTCTGGGAGGGACACAACAAAAAGACTGCGCCGATGCTGATGGTGCGCCTCTCCCCCACCGACGGGGTCGGCTTCGCAACGGGCATCATGCTGTCGGACATTTCCCAGTGGCGGGCCGCGATCGACAAGGACGCGACAGGCAAGCCGTTTGCCGTCGCACTCGACAAGCTCGTGAAGGCCACCAAAGCCGATGTCGTCGGCGCCGACCTCAAGAACGTACCGAAGCCCTTCAACGCCGATCATCCGCGCGCTGATCTTCTACGCCACAAGAGCTTTCAGGCGCGTTGGGTGAAACCAACACCCAAAGCGGTATCGAGCGCATCGTTTGTGAACTGGTGCGCCAAAGAGCTCTCTCGAACTGCCGACCTCCATCGCTGGTTCGTAGCGAACATGAGCTGACACCTAGCGAGAGGCGCGGCTCCCCCGGTTCACCCTGTCCTCTTTTCAGTCTGTTCATCCACACGAAATGATCCCCGACTCCAACCTCGTCTATACATTTTGTTAACTTCCGCAAGGGCCGATGAGAGGCCGCAAACAACACGTTCGGGGGATGCGTAAGTGAAGAGACTTGTAGGGGCGGCTGTGCCACTGCTCGCAGCGCTCTTTGCGTTCCTCTTTGGCGCCATCATGCTTCTCGCCATTGGCGCCAACCCATGGGACGGCCTGGTGGCCATCGTCGACGGTGCCTACGGCGACGGCGACGCACTTGCCACAACAGCGGTCAAGGCAATGCCGCTCATCCTCGTGGGTGCTGGCATCACGATTGCGTTCCGAGCGAGCGTGGTCAACATCGGCGGCGAAGGCCAAATTGTCGCTGGGGCACTCCTTTCAACCGTGGTCGCCCTTGCACTTCCCGACCTCCCAGCGCTCATCCTCATTCCCATGGTTCTGCTCGCTGGGCTTATCGGAGGCGGCATCGCCGGAGCCGTGCCCGGCGCACTGAAGGCCTACGCATCGGTAAACGAAATCCTCAGCACCATCATGCTGAATCTGGTCATGGTGCAGCTCATGAACTACCTGCTACGTGGCCCACTTATCGACCCGATCGAGGTCGAACGCGGAACCCGCATCCCCCAAACCGAACGCCTCTCGGACAACGCAGCAATGCCGACACTCATCGACGGCACGCGACTACACCTCGGTGTGGTCATCGCCATCCTCGCTGCAATCATCGCCTACATCGTGTTGTGGCGGACACCGCTTGGCTTTCGACTACGCGCCGTAGGCCACAGCCCCGAAGCCGCCCGAGCAGCTGGCATCAAAGTCAAACGCCACGTCACCTACGCCTTGTCGATCTCGGGATCACTCGGCGGGCTCGCCGGCGCGTTGCTGGTGTTCGGCAGCGAAGGCCAGCGCATGGTGACCGATGGTTCCTCTGCGGGCTTCACCGGATCAGCTGGTTTCAACGGCATCGTTGCCGCACTGTTTGGCGCACTGCATCCGCTCTGGACAATACCGTCAGCGTTTCTGTTCGGCGGCCTCCTTACCGGAGCGACAAACATGCAACGGGTTCTGCAGGTTCCCGCAGCACTTGCGGTGGCCCTCAACGGCTTGGTCGTTATCTTCGTCATCTCAAGCGACCCAGTCCGGTCCCGCATCGACCGGTTCCTCAGCAGCCGAGGCGAACTCAACGAAACGCTCAAGAGCGAGAAACCAGTCGACAACCAGGAGATCGACGCATGAGCGAATTCTTTACTCTGTCGGTGCTGGTAGCGACCCTCGCATCAGGGATCCGGCTCGCGACGCCGTATCTCATCGCAGCGCTTGGCGAAACAATCGGGCAGCGAAGTGGCGTACTGAACCTCGGGGTCGACGGCGTCATGCTGCTCAGCGCCTTCTTCGCATACTGGACGGTGCTCGAAACAAAGAACCTTTGGTTGGGCGTTGCTGTCGGCATCGTCGTCGGCTTTGTCATGGGCATCATCTACGGCATCATCACCGTGTTTTTCCACGCCACCCAAGGCATCAGCGGCATCGGCATCTTCCTCTTCGGCCTCGGATTCTCCGACCTGATGTTCCAAAAGCAGGTCGGCACGCCACGGCCGATCAAACAGCTACCCGACGTATCGATCCCGTTACTCGCCGACATCCCCCACGTCGGCGAAGCGCTCTTCCAGCACAACCTGCTGATCTACGTCGCGTTCCTTCTCGTGCCCATCGTTACCTTCATGTTGAAGCGCACGACCTTCGGCATGAACATCTCTGCAGTGGGCGAAAACCCTCAAGCCGCCGACAGCCTTGGAGTCTCGGTGGCCCAAACACGATTTACCGCGATTCTCATCGGCAACACGATGGCTGGCCTCGCTGGGGCCGCGCTCACTCTCGAGCTCGGCATCTTCCAAGCCAACCTCACCAGCGGGCTGGGTTTCATCGCTGTCGCCTTGGTGTACTTCGGTGCCTGGCGCCCAGTCGGCGTGATGGGCGGGGCGCTTCTTTACGGTCTCGTCGGGGCAACGGTGGTGCAACTCAAAGCGCTACAGGTGATTCCTCGCAGCGTCTCAGACATTGCCTCGATGGCACCGGCGCTGCTCACTATTGCCGCCCTGATTGTCCTGGCTGGCAGGGTGAAGGCACCCTCGGCCCTGACTCGGCCCTTTAGCCGCCACTGACCCGACACGTTTCCGCGAGAAACATATACAACCGAAACACACTGTTCATCGATTTCGATTACAAAAGCATCAGCAACCAGTAAGACTCCCGTGGAGGGGAAACACATGAAACCGAAACCAAACAGCAGGACATTTACCCGATTGCTCGCCGTACTTCTGGCGTTCACCTTCGTCGTCGCCGCCTGTGGCAGCGACGACGCAGACTCGGGCGACGCCACGGTCGACACCGACCTTACGGTCGCCATCGTCGCGCCAAGTGCGTCCGAGGACCTCGCGTTCACCCAGAGCATGGTCGACTCCGTAAAAGCAATGGGCATCACCCCACAGATCACCGACGGCACTTTCATCGTTGACGACGCAGCGGCGGCCATTCGTGGCTACGCCGAGGACGGCATCAACGTCGTCATTGCCCACGGCACCCAGTTCGGCGGCTCGCTGGCCGAGATCGCACCGGACTTTCCCGACACCACCTTCATTTGGGGCACCGCGACCGACACCCAGGGCCTCGACAACGTGTTCGCCTACTACCCAGAAGCTGACCAGGGCGGTTACGTCAATGGCGTCGTCGCAGCTCAGCTCACCCAATCGGGCACCATCGGCGTTGTCGGACCCGTCCAGGCTGGCGACGCAGTTGCTTACATCGACGGCTTCGCAGCAGGCGCCGAGAGCCAGGGCGCAACCGTCAACATCACCTACACCGACTCGTTCAGCGACGTTGCTTTGGCTGCTGAAGCCGCCCAGGCGCACCTCACCAACGGTGCCGATGTTCTGACCGGAACCGCACAGATGGTTGTTGGCGCGGTAGGCGTTGCCTCGGAAAACGACATTCCGTGGTTCGGCACCCAGGCCAACCAGACTCCGCTTGACGAGGGCCTTGTCGTTGCCTCGCAGGTCTACCACTGGGAAGTCGTTCTGAAGGAAATGTTTGCCCTCATCGAAGACGGCACCAAGGGTGGCCAGACCTTCGCCCTGACCCTCGAGAACGACGGCCTCGTCATTGAATTCAACGATGGCTACGAGCTCGACGGTGACACGACGAAGCTCGCTGAAGACACCATTGCCGGAATCATCGACGGCTCGATCAGCACCGGCGGCTGACCCAACCACCTAGCACTAACGAAGACAAGACAGTTTCCGGGCACCGTCGTCAGCGACGGTGCCCGGGCTGACTACTGAGGGGACCACGACGTGACCACTGAAGCGCCACTGCTGCAAATGCGCGGCATCACCAAGCGGTTCCCCGGCGTCATCGCAAATGAAGACGTCGACTTCGATCTTCACGGCGGCGAGGTTCACACCCTTCTTGGCGAAAATGGTGCCGGTAAGAGCACTCTGATGAAGATCCTCTTCGGGCTGTATCAGCCAGACGAGGGTGAGGTTCTTCTTCGGGGCAAGCCAATCGACATCACCTCGCCGTCGGAGGCAATCGCCGCCCGCATCGGCATGGTGCATCAGCACTTCATGCTGGTGCCCACACTGACGGTGGCCGAAAACGTCGCTCTTGGCATCAAGTCCAAGCGCGGCATGCTCACCGATCTTGATTCGGTGTCAGAACGGATCCGCGAAATTTCCGACTCGCATGGCCTGGCTGTCGACCCCTCGGTCGAGGTTTGGCGGCTATCGGTCGGCGAACGCCAACGAATCGAAATCGTCAAGGCACTTTTCCGCGACGCCGAATTGCTGGTGCTCGACGAACCAACGGCAGTCCTCACCCCTCAGGAGGTCGACGATTTGTTCGTCATCCTGCGTCGGATGACCGACGAGGGCCGAGGGCTGATTTTCATCTCGCACAAGCTGCACGAGGTAATGTCGCTGAGCGATCGCATAACCGTGCTGCGCAACGGTCGAGTCACGGGGCAAACCGTGCCAAGCGAAACCAGCCGCGAACAACTTGCACAGATGATGGTCGGCCGGGCCGTGCGCCTCACGCCCGACAAACCCGACGTCAAAGCGGGTGACGTTCGCCTCAAGGTCAGAGGTCTCACGGTTCGCGGCGACCGCGGCACCAAAGCGGTCGACAACATTGACCTCGATGTCTACGGCGGCGAAATTCTCGGCGTCGCGGGCGTGTCTGGCAACGGCCAGCGTGAACTTGCCGAGGTGATCGCTGGCTTACGCGAACCCGAAGGCACCTGCACGATCGAACTCGACGGCACGTCGCTGGTTGGCGCCGACACCCGCACCCGACGCGACCGCGGCCTGTCGTACGTGCCCGAAGAGCGCATGCGCGATGGTGCGATCGGCGACTTCACGGTGAGCGAGAACATGATCCTTGTCGACCACGGTGGCGAACGATTCTCCCGTTCAGGTCTGCTGAACTTTGGGGCGATCAAGGACCACTGCACCGAATTGGTGCAGCGTTACGCCGTGAAGACACCGGGCATCGACACGCCCACCTCTAGCTTGTCGGGCGGCAATATCCAAAAGGTGATCATGGCTCGCGAACTCACCGCCGAGCCGCACCTACTCATCGCCTCACAACCCACCCGTGGTGTCGACATCGGCAGTGCCGAGTACATCCACGAGCGCCTGGTGGAGCAGCGCAGCCGCGGCACGGCCACGCTGCTTATCTCCGAAGATCTCGACGAAGTCATCGGGCTCTCGGACCGCATCGCGGTGATGTTCGACGGACGAGTTGTGGGCATCGTCGATAGCGCCGACGCCACTCGTGAGGGAATCGGCCTCCTCATGGCCGGCGTGCTCGCCTAACCTGTGGCGTCGTCTGCCCGGCGAAACCCGGCGTGCCCCTGCGGCGTCGGCAAGACCTACGAGACCTGCTGCGCTGTGGTCCACAATGACGGAGCTGCGTTCGGCGTCAGCGCCGAAGCCCTCATGCGGGCTCGCTACAGCGGCTACGTGCTTGAAGATCGCCCGTTCCTGCTGCGTTCGTGGCATCCCGATACCCGGCCGAAAAACATTACGTTCAGCCCCAACCAAGAGTGGCTGGGTCTGACGATCGTCGACAAACATCGTGGTGGACCGCTCGACACCGAAGGCACGGTTGAGTTCATCGCCCGCTTCCGCCATGGCACCGACTACTTCGAACTCCACGAACTCAGCACGTTCGAGCGCCTCGACGGACAATGGGTCTACAAAACAGGAAACGACCCCGCCAACTAGACGGGGCCGTTTCACAAAGTTTCACAAGAGCAGTTAGCAGAAGACAAAGTCATTCGTACCAGCATCGGCCACAAGCAGAAGATTGGTACATCCGAAATACTGAGCCACTCCGCCGTTGATGGCGGTGATCTGGTTGTCTTGTCCGCCGCTGGCGATGGTTACAATCGAACCTGGACCATCGGCTTGCCCAACGTTGTTGTCGGCGTTGACGATTATGACGATTCCACCGTCCCGAGCTACAGCGCGGTTGCCGGTACCGAACCAGGCGGTGGCTGAGGAGCCTTCTCCAAAGGCCATCGCAACGTTCCCTGGCTGACTAATACAGACAGCAGTACCGTGCTGGACCCGGAGAACACCATCTCTCGAGATACAAACATGAGACCCACCGTCTGCCGCCTCGGCAACAGAAGTAGGCACTGCGAACAACGCGAACGCCGCAAAAATGGATAGGACGGCAACAATCTTTTGAGCGAGACGCATCGTCTTGCACTTCCTTTTGGGATGGGGGGGTAGGGGGTTGATTCACGCTCACGCGCGTTACATCACGAAAGCAGGCCCAAAGTATCGAAACAACACGACAAATGCCACCCTGAGTGACTTTTTCTTCGCTCAACCCGTTCTTTTCGAGCCCAACAAACCCTTTCTGTTGCTGCAAAGCGACCGTGGCGGTCGCTTGGGGTGAAAATTTCGGGGTTTCGGGGTTTCGGGGTTTGGGTGGCTGACGAGGTGGTAGCGCAATCAGCTCGAGTCGGCGTCGGCTAGCCAGGACAGCACGTGTGTTGCTACCTCGGTCGGCCGCTCGACCGGGAGGGCGTGGGCCGCCTCTGCGATGGTCACCAAGGTCACCCGGTCGGGGTAGTCGCTAGCCAGCGCCTCGCCATTGGCTGGCGGCGCCGAGCGATCGAGGCCACCCTGCACGACCAGCATTGGCGCATCACCACCCGACCACCACTCGTCGAGATCAGGAAGGATGACCGTGCGATACAACGTGAACACGCCCGGGCCGGCCGACTGCATCCACAACTCAGGGTCCGAACCCTCTTCGAAATAGGCCCGACCGAGTGCCGCTTTGCGCTCATCGCGCGAGATACCGCGCTTACGGACCATCGCCAGATCATCAAAGTTCTGCGGCTCGACCATCCCGCCCGCGGCCAACAGGACAACACCCGACACCAGATCTGGACGACGCATCGCAAGACATCGCATGATGCGGTTGCCAAACGCGTGGCCCAGAACCGTCACCGGTCCTGCCAAACCGAACTCAGCGGTCAAGGCGCCGATGACCGCCGCGGCATCATCAGCCAGATCAGCAAGCGTCAGCTCGTTGGTTGGCGCCGGCGAATCGAAGCAACCACGAGGGTGGATAAGTGCAACCTGGTAACCAGCGGCCACCAGCTCAGCTGCAAACGGCTCGAGGTCGGTGCCTGGTCGACCACCAGCCGGCCAACACACGACGGTGCCAAGGGCTGGTTCAGATCGATCAGCCGAAAAGCCATGGGTGTCAACGCGGATTTCGCCGCCAAATACGTGTACGAGCATCGGCGACTGTCTAGCAGGCTGCAGGGCCGCTAGCGGTCTTCGCGCCGATAGGCCGAGCCGATTGCCGCCGGAGCCACGCTCGGACGGTTACGCGACCGAATCGACAACAGCACCAAAACTGCGATGGTGAGCAGGTACGGCAACATGCTGAGCAGGATGGGACTGATCTCGACACCAAAGGTTTGCAGCCGGGGTTCGAGAGCTAGCAGGCCACCGAATAGCAGCGCACCAACACCGACCCTGCCCGGTTGCCATGCACCAAAGATCACCAATGCCACAGCAATCCAACCCCGGCCGGCCGTGGTGCCTTCGCTCCAGCCCGGTGCAAGTGCAAGGGTCAAATATGCCCCCGACATGCCAGCCAGCGCACCACCGATCATGACGGCGATCATGCGGGTTTTCACCACCGATGTGCCCGAAGAATCGGCCGCCGAAGCGCTCTCCCCCACCGCACGAAGAATCAAGCCCAGCCGCGTGCGAGTCAACACCAGCCAGGTGATGATGCCCAGCAACAACGCAATCCACGCCACCGCTGTTTGGCTAAAGACAATCTCGCCAATCCACGGAATGTCGCTGAGCGGGCCAAGGTTGGTGGCCTCAAATCGTGCGCCCGGCGGTTCGACTACGAGGTCCTGCCCAATGAACGCCGCTAAGCCAAGCCCACCAATGGTGAGAGCCAGACCGCTCACCACCTGGTCGGCACCGAGCACCACCGACACGATGCCATGGAGCGCCGAAAACACGGCGCCGGCGATCACCCCAACCAGCAGAGCCACCCACGGGTTGCCCGTCTCTACACCCGCCCAAAAGGCAGTGACCCCGCCGACGGCCATCATGCCTTCGACGCCAAGGTTGAGCACGCCCGACTTCTCGGCGATGGTTTCACCCAGAGCTGCAAGGTACAAGAGCGTGCCGAATTCGAGAACGGCAATGAAAAGGCCGATGAGCGTTGTCTCGTTCATGACAGCTCATTCATGATGTTGCCACCGTCGCGGTCGTGACGCCCGAGGACCGTCGCACCAGGCGGTAGTTGGTGAACACGGCTGCCGAAAGAGCACCGAAGAGGATCAGCGCCTGAAGGATGCTGGCGATTGCTGCGGGAACACCCAACGTCTGGATGCTGAGTCCGCCGACCTGCACGGCGCCGAACGCGACCGCGACGGCAGCCACGCCTGATGGCCGCATGAGCGCCAACGCCGCAACGATGATGCCCGCGTAACCCCAACCGTTGGCTACGCCTTCGACAAGGCGATCCGATGACCCCGTGAGTTCGATGCCGCCAGCGAGACCGGCGATGGCACCCGACAGCACAAGCACCGTGAATACCTTGGCTTTGAGCGAGATGCCGGCGTAGGTCGCAGCCTTCTCCGATGACCCAGCGATACGTAGCTCATAGCCCCAAGCACTGCGTGCGGTGTAGACACCGAAACCAAGCAAGACCGCCGCAGCGATAAGGAGGCCGATGTTCGACCGCTCAAACAGTGCTGGCAAGGCCGATTGATCGGGTAACTCTGGCGCGATCGGGAAGTTATTGCCGTCGGGATCTTTCCACGGCCCGTTCACCAGATAACGAACGACTCGAATCGCGACTTCGTTGAGCATCAATGTCGTAATGATCTCGTTGACGCCAAGACTGGCCCTTGCGATAGCTGGGCCAAGCGCCAACAAACCCCCGCCGACAACCGCGCCGAGAAGCATCAAGGTGATCAGCGCCGGCCCAGGAAGATCGCCGCCTAAGCGAGCAACCCAAGCGCCAGCGATTGCGCCGGCGATAATCTGACCCTCGGCGCCGATGTTCCAAAGACCCATCGAGCCAGCGACCGCGACCGCCAATCCGGCAAGCCCCAAAGGGACTGCTCGAGTGAGTGTGGTCGAGATACCCCGCCGTGAACCGAACGCCGAATCGAACATCTTTGTGTAAATCGTGATCGGGTCGTGGCCCGCGATGAGCAGCAGGATCGAGCCGAGAAGCAGCGCGACAACAACGCCGACGACAAACGCCCGTATCTGTCCGCCACGCAGCGGCTTGTCCCGCTTCTCGAACGCAAAAGGAGCGGCCACTAGTGGGTGTCCTCAACAGCGCCCGCCATTGCGGCCCCCACCTGGGTACGCGACGTCTCGTCGGGATCGAATTCGGCCACAACCGAACCCTCGTGCATAACCAGGAGACGATCGCTTAGGGCGAGAAGCTCATCGAGGTCCTCGGAGATCAACAAAATCCCTACGCCTGAACGGGACTGCTCGACAAGAATTTCCTGGATTGCGGCGACACCCTGCACGTCGAGACCTCGGGTGGGCTGGGCGGCGACGACCACGGTTGGATTGTCGGCAAGCTCGCGTCCCACCAGCAAACGTTGCAGATTGCCGCCAGAAAGGCCAGCCATCGGGGCCTCAAGCTGACCAACTTTGACGCTGTACGTTTCGACCAGCGCCTCGCACGAGGCACGTGCTGCCCCACGGTCGATGAAGGGTCCGTTGGTGAGTGACCGGTACGACCGCAGTATCGAATTTTCGACGACGTTGAGCTTGGGGGCGAGGCCCACCCCCAAACGATCTTCGGGCACGTAGGCAAGACCGGCAGCATTGCGCGCTCGCGGTTTCTCGCTGGTGATATCGGCGCCGTCGAGCACGACAGATCCGTCCTCGATGGCCTGCAGCCCGGCGATGGCATCAGACAACGGACGTTGGCCGTTTCCGGCAACGCCAGCGATGCCGACGATCTCGCCCGCCCCGACCTGCAACGACACATCGTTTACCACCGCAACGCCGTGGGTGTCGCGCACCGAAAGGCGGCGCACATCGAGCACCGGGTCGCCGACAACCGTCGATCGTTGGCGACGAATGCTGACTTCGGTGGCCTCGCCAACCATCAGCTCGGCGAGCCTGCCCGCGTCCAGGGCGTCGACCGGAAGCGAGGCGGCAACGGTTTCTCCACCCCGCAGGACCGTGGCCTCATCGCAGAATTCGGTGACCTCATCGAGCTTGTGGCTAATAAAGATGATCGATCGACCGTCGGCGGCCATGGTGGCGACGATGCGACCCAGTTCAGTCGCTTCGTTCGGCGTGAGCACCGCTGTCGGCTCATCGAGAATGAGCACTTTTGCGTCCCGCCAGAGGGCCTTAAGAATTTCGACCCGCTGGCGCTCGCCCATCGATAGCTGCCACACCTCTTTGCTTGGCTCGGTCGCCAAACCGAAGCGCTCGGCGAGCTCGCCTACTGCGTCTTCGATAGATCGCCTGGCGAGGATGCGGGGAGACTCGCCCAAGGCCACATTCTCGGCGACGGTGAATGTCGGAATGAGTCGAAACTCCTGATGCACCATCACCACACCTGCACCAATAGCGGCAGCCGGGTTGGCGAAGTTTTGCACCTCGCCTCGCAGCCGTACCGTGCCCTCTTCGGGCCGGTACACGCCAGCGAGCACGTTCATCAACGTGGTCTTTCCTGCACCATTCTCGCCGAGAACTGCATGCACCGTGCCGGGGCGAACCACAAGGTTCGCCCCGGCGTTGGCGATAACTCCGGGAAAACGTTTCCAGATGTCGGTGAGTTCAACTGCAGCAGGCTGCGTAGTCGTCGTTGTCGTCGTTGACATCGGGCGGAAACGTTGTTCGTTCAGTGGTGGCCGAAGATCAGCCCTCGACCGAACCGATTACGCCCTGCACGAAGAAACCCATGCCGAGCAGGATGCCGTCGTTCATTGCGTCGCCGACGGCGCCAATGGCGTTGCCGAACGGGTCGGAAAGGTCGACGACGAGGTTGCCGTCGGCGTCGGTGATCTGGTTGCCGTCCTGGTCGAAGATCGCGCCTTCGAACACATCGAAGTCACCGTTGACGATCTGCTCGCGCACGTCTTTCATCTCGCCAGCCACCGGTGAACTGTCGGGAATCGAGATGTCGACAAGCCCATCGGCGATGCCGCCCCAATACGCCGCAGGGGCGAACGAGCCGTCTTTGACCGAGTTGATGATGTCGGTGTAGTACCCAGTCCAGTCCCAGACCGGAGCGGTAAGGTACGAGTCGACCTGTGCGCTCATGTCGGAGTGGTAGCCAATAAAGGTTGCACCGGCGGCGGTGGCGACTTCACCGGTTGCGGTGGAGTCCTGATGCATCGTGAGCACGTCGGCGCCTGCATCGATGAGCGTTTGCGCGGCGTTGCCTTCGACGCCTGGGTCGAACCAGGTGCTGGTCCAGTTGACCTCGACGACAGCGTCGGGGTTCACGGCCTGGGCACCGAGGGTGAACGCGTTGATGCCACGAATGACCTCGGGGATTGGGAAGGCCGCTACATAGCCGATCTTGTTGGTCTCGGTTGCGGCGCCCGCTGCCATACCTGCGATGTATCGGGGCTGGTACATACGACCGAAGGCGTTGCCGAAGTTGGTGTCGTTCATCTTGAAACCAGAGATGTGTTCGAAGACCACGTCGGGGTTTTCTGCGGCAAACTTCTCGGTGGCGTCCATGTAGCCGAACGACGTGGTGAAGATGACGTTGAAGCCGTCGTCGATGAACTGTTGCACGGCGTTGTCGAAGTCGGCGCCACCTTCGGCGACGCTGTCGACATAGGCGGTCTCGACACCGGTTGCTGCTTCTGCGCCAAGACGCCCTTCGTTGTGCATGAAGTTCCAGCCGGCGTCGCCGATCGGAGCGACCATGATAAAGGCTGCTTTTACGTCGCCACCGTCGCCGGCTGCGTCGTCTTCCATCGCATCGTCAGTGTCGTCAGTCTCGTCAGCGTCGCCAGTGTCAGCTTCGGTGCTGTCATCAGCACCACTTGTACCGGTATCGGTCGACGCGTCGCTGCCACAGGCAGCAGCGAAGAGCGTGAAGGCGGTGAAGACAGCGAGTAGCGCCATCAGTCGTTGCATAGTGCGAATCATGTTTGTATCCCTCTCCAAGGATCTGGCCAGGCGGGGCTGACACAACCAGCTTGAAAAATACTCCAGCAGACGGAGGTTCGACGCCTCGGGGACTCGCAAAAAGTTGCGTACCACCTGCAGCTATGCCTTCGGCAGCCCTTACCCGGTCGGCAGGTCGTCGATGTCGGCGAGCAGGCGACGCAATTCGACGGTGATGCGGTCGGCCCGAGTGTGGGTTTCGACGCCAACCTCAAGCGGTACTGCCTTTGTTGCGAGTCTTTCCAGAAGTTCCCGGTCCTCGCGACCGACCTCTGACTGAAAGGCAATATGGTCGGCCGCCGTCATGCGACCGTCGGCGATGTTTTCGGCGAGGGCCAACGAGTACAACGCGGAGTGTCCGACGTCGATCGGCTGATGAAAGAACAACAACACCAGATCGCCATCGACGCCGTAGTCGATATGCAGCCGGACATGATGTGGAGCGTCGCACCGGAACGTCATTGTTCGATGGAAGGTTGTAAACGCTTCGGTCTCGCCGCTCGTGGCGTCACCAAGCACCTTGCTCGAATGGTGATGCACCGAAGAAAACGACCAGCCGTCACGCGTTACCTCATAGGGCGCCACCTCAAGATCCTCGGGGTCGCCGATGGTGCCAAGGTGGGTGAACGGAAAGTGGGCGACATCGAGAAAATTGTCGGCCATCTGGGCTGCACTCGCCTGCCAGACCTGCGCCGGAATCACGGCAACCCCAAACGCATCGTCATTCCACTCGGGCACGGCAGGAATCGGGTGGAGCGGTTCGTCAAGCGCCACCCATATCAAGCCGTAGCGCTCCTCGATGGCGGCTGGCGTTTCAAGATGTGCTGTGGGCGGGATCGTCGCTTCCGACCCCAGCGCCGGGATGTCCACACAACTACCCGACCCATCGAACTTCCACCCGTGATATGCGCACTGCAAAGTCTCGCCGACAATCGTGCCCGAGGTCAGTGGGGCCAAGCGATGCGGACAGGTCTCGGGAAGCAGTGCCCAGTGGCCGTCGAGTTGGGCAAGCGTGTAGTCGACACCGAGGAGCCTCACCGCGTGTGGCCGAGAGTTATCGAGGTCGGCCACCCGGGCAACCGGGTGCCAGAAATTGCGTAGGCCCGGGTTTTCGTTGTCGAACCAGCGAGCCATCACGTGGCGTGCGGGCGGTTTTCGACAACCCCCGAGGGCGTCACACGGATAAACGACGCATTCGCCCGAAACTCTGCCAGCGTCGTCGCATCTTGATAACTCATGGCGCTCTTCACCCCTGCCATCAGCTGGTTGAGCAACTTCGAGACTTCACCGCGATACGGCACGCTTCCCTCGACGCCTTCGGGGGCACGGTGTTCGAAATATTCGTCGTCGAGCGCTTCGCCGCTGCGGCTCGCTCGTTGCTCAACCGCTTCACGCGACGCCATGCCGCGCACCTTCTTCACCAACCCCCGGTTGGTTTGCTCGACCTCACCGGGGCTCTCCTTCGTGCCGGCAAACATCGACCCGATCATGACCGTGTCGGCACCGACAGCGAGCGCCTTTGCAATGTCGCCCGAGGTGCGAATGCCGCCGTCAGCAATGATCGGCACACCAAGTTCGGCGTTGACCACATCGCTGACCGCGGTCAGTTGGGGCACCCCAACGCCTGCCACGAGACGGGTCGTACAGACGCCTCCGGGTCCAACGCCTACTTTGATTGCGTCGGCACCAGCCTCAACCAGATCTGCAGCGCCGGCGGCCGTTGCGACGTTTCCAGCGATCACGTCGATGTCGGGAAAGGCATCCTTGAGACGACGAACTCCGTCAAGCGCATGATCGGCATGGCCGTGTGCGATGTCGAGCACCACCGCCGCAGCGCCCGCTTCAACAACCGCCCGACCGCGCTCGAGCAAGTCATGGTCGGTGCCGACCGCTGCGCCGACCGGACCCCCATCGCACAACTCGATTGCCCGACGAATCTCCTTCGCGTGATTCTCGACTGGCAAGAACCGGTGGATGATACCAACCGCTCCGAGTCGCGCCATCGCAGCTGCCATCTCGGACTCGCACACCGTGTCCATATTGGCCGCAATCACGGGGACAGTGAGGCTCACTCGGGTGCTGAGTTGCGTGTCGAGCGATACCTGTGAGCGCGACCGCACCGTGCTCCGCCGCGGGATGAGCAGAACATCGTCATAGGTGAGGCCGGTTCGAAGATCGTCGAGATGCATAGGGTGTCTACTCCGGAAGTCATGATGAGCAAGTGTTTCTTGTTACAAACTTGCTGCTCTACAGCAAGGTAGACGAACCGGGCTACGCCCACGGGGGGTCTCTGCTGTCATGATGTTCGGCGATGGACGCCGATATTCTTCTCTCAAACGCGCGCCTGGTTGCCACCGTCGACGCAACTCGACGTGAACTTCCCGGCGGATGGGTCGCAAT
>CALLQB010000139.1 GCA_938015295.1 uncultured Acidimicrobiales bacterium
GGTGTTCTTCACCTGCGTCTTTGCGCTCGCCATAGGCCAACGACGATGGCCCCTTGCACTGCTTGCCGGACTGCTAGCGGGGCTCAGCCGTCCGGTCGGAGGCTTACTTGTTGTGTATGCCGCTATCGAGTTCTGGCCAAGCCGGCACGTTCGTGAGGCCCTGCCGCAGCGACTTGCCGTTACCGCAAGCCCGGCAGTCGGGGTCGCCGCTTTCGGTGCGTGGTCGGCGCTTGCCGGCCGGGGGTTCACCGAGCCGTTCGACGCCCAGCGAGGTCTTCGGGGGAGTTTCCAAGACCCGCTGACCCGCTGGCTCCAGGCGGTCGGCAATGGCGTAGCCGGCGACGAAACCGAACTGCTACACGCCCTCGCGGCGGCCGTGTGCGTCGGCCTGCTTGTCGTGCTCTGGCGAGCCGGCATGCACGCCTTTGCGGTGTATGGGGCTACCGGCATACTCATTGCGCTGTCGGCCACCAACATCAACTCACTCGTGCGTTACGCCCACGGTTTGGTTCCGGTGCTTCTCGGCGCCGCGATTGCTATCGGCAACCCACGAGTCGGCCGATCGATGCTGCGCTTGCTCGGTGCACTCGCCGCAGCGGCCGTAGTGGTCTTCACCTCGGCAATTCTCATGCAAGAGTACGTACCATGAGCCAGTCCAGAAGGTCCGAGCTGGTTGTCCGACTTCTCCCCCACACCGACGTCGAGGAGCATCCCGGCCATCAGTACCAATGGCGCGTCACCGGTTCGCGACCCAGTTTTCGCATCGCCGTCGACAACCTGGCGGCCACAGAGGGTTGGTTCCGCCTGCGAATGCCGTTTGTGTCTGACGATCCACGACGAACCGCTCCGGTGCTGCGCAACCTCCACCCGATCGGCGGCACGAGCCGGGCTCTTCAAGTTGGCGGTGGCGGCGTCATCGACAAGGTGCTGCATGTACTTGCCGGTACAACCGATCTGTTCGTCGATATTCCTCTCACCGCCAATGGTTTCGATCTCGAAACCCCAACGATCGTGCCGGTTCGCCAGGTTGAGGCGGCCGCTCGGATGGCAGCAAAAATTGTCGGGAGTCTGCGCAACGAACCCGCGGCGCGATCGACGCTGCTGGAGCGCACGCTGAACGCTGCTCGCCGGGGTGGCAGAGGAGCGCTTCGCGAACAGCTCGTCGCCGACTACGAGGGACTCCAGCGTCGCCAGGCCGGCCCGCTGACCATTAGCTACGAATCGTGGGTGAAGTGGCACGACACCCTCGACGACGCCGACCGCGACGCAGTGATGGCCGCAGTCGAACAGCTGAACGCTCACGCTTCTCCACCGCTCATCTCGATCGTGGTCCCCACCTACAACACCTCGGAAAAGTGGTTGCGAGCCGCCATCGAATCGGTGGTGGAACAGTGGTATCCGCATTGGGAACTTTGTCTCGCCGACGACGCCTCGACCGACCCCACTGTTGCGCGCATCCTGCACGAATACGCTGCGACCGACCGCCGTATCAAGGTGACAGTGCGGGCCACGAACGGGCACATCTCGGCCGCGTCGAACAGCGCCCTCGAGTTGGCAACCGGAGCCTTCGTAGCGCTCCTTGACCACGACGATGAGCTGCGTCCGCACGCCCTGTATCTCGTTGCCGACGCCATCGCCACGAACCCGTCGCTCGACATCGTGTACTCCGACGAAGACAAGCTGACCAGCCGGGGAGCGCGAGTCGATCAGCACTTCAAACCTGGTTTCAACTACGACCTGCTCCTCGGTCAGAACTACCTAAGCCACCTCACCGTTCTGCGCACCTCGGTTGTGCGCGAGGCCGGGGGCTTCCGGCTCGGCTTTGAAGGCAGCCAGGATTACGACCTGTTCCTTCGATGTGTCGAACGAACCGACCCCAGCAACATCTACCACCTGCCGTTTGTGTTGTACCACTGGCGGGCCATCGCTGGTTCGACTGCGGCATCCACCGATGCGAAGGATTACACCGAGGACGCGGCGCAGAGGGCGATTGCGGAACATCTCGAGCGGATGGGTACCCCGGCTGTAGTCGAAGTAGGGCCGGCCCCCACCACGTACCGCCAGCGGTGGCCGCTGCCCTCTTCTCCGCCACTTGTGTCCATCGTCATCCCTACCCGCAACGGACTCGAACTTGTGCGGCAATGCATCGACAGCATCGAGACGACTACCACGTATCGGACGTACGAGATTGTGCTGGTCGACAACCAATCCGACGATCAAGCGGCGCTTCGGTACTTCGCCTCGCTGGAATCCGAGGGTCGCATTCGCCTCGTTCACTTTGATGCACCGTTCAACTACTCGGCCATCAACAACGCTGGGGTCGAAGCGTGTAGCGGTGAGATCATCTGCCTACTGAACAACGACATCGAGGTGATCTCGGCCGACTGGCTCGACGAGATGGTGTCGCAACTGCTTCGCCCAGGGGTTGGGGCCGTTGGCGCAAAGTTGCTCTACCCCGACGAGACGATCCAGCACGCTGGGGTGGTGCTCGGGCTTGGCGGCGTTGCCGGGCATGGCCACAAGCGCTTTCACCGCAACGACTTTGGCTACTTCTCCAGGCTCAAACTCGTACACGAGGTTGGCGCGGTCACCGCCGCATGTCTGGTGCTGAAACGCTCTACCTGGGATGGTGTCGGCGGGCTCGATGCCGAACATCTGGGCGTTGCCTTCAACGACATCGACCTCTGCCTCCGCATTCGAAATGCGGGCGAAAGAGTGCTCTTCACCCCGTTCGCCGAGCTCTACCATCACGAGTCGATCAGCCGCGGTGGTGAAGACACCGCCGAGAAACAGGCTCGTTTCAAAGCCGAAATCACCTACATGCTCGACACGTGGGCCGACGAGTTACTCAAGGACCCCGCCTACAGCCCCAACCTTTCGCTCGAGGTGGAGAGTTTTGCGCCAGCCAGGGTTCCACGGGTTTCGTATGCGTGGCGCCCCGGCGGCGGTAGCCTTCGTCCAGGAAGTTTGCCGACGATTCCGGGCATTGATCGCTCGGAAGAACCGACTACCACCCTCGACAACGATCCTGCCTGAAGAACCTCACCTGTGGCCATCGAAAACCCTCCCATCGTGTTCACCGCTGCCTCGCAGCAGCGAAACCTTGTCGACTCCTTTCGCGAGGTTTGGGAGTATCGCGGCTACATCGGCTACCTGGCGAAACGTGAACTTCGCACCAACTACCTGAAGACCTATCTCGGATGGATCTGGTCGCTGGTCGAGCCCCTCATGACTCTGGCCATCTACTCGCTGGTGTTTGGCTACATTCTCGATACCACTCGTGGGGCGGCAAGCCCGACCGGCCTCGAAAACTTTCCGGCGTTTCTTTTTGCTGCGCTGGTGTATTGGGGGTTCTTCCGCCAGACCGCTAACAGCACGATGGTCGCCTTCTCGGGCTCACTTAACCTCCGCAAGAAGCTGTACTTCCCGCCGGCGGCGCCGAGCATCGCCCGGGTCATCAGCAAAACCATCGAGATGGTTCCCGAAATCTTGATGCTCATGGCGTTCTACCTTCTGCTGTGGGGAATCACCGGCATCCGAACCGTTGGGCCGACCTGGATCATCATGGCGCCGCTGTTGGTACTGGTGTGTCTACTCGGCACCGGCGTTGGCCTCTGGCTGGCCGTACCAAACTCACGCTTTGGCGACATCGGCATGCTCTTCAATGTCTTTTTGCGCCTGTATTTCTACATCACGCCGATCATCTGGCCGCTCGAGATCATCGATGGGCGCATCACCAACCCGATTATCCGTGGCATCGCAATCTGGAGCCCGCTGACCCAAGTGGTCGAGGCCGCCCGCGACGGCATCTACCGGCTCCAGTGGCCCTCGCTGGGCACGTGGCTCTATCTCGTCGTCATCTCGACAGGAACGTTTGTTACCGGTTGGATACGTTTCCATCGTTCGGCGGGAAAGGCCGCAGAGGGCCAGTGATATGACAAGCACCGACCTACCGCAAACGGTCGACAACCTCGCACCCGCTGACCCCGAAATAGCAATCAGCGTGCAGAACGTCTCAAAGATGTTCGAGATTCGCACCGACTCGGGCGGCGGCATCAAAAGTGCGCTCACCGGCTTTCACCGGGCCAAACCAAAGGAATTCTGGGCGGTCAAGGACGTCTCGGTCGATGTGCCGCGAGGCTCGATGCTCGGCATCATCGGGCGCAATGGTTCAGGCAAGTCGACCCTGCTGCGCCAGATGTGTGGCATCTACTCCCCCACCAAAGGCCGTATCGAGGTGCGGGGCCGCATCACCGCGTTGCTAGAACTTGGTGCAGGTTTTGTTCCGCAGCTCACCGGCCGCGAGAACGTGTACATGAACAGCGCAGTGCTCGGCATTCCACGCGAGCGCACCGAGGCGATCATGGGCGAGGTCGCTGAGCTGGCAGACATTGGCGACTTCTTTGACAACCCGGTCGAGACCTACTCGAGCGGCATGCGTGCCCGCCTTGGCTTTGCCGTCTCGGTGCATCTCGAACCCGACATCCTTCTCGCCGACGAGATCATCTCGGTCGGCGACGTGAGTTTCTCGAAAAACGGCATCAAACACATGACCCGCATGCGCAAGGAAGGTGTCACCATCGTCCTGGTGGCCCACGGTCTTGCGATCATGGAGCGGCTCTGCGATCAGGTGCTGTGGCTGCATGCGGGCGAAGCACAGCTGCTGGGCGAACCGCGCGACGTCATTCGCGAATATCGCGACTTCATGACGATGGGCGACGAAGCATTACCCACCGAAGACCAATCCGCCAGCGACAATCCAATCACCCATCTTGAGATCAGCTCAGACGATGGCATCGAATATGGCTACACCGGCGCACCGTTGAGTGTGCATGCCGCCTATGACCTGCCCGAGCCGGTTGAAGATGCGCATCTGAGCATCCGGTTCATCGCACAGGACACCGAGGTGTTCCTCGGCTCCGCCGATCAGGCAATCAACCAGCGCCTCGAAGGGCGGGGCACCATCGATGTGCTTGTGCCGATCTTGGCGGTTCCGCCCGGCCAATATGCCCTCGAGCTCGATATCACCGAAGGCACAGGCCGCGATGCGGTGTCGATCGCGTCTCGCCGAACCCGGGTGCCAATCCGCCCGCTCGAAGAGATCACCTTGCGCGATTTCGTCGATCTCGGCGCCGACTGGCGTATTCACTAACTGCGCACCGACCGCCCCCAAGCGGGCGTCGGCGACTACTCGCCAGCGATGAGTTGGCGCACGTAGCCGCTGGCGGTGGCCGGATCGATCGTCGGTTCAGTCGACAGCTCCCATGAGTCGTCGTAGCCAAAGTCGTCAAGAAAGCCCGCCGCAAAAGGTTCGAACACCGGCACGTCTTGGGAGGTAAACCAGTGACGCCAGTCGCCTTTATCTCGGGTTCTCGCGACCCGCGCTAGGTCGCCGGTGATCTGTGGCTGCGCAAGTTCCACCGCACCGACCAAGGTCGCTATGTCGCGGTTGTTGCCCGACACGAAATCCTCGTAGCGCACCAACGTCCACTCGTTGCCCTTGTTGCGCCAGAAGGTGCGGAGGCGCTGTGTCGAACGCAGCGTGTTACTGAGCAGATCGATACCGGTCACCTTCCAGTAGGCGTGGTGAAGAGCCACGACCGACACCGACGACGGGTTTGCTTCTTTGGCTTGCAGCAGCTCGAGAAACGGTGCGAGGTCGGCCTCTGACACCGAATCTCGGCGTCCGTGCGCGTCGTAGAGCAGCGAGCTGATGAACCGGTCGCGGGGGTCGCGCACAATGAACAGCCGGGCATCAAAGGCCGGATAGGCGGCGCTTTCGTCACGGTCGTGCGGGCCGAACAGTTTCTTCACAACCAGGGGGTCGGGGCGAAGGTCGACCTCGTTCAGATTGTCGGGTTCGAGCACTTCGGTGGCGTCGCCGATCGCTTCAGAAACCGATCGCATTAGTGCTGTGGTGCCAGACTTGGGCTGGCCGAAAACGAGAACGCGCATTGGGCCGAAATCAGCCGTCGAAAGGATCGAGACCGAGGCCTTCAACGGGCAGCACCGGCCGCTCGCTCTGGTCGAGGCCAAACGGGTCGTAGTGGCGAGAGCTCATGTATCCACCGTCGCCCACCGGATAGGGCTTGAAGTGGTCGGTGAACTTGATGTAGTTCGGTTCGACCGAAAGCGGCATGTAGTGCACAACAATGCTGCGGCGGGTTGCCTCTTCGTTGGTCTGTTTGCTGCCGCCATGGGCCAAGTCGGCGTGCCACAACAAAACATCGCCGCGTTTCGGGAGGAAACGCTCGACCTCGATGCCGCGTGCTGCCGCTTTTTCGTCGAGGCCGTTGAGAAAGTCCTGGTGCATTGGCTGCCCGTCGCGCCCTTGGTTCCAGGATTTGGACTGATCGCCGGGAACACCAAAGACGAACTCCTCGAAACGGTGACTTCCGGGGTAATACACCAGTTCGCCGTTGCCTTCTTCGACGTCTTCGAGCGCAATCCATGCAGCAGCGATTCGTACCGGCTCACTCACGACCACATAGGCGGTGTCCTGATGGATACGTTGCTGAGAACCTCGCTCGAAAAACAGCGACTGAAAGGCCATCGGCGCTTCGTCGAAGATCGCGGCAAGGAAGTCGCGGATTTCGGGCACGAACGCGGCCAACTGGGCGCTGGGCGCGTTCACGATGGGGTCGACAATTCGGCGGCGGCCATCGGCGGGGAATTGATGGGCCCATTTGAGGCCCATCTTCGGGTTACGCCCGAGGAAACCACTACCGGGTTCCCATGCGGATTCGACTTCGTCGTCGATAGCGGCGAGCAGCTCTTCAGGCACGGCACCGCGCAAAATGAGGTAGCCCTTCTCAACAAACGACTCGATGCGTTCGCCCAGCTCAGGTGCAATGCGGCCATCGTCGATTCGCTCGGCAAGATCTTCGGCGAAACGGTTCGTGTCGATCCAGTTGCCACCGAATTGGCTGTGATAGGTACGTTCTTCGGTTTCCATGGTTGTCCTCAGGATACGGCGGCGTGAGCTACACCGCTGTCCACAACTTTGGCCACGGGTAGCGGCGCCAGTTCGTACGGGGGTGAGACGTCGGCGTGGCGCCAGCTCTCGAGTGATCGGCCGAGAAGTTGTTCGACCTCATCGACGACGTTGCCGAATACTCGATCGCGTAACTCGGCGGCTTCGTCGGCGCCCAGCGACCGGGTCCACGACGCCTGCTGTTGCCGGGCCGCGGCAACGTCTTGGTCAGACGGTTCGGGCGTGACCACCGAGAGCTCAGGTCGAGAGGCGAAAACCAAAGCGGCGGTGTCGACGACCAGTGGGCCGTCGTTCGTGTCGACCAGTTCGCCGGGCTGCAGCTCGACGTAGTGCGGAGCGAGTCCGCGGTTGGACCAGCGGGCCTCAACGTGATCGATGGTGATGCCGAGATGCGAACCGACCGCCTTCGCCGCTACCAACGGGTTTGCAGCGATGTCGTCCTCGTAGACGAGAACTAGGCCGCGGTCGCCAAAATGTTGCTGGAAGCGGCGAACGGCCTCGGGATAGTCGACGTTGATCAGCGGATGATCGAACGTTTCGGTAAACGGCACCGAAAACTTCGCTCGTAGCAGCTGGTGGTTGTAGTGCGACCACGCCCGAATAAGCGGCTCGCGAAGCACAAGAATGCCCTTGGTTTCCGGGCCGCAGAGATCGTTGATACGAGCGTAGGATTTCGGGTTTCGGAAGTAGCTTGGGGTGATGTCGCCGACCAGTCGCTGCCCCGCATAGGTGCTGTAGCGGTCGAGGTACCAGTCGACTCCCCTCTCGAACTCGCGGTTGAAGAAGAAATGTTCCTTGTACCGGCCCAGATACACATCGGGGTGCTGGTCGAGCATTCGGTGAA
Source organism: uncultured Acidimicrobiales bacterium (assembly GCA_938015295.1). Taxonomy (GTDB): domain Bacteria; phylum Actinomycetota; class Acidimicrobiia; order Acidimicrobiales; family SHLQ01; genus CALLQB01. Next base: position 7,839 of record CALLQB010000139.1, read on the forward strand.
GTGAGGTCGTGCCACACTTCTCGATGCCGACACAAACAAACGACGGCATGACCGGTTGAGGTTCAGCCCCCATGAGCTACCACTTCTCGAAGTGGTAGCCGAACTCCTCGACAACCGAGGCCGTGATGGCCCGTACGAGCTCGTTCTCGTCGGTGTCGAGCACGTCGATGAACTGGTTGGCTTCGGCCTTTACGCCGGTCAGTTCGGTTGCTTCCGGTGTTTCGATGCCAACGAACTGACAGATGAGGTCGACCTGGGTGACCGGCTGATGCGTGAGGTCCTCGTAGGCGACCGACAACATGCGGTCGGGGTTTGCCACCCGGAACGACTCGGCAAGCACGACCGATTCGCGCCAGTAGTTGGCCGCGGCGACCGTATCGGGAAGGCTCATCACTTTGCCGACCTTGAGGCTCGCGACGACGTTGAGAGGGTTGCGATAGATGTGCACAAAACGGCTGCCGGGGTAATCGTGGGCCAGCATCGATACGCCAAAGACGTTCTGCGGCGTTTTGTCGAACCATCGCGCATCCGGCGGGGCGCCTGCCTTGGCGAGAAACAGCGCCATATACCCGTCGGTGAACTCACGCCGCGACCTGGCGCTTTCGAACAACGCCAGCACCTCATCTTCGGCAATGCCGTCGAGTTCGCGGTGGTGTTCGAGCACCTTGTTCTTCAGGTACTGCCGCTTGTACTGGGGCGTGCGGTACGGCTGACCCCAGCGGTAGAAATGGGTCTCTTCCGGGCAGTACAGCCCAGGTACAGAGCGGAGGAGGTCGCGCAGCATTGTTGTGCCGCTGCGCGGGCTACCAAGGATGAAGAACGGTTCGGGCATCAGGCGCCGTTCGCTTGCAAGAGTTGGGTGTAGAGGTCGCGGTAGTCGCCAGCCATCTCGGCGGTGGAACGCACGTTGGCAACGGTGGCTTCTGCAGCGAGGCGGGAGTAGCCCAACCGGTCGCGGGCAGCAGCTACAGCGTCATCGATTATTCGCTCGGCGTCGAGTGACCCAACGATGACGCCACCGCCGTGGGCACGCACCCGCTCGGCGGGCGCTCCGAGGGGTCCGACGAGCACCGGAATGCCGCAGGCCCACGCCTCAGACACCACGTAACAGTGGGTTTCGGCCCAGATAGAAAACACACCGATGAACGTCGGACGCAACGTGGCCAAAATAATGGGTAGATCGTCGCGGCCATAGGCGCCGTGAGCAACGATGCCGTCGCCGTAGCCGGGTTCGAGGTCGCCAAGGAGTTCGACTTTGACGTTTCGGGCTTTACCGATGCGAGCGACCTCGGCGGCAAGCGCTGCGCCCTTCGACGCGTTAATTGCACCGACCAGCAGAATCGAAATCGTTTCGTCGTCGAGGGGGCTACGCGCTAGCGCCCGGGGCCGGTCGAAGTCGCGTCCGTGTTCGATTGCCAAAATTTTGCGGGCGAGTTCTGGGCCAAACATTCGGGCGAAATGTTCGCGCGTGTCGGCTGATGGCGTGACAAGGGCGTCGACCATCTCGAGGATGGTGCGGGCTTCGTCGCGCCAGAGGTGGACAAAGCGATGCTTGAGATCGATGTCGTTCTTCAGCCAGATTGGTGTCTGACATCTTCCCTGGCCAGCGGTGCAGGCACCACCACAGAAGGTGTTGTTCTCATCGAGCAGGTTGACCGAAGGGCAGGCCATATAGAAGTCGTGAAGGGTCAGCACCACCGGAATGCCCAGTGCCTTCGCCACGTGTGGCAGGTCGAAGGTGTGGCCGATCAGATGGTGAATGTGCACGACTTCGATGTTGAAGCGAGTAAGTAACTCGGCGAAGACACTTGCTACCTCGGGGTCGCGGAAGCGGCGGACATCCCAGCCTCTCGTCAAACTCCAACGAGTGATCTCTCGGCGCTCGGCACCGTTATCAGCCGTCCAGAGCACGAGGTCGTTCCCGTCGGGAATGAGGACGAGCGGTTCGTACTCATTGTCGAGCGCCCGCATCAGGTCGCTTGCGTGATACTCGGTACCGCCGCCACCATCGTGCAAAACGGTGAGCAACCGGCGACGAATGTGGCTCGGACCATCGGCGATGGCGTTGGTCGCTGTTGCGCGGGCTTCCACAAAAGCTGCTGACCCGACGAACGTTTCGGCCAACGACCGGTACTCGGGGTAGCGCTCGTCGAGCACCTTGAGGCCATCTTCGATGAGTTCGGCCCGGGCCGAGTCGCCAAAGCTGGCCGACTCTTCGTGGAAGATAGCGACCTCGTCGGCGACGACGTGGGTAAACCCCGCTGCCCCAAGTTTCATACAGAAGTCGTTCTCTTCGCCATAGCCGCGTGGAAACGCTTCGTCGTCAAGTCGATCGACGACGTCGAGCGCCTCGGCCTTGATGAACAGGCAAAAGCCGTTGCCGGTTGGTCCGGTCGGCCGCAGATACTGCGCCCCACGAGACACTTGTGCTGCAGTGTGCGCTGCCTCTTCGGGTCCTGACGGCAGGTTGCTCTCAAACGAGAACACGCCGGCAGCGTTAGAAAGCGGAGTGACGGTTGCGTACATCGGATTTTCGTGGGCAACCGCGCGAAGTCGTTGGGTCCAGCGAGGTGTGACGATGGTGTCGCTGTTGAGCACGATGACGTCGCCACCGCCGCTGTCTCGGTGCTGTGCAAGGCCACGGTTGACCGTGGTTGTAAAGCCTTGATTGGTGCCGTTGCGCAGCACGGTGGTGTTGCTTCGGTCGGCAATCTGATCGATGACTCGCGCAATCCGCGGGTCGGGCGACGCGTCGTCGATAACCACCAGTTGCACGGTGTCTGGCGTGAATCGTCGGAAGGCTTCGAAGCACCGCTGCACCGCTTCGACCGCGTTGTACACCGGAATAATGACGGTGAGCGGACGAGCGAAAACGCCTTCTTCGATCGCGCCTGCTAGCGCTTCGAAGCCAGCACGGGGCGCTGATCGAGCGGCTCGCTCTGCACCTTCGTCGTTTGCCGCAATCGCTGCCGCTGCGGGCGCTTCAACCTCTTTGTCGAGGATGCCGACCTTTCGCAGTCCATCGGCCAGCCGCATCGCGTACTTCACCGCACGACGACGGTTGAGGCGGTCGAGTTCGATTGAAGCGAGGTTGCGAAAGTGCACCGTGGTATCGAGTTCGGCCCGAAGACTCTCGATCTCGAGCGCAAGTCCGCCCATCTCGGCGTAGTGTTCGGACTGGGTGTGCTCCGCTCCGGCCAGCAGGTCCCGGAGCCGGTCGATCTCGGCCAGGATGTCTGCCTGCTCTCGCTGTGTGCGCTCAAGGTCGGACTCGAACCTTCGGGTCCACGTGGTTTCGCGACTGGTGAAGTCGGCTTCGAGCTCTGCACGTTGGGCAGCAATCTGCGATTCGGCCGCCCTTTCGAACCCTGCCGCAGCAGCGAAGGTGAGGTCGAGGCCCGGGGTTTCGGGAATCTGCTCGATGCCCAGCGAGAAGTCTGCGTGGTTTCCCTCGGCCTCTGCAAGAGCCGCGACGAGCTCGCGCTGCTCATCGCTCAACATGTCGAGATCGGTGTCAGGGCCGCCGTCGTGGTGTCGAAGTTCGGGGTCGATGACCCGATGGATATCTTCCTCGATGCTGGCCGGAACCGCCACCGAGAGGCTCTTGGCTGCGAACTCGACCAGGTCGAGCACCGGCTGACCACCGTCAGCGATCGCCGAAAAGGTCGTGACGTGAACGGCCATTCCCTCGAGCGACGAAACGGCCGAACGAAGGTACCGCTCCCAGAGCGCTAGGCCGAACGGGAGTGCCAGATCGTTTCGGGCCCGCAACGACCGAGCGATAGCCATCGGATCGCGAAGTACCAGAACCGCCGGGTTGGGGTCGAGGACCCGGCGCCAGAACGGCAGCGTCAGGCTCAGTCGAGGGTCCTTGAACAGCCAACTGGTCGTGGCAAAGGCCTGACCAAAAGTTTCGAGCGCGTGCGTATCGATGCCGAGTTCCGGTGCACTCAGACGTTTCATTTCATCGAGCGCGGCGGTCGATGGTGCGAGCCAACTTGCACCAGCACGCTCAAGAAGCGCTTGGTTAAAATCGGTGAGCGCTTCGACTTCCCAGTGGCCACGAGGATTCGATGCATTGCCGCCAACCATCGCATCGGGTCCGGGAAGCTCGAACGGCAGTGATGCCAACGCTTCGGTTATCGCAGAAGTGCCGCTGCGGTGCATGCCGACGACGTACAAACCCATGCGAGCGATGCTACCGGTCAACGACGCCAGACCGTGTGACGCCACCCGCTCGACGTGTTGTAGGGCTAGCTCCCCCGTACACTTACTGAGCTAGGCGGGACAGGCAAGAAGGGATACGTACACAAGTTTATGGGGTTCTCCACGGTGGTACTTTCGTGTTCTTCTGCGAGGCGCAGAGCAGTTTCGGTCGTGCTCGCTGCGCTTGTCGTTCTTGCGGGTCTGGGGCTGGCGACGCCGCGCGCTGCGGCATTCAACGGCGCTGGACAAACGTCTTTCACTTTTGAGGGCGGAGGCTGGGGCCACGGCGTCGGCATGAGCCAATTCGGCGCCTATGGTCGCGCTGCCGCAGGTCAAAGCAGCACCGACATCATCAAGGCCTACTACCAAGGCGTATCGATCGAACAGCGCTCGGTCACCAACAACGTACGCGTCGCGCTGTCAACCTCGACCTCGACCACCGCATCGTTTGGCGGCAAAGCCACCATCAAACTCGATGGCAAAACCATCTCAACGGTGGCGGCGTGGAAAGACATCGCAATCAGTCGCCAGGCCGATCGCTGGGCAATAACTGCGGCTGGGCAAGATATCTGTGTGCCCCAGCCGGTTCCCGAGGGCGCCGATCCGGTGCCCAGCCCCTGCATTGGCCGGACGCTTCGACTCGTCGTGAAAGACCTGGTGGAGCAGCATCTGACTACCAGCGAGCATTCCTACCGCCATGGCCGGCTCGAACTAACGCCGACCAGCGATGGCTCGACGTCGTTCTATGTGGTCCTTGGCCAGCTCACGATGGACGAATACCTCTACGGCCTCGCCGAGATGCCGTCCTCATGGCCGACCGAAGCGCTGAAGGCACAGGCGATCGCTGGCAGGTCCTATGCCGAGGCCCGGATACTCAGTCGACGTGGCGACGCTTCTCGCACGTTGCCCTATGACCTCGACTCGTCGACTCGCGACCAGGTATACGCCGGCAACTCGAAAGAAACGGGCGATTTCAGCGCCAATTGGGTTGCCGCAGTCGATGCGACTTCGGGAATTGTCGGCACGTACGAAGGGGCGGTCATCGATGCGTTGTACGGCTCATCGAACGGCGGCCACTCTGCCAATAGCGAGTACGCGTTCGCAAATTTTGTGCCCTACCTGCGTGCGGCACCCGACGCATTTGATGGCCACGAAAACCCTCTTGCGTCCTGGACACGCACCTACGGTGTCGATGAGCTCAGCCGGTGGCTTGCCCGCGACGGCAGCAGCGACGTCGGCACACTTCAGTCGCTGAGCATCGGCGGCAACGTCGGCGTTTCGGGCCGGGTCAACAAAGCGACCGTGACCCTCACCGGCTCTTCCGGCACCAAGTCGATCACTGGCGAAAGCTTTCGATGGATCGTTAACGCCGGGCTTGCCGCAGAAGGCCGATTTAGCCGAGACGACCAAATTCTCAGCACGAACTACTCCTACTCCGGCCCGACTGACCAGTTGCCCTTTGGCTCCTACGTGAAAGTCGTTGCCGGAACCGACCGTGTGCAGGTATCTGGTTGGGCAATGGATCTCGATACGTCCGACCCGATCAAGGTCAAAGTGAGCATCGACGGCCAGAACGTCAAAACCCGGTTGGCCAAAAGAAACAAGAAAGCACTGGCCAGCAAATACAACAACGGCACGAAACACGGATTCCGCATCGCGGTAAAGGCGATGCCGGGCGTGCACACCGTGTGCGTCAAGGCGCTCAACAATCAAAAGGGGCAACCCAATACCGACCTGGGCTGCAAGAAGGTCGAGGTGGCAACGTCGACTGTTCCGGTTGGCGAACTCGAGATCGTGCGACAGGCAGGTACTGCTGGCACCGCCATTCGGGTTGCTGGCTGGGCGCTCGACCCGAGCACCGACGACCCAATCCGGGTCGCTATCGATGTCGACCGCACCGAGGTCGCCACTACAACCGCTCGCTATGCCCACGCCGGTCTAGGGCAATACGGCCGGGGCGATGACCACGGCTTCGACGCAACGATTCCTGTGAGTCCCGGCACCTACCAGGTGTGCGCTAGGGCGATCTCAACGAGCGGCGCCGTCGCAGTCATCATTGGCTGCAAGGACATCTCGGTCGGCTAAACCACCTGCTCTGGCAGGGTGCCGACGCAAGAAAAAGACAAATCCGCCCCTTTGTCCTTGCAATACACCTCGTTCAATGAAATACTTTCATTTGCAGGTGGCGGCGCCCTTGAGGGCAAACCACAGGCGGGGAAACAACGTGAAGCGGTGATGGTTCAGGCGGGCCATCACCGCTCCGTCGTTTTGGTGAGCTTCGCCACTACTTGGTGAGCTTCGCCACCAGCTCTGCGAGTGGTTCTCGGAAGTCGCGCAACGGCGTCACACCCGACAACCGCAACGCGGCGTTATCGAGCACCGAGTTTTCCGGCCGAGGTGCGGGCCGTGGCGGGTCAAGATCCGTCGTCTTAATCGGCTCAACACGGCCCGGGTCCTCCCCCGCTGCCTCAAGGACGGCTTGGGTGAACTCGAACCAAGAGACTGCGCCGGCATTGGTGACGTGAAAGATGCCAGGACGACGCTCGTCGCCGAGTAGTCGCAACATCTTGGCCAGATCGGCGGTGAACGTCGGATGGCCGCGCTGATCGTCGACAAAACTCAGCGTCGGGTATTTGGCGATCGCTCCAAGAATGGTCTTGACCATGTTGTGGCCGAACTCGCCACAGACCCACGATGTTCGAACAACGGTGAACTCTGGGGCAACCTCTCGCTCGCCGGCCAACTTTGCGTGGCCATACACCGATTGTGGGTTCGTAGCATCCCACTCGAGATACGGATCAGCCTTGGTGCCATCGAACACATAGTCGGTGCTGATGTGCACGAGATGTGCGTCGTTCTTCGTGCAAGCCTCGTTCATGTGCCGCACTGCGAGTGCGTTATCGCGGAACGCCCTATCGGGGTCGTCCTCGCAGTGATCGACAGCGGTCCACGCACCGGCGTGAATGACCACGTCGGGCTTCGCCGACGCAACCATCTCGAGCACAGCAGTGCGATCGCCAACGTCAAGGTCGGCCCGCGCAGCCGCAATCACCTCGGCATCGGCGTAGGTCAGCGCACAATCGGTTCCAAGCTGTCCGCCCGCACCGGTGATGAGAACACGCGTCATTGTCGAATCAACCGTTCTTAAGTGGTTCCCACCACGCCCGGTTGTTCTTGTACCAGTCGACAGTCAGCTCAAGCGCTTCGCCGAATTCGCGCTTGGGGCTCCAGCCGAGGCCCTCAATCTTCGAGCAGTCGATGGAGTAGCGACGGTCGTGACCGAGCCGATCTTCGACGTATTCGATCGAAGATTCATCGCAGTCACACAGCGCAAGAATGCGATCGGTGAGTTCGCGGTTAGGGATCTCGTTACCGCCACCGATGTTGTACATCTCGCCAGCGACACCATCGCGGAGCACAAGATTCACCCCCGAGCAGTTGTCTTCGACAAACAGCCAGTCGCGGATGTTCATACCGTCGCCGTACAGCGGCACCTTGAGACCGTCGAGCAGGTTGGTAGTGAAAAGCGGGATGACTTTTTCGGGATACTGGTAGGGGCCGAACTGGTTCGACGAACGGGTCACCACAACTGGCAAGCCGTAGGTCGTGTAGTACGACAGCGCAATAAGGTCCGAGCCTGCCTTCGAGGCCGAGTACGGCGACCGCGGCTCGAGTGGGTCGCCCTCAAGCGACGAGCCCTCTTCGACCGATCCGTACACCTCGTCGGTGCCGATATGGAGAAGCCGGTCGACCTCATGCTCGCGGGCAACGTCACAAACAACGTTGGTGCCGAGGCAGTTGGTGTTCGCGAACACGTCGGGTCCGGTGATCGAGCGATCGACGTGGCTCTCGGCAGCAAAGTGCACAACCATGTCGTGGCCCGCCATAGCCGAACGGACGGCATCGCGATCGGTGATGTCGCCCTGCACGAAGCGGTAACGACTATCGGCGTCGAACTCGGCAAGGTTTTCGGGGTTACCGGCGTAGGTAAGTGCGTCGTACACGGTGACCTGGTCGTCGGTGTTGTTGAACAGGTAGCGAACAAAGTTCGAGCCAATGAAGCCGGCGCCGCCGGTGACGAAGATTTTCTTACTCATAGTTGGTATGTCCTGTGGGGATGACGAGCGAGCTCGAACAGTACGTTTCGGTGGTTACTTGAGGCTGCAGTAAAGACGCAACCATGGTGGGGTGTCAGCCGGTTCGAAGACTTACGTGGGGCTGCCACATAGGTTCGATATCGGCACGGAGAGGATTCTCTTGATCGCGTCCGGAAAGAACCGGCGCATCGAGGCCCCAATCGGCACCAATTTCGGGGTCGCTCCAGAGCACGCCAAGTTCGTCAGCAGGGTTGTAATACCCATCGACGAGATAGGTGATGGTCATGTCGGTAAGCGATGCGAAACCGTGTGCGACACCCGGCGGGATGTAGACGCCACGGTGGTTCATGACACCGTCGGGCTGCACACCGAGATCGAAACAGAGGGTATTGCCATCGGTCTCTGAGCCCTGACGCAGGTCGTGCAGGACCACACGAGCGGTACCAAACGGCACGTACCAGTAGTCGCTTTGGTGCAAGTGATAATGCAGGCCGACGATGCAACCTTGTTTGCGGTCGCCTCGGTTCGACTGAATCATCTCGCGGCCAGCGGGAAACCACTGCCGACGGTAAGTCTCGACGAACATGCCACGCTCATCGCCGTGGACGTCGGGGTCAACGAAGAAGGCGCCGGCAATTTCGGGAACGGCGGAGATTTCTGGCATAGGGAAGATTCCTGTGTGGGGGTTGAAAGTACTACTGCGTTGCGTTACGTGAAAGGTGATAAAGGTACGAGGACGGACCGTCGCTGGACCGCTACGGGATCTCGACTCGGGAATGGTCGCCGAGCATGAGTCGAGTTGCTCTCGGAAGGGCGTCGTTGTGGCTTACATCGACATGGTGGCCAATCAGACTGTCGGTGAGCCGCTCGATGTTGGCGAGCCGGCTATTGGCCAGCACCACTGAATGGTCGAGCTCAGACGAGATGATTTCGCAGTCGTGAGAAATCGACGTGTACGGGCCGACGTAGCTATCGATGATTCGAGTTCCGGCACCGATGACGGCGGGTCCCCGAACGGTCGAGTTCTTCACCTCGGCACCTTGTTCGATAATGACTCGGCCCTCGACGTTAGATTTCTCGTCAACAAGCCCGTGGGTGGCCGGAACGACGGTATCGAGAACCAGTCGGTTGCATTCGAGCAAGGGATCCTTCTTACCGGTATCGATCCACCAGCCCTGCAGCACCTCATGGCGGACAACGTGTCCGGCATCGACGAGCCACTGGATAGCGTCGGTGATCTCGAGCTCGCCCCGTTCGGACGGCTCGATGCTGTTCACTGCGGTGATGATGTTGTTGTCGAACAGGTACACGCCCACAAGTGCGAGGTTCGACGGTGGGTTCTCTGGTTTCTCAACCAGCTGCACGACGGCGCCGTTTTCGTCAATATCAGCAACGCCGAACGAGCGAGGGTCGTCGACCTCAGCCAAAAGAATCTGTGCAACCGCTGGCGCTGCGGCCGTTCCGCCGAGCTCGGGAGCGTTGGCCGAGCTGCGGCTTGCTTCGAATCCCTCGACGAATTCAACAAGGCCCTGCTCGAGCATGTTGTCGCCCAAATACATGACGAAGTCGTCGCCACCAAGGAAATCTTCGGCGATCTTGACGCAATGGGCTAGGCCAAGCGGTGCGTCTTGAGAGATGTAGGTGACATTGACGCCGAAACGCGAACCATCGCCCACCGCTTCGCGGATGTCGTCGCCCGTTTCACCAATGATGATGCCGATGTCGACGATGCCTGCTTCGGCCATGTCTTCAATGCCGTAAAAAAGAATGGGCTTGTTCGCAATAGGTACCAGCTGTTTCGCGCTGGTATGGGTGATAGGGCGCAGGCGTGAACCTGTGCCACCCGAAAGAATGAGACCTTTCATTGGAGACCACCAATCAGAGTTGCGACACCTTCGCGAGGTGACAAGTGTGTTCGTGCGTCATGCATAACAGTCTCAGCCTAGGGGAATCGATGTGCTCGTTGTTCGAGCCGTTCGTAATCCATATCGGCAGAGAATCGCCATCAACAAGGTTGTTGTTGACACAGCAACAATCAGGCCGATCTCGACGCGGAGGAAGAGATCGTCGGCAAGGGTGACTCCGGGGAAGAACATGACGACCCCGACGAGCCATCCAATGACCGCATATCCCTGGTGTCCTAGGGCGATCAGCGCAACCGCCAACGAAAGCGCGCCCATGAATAAGCCACTGGACAACGCGAGGAGAGCCATGTCGGTGCGGCTCATCTGGTCGGCGAACAAGAGGTCGACGATGAACGGCCCGGCGACCCACGCGAAGCCGACGCCGAACACTGCGATCGCGCTGACCGCGCCCAGCAGACGCACGAGGACGTGCCGGAACTGCACAAAATCGCCGCGGCCGATAGCGGAGGCGAGGTTTGGCAGCAGCGCAGCTTTGACGGCTTGGAAGAAGAAGAGCGGCACACGGGCGGTGAGAAGACCATTAAGGAAACGTCCGGCCTCGATCTCTTCGCCCGGATCAGCGAGTGCGTCGACCGCTACCGGACCAATGTTGAGCAGGAACGCCTCGAACAGCGCTGCTCCAAGCAGAAACCCAAGCGAGTGCGTGACCTCGTTCCAGGCAGCATCTGGTCCGGGCTTCGACAATGTTTCGGGGCCGCGCGTTGCGGCGAATGCTGCGATGAAAATAGCGAGCCCGACGGTGAGTCCGTAGGCACCGGCTGCCTTCATGCCAAGTAGTGCGAGCACAATCGCTGCGCCGAACCGAACGAGTCCGTCGACACCGAAGAAGATCCCGTACAACCGGTACTCGTGATGGCCGGCCATCAATCCGCGAAGTAGTTGGCTCACCGAGAACGCTGCCATGGCGAGCATGAGGCTCGCGAGGAGCAGCGGTTCGCCATCGAGGCGGGCGTCGAGCCCCAATGGCCAGGCTGCCAAGAGACCAAGGGTGACTACAACGACTAGGCCGAAACCGATGAGTGCGGTTTTTCGCAGCACCGGAGCAGATCCTTCGCCGCGGCTCGAGCGTTCGGCGGTGGCCCTCGACAGTTCCTGTTCGAGCGGTTGAAAGAAGCCGGGTCCGAGGATGAAGACAAGAGCCCACAAGACAGCGAGCGCCGAGTACGACTCGTCGCCCATGGCTCGTTTGGCGACCGTCAGAAAGCCGAACGTGGCGACGCCATTGATCAGGAGCCCGCCACCGATGGCAAAGCTGCCGGTAGGCAAAGGGTTACGTTCTCGAAGAGTGGCCAGAAGGCTGCCCGGGCCGTCCGACGGTGTGGCTGATGCAGGCAAGACTGCAAAACTACCCACAACCCGACGAAACAGCGGCCACTCCCCCAAATTTCGACCTGTGTGCAGGCCGGCGCTCTTAGCCAGAGAACGACGTTATTGAACGCCAGTACCCCTCGGGTAACGAAATTTCATGCAGAGCGTCGACCGCAATCCAGGCAACGTCGTCGTGTTCGTCGCTGCACCGCAGTTCAGGTAGTCCGTCGGTTTCGCATCGATAGGTGATGATGAGGCGCGGTTCACCAGGCACTGGTTCGAATACGTAGGTGTCGAGCAGTTGCGTCACCCGCACCTCGATACCGAGCTCTTCGGCGAATTCGCGCACCACAGCCGCTTCGGGACTTTCGTCGGTGAGATCTAGCCGACCGCCGGGCAGCTCCCATTCATCGCGACAGTTCTTTGCGAGCGCGACATGATTACGAACCGTCAGCACACCCTTTACCGAAACAATCCAACTTCCGTCGGTTCGGCTGGCATCGCCGAGCGACTCAGGTGTCGATCCCATCTCTGCCCTCCACTGGTGGCCCGCAACTCAGAGAATTTCTTCGGTTTGCCGGGGAAACCCGACTAACCCACGGCGAGGCGACCTACTGCTGCTAACAGCACATCGATCTCATCGGTACTGTTGTAATAGTGGACGCCAGCCCGAACCACCGCATCGATGCCGCGACCGGCGAGATCGAGTTGGGCCATTTGGTGAGGCACCACCGAGGTGTTGATGGTCTGCACTCGCAGTTTGGACGACACGTCGAAGGGGTCGTGTCCGTTGACGGTGAAGGTGACGATGCCGCTTTGGCGTTGGCCTTGGTCGTGCACCTGAACGCCGTCGATGGCCGCCAGACCTGAGCGCATCGATGCGGCGAGCTCGACCACGCGACGTTCTATCGCCGGCATCCCGACAGCGTTTGCGTACTCGATGGCGACGCCGAAGCCAGCCTTTGCAGCGTAGGAAACCTCACCCATCTCGAATCGCATAGCGGTGTCTTGGAGACGGTAGGAGTCGGGCGTTTCCCATGCCGCCGACCGCCCGTCGATGTAGCTCGGCGGGTTGAGTTGATCCATGACCGAGGAGCGAACGTACAGCAGTCCTGTTCCTCGTGGCCCCCGCATGAACTTTCTTCCGGTAAACGAAAGGAAGTCGCATTTGAGGTCGGCGACATCGACCTGCATTTGTCCGACGGCTTGGCACGAATCGAGCAGGTACATCGCTGAGCTGTCACTGACGATGTGGCCAATCTCCTGCACTGGTTGCACCATGCCGTTTGTCATTGCGATCTGGGTGACGGCGACGAGTTTCACCCGGTCGTCGAGCTTGGCCGCAAGGGCATCGAGGTTGATCTCTCCGCTCGGTGTTGTTGGTAGCACTTCGATCTCGACGCCGCGTGCTTTCGCCTGCAAGAAGCCGAACATGTTGGCCTGATATTCCGACGTGCTGATGAGCACCCGGTCGCCTGCCTGTAGCGGTACTGCTTCGAACGATCGCCACCATCCGGTAGCGGCCCCGGTCACGAACGCGAGTTCAGTTGGATCGCAGCCAAGAAGTTCGGCGCCTGCGGAATAGACGCGGTCGAGGGCTTCAGCCTCCTGCGCAGCAGCCTCATAGCCTCCGGTCGTCGCTTCGAGGTCGAGGTAGGCGTGCGTGGCGTCGAGTACAGGGGCGGGTGGCAGCGACGACCCGGCGTTGTTGAAGTGGACGACATGGCTAACTCCGGGTGTGTCAGCGCGGACCGCGCCAAGATCGATGTCGGCCGGAGAATCTGATGACGAGGCGGGTTGAGGTTGTTGCACGACCCAGACGGTAGTTCTCCGGCTATGAGGTGGTCTTCTCTTTTCCAGTCTGCGAGTATCGGGCAGGTGACCTCATCTGAAAATGCACTTAGCGCCGAGAAGACCGCCTACGAACAGAAGCCATTCGTTGCTCCCCACGGAGCGACCGAGGTGTTGCTGGTGCGTCACGGAGCGTCCCAGGCCTTTGTCCCCGGCGAGCCGTTTCCGATGCTTGGCCCACAGGGAAACCCAGCGTTGTCGCCCCTCGGGCAGCAACAGGCAAAGCTTGTTGGTGCACGACTTGCGACCGAGCCGATCACCGCGGCCTATGCGACGCGTCTTGTACGCACGGTCGAGACAGCACAGCCGTTGGTGGATGCCACGGGCATCGATCTGCAGATCAACCAGAACTTGCACGAGATCTTTCTCGGCGAGTGGGAGGGCGGTGTTTCGCGGATCAAGATGGCTGAACTCACCGATCCGGTGGCGAAAGAGGTTGTCAGTACCGGCCGCTGGGATTTGGTTCCTGGCGCCGAGAAGTACGACGATTTCGGCGATCGCTGCATGACCGGGCTTCAGCAGCTGATCGATGCGCACACCGGCGGCAATGTCGTTGCGTTTGTGCATGGTGGTGTCATCGGCGCCATCGCGTCGCGTGTGGTCGGCGGCGAGGGCCGAGTCGGCATCGTCGACAACTGCTCTGTGTCGCATGTCGTCTCCCTGGATGGTCGGCTCATCCTCAAGAGTTTCAACGACACCGCCCACCTAGGCGGACTCTTCACCGGCCCACCCACCGTCTAACAAACCAACCATCTAACAAACCAACCACTTTCAGAAAATCTCGTGACACACGGCGACAAAGATTGTCGCCTGGTGTCACGAGATTCCGGCCGGGGCGCAGAAACCGTCGAGATCGGCGATGATTATCCGGTCGCGGTTGTCGTAGGTGACCTGGTTGGCCGGGTCGACATCGAGTCGATATTCGCGAAAACTCATGTCGGTGGCGTCGAAGGTCAGTAGTCGACCGCGCAACGTTTCGCCGTAGCCGAGCACAATCTTCAGCGCTTCGAGGGCCTGAAGCGAGCCGATGATTCCGGGCAGCACGCCGAGCACTCCGGCCTCGGCACAGTTCGGGGCAAACTCGGCTGGTGGCGGTTGTGGCGACATATCGCGGTACGTCGGCCCATGCCGCGGGTCGAAGACTGTCACTTGACCTTCGAAGCGAAAGATTGATCCGTGCACTACCGGGACGCCGAGCTTCACTGACGCGTCGTTGAGCAGGTAGCGGGTAGGAAAATTGTCGGTGCCGTCGATGATGACGTGGTACCCCTCGATGATCTGCATCACGTTGTCGGCGGCGAGGCGAACATCGTGGGCGACGACAGTGCAGTCGGGGTTGAGTTGTGTGATGGTCTTTTTGGCCGAATCGACTTTGCGCTCGCCGACCCGGTCGACGTTATGCAGGATCTGACGCTGAAGGTTCGAGGGATCGACCACATCCATATCGACGATGCCGATTTGCCCGACACCAGCAGCAGCAAGATAGAGGGCCGCCGGCGAACCGAGGCCGCCAGCACCGATCAGCAGCACCTTGGCGGACAGAAGTTTCAGCTGGCCAGCTTCGCCGACCTCGGGCAGGGAGAGGTGGCGGGCATAGCGGGCCCGCTGCTCGGGATCGAGCGTCGAGGGGGTCACCCAACGACGCCCTTCTTCCTTCCACTTGTTGAAGCCACCATCCATCGACACAACCTGTGTGTACCCCAGCGCTTGGAGTGTCTGGGCTGCGAACGCCGACCGCACTCCCCCGGCGCACATCACCACGATGCGCTGGTTGCGATCGGCCAATCGGCCTTCGACAGACGATTCAAGCGTGCCACGAGGAATGTGGACAGAGCCGGGCAGCGCCCCCTGGGTGTACTCGTCGGCCTCTCGCACATCGAGCAGCACAGCGCCATCGGCGAGTAGCGCATCAGCGCCTGCTGTGTCGGTTTCGACAATCTGAGACTTTGTTTGCGTGAGAAGTTCGCGAAAGCTGGCCACCAACAGAATGTACCCATCAGCACCGAACTACCGACAACCGTGCACCCGCGGCCAGGATTTGGGGCGACAATCAACGGGTCTCCCCAGGAAGGCCCGCTTTCAGCAGAATTTCGTCAGGAACATCATCAGCCTGTCGAGACTTCGGCTAGGTAGCGTTCCGCGATTTCGCTCGGATTGCACCGATGAGCGAGATCGTCGGGGGTCGGTTCGAGGTCCATGTGCCAGAGGTTCACAACAAGCTGCGGAGCACCTGCGAAGAGACCTTCGCTGCGAAGTTCGCTCAAGGCGGCTACCCCGGCGTTGAAGATGGCCACGCGCATATCGGCTT
>CALLQB010000140.1 GCA_938015295.1 uncultured Acidimicrobiales bacterium
CCGGCGGTGTATTCGACTGAATCAACCCCTGGTTCATGTTGATGAAAAACCCACCGGCGGTGCCCATGATCAGCGATAACACCATCAGCTGCCAGTACTCGGTCGACCGACCCATCAGAAACTGACACGTCGTACCCAACAGCATCGCCCGAAGAAACCACGTGCCCTTGTTCTTCATGTTGCCGTTCTTCATCACCACAAACGACGAGAGCGCTAGGCCAACACCCATCAACGCCAACAACGGCGCCGCATCACCAGCGTCACGACCCAGGTCTTCCTTCACAAACGCCTGCAGGGTCACAAACATCAGCGCGTTCATCACAAACCCGGCCAAACCAAGCAACAGAAACAACGTGCGCAAAGCCGGGTGGCGGTACACAAAGGTCAACCCCTCGCCCACCGCCTCGCGCATCGTGGCCCGGTCGCTCTCGATCGGCGCACGCTCGGGCGCCTGAATCGCGAACACCGCCACCAGCCCGAAACCAAGCACAATCCCGAAGTACCAAAACGCTCCGTCGAAACCGAACGCGTCGCCAATGAGCTGAGCACTTACGCTGCCAAAAACCATCGACACCGTTAGCGCCAACGCATTCAACGCGATTCCGCTGTACAACAGATTCGCCGGCAACAGCTCGGGCAACAACGACGTCCGCACCGGCGAACCAAGCGCCGTCGTCGTGCCGGCCAGCAACGCAGACACAATGATCAAACCAAGCGAAAGCTGCCCCTGACCAATGAGCGCAGCGGTGCCCATCATGATGACCAACGTTGCGAACTGTGTTGCAAGCAAAAGCTTTCGCCGGTTCATCCGGTCAGCCCAAACCCCGGCCGGAAGCAACAGAAACACGCCGGGAAGACCCAACAGAAACACCACTAGGCCCTGCACCGATTCGTTCTCGTTCAAGCCATCGAGCGCAATCCACCCGTAGACAAACCGCAGCGCATTACCAACGATGTAGAAGGTGAGGGTGTTGAGCCACAGATACCGAAACGACGGCACACCCAACGCATTCGACGGGCCTGCCGCACCGGCCTGCACTTGCGTAGCGCTCTGCGCGTCGGACGTCTTACTCACCCGCTCGAAGCTATTGGGTCACCACAGAAACTTGTTAAATGGTCCAACAGCGCCGGCCCCACTACGGTTTCGACATGTCAAAAATCGCACTCCACGCAATCCTGACCGCCGCCGAAGGAAAGGCCGCCGAACTTGAGGCCGCAGTAACCACCATGGTTGCCGCATCCGAAGAAGAAGCTGGCCTTGAGGTTTACGCTGCATCCGTCGACAGCGCGAACCCCAACATCATCCACTTCTTCGAGCTCTACACCGACGAAGCCGCCCTCGGCGTGCACGGCCAGGGCGACGCCATGAAGGCCGCCATGGGCGCACTCGGCGGCGGGCTGATGGCTGGCGCACCGGTCATCACCATGCTTCGCCCGTTCGCCTTCAAGGGCCTCGAGCTGTAGGAAACTCCGGCTACACCGTTCGAGCGTCGAACTTCAGTTCTGACGCATCGATGTGCGGGTGATCGAGGGCGACTGCCAACGAGCTCACCATTGCAACTGCCACGTCATCGACGTGCATCATGCCGCCGGGGATCGCCTGCTTCTGCCACTGTTCGAGCGCTTCGCCGAGCAGGTCCATGCCCATCTGATTGACAAAATCAGTGGGCTGGCAGTTGCCCATCACCACCCGCACAAACCGGAACTCGGGATGCTCGACCCGCCACGTCCGGATGCACTGATCGAGCGCGGCCTTCGACGCCGAGTACGACGCAAAGATCGCGTTGGCGTCCTCGACGGTTCGCGACGACACAAAGGCCACCACGCCGCCGTCGCTGAGATGGTCGAGCGCTGCTGCGGCCGCAAGGTTCGCGCCGATTACGTTCACCGCGTACACATCGGCCCACGTGTCGGGATCGGTGTCGCGCAACGGTTGCAGCACCCCATAGCCAGCCACGTAGACCACAAGGTCGAGTCCGCCCATGGCGTCAGCGGCCGATGCCGCGACCCGCTTCGCATCGTCAACCACCGTCGCGTCGCCAGCGATGGAATGCCCGCCACCCATCTCGGCAACCAGCGCGTCAAGCAGCTCGCCCCGCCTGGCCGAGACCGCAACGTCACCACCCGCGGCAACCACCGCCTTCGCCACCGCCGCCCCAATGCCCGACGACGCCCCCACAACCAAAACCCGCAGGCCGCTCATCATGTGGTTCTCACCCATATCGCTCATCCCCTCTTCAAAGGGGTCAGGCACTTTAAGTGCCTGACCCCATAAGTGCCTGACCCCTTTTAGGAGGGCTTGGCGTAGGCCTTGGTTTCTAGATATTCGTCGAAGCCGGCTTGGCCCATCTCTCGCCCTATGCCGGATTGCTTGTAGCCGCCGAAGGGCACGTCGGCGCCGTACCAAACACCGCCGTTGATCGACATGGTTCCGGTGCGGATCTTTCGAGCCACCGCCAAGGCGCGGTCATCATCGGCACTGAACACATGGCCCGACAAGCCAAAGATCGAATCGTTGGCGATCCGCACCGCATCGTCATCATCGTCATAGGCGATGGCCACTAGGACAGGACCAAAGATCTCCTCCTGGGCCACCTTCATATCGTTGGTCACATCGGCCAGCAAGGTCGGCTCGTAGAAGTAGCCAGCCGTCATCGACTCGGGACGTTTGCCACCACACACCACCCGAGCCCCCTCATCGAGCGCCGAGCGCACATACCCCTCAACCTTGTCGCGTTGAGCAGCATTGATCAGCGGGCCGAGCATGGTGCCCGGATCGCTTGGGTCGGCCGGAGGAGTCGCCGCCATCATCGCCGCAATCGCCTCGATGCCTTCGTCGTAGCGCGACCTCGGCAAAAGGATACGGGTCGACAACGCACAACCCTGGCCACAAACCGTTGCCGTACCAAAAGCTGCAGTGGCCGCGACCATCCCGAGATCCTCGACATCGTCGAGCACCACCATCGCCGACTTCCCGCCCAGTTCAAGAAACACCTTCGTCACGTTCTCACTCGCAGCCGCCATAATGCGCCGGCCGGTCGGCGTCGACCCCGTGAAGCTGATCATGTCGACCCGAGGGTCGGTGGTGAGCAGCTCGCCAATCGTGTTGTCCGACGACGTGATGATGTTGATGACGCCAGGCGGAATGTCGGTGTGTTCGGCGATGACATGCCCCAGAGCCAACGCCGACCACGGCGTATCGGGAGCCGCCTTGAGAATCACCGTGCAGCCCGCCGCAAGCGCCGGGATGATCTTGGCCAGGTTGATCTGTGTCGGTACGTTCCACGGCGTGATCGCCGCAACCACACCCACCGGCTCGGCCTCGGTCCACCTAGTAGCCGGGCCGCCCAGCGTGTCGGCGTCGCCTAAATTGGTTCGCCATTCGTAACTCTCGGCAAGGTTTGCGTAGTACGGCAAAAACTTGAGCGGCTCGACCACCTGAATGCTTGAACACGCCATGCGGGTCGCGCCGATCTCGGCGATGGAGATCTCGGTCAGCTCATCGACATGATCGAGCAAACCGGCGTGAAACTGACGGATCGACGCCACCCGCAACTCGAGATTGGTCGACCAATCGGATTCATCAAACGCCCGACGAGCCGCAGCAATTGCCGCCTCGACATCGTTCGCCGACGCATCGGCCGCCACACCGATGACCTGCTCGGTAGCCGGATTCACGTTGTCATAGGTTGCCCCGCCCTCGGCTTCGGTGAGCACACCGTCGATCAGCAGGCGAGCCTCGTGAGCAATACCAGTCATACTCAAATCCTCGTGATCTGGCCGCCATCGACCGCCATGACATGCCCGGTCATCCACGCCGCCTCGTCCGACAACAAAAACAACACCGGGCCGACATGGTCGCCGGGAGTACCGAGTCGTTTAATCGCCAAGCTCTGCACCAACGGATCCTGAAACTCAACCGGCACCTGCTTGTTCATCGCCGCCGTGTCGGTTGGCCCAGGAGCAATAGCGTTAATGCGGATGTTCGAATGGCCAAGCTCGTGCGCCAACGAGGTGGTGAGGAAATTCACGCCCGCCTTCGCCAAACCATAGAAACCCGAAATACCCATCCACGCCGCGGTGGACGACTGGTTGACGATCGAACCGCCGCCACGTTTGCGCATCGGCCGCATGACCGACCGGCTGCAATGCAACGCACCCATCATGTTCACCTTCATGAACTTGTCGAGATAGTCGTAATCGACATTGGTGAGCCCGGAGAGTTCCATGTCGCCAAAGATCGCCGCATTGTTCACCAAATGGTCGATGCCGCCAAACGCGTCGACGGTGGCCGCGGCCATCGCATCGGTGCTCGTCGGGTCGCCCACATCGGTCTCGACAAACAGCGCACGGTCGCCCAAGTCATCGGCCACCGCCTGGCCCGCCTCGGCATTGAGTTCGGCGATAACCACCGACGCCCCCTCACCGTGCAACGCCCGCGCATACGCCTCGCCAATGCCTCCCCCAGCGCCGGTCACGATGGCCACGCGGTCCACAAATCGATTCGTCATTGATTCGGTACTTCCCCTAGGTACTGCAATCTTGGTATGCGAGCCGTTGAACATTTCTTGGCTGCACTTCTAGGAGATTAGGGTCCGCTCATGCTCACCGACGAAAACGAGCTCGTCTACAACCCCTACGCCTTCGCCGTACACGACGACCCGTACAGCACCTACGAAAGGTTGCGCGAAGAGGCTCCCGCCTACTGGAACCCCGACCTTCGGTTTTGGGTACTCAGCCGGTTCGACGACGTACTCGAAGCCTTTCGCGACTTCGACACCTTCTCCTCGGCCGGCGGTGTCGCGCTAGAAAACCGTCGCCGCATCGATCAGGTCAACACCGAAAACCAGCAGATGATCGAGCTCGACCCGCCCGACCATACCCAATTCCGCAAACTGGTTTCTCGTGTCTTCACCGGCCGCCGGGTGGCTGCGATGGAAGCCGAAATCCGCACCATCGTCAACCACTACCTCGACACGGTCATCGAAGCCGGCAGCTGCGACCTGGTCGACGACATCACCGGCCCCTTCCCGATGGACGTCATCTCGTCGATCCTCGGCATCCCCGTCGAAGACCGCGAAGCCCTCCGCCACGAAGCCGACCGTCTCCTCATTCGCAACGACGGCTCAATCGAAATGCCACCCGAAGCCGCCGAAGGATTCTTCGGCCTGCTCAACTACTTCATCGAAGATCTCCCCAAGCGGCGCGCCGGCGAACGCGACGGACTCATCACCGAACTACTCGACCTCGAAGTCGACGGCCGAGCCTTAACCGAAGCCGAACTGCTGGGCTTTTGCACCCTCTTCGTCATCGCCGGGCACGAAACCACCACCAAGATGGTGGCCAACACCATCGAACTGCTTTCGCGAAATCCCGAACAGCGCCGCCGCCTCATCGACGACCCCACGCAGGCAGCCGCGACCATCGAAGAAGTGCTGCGGTTCCACAACTCGACGCAATACATGCACCGCACCCTCACCCGCGACATCGAAATGCACGACCAGAAAATGTGCGAAGGCGACTCGGTCCTGTTGCTCATCGGCGCCGCTAACCACGACCCACGCGAGTTCGGGCCCACCGCCGGCGACTTCGACATCAGTCGCCGCCCCGACCGACATCTCGGCTTTGGTTACGGTGCCCACTTCTGCCTCGGCGCTGCACTGGCCCGCATGGAAGGCAAGGTGGCCGTGGAAGAGATCCACCGACGCATCGGCGACTACGAAGTCGACCATGACGCCAAAGTGCGATTCCACAGCGGCAACGTCACCGGCTGGTCGCACCTGCCCATCACCTTCACACCGGGAGCACGCCTTTCATGACCACCTACGGCTACATCGGGCTCGGCATGATGGGATCGGCCATGGCCGAAAACCTCATCGGCACCGGCGCCCAGGTAACGGTGTTCGACATCGACGAAATCGCAGTCGCCACAGCAGTCGCCCTCGGGGCCACCGCCGCCGCCACCCCAGCCGAAGTCGCAACAGCAAGCGATGTCGTCAGCATCTGCGTGCCAGCCGCCCACCACATCGAAGCGGTCCTCAGCGGCCCGGGCGGCATCGGCGAAGCAGCACACGATGGACTGCACATCCTCATCCACTCGACCGTCCACCCCGACACCATGGTGGCCGCCCACCAGACCGCGGCCTCGTGGGGCGTGCCGCTGTTTGATGCCTGCGTCGCCGGCGGCGCCGACAACGCCCGAGCGGGCACACAAATGGTGCTGGCCGGCGGACTCGCCGACATGCCCGAACCGGTCACCACATTGCTCGACATCTTCGCCGAAACCATTGTCGATGCGGGCCCCATCGGCTCGGGTGCGGCGCTGAAAATCGCCTTCAACCTGATGACCTACGCCCAGTTCGCGGCCGCCGCCACCTCCTATGACCTGATGGCCAGCGTCAACGCCGACCCCAAAGCCTTGCTGGGCGCATGGAAAGACGCCGGCCAACTCGGCGTGCTGACCGAACAGTTCAGCGGCCTGCTCGGCATACCGTCCGAACACATCGCCGGCGACTTTCGCACCATGCTCGAAACCCAGGTCGGCATCAGCCAAAAAGACTTGTCGCTCGCGATGGAACTCGGCCAGTCACGGCCCGGCACCGACGCCGTCATCAAAGCAATCCACGACGCCATGCCCGCCGTATACGGCATCGAAAACAACTAGCCCGCACTACCCGGAAACGGCCCGAAGAAGAGAGACACCGATGACCAGCACGCCAGACCAGCCGGCCGAGACGCCCTACGAACGCGGGTTGCGAAACATGACCGAGGTCTACGCTGGCGACGTTGTGGCGATGCCCGAAGGCACCATGGCCTTCACCGACGTCATGATGAGAAGCCTCTTTGCCGAGGTCTGGGACCGCGACGTGCTCTCGATTCGCGACCGGCGGCTGCTCATCATGGGCGTGATCGCCGCCAGCGGAGCGAGCGACGTGTGGCGCATCCAGGCCAACGCTGCGCTCAAGCGTGACGAGCTGTCACCCGACGAACTGCGCGAAACCCTGATACTTCTTGCCCCCTACGCCGGCTACCCAAACGTCGCCCCGCTCATCAAGGAATGCGAGGGCGCCATTCACGCCCACGCGACCGCGGCGGCCGATGCCAGCACCGACAACAGATCGGCAGGCTAGTCAGGCAACTGTCAGAAATACCCCAGCTTTCGAACGGTGTTTCGAGCGCTTCGGGATCACTGTGCAAAGGATGTAAGCTGAAAAAGAGAATTCTGGTCTAGGCGGGACTTGAGCTCAGTAAATACTCAAATGGTCGGGACAGAAAGACGAAACTTATGGACTGGGGATTCCTTGGCGGGCTTCCAGAAGATGAACGGCGAGCCGTTCACTCAAGGATGGTCCGACGGCGTTTTAGACGCCGCGAGATTGTGTTTCACGAAGGCGATCTTGGCGATCGGCTGTATCTCGTAGCGAAAGGCCGATTGCTCGCGCGCGTGCTCACCACCGAAGGTGAAGAGTCAGCGCTTGCACTACACGGTGTGGGCGATGTGCTCGGCGAACTCATTCTGCTCAGCGGAAACGATCGTCGTTCGGCGACCATCGTTGCACTCGAGCCTTCCGAACTGCTCAGCTTGTCGGCGGCTGACGTCGCCGAGCTGCGGGCGGCCTACCCCTCGGTCGACGAAGCGCTCGACCGCGTCGTTGCCGAACGCATGGGCGTGCTTTTGGGCTTGCTGCAAGAGGCCCGGTATCTCCCAGCCGACAAGCGGGTACTGCGACGCATCATGTCGCTCGAGCCCTACTTTTCCAGTGGCACCGATCTTCCAACCGAGATTCGTATCACGCAGGAAGACTTGGCAGCGATGGCGGGAACCACCCGGCCCACCGCCAATCGAGCGCTGCAGCGCGCCGAACAGTCGGGAGCAATCTCTATCGCCCGCCGACGAATCACCATCGTCGATCCCGACCTTCTGGCAAAACTCGCTGGCTGACAGGGGCGCTGCCTAAGCGCTACTCCTGAACAAGCTCGATCAGCGTCCCAAACGAACCTTTGGGATGCACAAACGCAACCGTCGTGCCCCTTGACCCTGGTCGGGGGGCTTCGTCGATGGCACGACCACCAGCGGCGATGATCGACGCGAGGGCCGCGGCGCAGTCGTCAACCCGGTAACCAACATGGTGGAGTCCCTCGCCGCGTTTCTCGAGAAACTTCGCAATAGGCGAATCGTCGCGGGTGGCCGTGGTGAGCTGAATGTAGGAGTCGGCAACTTTGACCAAAGCTTCTTCGACGCCGTCGCTGTCGACCACCTCACGATGCGCCACCTCGGCTCCGAATGCCTCGGCGTAATACGCGATGGCAGCCTCGAGGTCATGCACGGCAATAGCGATGTGGTCAATCTCGGTCAGCAGCATTTCGGTCCTTACGGTTTGTTCTGATGTCGCTGCGTTGGCGACACAAGAAACCGTAGAGCCAAATGTCGCGCGAAACACCACTCGTGCGAACGCGACATGCGACAAGGCCAGTAGGGTACGCAACATCTTCCCTCGGGCGGCGTGGCCGCACGAAAGCAACCAAGAATCAAAGGCTCTCACCGAGAATGGCGCTCCGCCCCGACGACCTCGAACGTAAATCCTTCACGACCTCGCGGCGCGGGTACGACCAGGCCCAAGTCCGGGCCTACCTGTACTCGCTAGCCAACGCGATTCGTTTCGACGAGCGCGAACGTCAGATCGCCCGTCAATCGGGGGCTGCCTCCGGTGCGCAACAAGATGCCAAAGAGATCATCGCCGCTGCGCAACAGACAGCCGAGAGCATCAGAGCCGAGGCTCGCCGGCAAGCCGACGACATTCGCACCTCGGCCCGACGCGATGCGCAGCGGTACGCCGATGACGCCGCAGCCGAGGCAGTGGCCGATGGCAAGGCCCGCTGGTTACCCGAAGACGTCACCGGCCCGGCGCCCGCAACCAAGCCATCGTTGGCATCGGTAGCCACGCTCTTCCCGGGCCGCACACCCGACCATCTCGTCGACCCCAACAACGCCGCCACGGCCGCCGAGGACGACGGCCTCGAAGCCCGCCTCGACGAAAAACGGCAACAGCTCGAAACGCTTCGTGCGCAAATTCAGCGTCTGCACGAAGAGTCGGGTGCCGCGGTTCGTACTGCAACCGACGAGCGGCGTGCCGCCGAACGTGTGCGGGCCGAATCCATCGAAGAGATCTCCCGGGTGCGGGCCGAACTCACCGCCCTGCAAGCCCAGGCTGGCCACGTCGGCATCACCGGCGGAACGGCCAGGTTGCAACCTCCCGGCAGCGTTCGACCCCGTTCGGCACACATCGATACCAGAAATATTACGGTTGTCGATTCGTCTGCTGCTGCCGAAAGTCCGCTGGTAGACGCCGTAAAATCGGCGGTCGGTCGAGCGATCGGGCGTTAGATCTCAAAGAAATCGACCGGGGCGCCCTTGTAACGTGTTCGTAACGGTTGTAACATAAATGTAACGAGCAACCGGGTTCAACATTCCCCCGTGCCCCACCCGGTTGTTCAGCCAAGGCGCCGCCTTGGTCAGTTCGGTACATCCGCCCGCGCCCGAACTGACTAAGGCGGCGCTGCGGGTTTTCTTACCGTTCGACGGTTCTTACAGCTCGACGGTTCTTACAGCTCGACGGTTCTTACAGTTCGACTTCGCGGCGCCCCGACAACGCCCGACCCAAGGTCAGCTCGTCGGCGTACTCGAGATCGCCACCAACAGGCAGCCCGCTGGCAATCCGAGTCGTGCGCACACCAAGGGGCCGAAGGCGGCTCACCAGATGCATCGCCGTAGCCTCGCCCTCGATGTTTGGGTTCATGCACAAGATCACCTCGGTGATCTCCTCGGGCTCAACACGGGTCATCAGCTCGCGGATACGAAGCTGGTCGGGCCCAATGCCATCGATAGGACTAATGGCTCCCTGCAGCACGTGGTAGCGGCCGCGGAACTCGCCGGTGCGTTCAATCGCCACAATGTCTCGTGGCTCTTCGACCACACACAACACGTTCGCGTCGCGACGAGCGTCGGAACAAATGTCGCACTCGGCACCAATCTCGGCGATGTTAAAACACCGGCTACAAAAGCCAATGCGCTCTTTGACTTCGACAATCGAATCGACCAGCCGCAGAGCCTCGGCGCGCGGCACCAACAGCAGATGGAACGCGATGCGTTGCGCCGACTTTGGGCCGACGCCGGGCAAGCGCCCGAGAGTATCGATGAGTTCCTGAACCGGAGCGGCGTACAACCGAAATCCTTGCTCTCTTGTGTCTCTTCGCCGCTACTCGGCGCCGCCGCCGAGGAGACCGCCAAGATCCATGCCACCAAGATCCATGCCGCCCATGGCGTCGCTCTGACCTTCGGAAAGCTGCTCGCCCGCATCACGCAACGCGGCAAGCACGAGATCCTCGAGCATTTCGACATCGCTGGCATCGACCGCCTTCGGGTCGATGCTCACGCTCTGAAACTCGAAGTGACCGTTGACCTCGACTTTGACCATGCCACCACCGGCTTGGCCAGTGACCACAGCATTGGCGGCCTCTGCGGCGCCAGCCATCATCTCTTGGGCCTGGGCCAGCAACGCACTGAGGTCGGGCATTTGTTGGTCGTCACTCATGAAAACTCCTGATAGGGCAGTAACTCGAAGATCGGTAGTTCGAGGATCGGTAATTCGTGTGGGGCGTCAACCATCCTGCACCACCTAGACGGTGCAGCGGGGGTCATTCCCAAAGGAATAGTTACAACTCAAGGCCGGTCGGTTGAATCGTCCTGCACAAGCTCGGCACCCGGAAAGGCTTTGGTGAGTTGATCGAGCGCACTGCCGTCGGAATTTGGTGCATCGACAAGTTCGGAAACGTCGATGACCTCTTCTTCTTCGGGCTCCTGTGGGGTCGGCTCAGCCTTCGCCTGCGATTTGCGGGGCGGAGGTGTGGAATCGCCGGGCTTAAGATTCGAACCAGCCGGAATTTGACCTCCGGATTGACCGGAAACGAGCTGCAACGGCACCGGTCGACCGAAATGCTGCGCCAACGCTTCTTCGACCTCGGCCCGGAACTCTTCGCAACGCTTGCAATGGGCATCGTTGGGGAAGTTGACGAGGACAGCCGGACCATCGCTGTTGACGAACTCGGCAATACCAAACCTGGTCGCTGCCCGCTTGGTGACCGCTCCAAGGATTTGCTCTTTCCACACCGCCGCTATTTCGCCGGGTGCCGGCAGGTTGCCGGCAGCGACCGGGGCAGCAGGCGCTTCGGCGACGGACCCGCCCACGTCGGCCGGTTCATCGTAGGACTCAAAGTTCTCGGCCGGCGGCTCGTCGGGAAGCGGCGTGCCGTCGCTAAACGTTGCCGGCTGGCCGGCCGGAGGTGCGCTGGGCGCCGCAGGTGGCGGAGGTGTCGGCGCATCAGTAACCGGAGGTGCAGCAGGCGGCGCGGCCTGAGCGGCCGGGGCAGGCGGCGGCGCCGGAGTGTTCGGAATCTCAGCCGGCGGGGGTGTGGGTGGGGCCGTGTTAGCTGGAGCTTCGGGTGCACGTTGCGGCGGCGGAGCGCTCGACTTGCCGAGCTTCTCGGCAAGAGCAGCACGGGCGCCGGCAGCAGGACCACTGGCGCCCGAGCCAGGATCGACAGCCGGAGGTGCAGCAGCGGCGGCCGGACCGGGCGGTGGCGGTTGCGGGGACGGCGGAGGGGGCGACGCAGCGGCCACCGCAGAAGCCTCAGGCGCGGCCTCAGCGGTCGGCGCAACAGGCACAGCAGGCGCAGCAGGAGTAACACCCGAAGCAACCGCCTGCTCGAGGCGAGCAATCCGTGCAGCCAAACCGTCGACCGAGGTGTCGGCGTCAGCCCTGGTGAGTTTGACCAGCGCAACTTCGAGATCGATGCGCGGGTCGGGAGCCTGGCGCATCTCGACCAGCGACGTGCCAATCAGTTCGAGCGAGCGGGTGAGCTGTGCCGGCGCCATCCGCTCAGCGAAGGTCTCGGCCCGCACAAGTTCGGCTGGCGACAGTTGTGGCACATCGCTGCCCATGGCCAACAGGAAAACTTCGCGCAGAACCGCGATGAGGTTCTCGCCGATTACCCGAGGGTCGATGCCCCTATTTGTCGCCGCCGCAACAGCTGCCAGCGCCATGCCAGCGTCGGCTGAAGCCAACGCTTCGAGAAGGTCGTCGGTAGAGCTGTCGGCAACCCCAACACCGCCCGCAGCAACCACCTGGTCGAGTGCCGACAAGGTGTCGCGTGCCGAACCGCCACCCGCCCGAATGACATAGTCGGCCATCTCGTCGTCGACAGCCAGACCGGCGTCGGCGGAGATCTCGGCAACCAGTTCGCGGAGCTTGTCGGCGGGCAGCAACGTGAGCTCGAGATGCTGCGTGCGGCTACGAATAGTGGGCACAACTTTGTGCGGCTCGGTAGTAGCAAGCACAAAGGTGACATGGGCCGGCGGTTCTTCGAGCGTCTTAAGCAACGCGTTCTCGGCGCCAGGCGTAAGCATGTGCACCTCATCGAGCAGGTACACCTTGTTACGGCCAGGTGTACCCAGCGACACCTTCGCCAACAGGTCGCGAATGTCGTCGACCTTGTTGTTTGACGCAGCATCGAGCTCGTGCAGGTCGAACGAGCCACCCGACTCGACCGCAAGACACGAATCGCACTCGCAGCACGGTTCGCCATCGGTGACGTTTTCGCAGTTCAGCACCTTCGCCAAAAGGCGGGCGGTGGTGGTCTTGCCGGTGCCGCGAGGGCCGCTCAACAGGTACGCGTGACCAACTCGGTTCTCGCGAACGGCGTTCTGAATGGTGCGTAGGACGTGCTCTTGGCCCTTGACCTCGGAGAACCGGCCGGGTCGGTAACGTCGATAAAGAGACTGGTACTCCATAGGACGCGCGATCCTAGCGGCCCAAGGTGACAGGCGTGAACGTGCCCGCCCCGGATAGCCAAAAACTCAGTCAGGCAACACAAAAAACGCAATGGCCACGTAGTGACACGCCGCGCCAGCAATCACCAGCAGATGAAAGATTTCGTGATAGCCAAACCATTCCGGCCAGGGGTTTGGTTTGTGCAGCGCATAGAACAGCGCCCCCAGCGTGTAACAACCGCCACCAACCACGATCAGCACGAACCCCGCAACACCGAGCGAGTGCCAAATGTCGTCGATCACCACAACCGCCGCCCAACCTGTCAACAGATACGGCAACGCAATGACGGGATACGGCGCCGATGTCCACACAAGACGACTCGCAATACCCAACAACGCGCCGGCCCAAACCACACCCAAAAGCACCAGCCCTGTTTGGCGAGGAAGCTCGAGCAACGCAATGGGCGTATACGTACTGGCGATAGCCACAAAGATCATCGAATGGTCGAGACGTCGCATGATCGACCGAGCTCGGGGCGACCAGTCGCCGCGGTGATACAACGCACTGATACCGAACAGGGCAGCGATGGCGTACCCGTACTCGGCGGCGACGAACCGTGGCCCAACACCGGGCGACATCACGATAAGAATCGGGGCAAGGGTCATCGCCGAAGCAAAAGCCATCAAATGGGAGAAGCCACGCAGCTTCGGTTTGATCGGCGCCTCGGCAGGCAGGGCAACAGCAGTCATCTTTACAGCGTAAGCCACCGAAGTCGGGTTTTGCTCACCGCCCCAAGGAACGCCATCGCGTTGCCGCTACGAACTAGCGAGCTCTGGACGCCGCTTCGCGAACTGCGTGCCGGCTTCGAACGTTGACGCGATCTGCAGAAGACGAAGGTCGTCGCCCGGCGCACAAACCAGCTGAATACCAATCGGCAAGCCGCTTTCGCTGAACCCTGCCGGCATCGATACCGACGGACAACCCGTTGCGGTGATGACACAGTTGCTGACCATCCACGACAGGTAATCCTCGAGCGGTTGCCCGTTGATCTCGGTGGGATATTCGACACTCGAATCGAACGGCACGACCTGGGTCGTCGGCACGGCAAGAACGTCGTAGGTAGCAAAGAAGTCGACCACGTCGAGATGCAGCTGAGTGCGTTCGATCTCGGCCTGGTCGACATCGTCGTTGGTCAGGCTGCGCCCATACTCAACGTTTTCGCGCACGGTCTGTTTCATCAGGTGGTACTTGTCCTCGGGCACCGCCGCACCAAGACGCCGGTAGCCAATGCCCCGGTGCACCCGAAACACATTCATCGCCGTCGACAGATCGGGCAGGGCCTCCTCGATCACCGCGCCGCCATCAGCGAACGCCGCAAGACTCGCCCGACACACCTCAAGAATCTCGGTTTGAAACAACAACCCCATGTCGCCGCCCCATGCCACCCGAAGGTTTGCAGGGTCGGCCGCCACGGGGTTACCGAAGACCTCGCCAGGGTCGGCGAGGCTTCGAGCATCGCGTGCGTCGGGCCCAGCCTGCACCGACAGCAGCAACCCAACATCTTCAACCGACCTACCCATCGGGCCCTCGAGCCCCATACGTGGATGAAAGTTTCCGCCGAGCTTGAGGCGAGGAACGCGACCAATGCTGGGCCGAAACCCAATCACATTGTTGAACGCCGCCGGGTTTCGTAGCGACCCACCCAGGTCGCTGCCGTCGGCGATCGAAACCATGCCCGTGGCCAAGGCCACCGCGGCCCCACCACTGCTTCCACCAGAAACCTTTGAGGCGTCATAGGCGTTGAGCGTGGTGCCGAACACTTCGTTGAAGGTCTGACAGCCGGTGCCAAACTCGGGCGTGTTGGTCTTGCCGATAAAGATGACTCCTGCCTCGCGAAGCCTCTCGACAAAGATGTCGTCGATCTGCGCTGGCGATTCGGGCATAACCAGCGAGCCGTGGCTGGTGCGAAAACCAATCACGTCGCACAGATCTTTGATCGCCATCGGCAAGCCATGCAGCGGCCCGACCTCGGCCCCCGAAGCGCGAACCTGGTCAGACTTCGCGGCCTCTGCCAGCACCGTCTCGCGGCTAGCCGAAGAAACGATGGCGTTCACCACAGGGTTGACCTGATCGATGCGGTCGAGGGTTGCCGTGCACAACTCGACCGACGAAATCTCGCCCGCCTGCAGCATGCCAACGAGTTCGGTCGCAGAGGTGTAGGGATCGATCATGCGCCGATCGTAACCGGGGGCAGGTACCGCTTCTAGCTGCGACTTTTGAGGATCGCTGCGGCTGCGACATCGACATCGTCGAACGTGGTGCCGATGTCAGACACACTGATTCGCATGGCGCGTCGCCCTTGCCAGGTCGTGCCGCCGACCCAGCAGGTGCCGTCGGCCTGCACCGCCGCAATGACCGCGTCGGTTGTGGCGTCATCGCCGAACGCCATCAGCGCCTGATTGAGAACAACGGGCGTCAAAAGCTCGACGCCTGCGTCGACAAGCGTCGCGGCGAAGCGTTCGGCCGCCAGGCAGGTTCGCTCGATCGCGTCGGCAACCCCGACCCGACCTTCGCTTGCCAGAATCGCCCACACCGGCACCGCCCTCGCCGCCTGGCTCATCTGTAGGCCAAGGTTCATCAGCGAGCGCGTGTCGTCGTTGGTTTCGACGTAGGCGGCGTTCATCGCCATCGAATGACGCAAGGCAGCAGGGTGGCGGCACACAACAACGCCACAGTCGTAGGGGGCGTTCAGCCACTTGTGGGCATCGGTGGCCCACGAGTCGGCCAAATCGACGCCGTCGACATGCTGACGGCGGTTCGGGGTGGCGTTGGCCCAGAGCCCGAACGCTCCGTCGACATGCACCCAGGTTTGCGCACGCTGCTGCGGGGTCAACGATTCGATGATCGCACGGAACGGGTCGCTGTGGCCAGTGTTCACATTGCCCGCTTGGAGAATGACCAGCGCCGGGCCGTCAAGCGTTGGCATCTGCGTTGCGTCGAGCCTGCCGAAGCTATCGGCGGGCACTCGGTGCACAGCGTCGGACCCGATACCAGCCACCCGCAACGTCTTGAGAACCGAAACATGCGCTTCTTCCGAAAGCACCACCGCAAGCGGCGGCGAACCGGCCAGACCTTTTGTGTGCACGTCCCATCCCGCCTGCTGCAGCACGTGGTCGCGGCCGGTGACGATGCCGGTGATGTTGGCGATGGTTGCGCCGCCGCAGAAACTGGCGACCGACTCGTGTGGCAACGCGAGCACGTCGACAATCAGGTCGGCCGCCGCCGCATCGATAGCTGTCGCAGCCGGCGACATTATGGGCAGAGCCGCGTTCTGGTCCCAAGCGCCGGCGATGACCGAGGCAGCCAGACCGATGGGGGTGACGCCACCGTTGACAAAGCCGAAATAGCGGCCGCTGCTCTGGCGCATCGTGGCCGGGCTACCGAGGTGGTCGATCATCGCGAGCGCCGCGGCCGGCGCGATGGGGTTGTCGGCATCGATGGTGCCAAAACCGTCGAGGGCAGCGAGCTCGCTATCGCCAACCGACAGGCGGGCGGTGCGGTCTTGCTCGATGTAACGAACCGATATCTCGGTTGCCGCCCGCAGCAGGTCGATCTTGTTCTGAGTCATGTCGGTCACCCCAGAAGTATGGGGCATCAAGCAGACACCAGAGAAAGAATTGATATGACATGAATCATGTCACTCTTGACATGATTCATGTCATCAGTCACGATGGGTTTCATGGACGAATCGACCGAGCAACCATCGCTGGCCGAACAACGGGCCGACGTCACACGCGAAGCCATCATTCGCGCTACCCAAAATCTGCTGATCCGCGAACACCCCGCCTCGCTCAGCGTGCCAGCCGTCGCCGCAGAAGCCGGGGTCTCGGTGCGCACCGTCTACCGCTACTTCCCCAACAAGCAGGCACTGCTCGACGGCACCGCAAACTACTTTCCCGACAAGGCAATGGGTCTGGGCCGAAGGGTCTTCGACAACATCGCAGATAGCGAAGACGCCCTCGTAAACCTCTGGACATCGTTTGGCGAAAACATTCCCGCCGTTCGAGCCGAACATCAATCACCAGCGGGCAGCGAACTACGCCAACGACGCCTCACCGAAACACGCACCCAGATGGCCAAGTACGTAGCCGATCAGTTTCCCGACACCGCCGACCACGATCGCGAAGTCTTCACCGACCTCCTCATCGCCGTCACCTCCTCATCGATGTTTCTCGAACTCACCGACCGCCTCGGCCACGACGCCGAAAGCTCGGCCCGGCTCGCCATGTGGGCCGCCAAAGCTCTCGCCAAAGAATTTGCCACCAAGAAGGGACTGTCATGACCACGATCACCGACAAACCAACCGGGACCAACGCCGACGAGTTTCCAAAGCCGGGCCCCGGCACCTGGACCCTCGACAGCGGGCACTTCGGCCCCGACTGTTCCAAAATTTGCCAAGACCTGATCACTGCCGGCTGCACCGAAGGCACCGCCGAAGGGTTCGAGATGGTCGGCGCACCTCTCAAAGAGTTGCAGGCCAGCTTCGTCAAAGGCCGCTTCTACACGCGCATGGCACCGCTGGTCGGCAGCAGCAAAGACCTCCCCACGCCACCCAACGCTGCCCTTTGGCTCGCCACCCGTCTGCATCCGGCATTCCGCAAGGCCGAGAAGAAAGCCGGCAATGCCATCGACGGCCGCATGTGGCTGGCAGAACACAAACGCTGGAACGAAGAGTGGAAACCACAACTCATCGCCGAATGCACACGACTCGCCGGCGTCGACGTGTCGTCGATGAGCGACACAGAACTCGCCGACCATGTCGCCGAACTCTACGAGCTGTGCCTCTTCGGTGCTCGCCTGCACTTCCGGCTCCATATCAGCGACCTCGGCCCCATTGGGCTTCTGCTGGTGCGGAGCCGCGATTGGGGACTCGATCCTGCCAAAGCAATGGGCGCACTCTCGGGACACTCGCCCGCCACCAACGCCCCCAGCGAAGCCCTTGCCGGGATCCGTGCGCTAGTTGCTACACAACCGCAGAAACCGACAAGCCTCGACGAAGTTCGCAACATCTCGCCAGAGGTTTCGGGCATGCTCGACGACTTCCTCGACGAATTCGGCTGGCGACTAACCACCGGCTATGACCTACGCGCCCTCACGCTTCGCGAGATGCCCGACGCCGTACTCGCCGCTGTCACCACGCAACCCAGCGACCTCGCCGCAGCCGAATCACGTGACCGTGCCAAAGACGCTGGCGAAGCTGCGCTTGCCTCACTGCGCACCCAAGTTGCACCGGGCGATGTCGCCGAACTCGAAACCCTGGTCGACGACGCCCGCATGCTCTATGGCCTTCGAGACGAGAACGGCCCCCTCACCTACCAGTGGCCGGTCGGCCTTCTCCGCCGTGCGGTGCTTGAAACCAGCCGTCGACTTTCCTCAACCGACAAACTCCCTGCCGACACCACCGAGCCCAACGATGCGGTGTTCGACCTTTCGGCTGCCGAGATGGGCGCGTTGCTGCGGGGTGCTGCGACGCCCACGGTCGCCGAAATCGCCGAGCGCGTTGCACTGCGCAAACACGCCATGACCCTCACGGCGCCGACCATGCTTGGGCCCGAAGAAGCTGATCCACCGCTCTGGACAATGCCACCCAACCTGGGACGGCTGCTCGATGTGGTGCTCACCGTCATGTCGTTTATCGAACATGAACCGAGCCCAATGGGAACGCTCGAGGGGCAAGGCATCGGCAGCGAGACCTACACTGGCCGGGCTCGCGTTGTGCACGAAGCCGACGAGGCAATCGCCGCCATGGAACCAGGCGATGTGCTGGTCGCTCCCTACACCGTGCCCACCTATAACGCGGTGCTGTCGATTGCTGGCGCCATCGTTTCTGATGCTGGCGGACTACTTTGCCATGCGGCGGTTATCGCCCGCGAGTACGGCATCCCCGCAGTCGTCGGCGCCACCGCCGCAACCAGCCAGATACCCGACGGCGCACTCATCGAGGTCAACCCTTCAACCGGCGCAGTCACCATCATCGAACTGCCGACCTAATGCACGACAATCATCTCCCAGAACTGTCCAGCGAGTTCGGTACCCACCTGCGCCGCACCCGACGGCAGGTGCTGGCGATGTCGGCACCCGGCACCATCCTGCAGCCCGGCGGGGCCCATCTGCCCGGCACGTTCCCGGTGCCCCACATCGAGCAGGGGCTCGACGGGCGAAGCATCACCGAAGCGCTGATCGAGACCTTTGTCGTGTCGCCCGACGCCGAACTCTCGCCAACGGGCCAAGATGCCGAACTCATCGAAGCTTGGCTCCCAACCGCAGCCAGCTTTGCCCGCAGCGTGATCGAGGCCACCGTTCGGGCCGATGTGGCCATCGAGGGCGACTCCTACCTCACGGTTTCGCTCACACCCTGCGACCAGATCATCGGCGACCCACACTTCGACGACGACATCTACGCCCCCGATTCGGGTGTGGGGCTGGTGGCCATCGCCGCCAACGTCGGCGGCTCGCGGGTGGCGTGCGAACCAATCGTGTCCAACCCCCCTTTGCCGGGAATACCGCTAGACGTGCCCGACGAAACGTTCGAGGCGTTCACCGCCGGGCGCCTCTCGCTGCAACAAAGCGCCACCGACCGCATCGTGATCTTCCCGCAATTCGCCCAACTGCATGCGGGCCCACGCCTAGCCGATGCGGGCGTGGCCGGCGTACGAAGCCTGCTGGTGTTCAGAGCAGCAACAACCGAAATTTTGTTGTGAAGTGACCGCGCACGGTCACTTTGGGTGAAAATTTCCGAAGAATTTGGGGGCTGAGGGGCCTACGATCGCTCCATGGGCACATCGGGAAACTCGGAAACCTCGGGTTCTTCGGGAAACTCGGGCGCAAGAGATACGGCGATTCGTGAACTTGGTCTCGCCGACCAGATGATGGTGGAAGAACTCCTCGACGCGGTCGAACCAGGGTGGAAGGACAGCCTGGCACCAGGCGCGTCGGGGGCCACCGCCTTTCTTGCCGACCCCAAGTCGTTCATGTTTGGCGCCTACGTCAACAACGAACCCGCAGGATGGTTGTGGGGTGTACATGTGCGCCGCCCCGATGGTCGGATGATGACCTACGTGCACGAGCTAGACGTGGTCGAACACCACCGCCGCCGCGGCATCGGCTCGACCCTCATGGAAGCAGCCGTCGGCGCAGCCCGCCGCGAACAGAGCCACCGTTTGTGGCTGGTAACCCGTCAACACAACGAAGCCGGGAACAGCCTCTACCAATCACTCGGCGCCCAGCAGGACACCCCGTCAAACATCTACAAATGGGACCTCTAACCCGCCCCAACCCCCGAAACTTTGTTGCGAAGTGACCGTTTACGGTCACTTCGGGTGAAAATTTCGGGGGTTTGGGCGACTTCGTCATCCTGGCGGCCCTGCGCAAAGAACCTGCCCGCACACCCTGCCGGTCAGCCGCATCTTCGCCGACGAAGCGCTTGCGTCGTACGACGACACGCGCAAACGTGTCTTCAAACGTCTCGACTTCGACGAACTCGAACGCATTGATAACGCCATCACCACCCTGCTCGGAGCACTCGACTCCGACTACGAGGAGCATCACCAATGAGCAATTCCGTACCTCGCATCGAAGGCCTCGAACACACCATCGTGCATCCCGGCGGCGACAACGACGTGCCTTGGATTGCCGTGCGCAGCCAACGCAACGCCGATGGTTCCGAGTCGAGCGTGTGGGAACGCTGGGTCGCATTTTCGGTCGAACCGCTCTACCTGGCGCTGTTCGCTAAGTGGGACCCTGGCATGATCGTCCGCCGTCACGGACATCACAGCCCCCACACCCTCACCGTACTCAAGGGCGAGTTCAGCTGCGGCGACGAACTGTGCGGGGTCGGCTCACACATCGAACTCCCGTATGGCGCCGCATTTGGGCCATTCGTTGCCGGACCCGAAGGCGTCGAGCTCTACGAAGTCATGATGGGCGACCCTCGCTCGTGGAGCGACGAACCCGAAGTCATGAAACAGATCTTGGCCGCCCGCGGCGTCGAACAGCTCCCCGACCCGCCTATCGAACTCCCCGGCGGGCTCGAAGACCTCCGAGCCGTATTCAACGCTGGCGCAGGCAGCGAGGACTAACCGCACGTCGGGCCACCCGTCCGGCTCCCACTGACGAGCGAGGACCGCGCCGCAAGCGACGCGGTCCGTTCCGCTAGGCCGCCGCCCTTGGATCTTGCAAATGATGTTCCGCTACTAACGAGTTTCTGTGATCGGGATTTGCTCGAGGTGTGGGTGAGCGCACTGTCGCACCCGCCTTACGATTTTCGCGACCAGCATTTGGTCGGTGGGCCCACCCACACCTCGAAACCTTGCCAATCCGCCGGCAATAGGGTTCAGTGTAAACAATCGCAAGTATAACTAGCAAGTTAAACTTGCAAAGCGCCGTACTTCCCCCTTCATCATCTCCAGCTAGTTTTTGGACAACATGGCATCCCCCAACCGCATCTCAACCCCAAAACGCCGATCGCGTTCCGATCTGCGTGAGCTGATGTTGGAAGTCGGACTCGAACTCATTTCGGCGCAACGCCAGCTCGTCAACCCCGATGCTCTCAACTACAAATCGGTCTTCGACTACCTCGAACGCACCCGCAACATTCGTGTCACGCACGCGTCGGTCCACGAGCGCATTTGGCCGAGCCAACGGGCGTACCAACTCGACGTCCTCCGACGTGCTGCCGAAGGACTCCCGGCCCCAACGTTTCTTGACGAAGCCGGAGCCGCTGCGACTGTGGTCCGAGAAGCAGACCTCGAGTCGAAAGACGGACGCCGAATCGCCACTCGGGAGATGATCCGGGTGTCCTGCAACGCCGATATCTCCAGCGATGACGTGACGCTGAGCGTGTACCGGTCGATCCGGATGGCTCTTGCTGGCCTCAACGAAGCCGACGACGAGTATGCGCTCGTCGAGAGGGCAATCGAAGAGACACGCGTCGAAATTGGAGCGCGATACCTTGAGCTGTTTCATGCTTTGGCCGCCGCCTTGCGATTGCGGCCTCGAGCAGTTCTCGGCGTCGACCTCAACACCACGCTCTACCGATTGTTTGCCCAAGTGGTTGCGCTCGCCGACGGGTTCGCCATCGACGGCGCCGATGAGAACCGTCTCGAATTACCCACCGGACCCAACGGCGAGGTGCAGGACTGGCATCTTTACAGCTGGTCGGTGTGGTGTGCGGCAAGAACCGTGCTCGAGCTAGACGGCGACATGCCAGACAACGAGCGAGCTCTCTAAGCTCAGCAACAATCAATCGACCACACCTCAAAAAGTAAGAACGCGGGGTCTGACCCAGCGTTCTTACTTTTACGTCAGCTCCGGCTTGTCAGGCGGGTCCGAATGTACTCATCGAAGTCCCACACGTTTCGCTCGAGATATGACAGGGGCGCCCCCGGCGATTGCGGTCGATGCACACCCGCCCGAATACCTTCAACCACCGGATGGTCCTCGCTGTTGACCTGGTTAACAAGAGCCAACACATCGGCGGTGTAAGCGGTCGGGTCTGATTGGGCCGCGAGAGTTTCGGGCGCGACAGCTACCTGCCAGGCAATACGTACTTGTCCGGTTCCCAACGGCGTGATGCGAAGAAACCACAACCAATCGGGCTGCAACTGCACAACAAAGCCGGGAAAGACCGCAGCAAGCACAATCGTCTTGCGCCAATCGCCGACGAGGTGCGTGTTGTCGGCTGCGGCGAGATCGGGGCCGCCATCATGGTGCACCCGGTGGTGGGCCCAACTGCCGGTGCCGGGATACATGGTGGTGTCGAGCGTGTTATCGCCGTCGGCCGCGAAGCTGTCCTTGTGCACTTTGAAGATGTGGTACGCATCCATGAAGTTCTCGACGAGCAACTTCCAGTTCGTGTTCCACACATCAATCTGCTCGTGAACGCGCACATACCCTTGCATCTCGTAGCGACCGACGACGTCGGCGAGCCCCTCAAGCTCTGGTGCGAGCGGTTCGGCATTGGGGTTCTGACTGACGAAGATGAACCCTTCCCAAACTTCGGTGGGCAGACCGACAAGGTGGTGTTGACTCGGGTCGAACGGCGAGCCGTCGACCTCGACCGATTCGTTCATATACGGGCCCCCGACGAGGGTGCCGTCGAGGCGGTAGACCCAGGCGTGATACGGGCACGTAATGCGTGCTTCGTTCCCGCATCCAACCAGCAACTGTGCGCCACGATGAATGCATGCGTTGTCGAACGCCCGAACCTCGCCATCCTCGGCCCGAAGCACGATGACTGACCGGTTGCCGCCGCTGGCAGTTGGAAGCTCGGCGGTCAGATAATCGCCGACCTCCGCAAGGTCTGCAGTTCGCCCCACGCACAGCCAGTCGTTGCCGAACAGTTCAGTGAGTTCGCTTTGCAGGAGGTCGTCGCTTCGGTACGCCTCGAGCGGCAGCATCCTTGCCTGTGCAAACGGTTTGCCCCAACCATCAGCGAGCTCATCAAAGATCGACATTGAGAAGTTCACCCTCTTTCCACGGCAGAGTCGACGCCGTGATAACGAATGAGTCGCCGCGCAACTCAGCTAGCGAGAACTCGCAATCAACCATCGCCGCGACAGCCGCATGGTCATCGCCGGCCTCGTCGATCAGTTCGCTCAATCTGGCCTGACGGGGAACCGGATGCGGTCGCTCGCGGACGAGCACTGCAAACGAACCGGTTCGGTAGAGCTGGCGGCCATCGTCAAGCTTGGTGTGCTGCAGTGGAGCGTCGGTGTTCTCGACCCGATGCCACTCTTCGACGTAGGCGCCGCTCGGAGCGCGCTCGATCATGACATCGCCCGACGCATCCCATTCGAGGAGCCCGGGTTCGGGATACGCGGTCACCGGCTGGAAAGCCACTCCGTGGCCCCGGGTGAACCATTCAGCCGTTGCCCGCCGGTCGGCGCCTTCGCCTTTAACTGGGGTACACGTGGTGTAGCCACTGCTTGATTCGCTCGTCGCTAAAAGCCGAAGGTCGCGCAGAGAGCAGTTGTTGAGAGATCCCCGGTCTGCAAGCTCTGCCTGTTCGAGACTGAAACGAACGTCCACCATCATCGATTCGAGCTGCAGCCAGACAACCGTTGATGTTGTGTCGCTCGAACCGTCTGCGTTGTGAATTGACGTGCGGCGCCAGGCGCCTCGCAGAAGTTCTGGAACAGGTTTTGGGCTGGGCACGGTCTGTGACGCCTTCGGCAAGCGGTCGGCTGTTGCATCAACAACCTGGGCGAAGATACCCAACGAACGCCACAACGTCCACACCTCGTAGAACCCGACAAACAGGAGTTCTAGGCCCCCTGGGGCCTTCAACTCGGTAAGGGCTTCAATCCGCCAAAACACACCGCCGCGACGTTTCCGGCCCCCTAGGGCCGGAAACTCGGGTAGTGAGCGCAGCGAACGGCGCGGACCTGCTGGGACAACGTCCACACCAACCGAAACCCTGCTGAACAGGAGTTGCGAAGCAACTCGGTAAGGGCTTCGGGCGCCCAGCGCCCGAAACCGCCGCGGAGGAGGTGGTGTGTTGGTTCAGGACATAGGAACATGATGTGTCGAGACATCGGAACCTTGTGGGCTGGTTGCAGGGTGGTGGATGTCGAAGAGGCGTCTGGTCATTACGGCGGTGGTTGCCGAGGGGCGAACCCACGCTGAGGTTGCAGCCGAGTACGGGGTATCAAGGTCGTGGGTAACGCGTCTTGTGGGCCGTTACCGGGTCGAGGGCGAAGCTGCTTTTGAGCCTCGATCCCGCCGGCCCATCAGCTCTCCCACAAAGATCGATTCCGGAGTCACCGATCACATAGTGAACCTCCGGCAAAGCCTCTCAGACTCGGGCCTCGACGCAGGGCCCCACACCATTAGGTGGCACCTCGAAACCCATCACGGCATCGTGGTGTCGGTATCGACGATCCGCCGTCGACTACTCGCTGCGGGACTGATCGAACCAGCACCCAAGAAACGGCCTAAGTCTTCCTACACCCGCTTCGAAGCCGAACTCCCAAACCAGACTTGGCAGTCAGATTTCACCCACGTCTGGCTCGCTGACCGCACCCACACCGAAATCATCACCTGGCTTGATGATCACTCCCGCTATGCACTCCACGTCAGCGCCCACCGACGAATCACCGGCCGGATCGTTGTCGAAACCTTCAACAAAACCGCAGACCAGCACGGATTTCCAGCATCAACACTCACCGATAACGGCATGGTCTACACCACACGATTCTCCGGAGGGAAAGGCGGACGCAACGCTTTCGAAACCACACTCGCCGACCTAGGCATCACCCAAAAGAACTCCAGCCCAAACCACCCCACCACCTGCGGCAAAGTCGAACGATTCCAACAAACAATGAAGAAATGGCTCACCGCCCAACCCCCAGCCAACACACTCAACGAGCTCCAAACCCGCATCGACACCTTCGTCAACAACTACAACCACCACCGCCCTCACCGCAGCCTCGACCGGACCACACCCGCTATCGCCTACAAACGGCTACCCAAAACAGGACCCACCAACAACGGCGCCGGACCCCACTACCGGATACGCCGGGACCGCATCGACAAACGAGGCGCAATCTCACTACGCCGAGCTGGCCGAATGCACCACATCGGCATCGGCCGAGCCCACAAAGCAACACCAGTCATACTCCTTATCGACGACCTCGACATCCGCGTCATCGCCACCGAAACCGGAGAACTCCTCCGCCACCTCAAACTCAACCCCAACATCGGCTACCAACCCCAAACCAAAAACCAAGAAACCCCCTGAACCGCAGGTTCAGAGGGTTCCGATGTCTTGAGACATCACAGCGCGGAGGAGGTGGGATTCGAACCCACGGTAGGTTTCCCTACACACGCTTTCCAAGCGTGCCGGATCGGCCGCTCTCGCACTCCTCCAATATGTTCCCGAACAAGTCCGGAACACGAGACGTCAGGGTATCGTGTTTCTGACCCGTTCTGGAATGTGGCGACCGGGTCCTGTGCAATCAAGTCCCATGAACCGAGTCAGGGCCGGAAGGCAGCAGCTCTCAGTGGAAGACGAGATGTGCCGCAGATCGCCTGGTCGTCACTTTCGAGAACGGGTCATTCATTGGCCCCCAAGCCTCAGCCAGCCTGAATTTCGGCGCTGAACGGACGACTCAACGATGTCGTCCCGAGCCGGTTCTTCGTCTCATCAAATTCTGGCCAGACAACCGCGTTCGTGACCTTCTGACCCGATGGGGTGGCATCAGGGTCGAAAGAAATCTCGACGTTTACGAACTCGGTGCCGTCGGTAATCAGCACAACACAGCCATCGGTGCAGGTAAATGTTCCGCCGATGTAGCTCCGCAGAACACTCAGAACTCCGAACTCCAGACTGAACGTGCCATCGGCATCAACCATCGTCGAGGCCGATGCTTCACCGGCGCACTGTCCAAATCCTTCCTCGATGCTCGCCGCATCGACCGGAGCAGAACAGATACCAACGAACACTTCGAAGCTGTTATGGAAGTTCTCGCCGGACACGACCACGACATCGCCATCGGCCAAACCGGTCGACGGGGTGACCGCCGCTGACGGTCCGGGGAATGGCTGCGCGTCGGGGTCGAAGGTGAGTAGCTTCTTCTTCTTGCGACCCTCACCCTCGTAGGGGTTTTGAGGATCGCTGTACGAAACAACGATGGCACAGGATTGAGCAACCTCGGCACAGTCGAAGTCGCCGATCATCCGACGCACGGCCAGTTCTTGCACCGATACGGCTCGATTGATGCCGTCATAGGCAGCCTGAAGATACCGACACCGGTTCGTTGCCTTGCCATCGACAACCACACACTGGGCATAG
Source organism: uncultured Acidimicrobiales bacterium (assembly GCA_938015295.1). Lineage (GTDB taxonomy): Bacteria > Actinomycetota > Acidimicrobiia > Acidimicrobiales > SHLQ01 > CALLQB01. The sequence goes on from CALLQB010000140.1 coordinate 26,680, forward strand.
CTGCGCCAATCGACGAGGCCCGTGAAGGTAACTGTCACCGGCTGACGGTCGGCCAGTGCGGTCTGTGGCGACACTGCCAGCGTGGGCGCACCTCGCAACGGCGCATCGGCATCAAAGGTAATCAGCGCAGATGCTTCAGCCAGGCCGGTCATGTCAGATAGCACAACAACGCTGCAAGCGACCTTGAGGCAATCGAGTCCTGCCACCATTCTCGAGACGCCGACGGTGAAGGTCTCTGGCCCGCCATCGAAGAGCTTGCTCGCCATCTCACGACAGCGTTCGCCGTAGCGGATGTCTTCGCCCGCACACTGCAGTAAGCGCAGGTAGGGCGAATCGGCGACGACAGTAACTTCGATGTCTTGACCGTCGACCAACCCTTCTGCCTGACCCACAACAACCGATGGCGGAGGAGGCGGCGCAACCGACGTATCAAACTGGATTCTTTTTTCGCCAACGACTCTGTTCGAGCCTTGGTCCAAGATCGCAAGTTTGCAGCGGCGCAATTTCTCGCCGCAGTCGACTCGGCTTCCATCGGTCGTCGGGATCACGCGTCGAACGTTGACCGTCGCAACCGAGTCGCCAGTTCCGTTGTCCATCTCCCAGCCGGCGTAGCTGAGATAGGCACACTGACCGAACGAAGCATCGGCCTCAATCGGACACTGCAGAACTCCGAAGTATCCGAAGGACTCCGAGACTCGAACTTCGACTGCCTGACGGTCGAGCAACTTGGTCGACGGCGTCACCACGATGGCCGGTGGGCCCGGAGCCGGCTGATCGGGCTCAAAGCTGACCGGCACGTCGAACCTCGGCCCCGACGTTTGGAACCTGAGCTCACAGACACCTTCCGCAGACGCACAGTCAACCTCGTCGTTGAAGACATAAAGAATCTGGGGAATGCGGAACTCGACGGTTATGTCGCCCCCGGTTGAGCCGACGCCAGCAAGCGATCGGCATTTCGATCGCTTGCTCGCGACGCAATACAGAACCTCGAGATAGTTGGTGTCTGGCATACCGGTGAGCTTGGCGGTTACCAGTTCGTTATGGAGGAGGTTGCGGTGCTTCACGTCGACCGCAGGCGCAGCCAGGGGGCCCGCCTCAACGAAGGTCAGCGCCTTGCGTTTACCGATGACGCCGTAGTCGTACGACCAGGCCACAAGCTGACACGCTCCCTCAACAGCAGCGCAGTCGACCTGTTTGTTCTTGTGCCAAAGCGCCCGCCGCACTTCGACGTCGATCTTGAAGACGCCCGACGTCGTGGGTTCGCTGTAGAGAACGGGTTCTTCGCCGTAGACCTCCCCGTACACCTCACCAAGCTGGGTGCACCGCCTCATGTTCTTCACGCCCTTGGGACACTGGCTCACCATCACCGCGTTGAACGGCCCGGTGATCTTCACGGTCACCGGCGTTCTGTCGGAAAGTTCGCCCAGGTTCTTCGAATAACGCGCCTTTGGCTTTGGGGCAGGCTCGTCGGTGGGAGCAAAGATCAGACCCTTGCGAATGATCGCGCCGCTCTGATAGTCGACAGCCAAAA